>MGTD01000012.1 GCA_001799285.1 Deltaproteobacteria bacterium RIFOXYD12_FULL_56_24
GTAATACTGCAATAACCTGCAATTCATAGTGATATAAATTGTCAATTTTATCAATAAAAATCAAACCGTTATGCGTTTTTCATGGCCGACTAGATATCAAACATGACCACATCCTGCTGCAAACGCTGCCGGGCCAACAAATCGGCAAGGCTGACCGTGAGCGTTGCCAGCAGACATTCCTGCGCCTTTTGCAGCATGGCGTTGAGCGCATCGGCGGATTCTGCTCCGTTCGGCACCAGATCAATGCCGCCCTCAAGCAGGAGAATAATATCCTTGACCGTAATATCCCCAGGATCTCCAGCCAATTTGTAGCCGCCATTCTTGCCGCGAAAACTGCGGACGATGTTTGCCTTGCCGAGCTGGTTGAAGATCTGTTCCAGGTAGTTCTGGGGGATATGTCGGCTGGCCGCAATATCCTTGATCTGCAGCGGGCCGTTCGCACTGTGCTCGGCAAGATAGAGCAGCGCCTTGAGTCCGTAATGACTTTTGCTGCCGAGGGTTAGCATCGCTATTACTTCTTCTCGATCAGCAGCGACCAGGCGCCGTCCGCCAGACGTTTCTGCTCAATGATCCTGTGGCCTTCACGGGTGACGGAGCCAGGCACGTTGCCGATCGGCGCCCCGTCGTCCAGCAATATTTCCAGAACCTGCCCAGACTGCAACTTTGCCAATTCCACCTTGGCATAAACAAGATTCATCGGGCAGCCTACCTTGCGGCAATCTTTTACGGCATCCGGTTTTATGGCGTCTGACATGGTTATCTCCTTTCCGGGCTCCCGGTCATTAACCAAGAGAGGGCTCATCGACAAGCTGAATTTCTTCCGAAGATACCTGCCCCTGGCTGATTCTGAAAGATTTCACCTCGAATCTCTCCGGATCGGCCAGAGAGATTATGACATAGCTGATCTCCGGGTCATAGGCCAGGCGGATATCCTCGAGGGACGGCCTGGCCGGAGTCTCGGGATGGCTGTGATAAACAGCGCGGAGATGCTGACCTTGGCCGCGCATCGCTTTTATCGCGGCAAACTGTTCCGCCGGGTCCAGGGAAAAATGATCCGCCGCCTTGTCGATGTTGGTCAGAGAAATCGCCGCCTCGACGAGGCCGTTTTTTTCGGCCAGATAGCCGCAGGCTTCATATGGCAATTCCTCCCTGGCCTGGGCGATAACCGCCTCAAGGACCGTTCGGTTAATGACCAGCATCGCAGGCCTGCCGCACGCTTTTTTCCTGCAAGCCGCAGGCTGGCCGGACGTTGTCGCTCAATTCGCTAATGGTCGGATTTTCCCCGCAGAGTGGACAATCTTTTTGCCGCGTCAGCCTGATCTTGCGAAAGTCCATGTTCTTGGCGTTAAAGGTCAGCAGGGTGTCAGTCAGCAGACTGCCGGCCCCGGTAAGAAACTTAAGCGCCTCAGCCGCCTGGATGGTGCCGAGCATTCCGGCGATTGCCCCCAGCACTCCCGCCTGGGAACAGGTGGGCACCGCGTCGGGCGGCGGTGGCTCGCGGAAGACACAGCGATAGCAGGCGGACTCGCCCGGCAGCACCGTCATGGTCTGGCCGTCGAAGCGCAGGATGCCGCCATGGGAAAAGGGAATTCCTTCCATGCCGCAGGCATCGTTCACCAAAAATTTGGTGGGGAAATTATCGGTGCCGTCCACCACGAAATCGTAGTCGCGGATGATGGCCCGGATGTTTTCCGCGCTGAGATATTCCTGATAGGTTCTGACCGTGACCCCGGGATTGATGGCCAGCATTTTCTCCTTTGCCGACTCCACCTTGGCTCTGCCGATATCCGCGGTATAATGGGCGATCTGCCGTTGCAGGTTCGAGATATCGACCGTATCGCAATCGACGATGCCGATGGTGCCTACGCCGGCCGCGGCCAGATACAGGCCGATCGGGCAGCCGAGACCGCCTGCCCCGACAATGAGCACCTTTCCCTCCAGCAGTTTTTCCTGCCCTTCCACCCCCACATCCTGCAACAGAATATGGCGGCTGTATCTTTCAAGTTGTTCCGAGGTGAAATCAAGCATGGTGGTTGAACCCCCTTTCAAGGTCTTCGCTAAGATCATCCCCATCCTCGATGCCCACGGACAGCCGCAGCATGGTCGGCCTCACCCCGGCCGCGAGCCGCTCTTCCGGGCGGTATTCGGCGTAAATGGTTGACCAGGGATGGAGAATGAGACTTTTGTTGTCGTTCAGGTTGGTGGCGCGCCGGATGATCCGCAAGCTGTCCATGAAGGCATGACAATCCTCCTCATCCGCCAGATCAAAGGTGAGCAAGCCGCCGAAGCGGGCGCCGAACTGTTGCCGTGCGACCGCATGAGACCCAGCCTCCGGCAGACCCGGATAATTCACCGCCGCAACCTGCGGATGCTCGGCCAGGAAACGGGCCAGAACCAGGGCATTGTCGCAGCTCCTGTCCACCCTGAGACTCAGGGTCTCCAGGCCGAGACTCTGCAGATAGGCATTGTGGGGGGCGAGACAGGCGCCGAAGTTGCGAAACACCTCCTGCCGCAGGGTGGCCATGAAGGCCATGCTGCCAAACCGTTCCGCACCCCCGGCCAGTTTCGGCGAGCACCGCCAGTCAAAATTGCCGTTATCGATAATCGCCCCGCCCACCGAGGTCGCGCCGCCGGAGATATACTTGGTGGTGGAAAGCACTTCGATATTCACTCCCGCTTTTTTGCTGTCGAACAGATACGGGGTCAGCAGGGTATTGTCCACCACCAGGGGAACGCCATGTTTCGCGGTGATGGCCGCGATTTTTGCGCAATCAGCCACCTCGAGCTGCGGATTGCTCATGCTTTCGAGAAAAACCGCCCGCGTCCCCTCGTCGATGGCCCGGTCAAGGGCGCAAAGGTCGAGCATGGACACATAACGCACCGAAAGCCCCCAGGGCTCAAAGGTTTTGGTGAGCAGCGACAGGGTATTGCCGAACAGTTTTTTGGTGGTGACGATATTGGTGCCCGCCTCCGCCAGGGTCATGATAGTGTTGCTGATGGCGGCCATGCCCGAAGAGAGGGCCAACACCGCAAGGCCGCCCGACAAGGACTGCAACCGCTGCTCGAAATCCTGCACCGTCGGATTGGCAAGGCGCGTGTATACATAAGCCGGCTTGCGGCCGGCAAAGGTCTGGGCCAGGGAGGCGGAATCCTCATGCGCGAAGGCGACGCCGTCATAAACCGGCATTCTCAATGCCCCGTAGGGGTCTTTCCCCTTGGAGTCTCCGTACACCGCCCTGGTGGCAAAGCCTTTCATCTGCGGGCTCCTCCGCCCATGAAATAGAGAAATTCTATTTCGTCCCCCTCGGCCAGGGCCTGTTCCGCATAGCGTTGCCGGTCAACGATCTTGCCGTTTCGCTGCACCGAGACCATGTCCGGCGACTCCACCTGCTTGAAAGCCAGAAGGTCGGCCACGGAAATATTGTCTCCCTCCACAATCTCTGCCTTGCCATTAACCATCAACTGCATACCGTCACCATCCTGATAAATTTTAGTAACTATCCGGCAGCACCGCATCTGCGTTGTTATCAGCCTGCTCATGGGCACCAGCACACTTCGCAGGCTTCTGCCTGGCAGCTACGGCACTGCCGGGTAGTTACGGTTGGGGTTGTTTTTGTTCGTTTCCGGCCTTGAGCTGGATAGTTACAAATTTTATTAAGCTGATTAACTTGATCTATTTAATCAAGTAAGTATACATTGCCTTTGCGTTTGTCAAGTATCTTTCAGGGAAAAAACCGGATAAACCCCATTTCCCCAGCAGGACGTTGAAATTCCACCGGCATTTTCACGCTGCGGAAACCAATCCCGTCAAGCGCCGGCCATGGGCGGCGGCCAGAAAGTGTGCGACAATTTGCCGCATTGTCGCCTCTCCCACTATGTAGTACATGTGCGGGCATCAGCTTCAAGCCGATAATAAAACGGTAATAACTATCCAGCAGCACCCCATCTTGCGGCGATCGGCCCGGCTCGCGTACAAAAGTACGCTTCGCCGTCCCGCTTACCGCAACCTGGGGCACTGCTGAATAGTTACGCTTCGGTGGTTATAGGCATTTCCGGCATTGAGCTGGATAGTTACAAACGGTAATCGTTCACCAGAAACAAAAAAACGTTGCTAAACCTCTGGACTGTATACGTTCAGCAATGCCCCAGATGCGCGTGTCAATCGTCGGCAGCAGTGCCGACCAAGAGGTCTGCGAAGTGTGCTGGTGCACATGAGCAGGCCGATGACAAAGCAGATGCGGTGCTGCTGGATAGTTACGTACATTTAAAACAATATGGTGGAAACGTGGGGCTGTATTGATACCGGCTCTTTTGGCAACTATTGCACACAAGATCAGATTGACATGAACGCTCCTTTTTATCCCTCAGAAATTCAGGGCAAACATTGGCTGCCTCCCCTGGGACTGGCAACAGCTCTGCATCTGCTTTTGCTTCTGGCAATCATTTATGCGCCTGGCGCCTCTCATTTACGGCCTGAGGTTAAGTCTATACATCTGGTTAGCATCATCGATCTTGTGGAACCAGGAAAAAACGAAGTTGAGCAAGGTAGAATCGTGCAAACGCCCTTATCTCCACCTGTTATCCGGAAAAGTCCTAAGCCATCCGAACGAGTCAGGACAGAGACGGCAATCTTTCAGGCAAAATCGAGCAACCCTGCCCAAGCGATAAGCCAACAGCCTCAGCCGGCAATCGAGGTCAACGTTTATGGGCAAGGACAGGCGGCTAACGCCGACCCCTCGGAAGAGCCCGGCGAAAAACGGGAAATATCAAGTTTGGACAACTCCGGAGCGGCAACTGGCAATGGAATCGTCTCAGACGTCGCATCTCTCAAGGCCGGAGCAGAGGGTCGGGAGTCAACCCGAAAAAGATACCTTGCCGGACTGCTCGCTCATATCGAAGCCCATAAATTTTATCCGCTGGCTGCCCGCCGCCGCAGGCTGGAAGGCACGGTGCAGGTTCGCTTCACCCTGGAGGCAGGCGGGATGATCAGCAACCTTGAGGTGAGCGATGGCGAGCCGATTCTGGAGCAGGCGGCCCTGGAAGCGGTGGAACACGCCATGCCCTTACCGGCACCGAAGGGAGCGGCGCAAACCCCATTGCCGATCAGTTACCGGATGAGTTTTCAGCTGCGCTGATTTCCCGAATAATCCCCAATCACACAAACAGCAAACAGGAGGAGAGATGAAAAAAAATCACAAAAGAAAATACAGGACCAGCGCGGTCTTTGTCTTTTCGGCCCTGGTCCTTGCCAGCCCGGCCCTTGCTGCGGAAAAACCGGAAGACCTCGGCACCATGTCGGTTACCGATGCCCCGATCATAGATCCACAGCCCCTTAACACGAACTTTATCGAGCTTAAGACCGTACGTTCATTTCGCCCGGCAACCAGCGATACGGCCAGTTTGTTGCGAGGTACTCCTGGGGTAAGCCTTTACAGCGCCGGTGGTGTTTCCAGCCTCCCGGCAATCCATGGCATGGCCGACGACCGCCTCCGAATCAAAGTTGACGGCATGGATTTGATCTCAGCTTGTGCAAATCACATGAATTCTCCTCTTTCTTACATTGATCCGACCAATGTGGACAATATCCAGGTTTTTGCCGGGATCACCCCGGTTAGCGCGGGTGGCGACAGCATCGGTGGCACAATCCTGGTTAACTCTGCCCCTCCGGAATTTGCCAGAATCGGCAGCGGTGAAATCATAATGAAGGGAGAGACCGGCGCTTTTTACCGGAGCAACAGCAATGCCCATGGTGCCCACCTTGTCTCTACAGTTGCCGGAGAAAGCCTTAGCCTGAGCTATAGCGGAGCAATTGCCCAGGCTGGCAACTACAACGCCGCAAAAGACTTTAAAGCTGCGGGGTTGGCTGCCGCCGGTCGCGGGTGGCTTGACGGAGACGAAGTAGGTTCCTCAATGTACAAGGCTATCAACCATGATATAGGCCTTGCTCTCCGCTACGAAAAGCATCTGGTCGAAATGAAAGTCGGCATTCAGGATATCCCATATCAGGGCTACCCAAACCAACGAATGGACATGACCGGGAACGACAGCACCCAGCTAAATTTACGCTACAAGGGTGATTATCAATGGGGCGCACTCAACGGTCGGGCTTATAACGAGAAGACCAGGCACGCAATGCAATTTTACGATGATAAACTATATTGGTACATGAACGGCGTCCCTGGACCAATCAGTGGTGGCTCAGGCGGCAAGGCAGCCGGCATGCCGATGGATACCGAAGGCAATAACACCGGAGTTACCGCCAAGGCGGATTTTTTTCTGTCAAAACGTGACACCCTAAGTCTGGGCGGAGAAATCCAACGTTACCGTCTCGACGATTGGTGGGATCCTTCAGGTCGGGGAATGTGGCCAAACACCTTCTGGAACATCAACGATGGCCAACGCGACCGTTTTGACCTCTTCTCCGAATGGGAGGCCGCCTGGAATCCGCAATGGCTCACCCTGTTTGGGGTAAGAAACAATAATGTCCGGATGGACACCGGACCGGTTCAAGGTTACAACACCACCAGTGCGCTCTACTTGGCCGAATCAACTGCTTTTAATGCCAGCGACCGTGAGCAAACCGATCATAACTTTGACCTGACAGCCTTGATTCGGTTAACCCCTGACTCAAACCAGACTTACGAAGTTGGATATGCACGAAAAACCCGCTCCCCCAACCTCTACGAACGCTATGCCTGGTCCACCGGCGGCATGGCTATGAGGATGGTTAATTTTGCCGGCGACGGCAATGGCTATGTAGGCAATCTAAACTTAGAGCCGGAAACAGCCCACACCGTCAGTGCCACTTTCGACTTGCATGACGCTTTCCAGAAAAAATGGAGTATCAAGCTTACCCCCTACTACAGCTATATCGAAGATTATGTTGATGCCGAGCGTCTTGCGCCTTCTGCAAATATCGCGGCAAATAACCAGACGGTAACTAACGCCTTTGTCTATCTCCGTTTCATCAACCAATCAGCCCGGACTTACGGTGCGGACCTCTCCGCGCAGCTCACCCTTGCCGAGCATAATGATTACGGCAAGTTTACCCTCAGCGGACTGCTGAATTATGTCCGAGGAGATAACCGGACCACAGGGGATAATCTTTACAACATCATGCCGCTCAATGGAAAAGTTGCTTTACTTCACAGCCTTGGCAACCTGAGCAACACTATTGAACTTGAGTTGGTTGACGAGAAAGACCGGGTATCGCAAACCAGAAACGAACTGACGACAGGTGGTTACGCATTGCTTAATCTCCGCAGCAGCTATAACTGGAAGCATGCCCGCCTGGATTTAGGCATCGAAAACCTCCTGGATCAATTCTACGATCATCCTTTAGCTGGAGCATATCTTGGCCAGGGGGCTACCATGTCCGCAACCGGGGTTGCCTGGGGCACACCGGTGCCTGGGATGGGCAGATCCATCTATACGGCTCTTAGTTTTAAGTTTTAAAGCAGAACTACCGAGCCTCTTGCAAAATGAAAACAGGAAAGCAAAAAGCGGGACTGTACCGCTTCGCTGCGGCAGTTTCGGGGGCTGTCCCTCCTTTTGCCTGGTTGAAGGCCAGCCTCAACTTCTAAACGGCAACGTAACTATCCAACTCAAGGCCGGAAACGAACAAAAACAACCCAAACCGTAACTATCCAGCAGTACCGTAGTAGGTGCCCCTACAGGGCAGAAGCCTGCGAAGTGTGTTGGTGCCCTGTAGTCGGCTGATATAGCTGAGTTGAGCAGCTTGTCTGCTCAAACGAAACTTATACCCTCTGGGTGCAACAACGCAGATACGGTGCTGCTGGATAGTTACACGGCAACAAGTTAAAACACCCAGGAGAAAAGTATGGAACAGAAGAAGGGAAGGCAGGTCAATAAAAGCATGTTGATCGCATGCTGCCTGGCGGTGGCGGCTTCCGCCGCCCTGGCCTTTGCCGCCACCAAGGAGGGGATGGTCGAATATGTCGGGGCCCAGAAAAACATCTTTGCCACCGGCAAGGCCGAGCGGATTATCCACCTCAGCGAACTGGCCGGCAAAAAAAATCTCTTTGCCATCGGCCCGGTGGAGGGGCTGGACGGCGAAATAACCATCTACGATTCAAAGCCCCACATCAGCCAGGTCCGGGGCGAAGATTACCATGTTGACCACAGCCTCAACCACGGCGCCATCTTCCTGGTCTGGAGCGATCAGGAGAAATGGGGCAACGAGATCGCCGTTCCCGAGACGGTCCGCAGCTACCCGGATCTGCAAAATTTTGTCGTCGATCAGGCCAAGGCCGCCGGGATCGATACCGGCAAGCCTTTTCCCTTCCGGTTGAGCGGCACCCCGATTTCCATCAACTGGCACATCAACGTAAACCGCACCGAGGGGCAGACAATCACCAAGCCGGTTTTCGCCAAATCCAAGGCTGCGTATCTGCTTAAAAACGAGCCGGTGGAGATCATCGGCTTTTATTCAGAAAATCATCACGGGGTCTTCATCAGCCAGTACGCCCCGGCGATTCCCCCTGATTCCGGCAAGAATAACGCCATCCACATCCATCTCGTTTCCAAAAATGGCAAGGCCACCGGCCATATTGACGATCTGAGCCTGGGCGGCGGCATGAGTCTGCGGCTGCCTGCTGCTTAAGCGGAAACAGGCAGCTAAAACCTGAAAAAAAGCGGCTTGCGCTCCCCGGTCATCTTCCGGCAGGCATCGATGCAGGCGCCGCAATTGTGGCACTGGGGAGCAAGCTGACCGGCTATTGGGTTAAGGCCGAGCTGGCAGGCCTTGGCGCATTCGCGGCAATGAATACAAAGCCGGTTTTCTGCCTCGCTCAGAACCACCTTCATGGTCTTTTTGCATTTGAACAGACCAAGCATACTGCCCACCGGGCAGAGGTGGTTGCACCAGACCCGGCGGACCAGGAAAAGTTCGGTCAGAATAATAATGCCGATCAGGGTCAGCTCCAGGCCTACGGTGCCTTCGTAGATAAGGCGAGCAGTCTGGACCGAGATGATCCCCGGGGCCGAGAGCAGGCTGGCCAGGGGAAAACCGAAAAGCAGGGTGGCGGCGAGAATTGCCGCCAACACCGCGTAGCGGATCAGCGGTGTTGAGCCGAGGGTAAAAAAATGGGCAAGGCCCAGCCTGTTGCTCAAGGTATCGAACAGCTCGGAAAGAGTGTTCTGAGGGCAGACCCAGCTGCAGAATACCCGGCCCAGGACCAGGGCGATCCCGGCCGGAATAAGGGCCGAGGCCAGAAGGACGGCCTCGAACCGAAGGGTGGCCAGCAGGGATTGAATGGCAATCAGCGGGTCGGTAAATAAAACCGGGCCGATGTTCAACGAATAGAAACTGCCGCTCACTGCGGCGATCCCGCGGTGGTTGAGCAGCGGCACCGCGACCATGGCGCCAAGGGAAAGGAACTGGACAGTTCTGCGAATCGTGGTGATTCTCATCCTGCCCCTCCGGGAATTACGTTGATGGCAACGGATTCTGCCGGGCAGACATGCTCGCAGATTCCGCATCCCACGCATTTTTTCTCATTGACTACCGGCCGCAGCTCGCTGTCCATGGTGATCGCCTCGTTAAAGAGCGGGCAGTGATCGTAACAGCTCCGGCAGAAGGTGCCCTGCCAGGTAAGACAATCTTTTTTTTTGATCCGCGCCGTCCCCATCCGCACCTGTTCTCGCTTTTTCACCCTGCCGTCCAGAGCACCGGACGGGCAGACCGGTACACACTTCAGGCATAGGTAACAAGGGGACAATCTGGCCCGAATGATCGGGGTTCCCATGAGCGTCAAGCCGTCGAGCAGACCGGCGACCCTGATTGCCCGGTAGGGGCAGGCCAAAGCGCATTTGCCGCAGCGGATGCAGCGGCCGATGAAGTCCTCTTCCGGCACCGCCCCCGGCGGCCGGAGGAAATCTCTGCTCATTTTACTCTCCTGCCTCATCGGTGCCCGCGTAAACCGGATAGACCCCGGTCACCCGCGGCACTGCGGCCAGCCGCTGCATGCTCTCGGTCAAGGCCGCCACCGAGGCGGCCTCAATCACGGTGACGATCTGATTTTCCTTGCTGCCGTGTACTTCCGTGTCCGGTAACCTGGCCAGTTCGACCAGCACCGCCTCGACCGACCCTGCTTCCGTTGCCACTACTACGCTTGCGATTGCCATTTTTTTTATCCTTAGCGCTTTTAAGTAACTTAATGCCGACCAAGTTAGTTTTGGGTCAGGAGATGCTTTCCCGGTATAGGCTGCGTAGCCCGGTCCATGGAAGGACCGGGCAGCATCCGCCTCGGAGGCAGACAGGATGTCTGTCGAGAATGAGGGAAAAGCATCTCTTGACCCAAAACGGTTCCTCGCCGACAAACCGCCGCATCTGCATCGTATCTTAAAAAACCCCTCCCCGGTGACAGATTGCGTCAAGGGGAGCACCGGGGAGGGGCGGAGAAGCTTAGACTTTTTCCAGTTTTACCGCGCATATCTTGAATTCCGGCTGCTTCGACAGGGCGTCGAAGGCGTCGGTGGTCAGCGAGTTGATCATCCGATCCGGGTAGTGCATGGGCATGAAGACCAGCCCGTCCCGCGGCACATCCACCACCTTGGCTTCCAGCACTATGGTGCCCCGGCGGGAGGTGACCCGGACCTTTTCCTTGTTCTTGACCCCTATCTTGGCCGCGTCTCTGGGGTTGATCTCCAGATAGGCGTCCGGGGCCGACCGTTTGAGCTCCGGCACCTTGAGGGTCATGGTTCCGGTATGCCAATGCTCGATCTGGCGGCCGGTGGTCAGGGCGAAGGGGTATTCGGCGTCGGGCGGCTCGGCCGGACCCTTGTGGGGCCTGAGCCAAATGCTCACCCGGTTGTTGTCCGCCTTGGCACCGTAAAATAAAACGCCCTCGGCCTTGGGATCCTGCTGTTTGACCAGCACGTCGTATTCGGAGGTGTAACGCCGAACCGTGCCGGGATGGTCTTCGGTTGGGCAGGGCCACTGGAGGCCGTGGGCCTTTTTCATTCTGGCCCTGGTCATGCCCATGAAATCGTAGGCCGTGCCCTTGGAGCAGAGACGAATCTCGTTCCAGACCTCCTCGGAGTTCTTGTAGCTGAATAGCCTCTTCGCCTCTTCCTTGCGGCCCATGGCGGTAAAAAGCCGGTTGGCGAAATCGATCATTACCATCAGATCCGGCCGCGCCTCGCCCGGCGGATTCACCGCCTTTTCCACATACTGGTAGCGCCTTTCGGACTGGCCGTACGTGCCGTCTTTTTCCACCCAAAGGGCGGCCGGCAAAACCAGATCGGCCAGTTCCGAGGTTCTCGTCGGGTGATAGGTCTCGGAAACCACCAGGAAGGTGTCGTCACTTGCCATGCCCTTCCGGTAGGGGTCAACATTGGGCAGGCTCTGCCCGGGATTGGTGCAGGCCACCCAGAGGCAGCGGGTGGCGCCGCTGTTCACCGACTTGAACATCTCCATGGCCGTGAGCCCAGGCTTTGGTTGGATCCTCCCTGCGGGCAGACCCCAGAACTTCTCCATTTCCTCACGGTGCGCCGCATTGGCGACCAGCCGACCGTAGGGCAGCAGATGGCTCAAAAGACCGCCGTCACGGACCCCGCCGCAGGCATTGGGCTGGCCGGTGAGGGAGAAGGAGGTGGCGCCGGGCCGACAGATCTGGCCGGTCAGCAGATGCAGATTGTGGACCAGATTGTTGACCCACACCCCGCGGGTCCGCTGGTTGAGGCCCATGCACCAGAAACTCATGGTCGCCTTGGAGGTCGCAAACCAGCGGGCCGCCTTGACGATCTCCGCCGCCGGGCAGCCGGAGATCTTCTCCGCAGCTTCCGGGGTGTAATCATCGAGAAACTTTACATAGTCGCCCCAGACCACCTTCTTGATCTTGGGTGGCGGGCCAGGATCGACCATGGTTTTAAAGATCGTGTGCTTGTCGACAAAAGCCTGGTCGTAAAGCTTTTCCTTGACGATCACATGGGCCATGGCGTTCAGAATCGCCAGATCGGTGCCGGGGGTGAAGCTCATGTGCAGGTCGGCGATCCTGGCCGACAGGGTTTTGCGCGGATCGGCCATAATGATCTTGACGTCCTTGCCCTTCTGCTTGCGCTCGTTGACCAGCCGGAAGATTACCGGGTGGGCCTCGGCCATGTTGGAGCCGATGATGAAGAAGCACTCGGCATGGTTGATGTCGTCGTAGGCCCCCATGGGCTCGTCCTTCCCGAAGGTCGAAACGTAGCCGACCGCGGCGGAAGCCATGCAGAGCCTGGGATTGCCGTCGATGTTGTTGGTGCCCAGCCCCCCCTTGAAGACCTTGTTGATGAAGTAGGATTCCTCGGTGTAGGCCTGGCCGGAGCCGTAGAAGGCCACCGAATTGGGGCCGTTCTTGCGGATGGAATCATGGAATTTGTCGACCATGACGGTCATGGCCTCGTCCCAGGAGATGCGGACGAATTTGCCGCCTTTGCGCAACAAGGGGTACTGCAGGCGATCCGGCGCATAGAGGATGGCGGGAAGGAAATTGCCCTTGAGACAGAGGAATCCCTTATTCCAGTTCTCCTTGTCGCCCTTCACCGCCACGACCTTGCCGCCTTTGACCCCGGTGTAAACGCCGCAACCGGCCCCGCAATAGCGGCAGACCCCCTTCACCCATTTATCCGGCTCTCCCGCTGCCGCCGCTACGCCTCTGGGCAGAGGCAGCTCCAGGCCTATGGCCGAGGCGGCGGCCAGGGCGGCCGAGTATTTCATCAGTTCTCTTCGTGTCAACTTCATGGCTATTTGCCTCCTTTTGCGTGATACGGACTGGCTGGTCCGCCCTTCAGCGTCAGCGCATGATTGTCATGGCAGGAGAAGCAACTCTTTTCCTTTTTCCCCTTGGCCTTCATCGCCTGGGCAACCTCATCGGCATGGCAACCGCGACAGGCGGCAAGTCCGGGGCTGGCCGTAAAACTTTTATCCATGGCGCCGTGGCAAACGATGCACTTAACGTTCATCAAGCCATGCTTGCCGTTGAACCAAGTCTTTTCCTGGTCGGCGTGACATTCGATGCATTCCTGGTTTTCCGGGGTGGCCGGATGGTTTTTTTCCGCCCCCAGCACTGCCTGTGGCTGGATCAGCAGACACAGGCCAATCAATACGAGCAATCGGTTCATGGTCTCTCCTTGTCGTCGGATCCGGAAGAAAAGCGGCCGGGGCGTTACCACCCCGGCCACTCATGCTAAGGATCTGTTTTGCTCATCCTCGGCTTACTTCGCTGCCGCGGTCTTCGGGGTCATGGCCTCGGTGAGCAGCTTGATGCCGGCCATGGACTCGTTGACCGACTTGGTCAGCGCTTCCTTGGCCATCTCCGGGTTATGGAAACCGTCGGAGTTCTCGGCGGTCCAGTACTCCCAGAGGATGTGCGCCTTCAAGTGCTGATCCTGGGCCTTCTTGATGGTCGCTTCATCGACCCCGGCCTTCTTCGCCTCGACGATCTTGTCGATCAGGTTGGAAAGATGGTATTCGGCCTTGCGCATCTTGCCCTTGATATGGGCCTTGATCGAGTCGATGGAATACTTGGCCTGCTCCTCGGTCCACTGCGGATGGCACTTGAGGCAGGTCTCCTTGAGCATCACCCTGGGGGTGACGGCGAAATGCGAGGTATAGACCTTGCCGGCCTTGTTCTTCAGCTTCGGGGTATGGCAGGAATCGCAGCCGACTCCGGCCTTGGCGTGCTTGGAGTTGTAGTAGGACTCCGATTCAGGATGCTGGGCCTTCCAGAGCAGACCGCCGGTGATGGCGTGTTTGAAGTCCATGAAGTTGATCTTGTTTACATAATGATCATAGAGCCCGAAAACATCCTTGTACGGGAAATGGTTGGTGCGGCGGTCGGCCATCGTGACCTTCTGGCCGGTCTTGGTGTCGGTGCCGGGGTTGCAGTTGTACTCCACATGACACTGGCCGCACTGCAAGCGGGAATCATACTTATCGAGCAGGGCGATTTTGCGGGGGAAGCCCCGGACCCCCATGTCGATAACCTTGATTCCGGTCCGCTTCGGATCTTTATGCCAGAGAGTGTCTCCGTCCGGCCGGGTAAGGGCGTCGATCAGGCCGTCCCGGACGATGCGGGGCTTGGCGGCGTGGGGATCGTGACAGGTGAAGCAGCTCAAGCCATGCTCGACATCCTTGGCCACCTCCACCACATTGGACTGCCGGGACCACTGGGCGCCTTCCACCTTGTCGCCCATGTAGGCCCACTTGAGGATCTGGTCCTGGGTCTTGCACTGGAGACAGACCGGATTGGCCGCCGCAGCGCTCTGCGGGATGAAGGCCTTGTGTTCTTTGGTTTCCGGGTGAGTATCAACTAGAACGTCCCAGGTCTTGCCCTTCTCGAAGATGTAGTTCCAGCCGTTCTTGGGCTGGAAACGACCGCCAAAGGAACGGTCCACCGCCAACTGGTCGGTGAGCATGTTGACATGGCTGCGGGTGAGGTTGTGTTCCTTGGTGAAGCCGTGACCGGCCATCAGCTTGTCCCAGTATGGGTTGGGCGAACGGTTGGTAAGCTGGGACTTTTCATCGCGAGCCGGACGGTGGTAAGCTTGTTTCATGAAGCTGTCGTATTGATCCTTGTGGCAGGCGCCGCAGGTTTCCCAGGACATTCTCGTTTCCGGCCTGGTATCCTTACCCGGGTTTGCCAGATGATTGGCCAGACCGCCATGGCAGCTGACGCAGTTCACCTTGCTGTGCTTGCCCATGGTGTGAAGCTCCTTCACAGTGCCATGACATTCGTAGCAGGCCGCAGGATTTACATTTTTTTCCTGGACAGCCTTCGCTACCCCGCCTTTCTTTGCCTGGGCATCAGCTTCCGGGACGAACATCACGGCCATCGGCGCAAGAACAAACAGGGCCGCCGCCGTTACAACAGTTTTTTTGTACATCTTTTTCCTCCTCCGTTTTGATTTACCTCCGGGGACAACCGGAGTGAAAGCTTACGGGCCGGCTTTTTCCGCCCTGTTTTTTCCATCTCAGATATCATACCGCAACTGCTTGTAAAGGTGTGGTTAATGGCGGTAAAGATTCGGTAAATGTGGGTTAACCCTGCGGCAGCACCACCGCTGCATGGTTGGCCACTTCTGCCGACAATTAACAGTAGGCCTGCTCGGCGCACCAGCACACTTCGCCGGTCTCTTCCTGACATCTTCGGCAGCAGCGAAATGGCACGGATGAACAGTTAGCCTTGTTGGATGTTTTGGTTGCGGGAAAATACAAAGGAGGGGGGAATACGGACGGCAGGAATCAGCGATGAAGTACAAACCGGATAAAAAACAGGATGATCTCCTGCCGGAAAAAAAGATAGAGCAGGGCCGCAATGGCGAGGAATGGGCCATAGGGAATGACGGTCTTGCCGCCCTTGCGCTGTTTGATCATGGCCCCGACACCCACCACCGTGCCCAGGACCGAACTGGCGAACACCACAAAGGGCAGGGACTGCCAACCCAGAAAAGCGCCGATCATGGCCAGCAGCTTGATGTCGCCGCCGCCCATGCCTTCCCGCCGGGTGAACAGGTAATAGGTCAGAGCGACCAGATAAAAACTTCCCCCACCGAAAAGAATGCCCAACCCGGCTTCCTGCCAGGTGATAAACGGGTTGACAAAGGAGAGGGCAAAACCAATTACAATGCCGGGCAGGCTGATCACATCGGGAATGATCTGGTGCTGAACATCAATAAAAATGATCGCGAGCAAGGCCGCGCAAAAGAGGAAATAGATGGGATAGAGAAGGGTAAGGCCGAAATGCTGATACAGAGCCAGGGAAAGAAGCGCCATGGCGGCTTCGACCAGGGGATAGCGCCAGGAGATCCGCGCTCCGCACTGCCGACATCTGCCACGCAGCAGAAGGAAACTCAGCAAAGGGATGTTATCGTACCACAAAATGCCTTCTTTGCAGACCGGACAATGGGAGGGAGGAAAAACCACGGAAGCGCCTTCCTCGGGCAGACGCACAATGACCACGTTTAGAAAGCTGCCGACCAGAGCCCCGAACAAAGCCACAAAAAAAGAAACCATACTCTCAGCCATGCTTCGTGTTTCCTTGCCGACAAGGGCGGGAATTTTTCCAGGAGGATGCCACGGCACTGCGGGTCATGCAACTGCCTGTTGCCAAAGCGCAAAAATTTCTGCTATAGTACCCTACAAAATTTTCAGCCACAATAGTAACCGTTCAGCAGCACCACAGCTTCGGACGATCGGCCCGTTCCTCACCGGGCTGGATAAAATTGCATGAGCAAGACCGGCGCTCCACAGCCTGTGCAGGGTCTTCTCTTCTTCCCCTCTTTAATAACGCCAATGGCTGTGGAGTATTCCCGGTGATTCTTTCCCTCGACGAATCCATCCTGAAACTAAAAACAGAAATCCTTTCCCAGGACTGGAGCCTGTCCCAGAAAAAGATTAAACCTTTGCAGGCGGCCTTTGCCTGCCTGCAAAATCGCTTCAGTACCAGAAAAAATGCCTTGGCCATTCTGGCCATGGCAGACAGCATCCTGCTCTACGCCCAGAAACGGCAGGCTCCGGTCCCCGCTGAATTTATCGATTTCCTTAAGGAAACAATGGCCCACCTTGTCAACATGCATGAAGACGACAAGTTCGACCAGAACGAGGATGCCGAGTTGTGCAAAAGGGTGTATGGCAAATTTACAAAACTCAGGGAGAAGGCAGCCGCAAAAAAGAAGATACCCCCCAGACCGACAGAGGGAGAGGCAGCGTCGTCTGCCGATTTTAATCTTTGCGCAAAGCCGATTTATCAGAACAATGCTGCAACAGAACCTGCCCAGGCCAAGACCACTCGGACCTCTTTTGCCAAGGCTCCCGAACAGGCCGCGGTCAAAGCCGCAGACGCAAAACCCCTGCCAATACAGCCGGGGGCCATGCTCTGCCCCATCACCATCGGCCATCTTCCCTGTGCCATTGCCGAAGAAGACATCGCTCTAATCAAACCGCTTTCTCCTGAAAAGAGGAAAAAATATATCAAAAGCAGTCAGATCCCCATGAATGATCTGGGAGGCTGGTTCCGCCGTCTGCCAAGCCAGATGAAAGGCCCACTCGCCCTGCTCAAAAACAGCAAGCTGAAAAAACTGATCCTTCCCCTCATAATCCCTCGGGGCATTGGGCTTGCGGATCTACCTGACGGAGAGGCAGACATGCTGGTAGTAGTAAGCAAAGGGCACTGGCACGGGGTGATTCTCTGCCGCCTTGCCCAGGAAGCGGCCCCGCTGCTCTCTTTAGCTTGGGCAAGAAATGGGGACCTTGTTGGCCCAGTCAGACTTGAAAAAGACCAGAATGAACTGCAACTGCTGAACATCAGTCAACTGCTTGAACGGGAAGGTTTTCTCTTTCTGCCGGATGGCAGATCCCCAAACCACGCCACAGAACAAGAGGGCTCGACCATGAAAGACAAACGAAAAAACACCAGGGTGCCGCTTCAGATCATCATCAACTTGAAATTTCCGAATCAGAGCTATAAGAATTGCAAAACTGCGGACTTGAGCGCCAAGGGAGTCTTTGTGCTTGACGTTACCGGACACCAGCTTGGCGAACACTGCCGGGTCTCCCTGCATCTGGAGGGATCAACCAGCCACCTGAGCCTGGAAATGAAAGGCGAGGTTGCCAGGATCGAAGAAAATGGTCTGGCCCTGCACTTTTACGAGATGGACCTGGACAGTTTTTCCCATTTGAAAAACATCCTCTATTATAATGCCGAAGACCCGGATGCGATGGACGAGGAACTTACCTCTCAGTTCGAAAGTTTACAGGCCAAAGATTGACCGGACATGAGCCAGACTTCCAGTAACTCCCGCAAAAAAAGCCCTCTCCGCAAGGCTCCCATAGTGGTAATCGCCGCCTTTCTTCTCCTTTGGCTGATCGGCGGCGCCACTGGCGAACCGGGCCGGGTTCTGGAGCAGGCGGTACAGGTTTGCCTGAGCTGCATAGGGATAGGCTGAGATGGAAACAGTTCGCAAATGGGTCCAGGTGATCATGGGTTTCCTCATGAATGGTTCCTGGTCCTTCCCCTTTACCAGGACCATCTATCAGGGGCCGCTCAAAGTGATTTGCGCACCCGGCCTCAACTGCTACTCATGCCCGGCGGCTACCACGTACTGCCCCATGGGTTCGCTCCAGCAGCTGCTGGGCGGCCTGCGCTTCGCCCTGGAAAACGGCCAGTATTATTTTGGTTTTTCGGTACTCGGCAGCATCGGCATCCTCGGCGGGCTGTTCGGCAGGATGATCTGCGGCTGGGCCTGCCCTTTCGGCTTTATCCAGGAGCTGTTGCACAAAATACCCACCAGGAAATTCGGGGTGCCGCGCCTGCTCTCCCATGGTAAATTCGTCTTCCTTTTTCTCTTTGTCATTGTTTTGCCCTTGGCGCTCGTTGATGAATCCGGCATCGGCAGCCCCTGGTACTGCAAGTTCGTCTGCCCGGCCGGCACTCTGGAAGCAGGAATCCCCATGCTCCTGCTCCAGCCCAACCTCCGCAACACCATCGGTCTGCTTTTTCTCAATAAATTCGTGATCATGCTTATTTTTCTTACTTGGGCCATCTTTGCCAGCCGCCCCTTTTGCCGGACGGCATGTCCCCTGGGCGCTTTTTACGCGCTGTTCAGCCGAGTCCGTTTGATCAAGCTGCGCTTGGATGAAGCCCGGTGCACCAATTGCAAGGCCTGTCACCATGTCTGTCCCATGGGGGTCAAATTCAATGAATCTCCCGACGACCCGGAGTGCATCACCTGCCTGGCCTGCATGAACAAGGCCTGCAAGTTCGACGCCATCTCCCTGGAAATAGGCGGCATACCACTAGCCGTTCCAGACAGGGGTATCTCCCTATCCAGTAAACCATAACCAGACAGCACAAGGAGGTTTTCTTATGATCCGGCGAATCTGCCTCGGACTCATTTTTCTGTTGCTTTTGGCCTCAGCAGCCCACGCGGAAATGGTGAGCATCAACCGCCACAAGGTATCGATGCGTTCCGGACCAGGAACAACATACCCAATTATATGGGAATTGGGCCTCGGCTACCCACTGAAGGTGGTCAGCCGCAAGGGCAAATGGCTCAAGGTGATTGACTTTGAAGCGGACACTGGCTGGGTCTATAAAAAACTGGTTGAAAAGACGCCCTACATGATTGTCAAAGTTAGCGAGGCCGTTATTCGCAATGGCCCAGGGGAAAAACAGCGCGTTATGGGTAATGCCGTCCGTGGCGTGGTTCTGCGGACCATCAGGCACAAAAAAGGCTGGGTCCGGGTTAAGCATGAATCCGGCCTCACCGGCTGGGTCCGCCGAGACCTGCTCTGGGGCTGGTAATTTGACGATATTAGCCGCCTTCTTACCCCAACGTGCCGCCTCATATCCGTTTCCTGTTCGTCAGGCCAGCGCTTTGCCTTCGGCTTCCTCCAGATTCGCAGTCACCCACGACACCCTTGCCGGACGCACCAGAGAAAAAAACCTACTTTATGGCTTGGGTGAAGAGACTCGTGGCCTTTCATGGTCTTCGCACCGAACCGCTCCCTGAAAACCGAAAAATCATACCTTGGTTGGCTCCGCCGTATTTATCTGTTTCTGCATGGCAAACCGTCTGCGCACCTCACCAATCCTGGCCAGAGACCTCCGCAACCGTTCCTCGGTAATCTCCCTGCCCACCGCCTTACTCAGCAGTTCATGGGCCGCGATGATCTTCGTGTGCTCATGGCAGATCAGCAGCAGATCAGCCCCGGCCTTAAAGGCCACCAGGGCGGCAGCCGCTACGGTACCTTCATTTTCGATGGCGCCCATCTCAAGATCGTCGGTGACGATCATGCCGTCAAAGCCCAGCTCGTTACGGAGCAGTCCGCCCAGAATACGGGGCGACAGGGTGGCGGGAAGAGCGGGATCAAGTTGTGGGTAGACGGTGTGCGAGGTCATCACCCCGGCCACTTCCGCCCGTATCGCCGCAGCGAAAGGCACCAGGTCGCAACCGCGCAGCTCTGCCGGCGAACGTTCCACCACAGGCAGCACCTTATGGGGGTCCAGGGTTGCGGCGCCTAAACCCGGGAAATGCTTGGCGCAGGCGGCCAGGCCGTTTTCCTGCATGGTCTTGATCACCAGCGTGCCCAGTCGGGCCACCTGCTCCGGCTCCCCTCCCAGGGAGCGCTGTTCCATGAACAACCCCAAACCAGCAGGGCTCACATCCAGCACCGGGGCCATGTTCATGTTGACCCCCACCGCCAGCAGTTCGCGGGCGCAGGTGCGGGCATAACCTGTCAGCAACTCCTCGGCCCGGTCGCTGTCCGCCAGCTCCCTGGCATCGGGAAACTCGGTGAAATGGGGCATCTTGAGCCGGGCCACGGTGCCGCCCTCCTGATCGATGGAGATCAGCGGCGCCTCCAGCCCAGCAGCACGGCAGGCCTCGACCAGTCCGAAACAGAGACGGCGGATCTGGGCCGGGTTTTCGGCGTTTCTTTTAAAGAGGATAAAGTTGTTGATCCCATATCTATTAATAAGGTCGCGGGTGGAGTCATCCAGCTCCGTCCCTGGCAGGCCGACCATGAACAGGCCGCCCAATTTATTTTTCATCTTTCCCTCTTTGTTGGTAACGGATCACGGGGTATGCCCAAGAGGCCAAATAACCACGGAATAAGCGGTCACAGGGTGCCGCAGGTTGCGGCAAGCGGGACGGCGATGCGTACTGTTGTACGTGAGCCGGGCCGATCGCCGCAAGATGTGGTGCCCTGTGACCGCTTACCTTTGTTGTGCATGCTCACTGATACTCCACCGGATCAACCCGCCCGGCCTCGGCAAAGCCCTTGAGCCGCAAGAGACAACTGTCGCAGGCCCCGCAGGCCCGGCCCTTTTGGTCCGGGTCATAACAGCTGTGGGTCAGGCCGTAATCAACGCCGAGTTCGAACCCCTTTTCGATGATCTCCCTCTTGGTCATCTTGAGGAGCGGGGCATGGACCCGGAAACGTGTTTCCCCTTCCACCCCTGTCCTGGTGGCCAGATTGGCCATCCGCTCAAAGGCCTCGAGAAATTCCGGGCGGCAGTCGGGATAGCCGCTGTAATCCATGACATTGACTCCGAGAAAAACATCGCCCGCGCCCAGCACCTCGGCCCAGGCCATGGCGTAGGACAAAAAAATGGTGTTGCGGCCCGGCACATAGGTAATGGGAATGGTTGCGTTCATCTCCGCCAGACTGCGGCCCTTGGGCACGGCGGTATCGGTGGTCAGAGCCGAGCCGCCGATGGCGTCGAGATCAAGGCGGAGAATGAGATGCTTTTTGATCCCCCGGCGGGCGACATTGGCCTTGGCCCGCTCCAGCTCCACCTGCTGCCGCTGGCCATAGGCAAAACTGAGGCAGCAGCACTCATAGCCCTCGGCCATAGCCATGGCCAGGACCGTAGCCGAATCAAGCCCGCCGCTCAAGAGCAGCACCGCTTTTGGTTTTTCCTGCATCACAAATCTCCCCCGGCCGCACCATGCGGCCCTTTCTGTTCCCACTCTATTGCAAGGGTTGCCGCGAAGCAAGCTGAGAAAAGCCGCGCCGACATTTTATGATAAAATCCCCCGCCCATTGCAGCGGCGCAAGCCGCTGCGGGTGTTTCCCCCATTGTCACGCCGCCGAGTACCGGAGAGGCTGCCGAAAAGGGATTTGCACTGTTTGAGGCGCAGCCGAGTTTGCAAAGCCCCGGCAGCATCGAGGAACACAGGGCATCCCGCCCCCGGCGGGACAAGGGACAGGGTGCCCTTTCTTTGGTTCGTTTCTTCTAAGTAACTACACTCTTTTAATTACGATGCAACCAACTGAAATCCCAACATTTTTGCTTGATTCCTGATTCTTGATTCTAGGCGTTTTTTGTAAAGCTCTTCCTGATGTGCAAATACGGTTTCGTCAAACTGTTTCCCGGTCGTGACCAAATGGTAAATTATACGGGCCAGCTTGTGTGCCGTGGCTGTAATCGCCTTCGGCGCACCCAGCCTGGCGCGCATTCGTCTAAGATATTCACCAAGGTAGAATGACTGTTCCATAACCCCTCGGCAGCCATTCTCAAGGTCTGGGCCAATCTGTTAACGCTTTTACGGGTATGGGACGACAACACCTTGCCGCCGGTAACTTTATTGTTGGGACAGAGACAAAGCCACGAACAAAAATTGTCGGCTGTAGGGAACCTGGACATATCAGGGCCAACCTCGGCAAGAAAAACATGGGCGGTAATGACGTTGATTCCATCGACCTGGGTCAGATCAGTGCCAAGAATTCGGTATAACTGGGAACGCAGATCGAAATCCGGCTCATTCCCTTGTGGTTTTTTACGTTTTGATGTTGGCGGCGGAGTCGGATTTTCTTCCGGATCAACACGCGAGTCAAGTGCGTTCAAATAACTTTCAATTTCATGATCACATCCACTGATCAGCTCTCGATAATTACGGTATGCCTGGAGCGCTTGCTTAAGAGTAAAAAGGTGCTCTGGACGAAAGTCGCCCTCAAGCGATTTTTCGATAATCGATTTATCGGCCTTGATTCGCCGATCTTTCAAAGAAGCTAAATTTTGAGGGTTGCGTTCACCGGCTAGAATGGCATCAACAATAGCCATGCCGGTCAGGCCGGTAATATCGCTAATCACGTGATGGAGTTGAACATTCATCTGAGTAAGGGCCTTCTGCATATGTTGGATATGAGCAGCGGACATTTTTACCAGGTTGTCCCGGTGTCGAAGCAGTGAACGGACCGCACAGATTTCCTGGGCAGGACGAAATGATCCGGACAGCAGTCCGACAGAATGCAGATATTGCAACCATTGACAATCTTTGACATCAGTTTTACGCCCAGGAACATTCTTGACATGGCGGGCATTAACCAGAACGATGTCAAAACCATAGGAATCAAGGATCTGATAAACGGGAATCCAATAAACACCTGTGGATTCCATGGCAATTGATTCAATGCCGCACGACTTTAACCACTTGGCCGCTTTGTGCAAATCCTCGGTGAAGGTTTCGAATTTCCGGACAGAACGAGAATCCCGGTCATCTGGAACAGCGATATAGATTTCAGTGGAGCCGACATCTATACCGGCAGCATTTGCCTGAATAACATGCACCGCATTAACCCTTTTCTTTTTGTGACGACCTGGCTTCACCATAAAACCCTCCAAGGAAGATGGTGGTGGCCGAATCGTGCTAAAATGGTATTCTTCTAAACGGGATAGAACACATATTGCGTATAGTCTGCAAAAAGTGTTCTTCACCAATGACTAAGGTACGAGATCCGGGGTCACGCTTTGGGACGGGTTGCCAATAAAAATGGACCACACCAATAAACTATCGACCTACTTCACACCACCGTTTTGAGGCATTTTACCCCGGAACCCGCGATTAAAAAAGTTACTTTGAAGACTGAAACCGCCCTCCCGTGGAAGTGCCGCTTTGGGCAAACAAAGAAATTAACAAACCCACTCTTGCCGACTCTTAATCTTGCAATCAACTCACAAACCCAGACGCACCGGCAACGGCCGGACAATGGCAATTGTCTCCGCACTCAAAGCCGCCCCATAGGCCAGCACCTCCACCCCCAAGGCCGCCACCTCCCGCAAGGCCTGGGCATAGCCCGGATCAATATGATCGGCCGGAGAAAAATAATCCACATCCTCCCGCTGGACACAGAAAAAAACCACGGCACGGCAGCCCGTGCGGTGCAGGATCAACAACTCGGCCAGATGTTTCGCCCCCCGCACGGTAACGGCATCGGGAAACATGGCCACCCGGTCCAAGGCCAGGCTGCAGTTTTTCACCTCCAGATAGATTTTCTCCTCCCCGCAGGTGAGGAGAAAATCAAGGCGACTTTTATCAGAAACCTTGATCTCTGGCCGGATCGTCTCGATCCCGGTCAGTTCCGTCACCACCCCGGCGCTGATGGCCTCGGCGACCAGGCCGTTGGTGCGGGCGGTGTTGATCCCCACCCAGGTTGCGCCGACCCGCACCATCTCCAGGGTGTGGGCGTACTTGCGCTTAGGGTTGTCCGCCAGGGAGACGAGCACCGGGCTGCCGGGTTCCTTGCAGCCCGCCATGCTGCCGGAATTAGGGCAATGCACGGTGAGCAGCCGGCCATCGTCCATGGCCACGTCGGCAAGAAACCTTTTGTACCGTAAAACCAGCCTTCCCGGCTGCAGGGTTTGTCCGAACTCCATTTTTTTCATCCGCTCCGCTTGTTGTCGGTTATAATTACAATCGACGTAAGCGCTCACAGGGCACCGCATCTTGCGGCGATCGGCCCGGCTCACGTACGTAAAAGTACGCGTCGCCGTCCCGCTTGCCGCTGTCAATCGTCGGCAGAAGTGCCGACAATCTGCAGCACCCTGTGACCGCTTGTTTAGTGACTTACAGAAGAATTTCTTGTTTTTTAAAGAAATTTTCTAATAAGACACTTATCCCGTTCATTGGGGCTCGGGGTTGTATTTCCTTTTGGGGCTCACCCTGTGAGGGCTTACCAATCGACAATTCCTTAACCACCCGGAATCATCCGGCCGGAAAGCATCCATAATGCCAGATACCTCCGCAAAAAAAAAGGCTGTTGCCCTTCGCTACGACAAAAGCCGGGATCCAGCGCCCAAGGTGGTTGCCAAGGGTTCTGGCGAGCTGGCGGAAAAAATCATCGCCTTGGCCAAGGAATATGGCATCCCCATTCAGGAAGATGCCGACTTGGTAGAGATTCTGGCCAAGCTGGACCTGAATGCGGATATCCCCCCGGATACCTATCTGGTGGTGGCGGAAATCCTCGCCTTTATCTACCGAGCCAACAACAAGATGACGCCCCCATAATAAATATCGCGAAACAACCGCCGCCCCTTCGCCGCTAGGTAAAATATACCGACCCCTTCGCAGATGCGTTCATTTTTTTGACACCATTCTCCCCACGTCTCCCAGCCCTAACCATCCACGCATCTTGTTGTATTTATTGATTTTATGACACAACCTCCTACTCCACCTTGCCACTGACCAAGCTCGGCACGCCTCTTGCAATCACAGAGAGCATCACACACGAGAGGTATGCCATGTTCATCCACAACAGACTCGGATTGCTGGAAAGCGTTGAAACCCTGCTCGGCCAGGAACAACGGCTCAATCAGGTGACAAACAACCTGGCGAATGTTGACACGCCTGGGTTCAAGAAGGAAACCGTCACCTTTGACGAGATGCTCTATCAGGTCAGCCGCTCCCGCCAGAGGGTTGGCAAGGGGCTGAACATCAACACGGTTCACCAGCAGGGCGTTGTTCAACAAACTGACGCCCCTCTGGATCTGGCCATTTCCGGAGAAGGGTTCTTCCGGGTTCAGACCCCGGCCGGTGTCCGCTATACCAGGGCGGGAAACTTTCAGCGCAACAGCGAAGGGTTACTGATCACGGCCAACGGCTACCCGGTACTCGGCGAGAGCGGGCCCATCACCATCACCGGCAACAAAATCGATGTGGCCCGCGACGGACGCCTTTCTGTCGATGGCGTCCAGTCCGGGCGCCTGACTGTGGTCACGGCCAACCCGCAGGCCCTGAAAAAGGAGGGAGAGAGCCTTTTCCGCCTTGAGGAGGGAGCGGTGGAAACCGCTGCCCAAAATTTTCAGCTTATGCAAGGGCACCTGGAAAAATCAAACGTCAACACCGTCACGGAAATGACGGAGATGATTGATCTGTACCGCGCCTATGAAGGGCAGCAGAAAATGATCCGGGCCGTGGACGACCTGGACGACCTGGCCGTGCGCAGAGTCGGCAGCCTGACCGGCTAACCGACAGCCGCAACAATGACTTTAGGGAGTCAGTTTCCGTGATGGCTCCTAAACATTCAACCCAAGAGGACCAGCATGATCCGCTCATTATACTCGGGACGCACCGGCATGACCGGCCAGCAGTTGCAGCTGGACACCATCGCCAACAACCTGGCCAACGTCAACACCGCCGGCTTCAAGAAAAGCCGGGCCCAATTCGAGGATCTTTTTTATCAGGAAATCCGGGCCATGGGCACGGAAACCGCCGATGGCGGCAGAGTGCCTTCCGGCATCCAGGTCGGCCTCGGAGTTCGCCCCACCTCGGTGCAGAAGATCTTCACCCAGGGCAGCCTCACCGAAACAGGCAACGACCTGGACTGGGCCATCGAGGGTAACGGCTTTTTCAAGGTGGTCCGCGACGGCGAGGACTACTTTACCCGTGCCGGCGCCTTCAGCCTTGATGCCGACGGCAATGTGGTCACCCAGAACGGCGACCGCTTGCAGCCTGAATTCACCGTGCCCGCGGGGACGACCTCTGTCTCCATCAACGGCACCGGCCTGATCACCGCCAAGGATGCCCAGCAGCAGGTGCTCGCCACGGTCCAACTCACCCTGAACAGCTTCATCAATCCCGGCGGCCTGCGTAGCATCGGCGCCAATCTTTTTCTGGAAACCGAGGCCTCAGGCGCCCCCACCGAGGCCAACCCTGGCAGCGAGGGTCTGGGCAACATCCTGCAGCGCTTCACCGAGGTTTCCAACGTGGATGTCACCGAGGAACTGGTCAATATGATCATCACCCAGCGGGCCTACGAGGTAAACTCCAAGTCGGTCCAGACCGCCGACAAGCTGCTGGAAGTAGCCAACACCCTGGTTCGTTAAAGTTATGACTAAGATGCTGCGCCTGAACATGATTGCCTTGCTGCTCTGCCTTGCCTGGCCCCTTCCCGGACAAGCGGCGGAAAGGCTTGCCCCCCCGGCCTTTGCCGCGCTGGAAAAGATCTTCACCGAGGTGGTGCTCAAGGATTCCCCTTGGCCCAGGGAGGACGTCCGGATCGCCAATTTCAGCGTCCGCCCCCTGACCATGACCTTGCCGGAAAACGGCTTTGACTACCGGATCACGCAAAGGCCGAAAGACTCCAGGCCCGGCAGAAAAAATATCAGCGCCGCCATTCTGAAAGATGGCCAGGAGCAGGGGCAGGTGAAAATGAGCGGCGACCTCCAGCTTTTCGGCACGGTAATCAGCACGACAAAACGGCTGAGCCGAAACGAGATCATCACCAGCGAGGACATCATCGCAAAGCGGCAGAACATTACCCTGCTGGCCGGAGGACTAATCCAAGATCCGCAACAGGCGGTCGGGCAAAAGCTAAAGCTCTCGCTGCCGGCTGGGGCCGCCCTCTATGCCAAGGCCATTGACACCCCGCCCCTGGTAAACCGGGGCGAGCGGGTGACCATCATGGCAAAATCGCAGGCCATCCAGATAACCGCCCCCGGCCAAGCCAGAAATTCCGGCGCGAAAGACGAAATAATCCGGGTCAAGAACCTAACCAGCCGTCGCGAGATCAAGGCCCGGGTTCTGGAGGCCGGCCTCGTAGAAGCTGAATTTTGATAACCGTTCACCAGGGCCAATAACCCGCAGGTTTAGAGGCAGAGTCCCTGTTCATTCAAGGAGAGAATTATGCGTGCAACACACCAGAGTTCCATCGTCATCCTTATGCTCGCCGGACTTTCAGGCTGCATCGGGGCTGCCGGCCAGCAGGCCCAGCAGCTGCCGGAACGCTACACCCTGCCTGCGCCGCCCCAGGCTGCGCAAGTTCAGCGGGAGGGAACAATCTACGCGGCCGGCAATGGTCTGGACCTCTACGCGGACAGCCGGGCTAAAAGGGTCGGCGATATCGTTCTGGTCCGCATCGTAGAGACCTCCAAGGCCAACAAAGAGGCCAACACCAAGACGGAACGCGAATCATCGGTTACCGGCGGTGTCTCCAGCCTGTTCGGCCTGGAAACCTGGCTGGCGGACAAAAACAGCCGCTTTTCCCCCTCGCTCACCGAGCTGCAAGCCAAGCTGACCAATGATTTTGAGGGCAAGGGCAAGACCGACCGGAAAAGCAACGTCACCGCCACCATTTCCGCCCGGGTCATCGACATCACCACCGACGGCAACCTGAATATCCGCGGCTACCAGGAGGTTAAGGTCAACAACGAAACCCAGCATATCATCCTCTCCGGTATCATCCGGCCGCAGGATGTCGCCCAGGACAACTCCGTCCTCTCGACCCATGTTGCCGACGCCCGCATAGAATACAGCGGCCAGGGGGTCCTCGGCGACAAGCAACAACCGGGTTGGCTGGCCCGCGCTCTGGACAGCGTCTGGCCATTTTAGAATTTGTGTAATCGTTCAGGAGCACCCCATCTTCGGGCGATCCGCCAGGCTTACGTACTTGGGGTACGCAGCGCCTGTCTGCTTGCCCGAACCTGGGGCACCCCTGAACGATTACAACCCGTTAAACCTGCGGGTTATTGGCCCTGGTAAACGGTTTAGAATTTCATGCTGACAAGAGTCCAACACTAGGCAAAATATTCCCTCCTCTCCCAAGGTGAGTCCATGGAAAAAAGAATATTTCCTTTAAAAATAGCACATTACAACCAATGCCTCTCCCGTGGCACACTGATTGCTAATGTTACAAGTCACGGACGCGAAAGAACACTTACCGAGGACAGCTCGATGCAGAAAACCACTGGCGCAGTTAACAATGCGGCAACCATGGAAAGCCCCAACCAGAACATGCGGCGCACTGCGTTGCTCTTGGCCGGCGCCATGCTGCTCGGGATTCTCTGGCAGGCCGGATTTGCCCAGGCCGCCAGGCTGAAAGACCTGGCCTCAGTGAAAGGGGTGCGGAGCAACCAGCTCGTGGGCTATGGCATCGTGGTCGGCTTAAATGGCACCGGCGACGGCAACAATGCCGGCTTTACCGGCCAGGGGCTCAGCAATATGCTCAACAATCTCGGAGTCAAGGTGAGCCCGGAAAGCACCAGGATGAAAAATATCGCTTCCGTCATGGTGACCGCCACCCTGCCGCCCTTTTTCAAGGCAGGCCAGAACCTCGACGTGACCATTTCTTCGGTGGGCGACGCCACCTCCCTCCAGGGCGGCACCCTGCTGGCCACCCCGCTCAAAGGGCTCGACAACAACGTCTATGCCATGGCCCAAGGGCCCATCAGCACCGGGGGCGGCCCGGACGACCGGCCGCCGTCTCAGCAGAAAAATCACCTGACCGTGGCCAGGATCAGCAACGGCGCCACCGTGGAGCGGGAAGTGCCCCTGAGCTTTGCCAACAAGGAGAGCATCACCATCAGCTTGGCCGCGCCGGATTTCACCACGATCTCCCTGATGAAAACCGCCATTGACACCTATCTGGGCGGCGCTTACGCCACTGCCCGGGACGGCGCCTCGGTGGAGGTCGCTGTCCCGCCGAAATACCGGGCCCAGGAGGTTGCCCTGCTGGCGGCCCTGGAAAACATCGAGATCAACCCGGAGCGGCGGGCCAAGGTGGTCCTGAATGAACGGACCGGCACCGTGGTCATGGGCGACAATGTCACCATCAGCCAGCTGGCCCTTTCCCACGGAAACCTGAGCCTGCGGGTCACTCCTCCACCCCAGTCCGGAGTCGCTCCGACCAGCGCCCAGCCTGACCCAGTCAGAATCGGTCAGAAGGTGGTAACCCTACCGCCGGGCGTCTCCCTTGGCGAGGTGGTGCGAGCCTTAAACTCCGTGGGCGTAGCCCCGCGCGAACTCATTGCCATTTTTCAAGCCATCAAGGCGGCAGGCGCCCTGCAGGCGGAACTGGAAATTATTTAAAGCTTAAGTTGAGCAGCTTGTCTGCTCAAACGAAACTTATACCCTCTGGGGGAAAGATGGATATTATCAGCGAAGCAACCGCCGGACTTAAGGGAACCACCCATTCTGCCGATACGCTGAAGCAGAAGAAACTCCGCGAAGCCTGCGCCGGCTTTGAGGCTCTGATGCTCAAGCAGATCCTGAGCCTGGCCCGCCAGAGCATTCCCAAAAGCGGCCTGATGGACGGCGGCTACGGCGAGGAAATGTTTCAGTCCATCCACGACGATCAGCTAGCCCAGAAAATGGCAGGCAGCAAAAGTGTCGGCTTTGGCGACATGCTCTACCGGCAATTGTCGCAAGCCCATGTCCCCCCGAGCCCAACGAGCAAGGAGAAATAAGCCATGATGCATCCACAAGCTACCGAACAACGCTCCCTGCCCGTCAAATTCTTCGAGGTTTTGGAACAGGAGGTCATTCTTTCCCAGGACATGCTCAGCATCTTGCACGAAGAACAAAAGGCCTTGGTGAGCATGGACATGCAGGCCCTCCTCCGTTTGAGCGCCAGCAAAGAAAACCGGCTTAGCCGCATTCAGGCCATGGATTCGCTGCTCGCCAACCTGACCAGCGAGATCCGTCCGAAAACCTCCGGCAAAGCCGCAAGCCTTGCCGCCCTCCTGCCCCTGCTCAATCGGGAAGACGGGAGCAAACTCGCCCAGTATCGAAAGATACTTACCAGGCTACGGGAAGAGATCCTCAAGCGCAATCTGATCAACAGGCACTTTGCCGCAGATGTAAAAACATACCTGAACGACGCCATTTCCCTTATCACCAGCGGCATAGCGGAGCGCCCCATGTACGGACTCACCGGCCTGAGCCGGAAGCCCTCGCTGAACCAGCCCTCTTTTATCAGCAGGGAGGTTTAACACATGGCCGGCATCTCCCATGTGCTGGGCATGGCCAAGGATGCCCTCCTTACCCACCAGCTTTCGATACAGGTGGCATCGCACAATATCGCCAACGTTGACACCCCTGGCTACACCAGACAATCGATGCAACTGGAAGCCCACAATGCGACCCCCATCAACGCCGGTTTGCTGGGCGGCGGGGTCAAGGGCACCAGCATCATGAGAAATTACGACCAGTTCATGGTGCAACGGCTGGCCAGCCAGGAATCCAATCTGGGCAGTCTGGAAGCACAGCAGGAAGCCATGCGCCTGGTGGAAACCGTATTCAATGAAGCGCCGGGCCTGGCGATCAACGATCTGATGAACCAGTTCTGGAGCAGTTGGCAGGACCTGGCCGACAACCCGGAGATCTCTGCGACCAGACAGTCGGTTATCCAGTCTTCCCAGTTGATCATCGATCAACTGCACAGCATGAACACAGAATTGATCCAAACCAAATTCGATATCGGATTAAGCCTGGATACGGCCATCGGAGACGTCAACTCCATTATCAGCCAGATCGCCGACCTCAACGTGCAGATCGCCGGGGCGGAATCAACGGCTAACCAGGCAAACGATCTGCGCGACAAAAGGGAAACCCTGATCCACGATCTCTCCAAGTTGCTGGATGTCTCTTTTTTCGAGGATAAAAACGGCGCCTTCAGCGTCCTCATGGCTGATGGTCATTCCCTGGTGGCAAGCGATCAAGCCGGCGAGGTTGACTGGGAGAATAACGAGCTCATCTGGGTGAACAAAGATAAAGGCGGAGGCGAAACACGCACGCCTATCGGCGGAGGGTCTGAGCTGGGCGGCAAAATCGGGGGCTGGCTCGAAGTGCGCAGCAATCTGGCCGAGGGCGACCCCGATAATTTTCTTGGCCGGTTGGACGCCTTTGCCAATTCTCTGATCCGCGAGATCAACCAGCAACATTCCCAAGGGGTCGGGCTTACCCTGTTTGGCAACGCCATGACCGGCGCGGAACAGGCAAAAGATGTCGCCCGCCTCACCACCACCGTGGACGCTATCACCGACACCACCACGATTCCCGCAGACAGCATCACTATCAACGACCGGAAGGTTGGGGAGATTCTGGGCGGCCCCGATCAAAACGGCCTGGCCATGACCAAGGCAGACAATGCCGTTACCGCCATCAACGCGGCGGAAACCGGGATCGAGGCACGGGTGACTACTCTGGTGGCAGGAGGGGCGGTAAGCGCCATGGCGGCTGCCCCAGCCAATGACGGGGAAACCCTCTCCCTGGACATCAACGGCATAACGGTTACCTATACAATCGACAATGACGGGGCAGGCCTCACGGACGACAGCACCGCCGCCGACCTTGCCGCCAATCTGGTCGCCGCCATCAATTCGGCCATCACTACCCATAACGGCCTGGCTACTACGACAAACCCTGTCACCATGGCGGCGGAAGTCGGCACCGGCGCCAACGGCGGTGCCCTCAACAGCATTATCTTCAAAAACATCAATGCAGGTGACGAATCAAATATCGTGATCAGCAATCTTGACTCCTCGGTACTCGGACTGGAAACATCCATGGGGCTAACTGCTGGCACCTACAGCGCCGACGCCACCCACAACACCGGCGAAATCACCCTGTTTTCCACCAGTTCTTTCACCCTTAATGCCGGAGTTAATGACTCCATCCTGGCCCAGCTTGGCCTTACCAGCGCTTCAGTTTCTACCTTTGATACCCAGTCAGGCGACGGCAACATCACCTTTGGCCCGGAAAACAACAACCAAGGGCCCTTGCTCAGCGGCTACGAATACTTTGATCAACTCGACACCACCGGCAGCTTCGACATCTGGATTTACAACAACGATGGCTCCCTGGCCATGTCCCAACCGGTGACAGTTTCCCTAAGCCGGGCCTACAGCCTGGAAGACGTCAAGAACATCATCCAGAAAACCCTCGACACGGCCACCAGTAGCAGCGGTTGGCTGATGGCCTCAACCTATGAAAATCGCCTGCGGCTAACCCCGGATGCCAACCACCAGTTCGCCTTTGCCAATGACACCTCCAATTTTCTCCAGGTTGCCGGGCTCAACACCTTTTTCTCCGGCAGCAAGGCAGCCGACATAGGCCTGAACAACAAGATTACAGAAAATCTTAATAACCTGGCTGCGGCCACTGTTGGCCCGCAGGGACAAATATTTCGTGGAGACAACACCAATTCTCTCACGATCACAGACACCCAGCACGATGAGAATATTACCTTCACCGATGGCACCCAAAACACCCTGGATGGTTTTTACAATATTCTGGTCGGCAAGGTTGCCAATACAACACGCACCATCAGCCACTCCTACGATTCCAGTGTGCTGGTCAACACACAGTTTAAAGAAATGCGCGATTCGGTTTCCGGCGTATCCCTGGATGAAGAAATGGCGAACCTGATCAAATACCAACAGGCCTACACCGCAGCCGCCCGCCTCATCACCATGTCAGACGAGATGCTCGATACCCTGCTTAATGCGGTGTAACAGGAGAAAGCCATGCGAATCACCATGCAGTCCCTCCATTACAATATCCTGACCAATCTCAATAAGCTCACCACGGATATGAATCGGATCAACAACCAGATTTCCTCCGGGAAACAAATGTCCACCATCTCCGATGATCCGGTAAAACTGGTGACCGCCCTTGGCCTAAGAAGCAGCCTCTCCCAGATCACCTCATACCAGGAGAATCTCAAGTTCGGCGACAAAACCATCACTGCCGCAGAAAACTCGCTCACTCAGATGAAGAATCTTGCCCTGCGGGCAAAGACCCTGGCCATTCAACAGGGAAACGCCACGGTTACCCCGGAAAATCGTGCCAGCGCCGCGCAAGAGGTTCGTAATCTCTGGGAACAGTCAATTATTCTGGGTAACAGCCAGGTGAACGGCAAATATATCTTCGGTGGCTACCGGACCACCGGATACACAACCGCCGAACCAGCGCCGTTTATCGCTGACAAGATCGACGGCTACCGCGTCAACGGCGGTGCCGTTGACGCCATGAACGAGCAGCTGACTACCAGCATGCCGGCCGGCGATATCGCCGTCGGCGATCTTACCGTCAACGGCACGGCCACCACCCTCGCCATAACCGATGATGCGGGCCAGGTCGCCGGTCTGTACATGGGCAAGGCCGTAGAGGCGAAAGCTGCTATCGAGGCGGCCGACCCGGCCGTAATCGTCAGTCTGACCACCCTCTATGCTGGAGCGGCCGCCACCCCCGAAGGCGGCAACGGCGGCGAAACCATAACCCAGTCGATCAACGGCGTTGGTTTCAGCGTGGTCGTGCCGGACGGCGCAACAGCAAACGACATTGCCACCCTGACCGCAGCCGCCATCAACGGGATATCCGGTCAAAGCGGAGTAGAGGCAAGGGTCGGCAACGACAGCAACGGCGGGGTGGGCGATTCCATCGTTCTTTACAATGCCAGGCCCGGCGATGAAACGAATATCGTTGTGGGCGCCCAGGTCAACATCAACGCCGACACCGGGCTTGCGGCAGGGACATACAGCGCCGACGCCACCCACAACACCGGCGAGATATCGCTTTCCTCGACCATGTCCTTCACCCTCACAAGCCCCAACCACGCAGACGACACCATCCTGGCTAATCTTGGCATGGACGGCGGCGCTCAAGGCTTTGCCGATGTGGCCGGGGATGGGACCGTCCGCTACGGTTCAGCCATGGCTACCGGAGATCTAACCATTAACGGCACCGCCATTGCGGCCACGGCCGTTGATGGCCTTTCCACGATCTATGCCGATGCCTCGGCCGCAGCCAAAGCCAAGGCCATCAACGATCTGGCTGACACCACCAACGTCAGTGCTGAGGTCACCCCGGCCTACCACACCGCCGCGGGCTCGGCCATCGCGGGCAGCTTGCGCTCTGGCGATCTGCTCATCAACGGCGTGGATATCTTTGACGGCACCCCGGTTGCAACCAATGCCGATCCCTCCACGGTCATTGCCCAGGATACAGACAACACTATCATCAATGCGATCAACGCCAAATCCGACAGCACCGGCATTGTCGCCACCAGAAACAGCGCCGGCATTATCACCCTGGCCGCCCGGGATGGCCGCAACCTGCATATCCAGACCTCAGCCAACGGGGAAAATATTACCAGCCTGAACGGCGCAGCGGTCGATACCCCGGCAAGCGTTGTCTATTTCGGCACGGTTCAGCTGACCTCAGACCAGCAGTTTTTTGTGGAAACAACTCCCCTAGGCGGACTTTACGAACCGGGTCTGGAGGCTCTTGGTCTCGCTGGGGGCGCGGTATTCACCGGCGAAACCAATGACGTGGCTGCTGATGGCCAACTCCAGGTAGTCACTATCCAGAAAAAAGACGGCAACGTCCGCTATGCCGGTGATCCAGATCATAATCTGGCAGTCAAGGTCGGCAAGGGAAGCGCCCTGGAGGTAGGCAAAAACGGGAAATCGGCTGTTATGGACACCGGGATTTTTTCGACGCTCAAGCAGTTTGAAGAGGCTCTGCTCGGGCAAAAATTCAGCACCGTCACCGGCGTTCACAAGGCCACGGACATCACCGCCAAGCTTGACAGCGGCAATACCGGTCTTGAGCAGCAATTCGAATCCTTCGCCAACGGCACCATCTCCATAACGGTGACTGATCATTCCTATTATCCGCCCAGAGATTTAACCATAGATGTCGGGGTGGATACCGCCTCAGACAGCCCTGCCACCATTGCCGCAAAGATCAACGGCATCCCGGGGATGACAGCAGCCTGGAACGCCGACGGCGCCCTGAAACTGGAAACCAGCGATCCAGAACGGTACTCCTTTGCTTACAATGACACCAGTGGCTTTCTCGACATGTCTGGTATCACCTATGATCAGATGCAGATTCAGAGCATTGATAAGGCCATTGCTGATTTAGATACGGTTATGGAAAATCTGACCACCCAGATCTCCGACTTTGGCGCCCGGGCAAACCGGATCATTGTCCAACAGGAGATTTATACAAAGCTTGAACTCTCCACCCAGGAAAGTCTTTCCGAAAAAGAAGACATCGATATTACCAAGGCCTTGATGGAATTCAAAGACAAGCAACTGGCCTATGAAGCGGCCTTGGCGGCTGCCGCCAAAACCATGCAGCTGAGCTTGATGGACTTCCTCAGGTAGCCCCATTGTTTTTTAAACGTTCAGGGAAGAGCGTGCTTCATTATAAACCAAGCCAGGGAGGGCGAAAAAATGCTGATTCTTGCCAGAAAACCAGGGGAGGCCATTGCCATCGGCGATGGAATTAAAATCAGGGTTCTGGAGATAAAAGGAGGCCAGGTAAAGATCGGAGTGGAAGCCCCGGCCGAGGTCATGGTTCACCGGGAAGAAATCTACCTCCGTATCGTGGAGGAAAACATCCGGGCGGCAGCAGAGGCCCCGGCCGACCTCTCCTCCCTTGCCACTGTTTTTAAAAATAAAGGGTAACTATCCAGCAGCACCGAATCTGCGTTGTTATCAGCCTGCTCATGGGCACCAGCACACTTCGCCGGCTTCTGCCTAGCAGCTACGGCACTGCTGAATAGTTACGGTTTTGGTTGTTTTTGTTCGTTTCCGGCCTTGAGCTGGATAGTTACAATAAAGACAATTAGACGAAGGGAAGCAGGTGCATAACCCAACTACTACACCGCCCTATAACCTATAACCCCCCAATGGAGAAAAGGATAATGCAAGCCATGGCCCAAACAATCTGCCCTAAAAACAAGAAACAAGAGGAAATCACGGTTTCCACCAGCCGTTTTGGCGAACTGTCAATCGATCCTGAGAAGATCATCACCATGACCTCTCCTTTTCTGGGATTCCCTGGATCAACACGATTCTTTATCAAGCCGCACGGGAAAAAATCGCCATTTTTCTGGCTTCAGTCTTTGGACGAACCCAAACTCGCTTTTGTGTGCATTCCGGCGGCCATCCTGGTTCCGCAATACCAGCCGGAAATCTCCGGCCTGATCCGGCAGGAACTGCAAGTCTCACCGGAACAAGGGTTGGAAATCCTGCTGGTCCTGACCATCCCCAAAGAAAACCTCGAAGGGATGACGGCAAACCTGATGGGTCCGGTGGCGATCAATCCCCAGAGACATCTGGCCAAACAGGTATTACAGGATCCCGTACACTACGATGCCTGTTGGCCCGTTTTCACCAAGGACCCTGCGGCATAACCGGGTGATGCGACAACGACAAGGCATCCAGGCAAAGAACAGAAAGACTATGCCAAAGATTTATTTAGGGGCAACCACTACATTGCCAGCCATTTTGATAGTGCCGAAAAAGCAACAACCCCGGCCGAAGCCGGGGTTGTTTTATCAGTTGGGAGAAAACGGGGGATGACACAAAGAGCCAGAGGACGCTATCAGGCCAAGGTTTCAGAGAGGAGATCAACCATCATTTTATCGGCAAGCCGGGCAGGATCAATCTTGTATTCGCCACGAGCAATCTCTTCCTTAAGCGCCTTAACCCTGTCCGCCCGAACTTCCGGGGTCTGGGCCAGAATATCCCGGACCTTCTGCACCTCCAGGGAACCAGAGGAGAGCACCACCCTATCCGTTGGCAAAGCAGTCTTGTCAGTCGCAGAAACAACAGAGCCTTCCGGCTTCTTAACCTGGACCTTTTCTGTCTTGAGCGAAGGAAAAATGCCTGTTAGTTTCATAATCAGATCCTTACTGCCTTACATACAGGTTGTTTGCCGCCACACATGATGGTGAAAGCGCAAAAACACCTTTCCCACCCGGCACTTTTATACCTTTACAGTTATCATATCGGACTTTTGATTACAAACTTAAAATAAAAAAACCTCCCCCCAAAAAACCCAGCCTGATTCCAACAAAGCTCCATCAACCACGCCGATTGCGGAAACCTTGAAAAATTCGGCGGATGCGGGACGTTATTGCCAAACCATAACCAGGCTGGTAGTATCGTGTCCCATGAGCCAGCCAGAACCCGTTTACCTCATCGACGCCAGCGCCTATATCTACCGGGCCTACCACGCCATCGCCCCCCTTACCAACAAGAGCGGCCTGCCCACCCATGCGGTGTACGGCTTCACCAATATCCTGCTCCGGGTTCTGCGGGAAAAAGCGCCCAAATTTATCGGTATCGCTTTTGATGTGCGCGGCCCTAATTTTCGGCATAAAATGTACCAGCCCTACAAGGCAAACCGCCCGTCCATGCCCGACGACCTTGCCTGCCAGATTCCCTACATCAAGGAGATCGTCGCGGCCCACAACTTCGTCTGCCTGGAGCGCCAAGGCTACGAAGCCGACGATCTGCTCGCCTCCGCGGCCAGAAAATTTGCGGCCCAGGGTCACCCGGTAATCCTGGTCTCCGGAGACAAGGATCTTTTGCAGCTGGTTTCAGAACACATCACCCTCTGGGACCCCATGCGCGATGTGTTCATGGATCCAACCGCAGTAAAGAAAAAATACAATATCCCGCCGGACCGGCTCCTTGATTTTTTTGCCCTGATGGGCGACAGCTCGGACAACGTGCCGGGCGTGGCAAGCATCGGCCCAAAAACCGCGGAAAAGCTCATAAATCAATATGGTTCACTGGAAGGAATCTATCAGAATATCGAAACGGTCCCCCAGGCAAAACTTAAGGAAAAACTGCTGGCCAACAGGGAGAACGCTTTTCTCTCCCGCAAACTCATCGCCCTGCAAGAAGATCTTGCCACCCCGGAACTGCAAGAATACGCGATTCCTGAAGCAGACGAGGAAAAACTTCAAGAACTGTACACCGTTCTCGATTTCAGCCGGTTGCTGAAGACCCCGACCTCTGCTGCCGTTGCCCTGGAGACCAAGGGATTTGAGCTGATCACCACGGAAAGCCAGCTCCAGGATCTCTGTCAGCATCTGGCCAAAGCCCCTTTTCTGGTGCTGGACACGGAAACCACCTCCCTGGACCCGCTGGTGGCCGAGCTGGTTGGCCTCTCGCTCTGCGCCGCCGCCGAAAGGGCCTACTATCTCCCCCTCGGCCACCGGGACAGTGACGGAAACCTCGTAGCCGACCAGCTGCCCCTGTCTTTGCTCCAGAAAAATCTGAGCCCGCTTTTTTCCGACCCCCACCTGCCCAAACTCGGCCACAACCTCAAATTCGATCTGCCCATCCTGGAAAATCATGGCCTCCACCTCTCCGGCCCCCTGTGGGACACCATGATCGCCTCGTACCTCCTCGACCCTTCCCGCCGTTCCCAGAAGCTGGACGATCTGTGTCTGGAGATGCTGGGCAAGCGGCTGACCAGCTTCGGCGAGGTTACCGGCGGCGACAAGCGACCCAACAGCTTCGCCTATGTGACGCCGGCGGCGGCCAAGGATTATTCCTGTGAGGACGTGGCAGGGGCCTTCCTCCTCTGGCAGCAGTTCCGGCCCCAGCTCGAACAGCTTGGCCTCTGGGAGCTTTTCTCCGGTTTGGAAATGGAGCTGGTCCCCATCTTGGTGCAGATGGAACAGACCGGCATTACCGTCGACCAGGCTCTGCTGCACCGGTTGTCCGAGGATTTCGGACGGCAGCTGACGGAGCTGGAAAAGACCATTTATGGTCTGGCCGGGGAGGAATTCAACATCAACTCCACCCGCCAGCTCGGGGAGATCCTCTTTACTAAACTGGGGTTGGCCCAGGGCCGCAAAACCAAGACCGGCTATTCCACCGATGTCAAGGTTCTGGAAGGGTTGGCCAGACAGCACGATCTGCCTGCGGCGATCATGGCCCACCGGAACTTAAGCAAGCTCAAAAACACCTATGTGGATAAACTGCCGGACCTCATTCACCCCAAAACCGGCCGGGTCCACACCTCCTTCAACCAGACGGTCACCGCCACCGGCCGGTTGAGCAGCAGTAACCCGAATTTACAGAACATTCCGATCCGCACCCCCGAGGGACAAAAGATCCGCGCCGCTTTCGTAGCTGCGCCGGGCCAACTTTTTTTATCGGCTGATTATTCACAGATAGATCTGCGGGTCATGGCTCATTATGCCCAGGATCCGGCTTTGCTGGCCGCCTTCCGCGCCGGCCAGGACGTGCACAGCCAGACCGCCGCCGAAATCTTCCGGATCAATCCGGCTTTTATCTCGCCGGAGATGCGGCGGGTGGCCAAAACCATCAACTTCGGGATCATCTACGGAATAAGCGCCTTTGGCCTTGCCGCCCAGCTCAACCTTAGCCGCAAGGAGGCTGGGACCTTTATCGAACGCTACTTCGCCCACTATGCAGGGGTGAAGCGTTTCATGGAGGAAATTGTCGAGAAGGCAAGGAAGGACGGCTTTGTCACCACCCTGCTCAACCGGCGCAGGCTGCTGCCCGACATTAACAGCAGCAACAAGGTCAGCCGCGAATTCGCCGAGCGCACCGCAATCAACACTCCCATCCAAGGCACGGCCGCCGACATCATCAAGCTGGCCACCATTGCCGCCACCCACCGCCTCAGCGAGCAGGGATTTAGCGCCAAGCTTTTGCTCCAGATCCATGACGAGCTGGTCTTTGAGGTTCCAGCCGTGGAAATCGAGGCGACCGGAGCCGTGGTCAAGGAAGCCATGGAAGGGGTCATGCGCCTTGACGTACCCCTGGTGGTGAACACGGTGGTGGGAGAAAACCTGGCCAAGGTGTGAGGGTAAGCAATCACAGGGCACCACATGTTGTCGGCACTTCTGCCGACGATTGACAGCGGCGATCGGTCCGACTCACGTACAAAAGTACGCATCGCCGTCCCGCTTGCCGCAACCTGCACCACCCTGTGACCGCTTTTAGCTGAGTTGAGCAGCTTGCCTGCTCAAAACGAAACTTATACCCGAAGGGTGATTCCGTGGTTATTTGACCTTTGTGGGTTAACCCCGTGATCGGTTACGTGTGAGGGAATTGTTACGGGACAAGGGATACGGCCCATAATCAAACTCCGGCGAAATTCGATTGACGGCCCTGCGGAAAAAAATTAGGATAACGCCCTGAATTTCAAACAAAACAGTCTTCTCATTTTTACACGGGTGACACATGCTAAACCTTATACGCAGCAAGGCCCAATCGATCTATATCCAGGCCACCATCCTGATCATCGTCCTGGTCTTTGTTTTCTGGGGGGTGGGGACAAGCCAGAAAGGCGGCCCCGATGTCATTGCCACGGTTAATGACCAGAGCATTTCCTCACAGCAGTATCAACAAAACTATAACCAGACCATTAGTCGTTACCAGGAACAGTTCAACGGAGCTCTACCCCCGGAAATTCTCGAAGCCCTGAACCTGAAGCAGCAGGTGCTGACCCAGATGATCCAGAAAATGGTCATGCAGCAAGGCGCCAAGGAAGCAGGACTGATAGTGGCCGGCGATGAGGTGCGCGAGGTTATCCAGGGCATGGATGCCTTCCGGGAAGAAGGCATCTTCAAGCTCGACCGCTACAAGACGCTGCTGGCCTCCTCACGGATGACCACGACTGATTTTGAAAACAATGTGCGCAATGACCTTATGCAAGACAAGATTCTTGCCCATCTGAACCGGTTCGCCCGAGTGTCCGACAGCGAACTCAAAGACCGTTTTGCCTTTGATAACGACCAACTCAAGCTCGAATATGTCGCCTTAAGCGCGGAAAACTTCCGGGGTAAAGGCCCGGTTGCCGATGAAGCGCTGAATCCTTTTTTTGCAAGCCGCAAGCAAGCCTATCTGGCTGAACCGCAGGCCAAGCTCAGATACCTGACCTTTCTTAATGGCCAGGCCCAGTCCAGCGATCAGTTAAGCAATCAGGAGATTGAGCAGTACTACAAAATGAACCTCGACCGGTTTTCCGCCCCCGAACAGCGCCAGGCCCGGCATATCCTGCTTCGGGCGGCCGCCAAGGACAGCGCCGAACTGCAAGCAACAAGGCGTAAAAAACTGGAGACCATCCTGGCGCTGGCCAGGGAGGGCAAGGATTTTGGCCAACTAGCCAGGGAGCATTCCGAGGATTCGACCGGGAAAAACAGCGGCGACCTGGGTTTCTTCAGCAAAGGCCAGGTAGTTCCCCCCTTTGCCGAGGCTGTCTTTGCTCTCAAGGAAGGGGAAATCAGCGGTATAGTGGAAACCCAGTTCGGCCTCCATCTCATCAAGCTTGAGAAAATCAAACCGGCAACGACAAGCAGCCTTGCCCAGGCGCGGGAACAGATCATCACCGAAATCAAGGCCAAGCGCAGCAAGGACCTGACTTTCCAGCTGGCAAACCAGGCCTACGAGGGGATTATCCAGGCCGGCAGCCTGGATAAATATGCAGCCAGCACGTCCATGCAGGTGCAAACCACCGATTTCTTTACTCAGACCAGTCCGTCTCCGGCTCTGGCAGGCCAGCCGGACCTGCTGAAAACCATCTTCGGCCTGAAAAAAGGCGAACTTAGCTCGCTGCTTGAGATTAAAGGCGGCTACGCCGTCTTCTATGTTGACGAGGTAAAGGAACCACAGGTTCCGCCGTTGGCTGAAATCCGCGCCAGGGTGGAAAAGGATTTTCTTGACGATCAGGCAAAATCACGAGCCAAGGAAGGTGCCTCGGCCATGCTGGCCCAGGCAAAAAAGGAAGGCTCTCTTGTCGCCGCGGCGGAGAAGACCAAGAATCGCGTTCTGGAAACCTCCTTTTTCGCGAGAAGCCAGCAGGAGACCAGCGGCCTGCCGGCTCCAATTGCCGCCCAAGGCCTGAAACTCAGCGCCGCCTCACCCTATGCCAAAGAGATCGCAGAGAACGACGGCATCTTCTATGTACTCCATTTCAAGGAAGAAAAACCGGCAAACGAAGAGACTTTTGCCGACCAGAAAGATGCGCTCCGGAAAATATTGGCCCAGGAGAAGCAGCTGCAGGTCATGGACGCCTGGGTCGCTTATCTGCAAAGCCGGGCCAAGATCACCACCGACAAAAAATTTATGGAGTAAGCTGATAGCTGTAAGCTGATAGCTGTAAGCTGATAGCTGTAAGCTGATAGCTGTAAGCTGATAGCTGTAAGCTGATAGCTGTAAGCTGTTAATCGGGCGCCTCTTTTCGCCAGCTCTTTTCCTTGTGCTGCATGAGTCGCACGATGTTGTCTCTGTGCTTGACCCAGATCAACACCCCGATTGCCAAAGCCAGCAATGATTTGCTCAGCGATCCGGTCATCAGCCAGACCAAACCCGGCATCATCAGGGCGGCAGTGAGCGAGCCCAGAGAAACATAGCCCCAGTTGTAGACCACTCCAACAAAAATCAACAGGTCGATAAGCGCTGCTGCCGGCGCGAGATAGAGAAAAATGCCCAACGCCGTCGCCACGCCTTTACCGCCCCGAAAACTCAGGTACAGCGGGTAGAGATGCCCCAGAAAAGCCGCGCCGCCGCAGAGCGCCACCCAGAGTTCCCGTTGGCTGCCATCCTTCAGCAGCCAAGCCGCCGCCAACATTGGCAGGATGGCCTTGAGCGCATCGAAGATCAGAGTAAGCCCCCCGAGCTTTTTGCCGACCAGGCGGGCAACATTGGTGGCGCCGATGTTGCCGCTGCCCCCGGCCCGCACGTCAACACCCGCCACCCTCCCCAAGACCAGACCGAAAGGTATTGAGCCGACGAGATACGAGCCGATAACCAAGAGATATTCCATACGCCCCTGCCGTAAGCGATCACATGGCACCACATCTTGCGGCGATCGGTCCGGCTCACGTACAAAAGTACGCATCGCCGGCCCGCTTGCCGCAACCTGCGGCACCCTGTGGTCGCTTATTCCGTGGTTATTTGACCTTTGTGGGGTTGCCCCGTGATCGGGTACCCCCTGCAAAATTATAAAGAATGGGAAAAGATGCCTGATGCGCCGGTAACTCTAAACCGCCAGAGGACATTTTTCATGCTTATTTTGTAGCTGTTCAGCAGTAAATATTCTGCTTTCACCTGCCCCCGCGCCCTGCGGCAGAAAAAAGCAAGCCGGACAAAAATTATCTTTCTTCTTGATTTAAGTCAACGCCGGGGAGGATAATTATTCGTATAGTCTCATCAACAAGCGGGCCAATAGAGTTTGTTCCATCTTGCCGAACTCGCATAAATGGAAAAAAACCACAGGTCCGCAGCACAAATTCCCCGAGTTCCAAAGAAATCGCCGTTGAAATCGCGGCTTGTGGCGATTTCAGCAACCTTTACTCACAACCAAGGAGAACCGACATGTTTTGCAATCAATGTGAACAAACCGCCAAAGGAACCGGATGCACCGTTATGGGTGCCTGTGGAAAAAACGAAGCCGTGTCTGGCCTCGAAGACTTGCTGACCCATGCAGTCCAGGGCCTGAGCATCGTGGCCGCCGCCGGCCGCAAAGTCGGGGTTGTTGACCACGCCATCGACCGCTTCACCTGTGAGGCGATTTTTTCCTGCCTCACCAATGTGGATTTTGACCCGAGCCGCTTTGAGCCCCTGATTCGCAAGGCCGTCGAGCTCCGCGAATCCTTAAAGAAACAGGTTCTGGCTGCGAGCGGCAAGATCGAGTCCTCCGCCCCGGCCGCCACCTTTACCCCGGCTGACTCCCTAGTCGGTCTGGAAGCACAGGGCGCGGCCCTGAACTTCATCAATACCCTGGACGCCAACCCGGACCTGCAATCCTTGAAGCAGATCACCATGTACGGTCTGCGCGGTCTTGCCGCCTACGCCGACCACGCCGCCATCCTCGGCCAGGAAGACGAAACGGTTTACGCCTACATTCATGAGGCCATGGCTGAGCTGACCCGCAAGGATCTCGGCCTTGACCAACTGGTAGGCCTTGCCCTGAAGTGCGGACAGGTAAACCTCCGGGCCATGGAGCTGCTCGATGCGGGCAACACCGGCACTTACGGCCATCCGGTCCCCACCCCGGTGCCGCTCGGACATATCCCCGGCAAGTGCATCCTGGTCACCGGCCATGATCTCAAGGATCTGGACATGCTCCTGGAGCAGACCAAGGGCAAGGGGATCAACATCTACACCCATGGCGAGATGCTGCCCTGCCACGGCTATCCGGAGCTGAAAAAGCACAGCCATTTTTACGGCCACTTCGGCACGGCCTGGCAGAACCAGCAGAAGGAGATGCCGGAATTTCCGGGAGCCATCCTCTTTACCACCAACTGCATCCAGAAGCCGAAAGACTCTTACAAGGATAACGTCTTCACCACCGGCCTGGTCGGCTGGCCCGATGTGGCCCATATCGGCGCGGACAAGGATTTCAGCCCGGTCATCAACCGAGCCCTGGCCCTGCCCGGTTTTACCGATACCGCGGACAACGGCACCGTCCTCGTCGGCTTTGCCAGAAACACCGTCCTGGGGGTAGCCGACAAGGTCATCGCGGCGGTAAAATCCAAGGCCATCCGCCACTTCTTCCTGGTGGGCGGCTGCGACGGCGCCAAGCCCGGCCGCAACTACTACACCGAACTGGTGGAACAGATCCCGGCGGACTGCATGGTGCTGACCCTGGCCTGCGGCAAGTTCCGCTTTTTCGACAAAAAACTGGGCGACATAGGCGGCATTCCGCGTCTGCTCGACGTAGGCCAGTGCAACGATGCCTACTCGGCCATCCAGATAGCCGTGGCCCTGGCCGGGGCCTTCGAATGCGGGGTCAATGACCTGCCGCTCTCCCTGGTTCTCTCCTGGTACGAGCAGAAGGCGGTGGTCATCCTTCTAACCCTGCTGAGCCTGGGAATCAAGGACATCCGTCTCGGACCCACCCTGCCCGCCTTCATCACCCCCAACGTGCTGAATGTGCTGGTGGAAAACTTCGCTATCAAGCCGGTAACCACCCCGGCCGAGGATCTGAAAGCCATCCTCGGATAAAGGGATTTTAGCTGTCAGCGATCAGCCTTCCGTCTGGGCTGGTCGCTGACGGATTGAACACAAAAAGGACAACGATCATGCAATGCCCGGGCCAGGACAGCCGCTACTGGGACGCCAACGCCGTATTCGAGGCAACCTGCCCGAAATGCGGCAGCAGCATCGAATTCTTCAAGGACGACTCCGCCCGCAAATGCGGCAAGTGCGGCACCAGGATGCTCAACCCCAACAACGACTTCGGCTGCGCCTCTTACTGTCCCTATGCCGAACAGTGCCTGGGCTCGCTGCCTCCGGAGCTGCTGGCCAAGAAGCAGGAAGTGCTCAAGGAGAGGGTCGCGGTGGAGATGAAACGCTATTTTGGCGACGACTTCCGCCGTATCGGCCATGCCGGCCGGGTGGCCCGCCATGCCATGGAGATAGCCGCCAAGGAGGAGTGCAACCCGGCGGTCGTTGAGATCACCGCCTACCTCCACGACATCGGCATCAAGGAAGCGGAACGCAAGTACCACAGTTCGTCGCCCAAATACCAGCATGTCGATGGGCCGCCGGTAGCCCGGGAGATTCTCACCGCCCTCGGTGCGCCGCAGCCGCTCATCGACGAGGTCTGCGACATCATCGGCCATCATCATCTGCCGAGACCGGAAGAGACCATGAACTTCAAGGTTCTTTACGATGCGGACCTGATTACCAACCTGGAAGAAAAACAGAAAGATGCCCCCTCCCCCGCGGAGCATCTACAAAAAATCATCGACCGCTCCTTTCTTACCAAGGCAGGAGCCGCCCTGGCCGGCAAGGTGCTGCTTAAGGGCTAACGGAGTAACCGATCACGGGGCAACCCCACAAAGGTAAAATAACCACGGAATAAGCGGCCACAGGGTGCCGCAGGGTGCGGCAAGCGGGACGACGATGCGTACTTTTGTACGTAAGCCGGACCGATCGCCGCAAGATGTGGTGCCCTTTGATCGCTTACCTAACGGAGACTACGCCATGAAGATAATGCGAAAGATCATCGAGATAGACGAAAACCTCTGCAACGGCTGCGGCCAGTGCATTATTTCCTGCGCGGAAGGCGCCCTGCAAATCGTGAACGGCAAGGCCCGGATGCTGGCGGAAAAATATTGCGACGGCCTGGGCGCCTGCCTGGGCGAATGCCCCACCGGCGCCCTGCGCATCATCGAGCGAGAGGCGGACGATTTTGACGAAGAGGCAGTAGAAGAGCTGCTCAAAGGCAGAGGCGAGACAAACAAGCACCCGGCCCCGCCCGTTGGCGGCTGCCCTTCGGCCAGATTACAGACCTTTGTCCCGGCCAGCCCCTGCCAGTCAGCCAATGCGCCAATTTTTCTCGGCGCGGCCGGCGGGTCCGCCCTGAGCCACTGGCCGGTGCAGGTCCGCCTGGTGCCGCCCACCGCGCCCTTTCTCAAAGGCGCCGACCTCCTGATCGCGGCCGACTGCGTGCCCGTGGCCTATCCGGACTTTCACCGCGAACTCCTGAGCGGCAAGGTGGTCATGCTGGGCTGTCCGAAATTCGACGAGGTGGAAAGCGCCATCCAGAAGTTCACGGAAATCTTTACCGTAGCCGGGATCAAAAGCATCACCATGGCCATCATGGAGGTGCCCTGTTGCGGCAACATGCGCCACATTGTTTCCCAGGCCCTTGCCCGCTCCGGCCAGACCATTCCCGTGCGGGAAGTGGTGATCTCCACCCGCGGGGAGCTTCTCCGCCAGGGGGAGATGCCCTCTTGAATCCCGTTAAACCTGCAGGTTATTGGCCTTGGTGAACGGTTACGAATCACAGGAGCCGCCGACCGACATTTCCCCTTTTGTTTCCCTGGGAAAAAGAGTAGATATAAATCTATTTCGGTAAACGATTACAGACTGTGCCGGCGGCATCCCTTCATCCAGGAGAAACCCATGCAAATCATGAAATCCATGGCGGCAAAAGCCCGTCTTCTCACCTTCGCCATTGTCATCTTCGGCTTAATGACCGGGGCGGCCCAGGCCGCCACCAAGATGCCCAACTTCACCCTGCCTTCGGTGAAGGACGGGGCCATGGTCAAGGCCAGTGCCTACCAGGGCCAGGCGATGCTGATCAACTTCTTCGCCACCTGGTGCCCTCCCTGCCGCAAGGAAATTCCCTCGCTCATCCAGCTCCAAAAAGAATACGGGCCAAAAGGTTTCACCGTGATCGGCATTTCGACCGACCAGGGAGGGGCAGGATTGGTCGACAAATTCGCCAAAAAAATGGAGATCAACTATCCTGTTCTGCTGAGCGATTCGGAAACCCCTTCTGCCTTCGGAGGCATCATCGGAATTCCCACCTCGTTCCTGGTTAACCGGGAAGGCAACATAGTCAAGCGTTACGAGGGCTATGTCGACCGCCAGACCCTGGTTAATGACCTCAAAGCCATCCTGAAGTAAAACGCATGGCATGCTGAAAGACCATATCGGAACAGAGGCGGTTATACACGGGCAACAATGGGGCTCGTTACACAACGGCTACTTTGCCGATCCCATAATTGCGCGACCTTTACTCAACGCCGTCATCGACGTTCTGACGCATTCGCCTGCGGATGTTATCGTGGATCTGGGCGGGGGGACGGGCTTCCTGCTATCCCAGCTTGCTGCGCACGACATCGGCCCTGCCCTGACACTTAAGAACATTGACTGCTCGAAAGCACAACTTGCCCTGACAGATACCGCCGGCATTTCTCCCGTCCATAAGTCCCTTGAAGATTTCAAGCGCATCGATGTCGCCGCCGCAGGCCAACGACTGTTCCTGATGATGCGGTCAGTTCTGCACTACGTCGGCGAAAATGGTTTACACCCCTTCCTGCGCCATATCCGCGCTCAGGCACAGGAAGGCGAGTTTTTCGTGCATCAAACTGCATCCTTTGACAACAAGGACGATGCAGCATGCCTCAATGCACTTTACAACTACTTGCACACGGCAAAATGGTATCCCATGACCAACGAGTTGACAAGATCCTTGGCCGACTCCGGCTGGCGGGTAACTAACACCATGGCGGCCCCTACCCTGCTTCTAACCTCGGATGATCTTGCTCTGCGGTATGCCTTGGACGCAACTTACCTGGCGCACATCCGCGACAAGATGGCAAGAGAGTTTGGTGCGAAGAACCAAGTGTTTAGCCTGACACCGTCCGGATTCCACGCCTACTTGCCCTACCGTATTTTCACGTGTGTTGCGTCCCTTTCCCCGTAAGCGATCACAGGGTAAGCCCCAAAACGGGGAAAGCCACAGAACAAGCGGTCACAGGGTGCCGCAGGTTGCGGCAAGCGGGACGGCGATGCGTACTTTTGTACGTGAGCCGGACTGATCGCCGCAAGATGTGGTGCCCTGTGATCGCTTACCTTTCCCCCCTTGACAATCCATTTATTGTGGTGTAATGCAGTGAGTCGCTAAATTCGCCTTGTACGGTTGAAATTTCTCGCTATAATCATTAGCTTTAACCCTGATTCCCAGGCGCATATTTTTTCAATAAGCGCAAGAACGCTGGCGGTGCTTCGCTTATTATGAAGCCATCATTATATAATGCAAAGGAGTGACACATGTGTCGGTTAGCCATGAAAACCGCAAGTGAGCCTTTCTCCCCTTTCTCGGTCCTGCAGGCCATGGAAGCCATGCAGGAAGGGTATGACGGCAGCGGCCTCGGTCTGCTGCTCCGGGGCCTCACATTTGCGGACTACAAATACAACGCCTCAGATCCGATCCTCTCGGGCATCGCTCACACCGAAGAGGCGCTTGCTCGCTTGGATCATATTATGGATAAGGCGGGATTTACCCTCAAGTACGATCACGAATTTGAGGTGAAAAAAGCGATGATCGAAGCCCAGGACCGGCACAAATACATCCTTCGGGTTTACAAATTGCCGGCCGCCTGGAGCAAGCTTGCCGCCGAACAGGTGGAATACGAACTGATGCTGACCCGCCTTGCCCTGCGCGCCGACGGCGAGGCGCATGGCAACGACCTCACCGCCTTTTCCCTGTGGCCGGATGTGGCGATGATCAAGGAAGTTGGCTGGCCCCTTGAGATCGGCCTGGCCCTCGGCCTGGACGCCGGCCGGATCCTCAGCCGGATCTGCATGGCCCAGGGCCGCCAGAACACCAACTACGGCATCAACCTCTATGCCTGCCACCCCTTCTTCATCCAGGGGGTCGCCACCATGACCAACGGCGAAAACACCGCTTTTATTCCCATCAAAGACTGGCTCACCGGCCGGTCCTATCCCGGCTACATCGGCTACCAGTCCGATTCCGAGGTCTTCGCCCACATTCTCCACTATGTGACCAAAAAGCTCAAACTTCCGCTTTCGGCCTACAAGCATGTGATCACCCCGCTCAAGAACGAAGAGCTGGCCAGGCACCCCCAGGGCGATTTCCTCCGCGGCCTGCGGGACGCCTGCCGCCGCCTGATCATCGACGGCCCCAACGCGGTGATCGGCACCCTGCCCGACGAAACCTCCCTGCTGGTCATGGACGCCAAGAAGATGCGCCCCGCCACGGTGGGCGGCAAGCCCGGCGAGTGGGCCATTGCCTCGGAGATGTGCGGGGTTGACGCCATGATCCCCGACCGGGATCGCAGCAAGGATTTCCAGCCCATGCGGGAACACACCGTTATTATTCCTCCAGACAGACAGGAGTTGCAGATATGGTCTCAGTTCGATCAATTGTCAATACCCCAAGCAGCCTGACCCCCAACGATCTTCCCTGGATCATCGAGCACCGCGAAGAACGCTGTACCCTGTGCGGCCGGTGTGCCGCGGTCTGCCCGGTTGGCACCCTGAATCTGAAGTACATGCGCAAGCGCATGCCTCAGCTGGTGCTTTCCGCTACGGAACGGGGCAGCTCGTACAAGACCTTTGTCGGAATTCGCCAGTCCACCGAGATCGGCAAGCGCTGCATCGGTTGCGGCACCTGCTCCCTGGTCTGCCCCAACGAGGCGATCCAGCCGTTGCAGAACCCCGGCCGCGACCGCTTCCGTTTTGTCAACAACCAGCAGGGCGAACCGGCCAAGCGCGGCGGCCGCCGCAACGTCCCGGGTGCGAGCCTGCTCGACCGGATCATCTTCGACCGGATCTCCATGCTCACCGATCCGGCTCTCGATGCGGGCCGCCACGAATTTTCCTTAAACACCCTGCTCGGCCGAGTGCTGCCGCCTGAGGAATATGTCCGGAGGAAGCTCTCCGGGGAATGGATTCCGCCGGTCCGGGAGATCTTTCCCTTTATCATCGGCTCCATGTCCTTTGGCGCCCTTTCGCCCAACATGTGGCTGGGCTTGCTTCAGGGCGTGGCATATTGCAACGAGGTTCTGGGCATTCCCGTGGTCATGGCCACCGGCGAGGGCGGCTGCCCGCCCTGGGTTCTACGCAGCCCCTTTCTCAAATACATCATCCTCCAGATCGCTTCCGGGTACTTCGGCTGGGATGAAATCATCCGGGCCATCCCCGAGATGCAATGCGATCCGGCGGCCATCGAGATCAAATACGGCCAGGGCGCCAAGCCCGGCGATGGCGGCCTGCTGATGTGGTACAAAGTCAGCAAGATCATCGCCCGGCTGCGCGGGGTGCCGGAAGGCGTGGATCTGCCTTCGCCGCCGGTGCATCAGACCCTCTATTCCATTGAGGAGTCGGTGATGAAGATGATCCAGACCATGTCCATGGCCTGGAACTTCCGGGTGCCGGTCTATCCGAAGATTTCCGGCTCCACCTCAGCCAAGTCGGTCTTGAACAACCTGGTGCGCAACCCCTATGCCGGTGCTCTGCTGATCGACGGCATCGACGGCGGCACCGGCGCGGCCTACAACATCAGCATGGACGCCACCGGCCATCCCATTGCCGCCAATGTCCGCGAGTGCTACCTAGACCTCTGCGCCCAGGGCAAGCAGAACGAGATTCCCATCTTTGCCGCGGGCGGAGTGGGCAAGAACGGCAACGTCACCCAGAACGGCATGGCTCTGATCATGCTCGGCGCCTCCGGCGTCCATATGGGCAAATTCATGATGCAGACCGCGGCCGGCTGCCTCGGCACGGAAACCAATCGCTGCAACGTCTGTAACCTCGGCATCTGCCCCAAGGGCATCACCAGCCAGAACCCCAAGATTTACCGCCGTCTCGATCCGGATCAAGTCGCCCAACGGGTGGTGGACGCCTTCATGTCCATCCGCACCGAGACGAAGAAGATCATGGCGCCCCTGGGCCGCTCCCAGAGCCTGCCCATCGGCATGTCCGACGCCCTGGGCATCGATGACAAGGATGTGGCCGAACGTTTAAATATCAGATACGTCTGTTAGCCGTCGTTTAAAAATAAACATAAAATATTGAGATGTCGTGAACGGCATAAGGGGCCGTAACGAAATAACCTCTGTAGCACCGCCGGTTACGCGGCTATTAACAACGATAGTTATTTCGTAACGGCCCCTAAAGAAAGGAGCAAGCTGTGAGTAAAGCAATTGTCGTGAAAGGGCTTGATGCCGATGGCCAGCGGATCAGTTCCAAGAATTTCGAGGAGCTGGTCCAGAAGGCCTTTGCCAAATCCACCCGGTTAAAACTGGAAACCTACGGCCAGCACAATGTGGGCGGCCGGTTGAAGAACGTGGGCAAGAAGGTGGAGATTGAGATCAGCGGCCCCTGCGGTCAGCGGTTGGGCTGCATGGGCATGCCCGGCACCACCATTGTCTGCAACGGTCCGGCCTCAGACGACGTTGGCTACCTCAATATCGGTGCCGAGATCACCGTCAAGGGCGATGCCACCAACGGAGTCTGCAACGCCATGGCCGAAGGCAAGGTTTATATCGGCGGCTCCATCGGCGCCCGCGGCCTGACCATGACCAAATGGAACCCGGAACACCAGCGCCCGGAGCTGTGGGTGCTGGGCTCGGTGGGCGATACCTTTGCCGAGTTCAACTGCGGCGGCATCGGGGTGATCTGCGGCATCGAACCCAAAAACCCTAAGAACGTCCTGGGCTACCGCCCCTGCGTCGGCATGGTCGGCGGCTGGCTCTTCTACCGGGGCAAGAATGACGGCTCTTACGACACCAAGAGCGTCAAGGCGGTGCTGCCGGACGACGCCCAATGGCAATGGCTCATGGAGCGGATGCCAACTTACCTCAAAAAAATCGGCCGACCCCGCCTGCTCAAGAAGCTCTCCGTTCGCAAGGAATGGATGATGCTAATGTCCATCCCGCCCCAGGATCGGGCTCTGATGTTCTCCGGTCCCATGCCCATGGCCGAGTTCAAGCAGAAAATATGGAACCCGGGCTTTGGCGGCGGCGACCCCATCCGCGATCTGGCCCCGGGACTCGATCGCAGCCCCATCGGCATGATCGAAACCGGTGAGCTCCGGCGACGGCAGCCTTTCTGGGCTAACCGCGACAAAGCCGCTCCCTGCGCATATTACTGCCCGGTCCATATCCCCACCATCGACCGGTTACGCCTGATCCGCGAAGGCAAAGGCGAGGACGCCTACAAACTTCTTCTTGACTACACCCCCCTGCCAGCCTCGGTCTGCGGCCATGTCTGCCCGAACCTCTGCATGCAGAACTGTTCCCGGCAGATGGTTGACGAAAAGATCGATGTGCAGTTACTCGGCCGTGCGGCCCGCGATGCCAAGCTGCCCAAGCCGGCCAAGGCAATGGGCAAGAAAGTCGCCATTATCGGCGGCGGCCCGGCCGGGATGAATGCGGCCTGGCAGCTGGCCAAGGGTGGGGTCGAGGCGCATATTTTCGAGCGCGACCAGCAACTCGGCGGCAAACTGGCCCAGGTCATCCCCTGGGAGCGGCTGCCCCGGGCAATCTGGGATGCGGAAATCGCCCGGTTCAACTCCATGCCCAATATCAAGACCACCTTCGGCGTGACCATGACCAAGGAGAAGTTCGCCGAGCTGAAAAAGAAATACGACCATGTCATCGTGGCTGTCGGCACCCACCAGCCTAGGATTATTCCCTTCCCCGGCCATGAGCGGGTCATCCCGGCCCTCGATTTCCTCAAAGGCGCAAAAAGCGCCAAGCCGCCCAAGGTCGGCAAGCAGGTGGTGATCATCGGCGCGGGCAACGTGGGCTGCGACGTGGCCTGCGAGGCATACCGGCTGGGCGCCCAGGAGGTGACCCTGGTGGATATCCAGAAGCCTCTGGCCTTCGGTAAGGAAAAGGCGGCGGCCGAGGCCCTTGGGGCCACCTTCCGCTGGCCGGTGCAGACCAAGGAGATCACCGCCGAGGGGCTCATTGATGCGGCAGGCCAGCTGATCCCGGCCCAGACCGTGATCATCTCCATCGGCGATGTCCCGGCCCTGAAGTTCCTTCCCGACACCGTCGAGGTTCTCACCGTTGGCGGCGCCGGCTGGATCAAATGTGACGCCGCCGGCCGGACCAGCGACCCCAAGGTCTCGGCGGTGGGCGATGTGGAACGGCCTGGTCTGGCCACCAACGCCTTAGGGGCTGGCAAGAAGACCGCCGAAGCCATCCTGGCCGGGTTCAAGGGGGAAGAATGGCACGATTTCGGCCGGCAGCTCATCCCCCAGGCCAGCCTTACCGCTGCCCACTATACTCCTGACACATGTTCCGGCACTTCCGAGACGGCGGAGGCGGAGCGCTGCATGAGCTGCGGCACCTGCCGCGACTGTCACCTCTGCGAGACCATCTGTCCTACCCAGGCCATCTCCAGGGAAAAACTGGCGGACAAAGAGTACTGTTATGTCGTAAATCCGGACAAGTGCATCGCTTGCGGATTTTGCACCGACACCTGTCCGTGTGGCGTCTGGGTAATGCGGCCCTTCTAGGTTACGACAACGACAACACACAAAAAAGCCCCGGCTGAAGAGCCGGGGCTTTTTTGTGTCCACCTATTAGAAAAAACTACCAGTAACTCTCTTTACACCTCTTCATAAACCTCGGTAACGGTCATTTTCTCGTTGGCCGACGCATGTTTTCGTTGAAACTCGTACATGGCCATGGCCACATTTTGTGCCTTAACAACCGTTTTTTCGATTGTAGCACTACGCCAGGGATCAGCTCCCCCGACCTTGAATTTCACTACGAACCTGCGCATTACCCTCTCCTTCTGTCTGTGGAATTCTTGGGGCAGTTACCGCCTGCTTTCAAGTAAGTCCCGGACAACTATTTGAAATATCGTACTCAGCCCCAAAACTTACTTGCCGACAAATCGACGCCGTAGGCGGCGTGGGATGCTAATCAATAGATGGGTATTGCATTATTTCCCTCTCAAGTCAACATCTAAAAAAACACCAATATATGAACCCCGAATAACTTTCTACTTTTTCTTGCCGAAGAACCAGTCATCAACAAAAAAACCATACAAATATGTGAAACATCGCCACTCATTACACATATTTGTCCATGAATACCGGCAGACCGGCACTCACAAAAAACAAAAAATAACGTCTATTCAACAAGAAGGCCAATATCATTATCGTGGCACGATTCTCGCAAATCGTCCAGAGGTCTACCAACCCCCATCAATACGGAATCATAAGGAGACATCATGCGCCACCGTTTTCTCGCTATATCCTGCACCGGCCTTGGCCTTGCCCTCATCCCCGGCCTTACCCTGGCTGCCGACAGCCAAGTCGTAGACAGCGGCACCACGGCCTGGATGCTGATCTCCACGGCTCTTGTCTTGCTGATGGTGCCAGGCCTGGCCATGTTTTACGGCGGCCTGGTCCGCACCAAGAACGTCCTGGGTACCATGATGCACAGCTTTGTCTGTATGGCGGTGATCGGGGTACTCTGGGTGGTCTGTGGCTACAGCCTTACCTTCGGCAAAAGCATTCTCGGCGGGGTCATCGGCTGGAACCCGGATTACTTTCTCCTGGGCGGAATAGATGAGACGATCACTAATGGGGTGCCAGAATATGTACTGGCCATGTTCCAGGGCAAATTCGCCATCATCACCCCGGCCCTGATCAGCGGCGCCATCGCCGAACGGGTCTATTTCCGGGGCTACATCCTCTTTATCGTTCTCTGGTTTCTCTTGGTGTACAGCCCCCTGTGCCACTGGGTCTGGGCACCGGATGGCTGGCTGTTCAATGCCGGGGCAAGCGGGGTCATCGATCTGGCCGGCGGCCTGGTAATCCACGTTTCCGCCGGAGTCAGCGCCCTGGTTGCCGCCCTCTTTCTCGGTCCGCGGTTGGGGTACCCGAAAACCGCCATGCACCCGAACAATCTGGTCATGACCATGATGGGCGCCGGCCTTCTCTGGGTCGGCTGGTACGGCTTCAATGCCGGATCCACCGTGCAGAGCGGCCTGGAAACCGCCCGCGCCCTTACGATGACCCAGATTTCGGCGGCAAGCGGTGCGCTGACCTGGCTGATTATCGAGGCCATCACCTTTAAAAAGGCCACATCCTTGGGCTTTGTCTCCGGGATCCTAGCCGGCCTGGTGGTGATCACCCCGGCCGCCGGGGTGGTGCAGCCCATCGGCGCCCTTACCCTCGGGGCAGCCTCTTCGCTGCTCTGCTATTTTGCTCTGACCATGAAGATACGCCTCGGCTACGATGACTCCCTGGATTGCTTCGGCATCCACGGCATCGGCAGCGGCTTGGGCGTAATCCTGCTCTCCTTTTTCATCCGCGACTCCTGGCTGGCAAAAGCCTCCGCCGCGGCTGGACGAAGCTGGACCGCCATTGATCAGTTACAGGTGCAGCTCCTCGGCATGGGGGTGACCATTGCCCTCGCCGCTTCCGTTACCCTGCTGATCTGTGTAGTGGTGGAAAAAACCGTGGGCTTCAGAATCGACCAGCAGAAGGAGATCGAGGGGTTGGACCAATCCCTCCACGGCGAATCCGGTTACGGGATGGTGGACCGATAATTGGGAAATAGGTTGTTTAGATTGTCAGTCTGTCAGACTAAACACTTACAGACTATCCACCGGCCTGACCCTCAGGACAGACGGGAGCGATAATCCTCATAGCCAAAGGAACGCACCACCTCGCACTCGCCGGTGCGCGAATCACAGACCACGATGCTGGGCAACCGCACCCCGTTGAAGGTGGTGGTCTTTACCATGGTGTAATGAGCCATGTCGCCAAAAACCAAGCGCTGGCCGATGGCGAGCGGCGCGGGAAAGGAATAGTCGCCGATCACATCACCGGCCAGACAGGACAACCCGCCCAGGCGATAGGTGTAGGCAAATTCCCCAGGCTCACCCGCGCCAAAGAGTACCGGCCTATATGGCATCTCCAGGACATCGGGCATGTGGGCCGTGGCCGAGGTGTCGAGGATGGCGGTGCTTATCTCGTTTTCCACGATATCCATCACCCGGGTCACCAGTACTCCGATGTTGAGGCCGATGGCCTCGCCCGGCTCCAGATAGACCTGCACCCCGTATTTTTCCCGAATCCTGAGGATGGTGGCGCAGAGGCGGTCGAGGTCGTAACCCTCCCTGGTGATGTGGTGGCCGCCCCCAAAATTGAGCCATTTCATCCCGCCGAGAAACTCACCGAATTTCTCCTCAAAAGCCGCCACCGTATGCTCCAGGGCATCAGCACCCTGTTCACATAGGGCATGAAAATGCAGCCCCTCGATGCCGTCCAGCAATTCGGGCCGAAATTGGTCACGCACCACTCCCAGCCGCGAGAAGCGGCCGCAGGGGTTGTAAAGATCCACCTCCACCTCAGAGTACTGCGGGTTGACCCGGATACCGCAGGAAACATTCTTGCCTCCCCCCGCCACCCTCCCCTTGAACTGCTGCCACTGGCGAAAGGAGTTGAAGACCAGATGGTCGGCACAGGCAAGGATTTCCGCGAACTCCTCATCTGAGTAGGCCGGGGCATAGACATGCACCTCCCGGCCGAATTCCTCACGGGCCAAGCGAGCTTCCGACAGAGAGCTGGCCGAAGCGCCGTGCAAAACCTCGCGGATTTGGCTAAAAAGGCTGAACATGGCGAAGCCCTTGAGAGCCAGGAGTATCTTACAGCCGGTGCACTGCTGAACCCGGTCGAGAATGGCCAGGTTGCGGGCCAGGCTGGCCCGGTCGCAGACGTAGCTGGGGGTGGGCACCAGGCTTAAATCGCAACCGATATTGATTACCTTGTGGCTCATCGCCCTCTTAACTCATCACTTTTTCGAGCCAGGGCAAGCCGTGGATATTGAGCTTCTCCATAAAGGGCTCCGGGTCCAGTTCCTCCATGTTGAAGACCCCCGTTCCCCGCCACTTGCCGGTGAGCATCATCATCGCCCCGATCATGGCCGGCACCCCGGTGGTGTAGGAAATGGCCTGGGAGCCCACCTCGCGGTAGCACTCCTCGTGGTCGCAGACATTATAGATGAACATCTTCCGATGCTTGCCGTTTTTTACCCCCTCGATCTCGCAGCCGATGCAGGTTTTTCCCTTGGTCCGCGAGCCCAGGGAGGCCGGGTCCGGCAGCAGGGCCTTCAGGAACTGCAGGGGGATGATCTCGCGCCCCTCGAACAGCACCGGCGTAATTGAGGTCATTCCCACATTCTGCAATACCTCTAGATGCTTGAGATAGTTGTCGGAAAAGGTCATCCAGAAGCGGATGCGCTTGAGCCCCTTGAGATTTTTCGCCAGGGATTCCAGCTCCTCGTGATACATGAGATAGGCGTTCTTGGGACCAAGCACCGGAAAATCGTAGCTCTGCTTTACCGAGAGCGGTTCGGTCTCGATCCACCCCCCGTTCTCCCAGAACTTGCCCCTGGCCGTGACCTCGCGGATATTGATCTCGGGGTTGAAATTGGTGGCAAACGGGTGGCCGTGGTCGCCGGCGTTGGCGTCTAGGATGTCCACATAATGGACCTCGTCGAAATGGTGCTTGGCCGCATGGGCGCAAAACACATTGGTGACTCCCGGATCAAAGCCGCTGCCCAACAGGGCCATAAGCCCTTTTGCCTTGAAGCGTTCCTGGTAGTCCCACTGCCACTTGTAGCAAAATTTCGCCTCATCCGGCGGCTCGTAGTTGGCGGTATCCAGATAATCGACCCCGGTTTCCAGGCAGGCATCCATGATGTGCAGATCCTGGTAGGGCAGGGCCACGTTGATCACCAGCTTCGGTTTAAAACGCCGGATCAGGGCCACGGTCTCGGGCAGACGGTCGGCATCTACCTGGGCGATCTCGATGTCGCGCCCGGTCCGCTCCTTAACCGATTTCTGGATATTCGCACAGCGGACCAGGGTCCGGCTGGCAAGGCAGATCTCGGAAAAAACCTCCGGCACCTGCGCACATTTGTGAACCACCACGCTGCCGACCCCTCCGGCCCCGATTATCAATACCCTGCTCATGGATTTTCTCCTTACCTTTCCCTTTGCTCTGCCACACTCCGGCCCCCGGCGGGATAAAAATCAGCCGAAAGACAAAACCCTCCTGAATGTATTCCAGCCACTATACCTGAAGCCCTCCCCTTTTGCACCTGCCGGCTGGATTACCGGCAAAAAAATCACCAGGCCGCACCACCAATAGTTCAGGAAGAAGTTGCGCAACATGGTTGCGCGAAATCACAAAAGCCGCGATTACAACGGTGGCCGCTTACTCCCGTTTGACTTGGCGCACGGAGCTGTAATCTTTTTTCCTTTTTGCGAATTCATCCTGGTTGACAAGGCAAAAGGGAAGGTGTATATCGTTGCCACGACATAAAGAGACGGGCCGTTAGCTCAATTGGTAGAGCAAGTGACTCTTAATCACTAGGTCCGCGGTTCGATCCCGCGACGGCCCACCATCTTTTCTCATGAAACCCACGGCGAGCCACTCAGCCAACTTGTTCGCCTGCCCCGCCTTTTTTCATGACCGCTCATCCCGCACCCGGCGCATATTTCAAAAAGGCTGATTTTTTTGCCACGAAACCCACGAAAAACACGAAAATTTCAGATTTGGGATCGTGGCAACTCTTTTCCAGGATGAAATTCTTTCTATTTTTTTTTCGTGCCCGTTCGTGGTTTTATCGGCACTGCTGCCGATGATTGACACATGGCAAAAAAATTCCCTATTGCTCGCCTGAGAGGATACTTTGGTAAGAAAAATCATCAATCGCTTCCGTGACAAACTGAAAAAAATCATCACCGGCCGGGCAAAACCCAGAGATCTCGCCACCCAGCAAGGCGAGCCCCTCATTCAGGAGACGCAACGGACCTCCCCGCGGCGGGGCAGAAAAAAAGAGCCAAAATCTCCCCATATCCCGGAAAACCTCCGCCACCCGACAGCGCTCCCCGAGACCGACCCAACCCCGCCCTGGGATGCCTCTCAGTTTCTAGTTCCCAAGGTCGAGGGCAAAACCCGTTTCCACGACCTTGACCTGCCCAGCGAGATCATGCATGCCGTCTCCGATCTGGGCTTCTCCTACTGCACCCCCATCCAGGCCCAGATTCTGCCCCACACCCTGACCGGCAAGGATGCCACCGGCAAGGCCCAGACCGGCACCGGCAAGACCGCCGCTTTCCTGGCCACCATCTTCACCCGCTTGCTGCGCACCGCGCCCCCCGGCAAACGGCGGCACGGCTCGCCCCGCGCCCTGATTTTGGCGCCGACCCGCGAACTGGTCCTCCAGATTGTCGAGGACGCCCGTGAGCTTACCAAGCACTGCAACGTCACCACGGTGGCGATCCTGGGCGGCATGGACTACCAGAAGCAGCAGCGCCAGGTCACCGATCAGCAAGTCGACATCATCGTCGCCACCCCGGGCCGGCTCCTTGATTTCAAGCGCCAGCAGTACATTCACCTCGATCAGGTGGAGATCCTGGTGATCGACGAGGCGGACCGCATGCTGGACATGGGCTTTATCCCGGATGTCCGCCAGATTGTCCACGCCACCCCCAACAAGGACAAACGCCAGACCCTGCTTTTTTCCGCCACCCTGACCCCGCAGGTCATCAGTCTCGCCTCGCAATGGACCAAGGACCCGGTAACGGTGGAGATCGAGCCGGAACAGGTGGTGACCGATACCGTGGATCAGCTGGTCTATCTGGTCAGCAGCCGGGAAAAATTCGCCCTGCTCTACAACATCATCATCCGCCAGAACCTGGAGCGGGTGATGATCTTCTGCAACCGCAAGGACGAAACCCGCCACCTCTCCGAAAAACTGGCCCGCTACGACATCCAGTGCGCCATCCTCTCCGGCGACATTCCCCAGCACACTCGCACCAAGACCCTGGAAAACTTCCGGGGCGGCAAGCTGCGAGTGCTGGTGGCCACCGATGTAGCCGGCCGGGGAATCCATGTCGATGGGGTGAGCCATGTCATCAACTACACCCTGCCCCATGACCCCGAAGATTATGTACACCGCATCGGCCGGACCGGCCGGGCCGGCGCCCTGGGCACCTCGGTGAGCTTTGCCGACGAAAACGATTCTTTCCAGCTCCCCGATATCGAAGAGTTCATCGGGGCCAAGTTGCCCTGCATCCAGCCCGACCCGGAGTGGCTGTCAACCCCACCCCCCTCAAGGCCCGCGGTAAAAAGAGATCCCGCCGCCGCGCCCCACGGACGGCCCAGCGGCAGCAGGCCCCGCCCCGGCGGGAGAAGGCCGCCTTCCCGCCCGGCGAGAACGAAAACCTCAAGCTGATCATGGCCACTATTACCCTGAAAGATGTCGGCTTAAGCTTTGGCGGCCTGCCCCTATTGAACGGTATCGACCTGCAGATCGAGCCCGGCGAACGGCTTTGCCTGGTGGGCCGCAACGGCGAAGGCAAATCCTCGCTCATGAAGATTCTGGCCGGGGAGCTCGAACCGGATCGGGGCGAAATCACCCGCCAGAAAGGGCTGCGCGTATCCCGGCTCACCCAGGAAGTGCCCGCCACCTTAAGCGGCACCGTGTACGAGGTGGTGGCCGGAGGGTTGGGCGAGATGTTCGCCCTGATTTCCCGCTACCATGCGGTGAGCCACCTGCTCCAAACCGATCACTCCGAGGCGGTCCTGGCCGAACTGGCAGAGGCCCAGCACGCCCTGGATGCCGCGGACGGCTGGCAGGCCCAGCAGCGAGTGGACACGGTGCTTTCCCGCTTACAACTCCCGACAGACCAGGAATTCACCACCCTTTCCGGCGGGCTCAAACGACGGGTGCTGCTGGCCAGGGCCCTGGTCAGCGAACCGGACCTGTTGCTGCTCGATGAGCCAACCAACCATCTGGACATCGAGGCCATCAACTGGCTGGAGGAGTTCCTCCTCGGTTTTTCCTCCACCCTGCTTTTTGTCACCCATGACCGGATGCTGCTCCAGAAGATCGCCACCCGGATCGTGGAGCTCGACCGGGGCAGGCTGACCAGCTGGCCCGGCAACTTTGCCACCTATCTCCAGCGCAAGCAGGACGCCCTGGATGCCGAAGCGAGCCAGAGCCACAAGTTCGACAAAAAGCTGGCCCAGGAAGAGACCTGGATCCGCCAGGGAATCAAGGCCCGCCGGACCCGCAACGAAGGGCGGGTCCGGGCCCTGCTCGACCTGCGCAAGGAACGCTCCGAGCGCCGAACCCAGACCGGCAAGGCCCGCATCCAGATGCAGGACGCCGAACGCTCCGGCAAGCTGGTGGCCGCGCTCAAGGATGTCTCGTTTTATTACGACCATATGCCGATCATCAAGAATCTTTCCGCCACCATCATGCGCGGGGACAAGGTGGGGATCATCGGCCCCAACGGGGTGGGCAAATCCACCCTGCTCAAGCTCCTCCTCGGCCACCTTGCGCCCACGGAAGGCGCCATCAGCCTGGGCACCCGCATCGAGTCCTGCTATTTCGACCAGAACCGGGAACAGCTCGACTTCGATAAAACCGTGGCCGACAACGTGACCGACGGCGGCGACACCGTAATGGTGGGCGGCCAACCCCGCCATATCATCGGCTACCTGCAGGATTTTCTCTTTACCCCGGACCGGACCCGTTCGCCGGTCCGCGTGCTCTCCGGCGGGGAAAAGAACCGACTCCTCCTGGCCAAGCTGTTCACCCAGCCCTTCAACGTGCTGGTGATGGACGAGCCCACCAATGATCTCGATGTGGAAACCCTGGAGTTGCTGGAAGAGCTGCTGCTGAATTACGAGGGAACCCTGCTGCTGGTCAGCCATGACCGGGCTTTTCTAAACAACGTGGTCACCTCGACCCTGGTTTTTGAGGGCAACGGCCGGGTCGAGGAGTATGCAGGCGGCTACGACGACTGGCTCCTGCAGCGGCCTCAACCCCAGGCTCCAGCACCGGCCGCCAAGCAGGAAAAAAGCAGCAAGAAAGAACCTGCCAAAAAGGCCGCGCACCGGAAACTCTCCTACAAGGAAGAGCGGGAGCTTGAGGCTCTGCCCAAGCGGCTTGAAGACATGGAAAATGAAAAAGAGGAGCTGCACTGGCAGTTGGGTGATCCGACCCTCTACCAGAAGGACAAATCCGCCATGCCCCGAACCCAGAAACGGCTGGCGGAACTTGAGCAGGAGCTAAAAAAGGCCTATGAACGCTGGGAAGCGCTTGAGGCGGTTAAGACCGGAGAGGCGTAACCCATTGACCAAGGCTTGCCGATGAAAATCATCCTCATCGCCGCCATGGCCAAGAACCGGGTGATCGGCAGAGATAATGCCATCCCCTGGCACATCCCCGGCGAGCAGCAACGCTTCAAGGCCATCACCATGGGCCACACCCTGATCATGGGCCGCAAAACCTTCGAGTCCATCGGCCGCGCCCTGCCCGGCCGCAAAACCATCATCATCAGCCGCAATATTGAGTACCAAGCCAAAGGCTGCCTGACGGCAACCAGCCTGACCGAAGCCCTCGCCCTCTGCCCCAAGGAGGCAACGATCTTCATCGCCGGCGGCGGCGAGATTTACCGCCAGGCGCTGGAGATGGCCGAGGCCATCTATCTCACCGTGCTTGACCGAGAGGTGGACGGAGAGGTCTTGTTCCCCGAGTTTGACCCCGAACAATTACGCAAAATCTCCGCAGAACGAGTGAACGGCCCGGAAGCATACACCTTCAGCGTCTATCAACGCTGACTACAGGCAAGAACAGCGAGGTGTCCACGGATCAAGGATGTTTGCTTGATTTGTTATGTCAGGATTTCATCCACGGGCAATAGCTGTTTGCCGTGCCGGATTGTAAGTATGGAAATACTTACGCTTTCAAGCCGATAGATGATGCGGTAATTCCCAAAGATTATTTCTCGTATTTCTTTTCTCTCAATCTCCGGGACAACACGACCAATTTCCGGGGATGAGCTGAGAAGAGCAATTTTTGCAAAAATTTTATCCAGCCACTCCCGGGCTGCCGCAGGGTTATCCGAGGAAATGAACGCGGCAATTTCCGCAGCTCTATCAATCGCCAGCGGAGACCAAACAATTTTCATTTGGCTGCTCGCGATAATATCATTTCCCTGGCGTCTTTATGGGTTACGCCTTCCCCGTTTTCGATCTGGCTGATGGAAGTTTGGATATCTTGCAATAATTCCAGTTTTTCCTGCATAGCCTCATATTCGCCGACATCCAGAAGCACGGCAGCGCCTTTGCCATGCTGAGTGATGATGAGCGGTCTTTTCGTGTCATGCACTTGCTTTAAAAAAGAGGCGATCCCGGTTCTGAACTCTGACATTGACCTTATATCTTGGTCGATTCTCAGTCTTTGCATGACGACACCTTTCCATATTAATTTTGTACATTATAATGTACTTTTTCAGGTGCGTCCAAGAGTATTTTAATCGGGACATGGCCGCCCCCCAGGCCTAAGCCAAGCCTAACAGGTTTTTCTCTGCAGATGCGACTCGGCCCAGCCCCGCACCACTGGGAAGGAGTAGTCTTCCAGGGCAGCAAAACCGTCGAGTTGTTTGATCTCCCTCGGGCTGAAGGCGGGCATGGCGATCCCGCAGAGAAATCGGGCCAGGCTGGTGCCGGAAAGCCTGGCGCCGGCAAGCTTTATAAACCCGGCAGTCAGTCTCTCAAAATCCAGCCCGGACAAATCCTGGCTTACCGCATTCCTCTCTAACCGGGCCGGCGTCCCCTGGCACACCGAACAATGACCGCAGCCCGAACCGCTGATCTGTTCCCCGAAATAACCGGCCAATTGATAGCTTAAACATTTGTCGCTTTCCAGAAAATCCATCACCTGCGCCAAGCGCCCGATCTCCTGAAGTTCCCGATTCTGAAAAACCTTATAGATCTTCTCGGCCAGCCCCTCGACCTCAATAGGCTCAGAGGTGATTTCGTAGACATCGATCGCCTGTTTGGCCTGCAACTCGATCAAGCCCTGCTCCTCAAAATATTCCAGGGCCACCACCACCCGCTGACGCTCGGCATTATACTGATTCATAACGCCCTGGACATCAACAATGGTCCAGATTTTCTTGGTCTGACAATTTTCAAAGAGGGCCCTCACGAAACGCTGCCTTTCATCGACAAACAGGCCGATGATCTCCTCGGCCGGCCGCAGCAGCTTAAAGGAATATTCCTGCATGAAGGTATACTTCGGCCACAACACGCCCTCCATCTCCAGATAGACCAGCAAGGTCTTTAAAGGCAGCAGACGGATATTGAGCTGCCGGGCAAGATCAGTCAGTTTTATCTCGTATCTGCCGGGGTTTTTCGTAAATTCAAGAAGGATTGCGATAATCGCCTCTTTTTCCGGGGTGTCGCCATAGGTGAAATTCTCCAGGACGTTGAGCCGCTCAAGACCAGCCAGCACCTCACAGAAAGAAGGTTCGCCATCCCGGCCGGAGCGCCCGGTTTCTTGGCTGTAATTTTCCAGGGACTTGGGCAGATCATAATGAATAACCCGCCGGATATCCCGCTTGTCAATGCCCATGCCAAAGGCGATGGTAGCGACCACGCAGCTGAGCTGGCCGGTCATGAATCGCTGCTGGATCTCTTCCCGTGCCTCGCTTGGCATGCCGGCATGATAGGCCGAGACCTTGATGCCTGATTTGGTAAGGATGGCGGCCACCTGCTCCGCGGTTTTCTGCAAGGTCACATAGACAATGGTCGGCTGCTCCGGCGCTTCCATAAGCCGCCGGACAAGGCTCGCATCTTTATTGGCCAACAAAACCGGGCTGATCTGCAAAAAAAGATTGTCCCGATAAAACCCGGTGGCCGTGACCCTGTCCCGAGCCACGGCAAATTTCGCGCACATATCATCGACCACCGGCGGGGTGGCCGTGGCGGTCATCAGCAGGACCTGCTTGATCCCGAACTCCCGTCGATATTCGGGAAGCTTGAGATAATCCGGGCGGAAATTATGCCCCCATTCCGAGATGCAATGAGCCTCATCCACTACCAGAAGCGAGATATTCATTCGCTTAAGCTGCAAACGAAAACGCTCATTACGAAACCGCTCCACCGAGATCATCAATATCTTCAAACCGCCATTTCGGGCCTGCTCTAAAACGGTGTTGAAGGACTGCCGGTCCAGAGTGGAATCAAGGCGGGCGGCCGGGATATCGTGACTCTGCAGAAAATCAATCTGATCCTTCATGAGTGACAGCAGGGGCGACACAACCAGGGTGAGGCCCGGCAGCATCAAGGCGGGCAGCTGATAGCAAAGAGATTTCCCGGCCCCGGTGGGAAAGATCGCCGACGCCGACTGACCGGCCAGCAGGTTATCAATAACCTCTTTCTGGCCCTTTTTGAAATTCGTAAAAGCAAAATATTTTGCCAACTGTTCTTCAAGCATTGGTCTTGCGCCTCAAAGTAATCCCTGATCAGCGCTAATCAGAAAAAGAAATCAATGCAGCCTCGCCAGACTCTCCCGCAAAACACGGCTCGCTTGTTTCCGGGCATCATCACTCAATAAGGCCGGTTCGAGTTCCAGGAGAAAACCTTTCTCTTGGTGCCGGACCGGCGTGTTTCTCTCCTCGACTTTATCCAGCAAGTCAACAACCTGATAAGCATTGACCGGATAGGATATTCCCTTGACGGTAAACTCGCCCGCAAGCTGGCAGAAGATCTCTCCCTCGACCAGCCGGTAGGTGGCTTCCGAGATGAGAATCTGATCGGCCTGCGCCAGGGTCTCAAGTCTGGCGGCCAGATTAACCTGCGAGCCGATGGCGGTGTAGTGCAGATGCTCTTCGGTCCCGAAATTTCCCACCGTGGCAAACCCGCTGGCAAGGCCCATCCTGATATGAAAAGGCTCGGTGAGCCCATGCTGCAGCCACTGTTCCCGGAGTTCGCCCATCCGTTGCCGCATCTCGATGGCCATCCGAACCGCGGCCAGCGCATCTTCCCGCGTCCCCTTGCTTTCAGGATCGCCAAAGAAGGCGACGATGGCATCGCCGATGTACTTGTCAACGGTGCCGCCATGCATCATAATGATCTTTGCCATCTCCTCAAAATAGCTGTTGAGCAGGGCGGTCATGGCCTCCGGCTCAATATGCTCGGTGGTCGAGGTAAAATTGACGATGTCGGCAAAAAAGAAGGTGAGTTGTTTGCGCTTGGTCTCGACTCTGGCGGTGCTTAGCCCGGAGAGGATCCCGGCGCGAATCTGCGGAGAAAGATAGCGGGAGAGAGTCCGGGAAATCCCGGCAAGTTTGGCGTTTGCCGCAGCAAACCCTGTTTCCGCCTCTTCCCGCAGCAGCTCATAAGTATAAGCAAAACCGACCACCACTGCATAGGCGAGGAAGAAGCTGATTCCGTAAGTGTCAAGCTGTGGCTGATTGCCTGGGCTGACCAGGAGAAGGACCAGAAAATAGAAAACGGCCCATAATGACCCCTCCTTTTTACCCAACAGATAAATCGAGGCCAGAGGCAAGACGAAGAACCAGAGATGGCCGCCATTATGCAACTCTGACTCCAGGGTAGAAAGACCGATTATACTAGCCGCCCCCAGGCCCAGGCCTATTTGGATAGCCGGCCGCAAGCGGTGGTGCCGTTTGAACAGGCACAGATTGCCCAGCAAAGCTGCGGCAAACGCCGCGTCAAGACCGGCGGGCAGTTGGCGGGCGGCCTGCAAATGATGCCCGGCCATCAAAAGCAAAGCGACGATCGCTATCCAGGAAATAACGACGAAAGAGCGGTGCCGGAAATGGCTTTCTGATGTGTCCAAAGAAAGAGGTATCTTCTCGTCCATTAACAGCCTCTCCAGAAATCGGGGTTGAGGCGGCGGTCTGCCGTCGTCCATGCCGCCGTAAAATTTTCCGCGGACTAAGACCAGCGTAACAGATCACAGGGTATGCCTTGGGGGTCAATAAGTGATCACAGGGTGCCGCAGGTTGCGGCAAGCGGGACGGCGATGCGTACTTTTGTACGTGAGCCGGACCGATCGCCGCAAGATGTGGTGCCATGTGATCGCTCACAGCCCAGCTCACACCCTGGTCAGATGGCGGTACTTGATCCGGTGCGGCTGATTGGCGGCATCGCCCAGGCGGGCCTTGCGATCGGCCTCGTATTCGGAGTAGTTGCCGTCGAACCAGACCACCTGGGAATCCCCCTCAAAAGCCAACATGTGGGTGGCAATCCGGTCCAGAAACCAACGGTCATGGCTGATAACCACCGCGCAGCCGCCGAAGTTTTCCAGCGCCTCCTCGAGAGCCCGCAGGGCGCTGACATCGAGATCGTTGGTGGGCTCGTCGAGCAGGAGCACATTGGCCCCTTCTTTCAGCATCCTGGCCAGATGCACCCGGTTGCGCTGGCCGCCGGAGAGCAACCCCACCTTTTTCTGCTGGTCTGTGCCGGAAAAGTTGAACCGTCCCACATAAGCGCGGGAGTTCACCTCGCGGTCGCCCATGGTGATGGTTTCCTGGCCTTCGCTGATGGCCTGCCAGATCGTCTGCTCCGGGTCCAGCACATCACGGGACTGATCCACATAGGCGAGCTTAACCGCCTCGCCCAGACGGATGCTGCCGGAATCGGGCTGATCCTGGCCGGTAATCATTTTAAACAGGGTGGTCTTGCCCGCGCCGTTGGGGCCGATCACCCCGACGATGCCGCCGGGGGGCAGGGAAAAGGTCAGGCCTTCAAAAAGCAACCGGTCTCCGAATGATTTGGCTAACCCCTCGGCCTCAATAACGATCTTGCCAAGGCGCGGTCCGGGCGGGATGTAGATCTCCAGATCCTTGGTCCTCTTTTCCGCCTCCTTGCCCAACAGCTCTTCATAGGCCTGGATTCTGGCCTTTGACTTGGCGTGCCTGCCCTTGGGACTCATGCGGATCCACTCCAGCTCGTGCTGCAGAGTCTTGCGCCGCTTGCTCTCTTCCTTCTCCTCCTTGGCCAGTCGCTTTTCCTTCTGCTCCAGCCAGGAGGAGTAGTTGCCCTTCCAGGGGATGCCCTGACCCCGGTCCAGCTCCAGAATCCAGCCGGCCACGTTGTCGAGGAAGTAACGGTCATGGGTCACGGCGATGACCGTGCCTTCGTAGCGCTGGAGATGCTGCTCCAGCCAGGAGACGGTTTCGGCGTCCAAATGGTTGGTGGGCTCATCGAGCAGCAGGATGTCGGGCTTTTTCAAAAGCAACCGGCAAAGGGCAACCCGCCGCTTCTCGCCGCCGGAAAGCACCGAAACCTCGGTCTCCCCCGGCGGACAGCGAAGGGCGTCCATGGCCATGTCGAGCCGGGCGTCAAGATCCCAGGCATCCAGGGTGTCGAGCTTCTCCTGCACCACCCCTTGCCGGGCGATGAGCTTGTCCATCGCCTCATCATCCATGGGCTCAGCGAACCTGTTGTTGATCTCCTCGAACTCGGCCAAAAGATCAACCGCCTCCTGCGCCCCTTCGCGGACGATCTCGATCACGGTCCTCCCCTCGTCCAAAAGCGGCTCCTGCTCCAGATAGCCCACGGTCAACCCTGGGGAGATGTGGGTCTCGCCGTTGAACTCCTTGTCCACCCCGGCCAGGATCCGCAGCAGCGACGACTTGCCCGAGCCGTTCATGCCCAGGACCCCGATCTTGGCTCCGTAGAAATAGGAGAGGCTGATGTCTTTTAAGATCGGCTTCTTGTCGTAAAACTTGGCGACCCGAACCATGGAATAGATGATTTTATTGGGCTCAACGCTCATTGGGGCAACTCCTGTTAAGATGGACCGGAAAATTTGTAAGCGATCACAGGGCACCACATCTTGCGGCGATCGGTCCGGCTCACGGACAACAGTACGCATCGCCGCCCCGCTTGCCGCAACCTGCGGCACCCTGTGACCGCTTTTAGCTGAGTTGAGCAGCTTGTCTGCTCAATACGAAACTTATACCCGAAGGGTGATTCCGTGGTTATTTGACCCCTTGGGGCATACCCCGTGATCCGTTACGAAAATTTTGTGGCGCAAGGATAGCACAGAGCGGGAAAATCTTCACTTTGAAAAAAAGCGCGCATTCGAGAATCCCAGCAGAGGCAATGGTGGGCGATTGCTCCGGAGGGCGGCGACACTATCTGGGCGAGGCCTGCCCTCTTTCCACCTCAATCAGACCGATATGGATGGCATAAAAAGTCAGAGCCTGGGGAGTATGAAGGTCCAGCTTCCCCATGATGTTGGTGCGGTGATTGTCCACGGTCTTAGGGCTGATATAGAGGAGAGAGGCAATCTCCTTGTTGGAATATCCTTCCGCCACCATCTTTAGGACCACCTTTTCCCTCTTGGTCAGGGTTGAGGCCGCCTCCCCATCTTCCTTGCTGCCGTCCACCGTAAGGCCTAGAGCTGCATATTCCCCGGCCACGGCGTCCGGAATGTATTTTTCTCCCCGCAGCACCGTGCGGATGGCCCGCAAAAGTTCCTCCTGTCTGGCATCCTTCAAGGCATAGCCATCGGCCCCGGCCCTGAAGGCGAGGCTCAGATATTCCACCGAATCGTGAACGGTAAGCATCAATATCCTGGTCCGGGGGCACTGCTTCTTGATATCGGCAATGGCATCGACCCCGTTCATCCTGGGCATGGAAAAATCAAGCAGCAGCAAATCAGGGGCCAGATTCGCGCACAAGCGAATGGCCTCAAGCCCGTCGGCGGCCTCCCCTATCACCTCGAATTCCGGATAGTCATCCAAGATCGCCCGCAACCCTTCCCGCAGAATGGTGTGGTCTTCGGCGATCACGATGCGCTTTTTGCTGGTCATGCGTCCCCCTCCATGCAGCGTCTGTAAGCCAGGTTCCCCCATGTTATCAAGTCTCCCAGCCAAGTCAATGCAATATCTCCCCCCCCGCGCCAGGGATTTTCCGATAAAATAGGGTACATCCCCTATTTAACAAACCTTGCTGCTACTCCTATAGTAAAAAAATGAGGATTAAACTCATGGGGAGGGAAGGCTATGGCAAGACACGCTGAATGCACCAGACAATCAAGGATAACCGCAGCCAAGGAAATAAACAGTGTCCTGCTGGACGAGGATCTTTTGCTGGAAAACGAAGAGGAAGAAGAAAACAGCTGGTCGGTTGAACGGCCAAGCACTTTAACCGTCCTTTTTGATATGGAGCAGAACAGCGAGGTTGACCTCGAGGAAAGCCCGTCCACGGTGGACCTGGATGATGACGATTGCGGCGGAGGACTGATCAGCAAGACCCGTGATCTTTCCGACAGCCAGCTGGATCCGGTCAAGGCGTATCTCCAGGAAATGGGCTCCGTCAGCCTGCTTTCTTCAGCGGCGGAAACCGAGATCGCCAAGAAGATTGAAGAGGGGGAAAGGCTTATCCAGGACACCATCCTGACCACGCCCCTGGCCGTTGAATTCCTGCGCGAAACAGCGGCCAAGATGCTCGCCGGGAAAAAGACCATGGCCGATATTCTCCGCGGCCTGGATGAAACAGCTCAGCCGGTCGAGGCAGAAAAAAAGGAACGTTTCCTCTGGCAGATCAGCGAAGCGCACCGTCTTAACGAGGAGCTTTCGGCCTTCCGTCTCGACCTGCTTGCTCCCGCCATTACCAAGGGCGAAGCCCAGAAAATCAGAATCCGAATCAAACGTAACACCAAGGCGATCGCCAAACTTTTCGAGCATGATCGCCTCTGCGCCAAGCATCTCTCCGCCATCATCACCCGGCTGCGCAAACAAGGGGCCAAACTTACCTCACCCCCCCAGCTCAAAGAAGACAAGGTCAAATACCCCCTCTTTATGAATGGCTGCGCCAAAACCCATGGCATCGACCCTGAATCCCTGACCACTCTGCTGGCCGAAATCACCGCCGGAGAAAAAGTCAGCCGGGAAGCAAAAA
>MGTD01000013.1:0-114904 GCA_001799285.1 Deltaproteobacteria bacterium RIFOXYD12_FULL_56_24
CAGGTAGCCCAGCTCGTCGAGGATGACCAGATCGTGTCGGGACAGGTGTTCCACCAGCCGGCCGCCCCGGTTGTTGAGCTTCTCCTGCTCCAGTCGGTTCACCAGGTCGAGGCCATTGTAGAACCTGGCTTTCTTGCCGCTTCTGATGCTTTGCCGGGCGATGGCAATGGCCAGGTGCGTTTTGCCGGGCCGGTACCGCCGACCATGATCACGTTGGTGTGGTCGGCGAGAAGGGGAAATAGGGGACGGAGGCAGTTTAGCAGCTTAACGGTCGGCATGGTGGCTCTTCCGCAGAATCTGTGGGCGAACCGAAATCTATTTCCTTGCATCCTCGGCATCAAGCCGGTTCAGAATCGCCAGGGCGCGGTTCACATCGCCGGTTGCCGCCAGGGCGCGGAAATGGTTTTCAGTGTCCCACGCTGCCAGAGCATGGGCGCTCAATTGCTCTACCAGTTTATTGGTACTCAGGCCCCGACTACGTGCCAGCATCTTGAGGCGTTCCGCCGTATCGTCGGGCAACCGAATTGTTAAAGTACTCATCGCCATTCCTCCAGGCATTGAGCGGGGGTCAAAATACGCAGCCTGCCAAGTTGCAACTCGCCACGCCTCATATCCCGCACATTGTGGGTCACAATCGCCTCGGCATTCCCTGCCAGGGCCAGCTCGATCAGGTGATTGTCGGCCTCGTCCGGCAAATTTGGTCGCCAGCCGTAATACACCGTTACCCAGCGTCCTCGTTGGGCCAGCGCAGCGAGCACCTGCAAGCGTTCAGTCGCAGTTGTTGTATCGCCCCACACTGGCCGCCCCAACAGATCCTGGTATTCCAGCCACAGCGCATTCCCAAACAACGGTTCGAAACCACCCGTCAGAGAACGCCGCAACACCTCGCGCGAGGCACCGCCTGCTGAACGTAGCCCTGCGACAAAGACATTTGTATCAATCACCAAAGCGACCATATTGGTAGCATATACGCCATCATATTTAATTTCAAGAGAAAAAACGCGGAGTAAAGTGGCCCCCTGAGTCAAAACAAAAATCCGCGGAACTTAAACTGCACATTTGCCTTAATTCACAGCTGGACGGCGCTGTCCCGATTTGATCTTTTCTGGTGCTGCCGGTTCCGCTCCCTTCTCTCTGCTTGTAAATCTGTCCACGCTAAACGCCCCGCCGTGCTTTGCGGACCTGTATGCGACATCTTTGCACCCAAAGGGCATAAAATCCGGCAAGCTGCTCAACTCAGCTTTATCTTGCTGATTTTTTGGTTTTTCCTTGCCTTTCCCCCGGTTTTAATTTAAGGTACCTCTTTTTTTCCCCAACCGGGGAACGAACCCTTCTTCATGGAAAGTCAAAAAGTTATGGATCAAAGCATAATCAGAAACGTCGCCATCATTGCCCACGTTGACCACGGAAAAACCACCCTGGTCGACCAACTTTTCCAGCAAAGCGGCATGTTCCGGGAAAATCAGGAAGTGGCCGAACGCCTCATGGACTCCATGGATCTGGAAAAAGAACGCGGCATTACCATCACCGCCAAGAACGGCTCCTATTGCTACAAGGATTACTGGATCAACATCATCGACACCCCCGGCCACGCCGATTTCGGCGGTCAGGTGGAACGGGTCCTGCGCATGGCGGACGGCTGCCTCCTTCTGGTGGACGCCCAGGAAGGCCCCATGCCCCAGACCTATTTTGTTTTGAAAAAAGCGTTGGCCGCAGGATTGCGCATCATCGTGGTGATCAACAAGATCGACAAGCCCGCGGCCCGCTGTGAATGGGTGGTCGATCAGGTTTTCGACCTTTTTGTCAAGCTGGAGGCCCCGGACCATCTCCTTGATTTCCCGGTGGTCTACGCCTCTGCCAAGCAGGGCTACGCCAAGCATCACCTTAGCGACGAATCCACCACCATGGAACCGATCACCGAGCTGATCGTCGCCCACGTACCCCCGCCCTCCGGCGACCCCAACGCGCCCTTGCAGATGCAGGTCAGCTCTCTGGACCACTCCCCCTATCTGGGGCGGCTCGGCATCGGCAAGGTAACCAACGGCACCTTAAGCATCAACAAGCCCATTGCCGTGGTCAGGCGCGACGGCAGCGTAATCCCGGCGCGGCTCACCAAGATCTTCCGTTTTGAGTCCGACAAAAAGATGGCCACCGACACGGCCGGGGTCGGCGAGCTGGTAGCAGTGGCTGGCATGGACGACGTTACCGTCGGCGTTACCTTCACCGATGTGGACAACCCCATGCCGATGCCCCTGATCGAGATCGACCCGCCGACCATCTCGATGAATTTCATTCCCAACGACTCGCCCTTTGCCGGTTTGGAAGGGAAATTCGTCACCTCCCGCCATCTGGAAGACCGACTCCGGAAAGAGACTCTTGCCGATGTGGCCCTCCGGGTCGAACCCATGACCGAAGGCGTCGGCTATGTGGTTGCCGGCCGCGGCGAGCTGCATCTTTCCATCCTCATCGAAAAGATGCGCCGCGAAGGTTTCGAGCTCCAGGTCACCCGGCCCCAGGTCATCATGAAACAGGTTGACGGCGTCACTCTTGAACCTTACGAAGAACTGACCATTGACGTGGACGAGCAGTACGCCGGGGCGGTAATCGAACGGCTGGGGATGCTGAGAGGCCAGATGCAGGAGATGAGCCAGGCAAACGGCATGAACCGGCTGGTCTATAAAATCCCCACCCGCGGTCTGCTCGGCTACCGCTCGGAATTCATGACCGCCACCAAGGGCTTGGGCATGATGAACTACGTTTTTGCCGAATACGGCCCCTATGCCGGAGACATCATCAACCGGGTCAACGGGGTCCTTATCAGCATGGACACCTGCACCACCGTGGCCTACGCCCTGTTCAACCTGCAGGATCGCGGCCGGTTGTTTCTCGGCCCGGGCAACCGGATCTATGCCGGCCAGATCATCGGCGAAAACGCCCGGAATCAGGACATGGTGGTCAATCCGGCCAAGGGCAAGAAGCTCACCAACATGCGCGCTTCCGGCTCCGATGAAAACGTGGTTCTGGTCCCGCCGGTACAGATGAGTCTGGAAGACTGCATCGCCTACATCAATGATGACGAGCTGGTGGAAGTGACCCCCAAGACCATCCGCTTGCGGAAGAGAATGCTTAACGCTAAGTAACTGCCCAGCAGTACTAAATAAAAAAGGCCATGCCCGGATGTTGTCCGGCATGGCCTTTTTTTGTGTTTTTGCCTGCGTTGTGGTGGTGCTAAGTTTACTATCGAACTATTCGTAACTGATTACAGGGTAGGCGACCAAGTTCAGCGCCGTATCCCAACTGTCTGTTTTTACTTGACCACCTTAAATGGTGGTGGCCCATTTACGAAACTGCACCGCGCGCTCGGAGTTGACTTTGTAGCCAACGGCGATGATCGCGGCGAGTTTGTAGTGCTTGGTGTCGTAACTTTTTCCGTCTGCGGCAGTTATTCGAAAATTTCGAATAACTGAATCTTCCTCCAGCTCACTGTCAGAGAAAACCTTTTTCAGGTGGTAGTTGACGGTATGGGTTTCCACATCGTAAAGCATCCCCATCATTTTCTGGGTGACCCAGACGTTTTCATCAGCGTAAACCGCTTCGACGCCACCATGGCCACTGGCGGCGACAAAAGTCAGATATTCAGCCGCTGATGAACGGACAAGGGATACCACATTTTTCTTGGGAGTCTGCGGTGGGTTATTCTTGCTCATCCAAGCCTCCCTCTTTTTCTTGTGTGCAGAACACGTTTACTCTCATAACGCGCTTCGATGCTCTGCTCACCAACCTGACCGGTGAAAATCAGGAACTCGGGCGTGCTGTTTCAGATCAGCTTGCGCTTGCTGTCTATCATGGCTTGGCCTCAGCCGCTGCCGCCATCAGTACATTCAGCCGTGCCAGCGCATCGGCAACGATGCGCCCCTGCACCTCGATATTGCCGATGATCTGCTGCGGCGTGCGGGTGTCTATCTCGACCACGGCCGTCGGGTTGACGGCCTTCAAATCAAACACAGCAGCGTCAATGTTGGCCGCTTGGGTTTCCAGATCGCGGGCGGCTTTATCTTTTTCCAGTATCTGAGTTGTCAGTGCCAACAGCTCTGCATCACTGGCCTTGTCTTTCTTCAGGCGTTTGAGCTGTTCCTTAAAATCCACCACGGCGGCTTTGATTTGTGCCGCCTTATCAAGCAGGGGCTGCATCTCGGCGCGAGCCTTGGCGCGGCGGGCAACGAAATCCACCGTCCACGAATAGCGGCTCTCCCCCTCCGGCTTGCCGTGCTGTTGCAGCATGCGGGCATAACTGGGAAAGAATTTGCCGGCATTGGCCTCATCGGCCTGCCAGTCAGCAGTGAGGATGGCGGGCAATTGCGCGTCGGCCAGCACCTCGCCGTTTTGGTCAAAACCGAAATGCGCCAGCGTCAGCGGCGTTTTCTTGCCGACCTTCACATAAGACAAGTCGTAGTACCAAGTCTTCCCGGTCTTCCGGCCCTTGGTAAAAAACAGTAGATTGGTTTTCACGCCCGCGCCGGCGGTGGAGAACACGCCCCCGGGCAGGCTGATGATGGCCCACAGATCGCACTCGTCCACCAGCTTGCGTTTGGTCTCGACAAAGGCGCTCTCGTTGGTGCGAAACAGCAAGCCCTCGTCCAGCACGATGGCGCAGGTGCCCTTGGGTGCCAGCTCACCAAGGATGTCCTGCACAAACAGCACCTGGGTGGCGCTGGTTTCATAGGCAAAGTTCTTTTGCGCATCCTTGCCTTCCTTGCCGCCAAAAGGCGGGTTGGTCAGGATCACGTCAAAGGTCTTGGGCGCGTTGTCGAACAGCGCTGCGTAGGTGGCGCGGCGGGTCAGCGAGTTGCCATGCCACAGATTGGGCTGGTCGATGCCGTGCAGCACCAAGTTGGCCAGCGCGATGGGGAACACCAGATTCTCTTTTTCGCGGCCAAAGAAGGTGTCGTGCTTGAGGGTGTCGATGTCGGTGCTGGTGGCGCTTTGGCCCAACTGGCGGGCGATGTGCTCATAGGCAATGGCGAGAAAACCGCCGGTGCCGCAGCAAGGGTCGTACACCGTTTGGCCCAGTTGCGGATTGACTGTGTGCACCATGGCGCGGATCACCTCGCGCGGCGTGAAAAACTGGCCGCCGTCGGAATTCTTCTCGCCCATCTTGAGCAGCAGGTCTTCATACACCTGCGACAGGGTGAAGAAATGCTGGTCGTCCACATGGTCGATATTGATCTGGTGCACCTTGTCGAGGATGTCGCGCAGATTGGCCTCGCTATCTACGCGCACCTTTTCTACCGCCGTCATGGTGCGGCCCATGATGCGCTGCTTGCGGCTGGCTGCCGGATTGGGCAGGCCGGTGCGGATGTCGATGTCCAGGCTGTGCAGGTGCGGCAGCAGCTCCTTGTTGACGAACTCGAACAGCTTGCCGTCGCCCGCCGCGAACAGTTCCTGCCGCTTCCAGCCGAAAGGCTTGCCCTCGGCGGTTTTCGGATGCTCCGGCTTGTCGACATACGGCGCGGCCCAATCCTGCCAACGGTAAGGACTGTGCAGTGCGGGCGAGAAGTTCGCGCCCAACACTTCGGCCTCTTCCCGCGCACGGGCTTCCTGTGCGTCGAGAATGCGCAGGAACAGAATCCAGGTCAGCTCCGGCACGTACTGCAAGGCGCTGGCGCAATTGGAGCGGCGCATCACATCGCAGATGCTCTTGACGAAGCTGGAGAGCGACTGGGTGGAGGCGATGGCCTTGGGTTGTTTGTCGATTGTTTTTTTTCTGGCCATGCTTACACCCCGAAGGCTTGCGCGAGCACACGGTTGGGAAGGCGATTGATGCCCTCCAGCGCTTCCTTGCTCGAATTTTCCACTGCGTCGATTGCGGTCATGACAGCCTGGATGCGCGCCACGATGTGCTGTTGTTCGGTCTTGCTGGGGGCAGGCACTTCCAACGCTTTGATTTGCGCACCGCTCAAAGCAGATCGGCTTCCTCCACGCCCCTCAGAAAGTTCACGTAAGTCGAGGTACGACGATTGTATCCAGAGCTGTAGAAAGTTTGAATCCCACGTCACATTGGGTAGAACGGCAACGGAATGTTGATTCGTTGTGGCCGAAACCTCCAACACTGCCGAACGGCCTCGTGTCTTTCCCTCGCCAGTAATGGCGATCAATACAGTCTTCGGGGGGAGCAATGAAAGTGAACATTCAGCCAACGCTTTTCTAGAGATTGACTCTTTCACAGTTGAAATTGGTGAAAAATCAATTTCTCCAGTCTTTACCCACGCAACTTCTGGTGGTTGCCAATATGTTGAGTTATCCCGAGCAGGAGTTACGCCGCTGGATATGTGGGCGTAGTCGCCAAGCCTCTTTTTCGGCGCTGCATCCAGTTCCGCAAAGAATGCCTTGAGCATGCGGAAGCGCAGCAAGCGGGTATCGCTCAACTGAACCTGCGCCGCTTGCCGGGCCGTTTCTATTTCAGCCAGTTGGGCCTTCAGACGGGCGGCGATTTGGCGTTGTTCACTAATACGTGGCTTTGGTATCAAAAGCCGATTCATCGTATTTTGTGGCAACTTCAGGCGAGTTGAACCAGTGACAGCTTCTGAATAGTCAGCCCAATTCAGGGCGAAGCAGAGAAAGTCATCATCACACAACCCTACTTTTCCCTTCAAGACGTGTGCATGGTTGTTAACCCAGCACTTACCTTCAACGATGTAGGCCTTGTTTTTTTGCGCGTCCAGAAACGGCGCTCCGTCTTCTCCTAAAAGTACGTATCTACCGTCTTGCCTGTATCCATCAATCCAACCAACCTGTCCGGTTGCACCAAAATATGGATAAGCTCCCTCACGTTTGTTGCGCTCTATTTGGCTGATTGGCTCTCTGAGGTAATCATGGATATCAGCCATCTCGGTCAATGGCACTAGAGGAAACTTGCTCATACTCCAAACAACCTCGCCTTGGCGTCATGCATTACCTGCGCCGGCGCACCCAAGCCGCGCAAGGCATTCAAGCCGCCAGCCAGCTTGATCTCCGGCACTTCCCACAGGTTCTGACTTTCCAGCGCATCGGTGCCGCCCTGGGCGAACTGGTGGCCCAGGCCCTTAAGTACGATGGCGGCCTTGTCGTCCATACCGCTGAACCAGCCCTGGTTATGACTGATGAACAGCTCGCCACGCTCTGGGCGCTTCAGGGCGCGGGCGTGGTAGCCGTGGTGGCCGAAGAAGTCGTAGAGATCGAAGTCGTTCATCTGGTCGATCTCGCGGATCACCTCCGGACTGAAGTTGTCGCCCAGCAGGTGGTCGATCAGTTGGCGGCGCTTTTGCGCCTCGATCCACAGGGCACGGAAGTCGTCGAGGTTGCGGGCTTCCGAGACGACGCGCTGGATCACCTCGCGGCGGTACTCATCGACCGGAATCGGCGTGTCGCGGCCATCGCGGCGGCTGAGGATGAAGCGGCCCTGGGCATTGACGATGACGGATTGTCCGCCGATCTCGGCCACGGCGGGGCCGTCATCACCGCCTCCGCCGCCACCACCCGTGTCATCGCCACCACCCCCGCCGCCACCGAGACGCGGCGGCTTGGTGATGAAGTCGGTGCCGAACAGATGGGTAACATCGGTGTAGTCGTAGAGCCAGAACTTGTACTTCTGAGTTTCCTCATGGATGCGGGTGCCGCGCCCGACCATCTGGTAGAACTTGATCGGTGATTGCAGGTAGCGGAAGAACACCACGGCGTTCAGGCGTTCGATGTCCACGCCCGCTTCCAGCAGGTCCACGGTGCAGGCAATGAAGGCGCGCTCGCCGGAACCGCGCATGGGCTCGATCATGTCCGAGCCGTTGTTGGCGCCGCCCATGCACTTGAAGGCGTAGTGATCCTTGGGTGTCTGACCGCTCTCCTGGCACCAGCGCACGTATAGGTTGTTCAGGTGCTGGGTCACGCGGTCGGCGTGGATTTCGCGGGTGCAGAAGATGATGACTTTTTGTTCCGGCCCGCCGTTCTCGCACAACAATTTGAACAGGTCGGCGCACATCTTGGGCGTGCGCAGCTCGATGAACAGTTCGTCGTCGAAGTCCTTGCCGGTGTACTCGTTCTTGGTCAGGTCATTTGCGGTCAGCGGCAGGCCGGTTTTGATATCCTTGACGCCCGCCTTGAGAATTTCTTCCTTGGTGAAAGTGGCGTTGTCGATGCTGGCCTTGCGTTTGACAATTTCGCAGGCGGCAAGGTAGCCGTCTTCCTGCGCCTGAATCAGGGTGTATTCGTAGACCGGCTCGCCAAAGTACTTGCGGTTGTTGGCGGTGATTTCCTGGTCTTCGGCAGGCGCGTTTTTGGCTTCGTGCAATTGGCGCGGCGTGGCGGTCAGGCCGATGTGGATGGCATTCGGATTGCGCCTGAGCACTTCCGACCACTTGCCCCAGGCCGAGCGGTGGCATTCGTCGATGATGATGACGCTGAAGGCGTCTTCGCCGTAGTGCTCGGTCAAGAAGCTGGCAAAGCCTTCTTCATCGTCCAGACCGAGGGTTTGATAGGTGGCGATGTGGATGCGGGCGTTTTGGGCGGCGTTGCCGCCTTTTTCCGTTCGGACGATGCGGGCGTTGTCGCCAAACGCGGCCTTGAGCTTGGTATAGGCCTGCTCGCGCAATTCATCGCGGTCACACAGAAAGAGCGCGGGCTTGGGTAGTTGCCCGGCCTGACTCATGCGCCACAGCAGATTGGTGGCGATGATGGTCTTGCCAGCGCCGGTGGCCAGCGTCAGCAACACGCGAGGCGGTTGGCCAGCCTGCTGGTCAATCAAGATTTTCTCGAAGGCGGCGCGGATTGCCGCATCCTGGTAATAACGGGAGAGCGCCCACGCAGGGCTGTCGGCCTGAAACAGCATCGCGGCCTCGGGTCGGGCCATGTTGATGCCCGTATCCTTCGCATAACGAGCGGTCAAGTCTGGGTGCGGCGGGAAGTCTGCAAACGGAAATGGCCCTCCTTGCAGATTGGTGAAGCAATCGAACTCGCCATAGCGATGGCCATTGGTGGCGAAGACATATTTCACATCGAAGCGTTCACAGTCGGCATAGCCCTTGGCCTGCTGCATGCCCTTGAGCGGGTCATCGCTTTCTTTCTTGGCTTCGAGCACGGCAACAGGCAGGGCTTTGGGCATCTCACCCACCTGAACACAGAGCAGATAGTCGGTACGGCCCGGGCCCTTGCGGCGGCGGCCCTTAGCGCCACTGGGTTCCACCGGAGCCGGGGTCAGGATGGTTTCGAGAGTGATGCGTTCACGGCTGACGTAGCCTTTGTCACGCAGTACAGGGTCAATCAGATGGTAGCGGGTATCCGCCTCGTTCATGCTCATGGATTTTCCCCACTCCCTTGCGCTTACGCCAGCGATAGATGATCCGTAACTTTAAACAAGCTGATCAGTAGTGAAAAATCCGCTGCCTTTTGATAGCTACAACACCACAGTCCGCTTGATGTACTTCACCACCTCCGCCGGGTCGTCCATGACCTGAAAATAGAGCAGATCGTCCTCGCTGACATACCCCTCGCTCAACATCCTCTCCTTGATCCAATCCACCATCCCGCCCCAGAAATCAGAGCCCACCAGAATGACCGGAAAACGCTTCACCCTCCTGGTCTGGATCAGGGTCAGAGACTCGAACAGCTCGTCCATGGTGCCAAAGCCGCCGGGCATCCCGATAAATGCCATGGAATACTTGATAAACATCACCTTGCGCACGAAAAAATACTTGAAGTTCATGGGCACGTTGGTGAAGGGGTTTGGCTCCTGCTCAAAGGGCAGGTTGATGTTAAGCCCGATGGAAAGACCCTCGGCAATGGCCGCGCCTTTGTTGGCCGCAGCCATGACCCCTGGCCCGCCGCCGGTGATGATCCCGTAGCCGGCCGTAGCGAGATCAAGGGCGATCTTTTCGGCCAGCTTGTAGTAACGGTCTTCCGGCTTGGTCCTGGCGGAACCGAAGATCGACACCGCGGGCCGGCCGATGTTGGCCAGGGTGTCAAAGCCATCGACAAACTCACTCAGAATCCTGAACAGCCGCCAGGAATCCCCCACCTGAAAATTATCCAGCGAATACTGCTGCCGTTCGTCAACTACCCCGGCCTTGGTCACTCTCATATCCAATCTCCTCGTAAACGCTCACAGGGCACCGCATCTGCTTTATCGGCACTGCTGCCGATGATAATCGGGCGCTACCGCCGATGATTGTCCGCACTTCTGCAGACGATTGACAGACAGACAGTCATCGGGCGGCTCATGTGCAACAGCACACTTCGCCCCCCTCTTCCGCGCATCTGTGGCACACTGTAGTCGTTTACAGTTTGTGGGATGCAACGCTGAACTTGGCCACACACCACCCCTTTCAGTAAAGATAGTCTCGCAATAATCTCGGATGCGCCATCAAGAAAAAGCCGCCAGGGCCGCTTGCGCCGGAGCATGCTCAGGAAAGTACCGCAACACCTTTTCATAAAGTTTCCTGGCCTTGCCGAGCCTGTTTTGCTGCGCGAAGATCCTGCCCAGCAACATGGCTGCTTCCGCCTGCCCCTGGTCAAGACGGAGGCATTCCGTCAAGGACTGCCTTGCCCCTTCCAGGTCCTGGGCCAGGGCCTGCACCTGACCCAGCCGAAACCAGTGGGATGCCTTGCCCCCATCCAACTCAACCGCCTGTCCGCACAGAGCCAGGGCGATATCCTCGCCCTGTTTTTCCAAAGCATATAACCGGCCAAGCCTGCTCAACGAACCGGCGTCCCTGGGGTTGCTGCCGACCGCCCGCTGATAGGCGGCAATCGCTGCACCGTTATCCGCCAATGCTTCACAGGCCCGGCCAAGCCAGCGCGCTACCACCATGGGCTCTCCCCCCTGCTGGGGATTCTTGCGGATCAACTTATCACAGCGCTCCAGAGCCTCACGGGCCTCGACGTATCTTTCCTGCCGGCAATAGAGCATGCCCAGATGTTGCAGAAGATCGGGATGGTTGCCGTCCACAGCCAGCGCCCTTTCCCAGAGCGCCATTGCCTCTGCCTCCTGTTGATTTTCAAGGCAGACAAATCCCAAATTGAACAAGGCCATAAAATTCTTTGCTTCGATCTCCAACGCCCTGGTAAAAGAGGCTCTGGCCGACTTGCGCCTATTAAGCTGGATACAGGCAACCCCCATGCTGTTGAGGATATTCACATTGCCCGGTTCAAGAAGCAGACCCTGCCGGTATTCCGCCAAGGCCTTAACCAGATCGCCTTCGTTATAATAAACATCCCCGCTGATATTGAGGCTGACCGCATCAAAAACCGCCAGCGAATCAGGGCCGAAAAAGGCTGCGTGCTGCAAAGCCTTCCGGCAGTTCAGGGGAAGAGTCGATTTCTTGAAATCATGAAAGGGAAAAGCAGCCACCCCCATGGAAAAGGGGCTGCCGCCGATAGCCTCCATCTTGCTCCGGAAATCCGCAAGCCAGGCGCGGGCCGCCTCGACGTCGAGCCCGTCCAAAAAAATAAAGGCCTCTCGCTGATTAACGGGGACCAACCCCTTCTCCTGCCCGAGCAAGGTCCGGAGCCGCTTGGAAAAATGATTGCTGACCGGTTCCTGATCCATGCGCAGCAAAACCAGGGAGAAAAGATTTTTGCCGCGATACAGGGCGCGCAGTTTTCTGAGCGTCGACTCCGGAATTTTCCGAAAGGGATGGGACTCTATATCCTTGGCGGTGGCATGGCCGCAAAGACTGAAAGGCCCCCGCAGACGGGCTGTGCGCAAGGCCTGCCAGGCCTGCGCCAGAAGTTGTTCCGGGGCGCCGCTCCCCTCTGGGTCGTGGGGCGTCACCGTGGTGATCCCGAGGTGAGCGGTGACAAAATTTTCCCGCTTGAGCCGCAGGAGAAGGGATTCGCCCAGCTGACGGGCCTGTTCAATGTCCACCCCATACCAGAGTAGACCGAAGATCCCGGCGCCAAGATGGTGCAGGTGCATCTCCTCTCCGAGCATGGAGGCAAGACAGCTGCCGGCCCGAACAATGTAACGGAGACTCCTGTCCGCGTCGCGGGTGCGCGGATAAACCTCCAGCAGGGCCAGGGTGGCCGGGGGCGAGGATGGCGACTCGGCCTCCTCCTTGCCAAGGGCTTCAAGCTCCCCCCGCAGATGAAAGCCGTTCACCAGCCCGGTGGCCGGATCCTGGCAGCTCTGTTTGAGTAGATAAAACTCCCTGGAGATGATATGGCTTTGCTCGTCGAGCCAGACCGCAGGCATTCCGTAGAGCCGGGATTCGCCGCCCCGGACCACCAGCAGGCCGCAGAGCGTCTCCCCTCCCCAGATGGGCAACAACAGTTCCTGCCGCTTTGCATCGACCACGGGCAAGCGGCTATCGCGAATCTGCTTAAGACCCAACTTAAACTCTGCGGGCGGCTTGCCTTCCCCTTCGCCCAAAGGCAGCAGCCGGACGGTCTCGCAGGGGAAATAATCAAAAGCAGTCTTGGTGAACAGGGTGGAAAACCGGCGAAGATCGGCAGGGGTCAGAAGCCCGGCCTCAAAAAGAAAAGGGATGGTCATTGGTTTTTGCACCCTGCGGGAATAAGTTTCGTATGAGCAGGCGAGCTGCTCAACTCAGCTTTAGCCTCAAAAACTTCTTTCAAACAATTGGCCAGCAGCGGAATTTCCTGGTCCGCCACGGTACGCAGGTCAAGGAGCAGCCGGTCATCCTCGATACGGCCCAGCACCGGCAGCGGCAACTCCCGCAACCCCTTTTCCAGCTCGTTGACACTCCTGTCCAGGGGGGCAAGGGCCACCCCCCGGCTGGGCAAGGGCTGCTCCGGCAGCGAACCGCCGCCCACCATGGAGACAATGTTCTTGATTTCCACTCGGCAAACCGGTCCGAGCTCCTTGCCGATCAGGCGGCGCAGCCGCTTGGCCCGCCGGTCGATGGCGGCCAGGGGCATGGCCAGCATGGCAAGAGTGGGAATGGCAGCGATGGCTTTTCCCTCGTCAAAGTAGAGGCGCAGCACTGCCTCCAGCCCGGCCAGGGTAAATTTATCGATGCGCAGCGCCCGGTTCATGGGGTTGGCCTTGATCTGCGCGATGATCTCTTTCTTGCCCACAATAATCCCGGCCTGGGGGCCGCCCAGCAGCTTGTCGCCGCTGAAGGTCACCACATCGACCCCGGCCCGCACCACCTCGCCCACCGTGGGCTCCCTGGCCAGGCCGAAGCGGGAAAGGTCGATCAGACAGCCGCTGCCCAGATCCTCCATGACCGGCAGATTGTGCCGTGTACCCAGGCCGACCAGCTCCACCAGCGGTACCTCGGAGGCAAAGCCGATGATCCGGTAGTTGCTGGTGTGCACCTTGAGAAGCAGCGCCGTTTCTTCCGTAATGGCCTTTTCATAATCGCCAAGATGGGTGCGGTTGGTGGCGCCCACCTCGACCAGTTTGGCCCCGGTCCGGCTCATCACCTCGGGAATCCGAAAGGAGCCGCCGATCTCCACCAGCTGGCCCCGGGAGACGATGACTTCGCGCCCCTTGGCCAGGGTGTCCAGCACCAGCATCACCGCGGCGGCATTGTTGTTGACCACCAGTCCGGCCTCGGCCCCGGTCAGTTCGCAGAGTATCTCCTCCACCAGGCTGTAACGGCTGCCCCGCTTGCCGGTGGCCAGATCAAGCTCCAGATTGGCATAGCGGCTGCCCACGGCCAGCAGGCTCGCCATGGCCGCATCGGGCAGCAGGGAACGGCCGAGATTGGTATGGATAACCACGCCGGTGCCGTTGATGACAGTGCGGAAGTTGGGACGGAGCCTGGCGGCAAGGAGGACGGAAAACCGGGGCAGCAGAGCGGCCGGAGTCAGATCGGCGGACTTGACCGAGCCGCCCGCGAGGATCTCCTGCCGGAGAGACTCCAGCAAGCGGCGCACCGTGCTTTTCACCAGGGAAGCTGGCGCTGCGGGAGGCGGATCCAGCCAGCCTAAGAATTCATCAACCTTGGGAATAGCCCGAAGCAGACGTTGGGTGGCAGCGGCAGGTTTCCCGGTGGATTCAGGTTTTGTGGTCATTCGCTCCCCAGTTCTGGCAGAAAACGGAAGAAAAAACAGCGGGTTCACACGAAGAAACCCCTAAGCTACTGAAAGGACTTACCGTTTTTCCGAATAACTGTCAAGGATCGTAATAGATTGACCCGGTGAGCAAAGCCAGACCGCCAATCTCCTTCAACCTTCCGCCGGCAGAGGCACAGCTCACCTCCTCTTGACAGGGAAAGCACGCCACAGTAAATTACCCCCATGAATTCCTTAGCTTTCCGATCCGCAGCCCTTGCTGTTCTGCTTCTTGCCCTTCTCTCCCTGGGCGGCTTACCCATGGCTGATGCGGCCCTCTCCTCTGCCGGCCCTGCCGGTTCCTGCTGTTTTCCTGTCGGCCATGGCGAAGAGTTGCCCCAGTCTCCCTGCGCAACCCCGGATTGCCCTTGTCTCTTCTGTCTCAATCTGTATCTGCCCGGCTTTGCCGAGGTTTTCTTCCTGCCGCTTTCCTCGGCCGGTCCCGTTTCTCAGCCACTCACCTCTCCCCTTGCCGCCTTTGCGCCCTCAATCGACTACCCCCCAGAGCGCGCCTGATTTCCCCACCTTTTCACCCCAAAATACCTAGCGCCGTCGCCAGTTTCGCCCCTTGCGGAAACATGCCATGGCATGAAATAACCGGGTGGGCTTGTTCCACGCCCACGGTTTTTTTTTTGGAGAACAACTAAAGATGACCCTTTCAGACAATACGTCCAGGGCAAACTGGACCATCCTTTTCCTCTGCTGGCTGGTCGCCGGCGTCTCAACACTGGGGAGCTTGTTTTTCAGCGAAATAATGCAGTTTCCTCCGTGCGTCCTGTGCTGGTATCAAAGGATCTTTCTCTTTCCCCTGGTTTTCATTTTGGCAACCGGGCTCTTTTCCGGCGATAAAAGCGTGGCGCGGTACGCCCTGCCTCTTGCCGCGGCAGGCTGGCTGGTTGCTCTGTATCACAACCTGCTCTATGCCGGAATCATTCCGGAAAGCATCCAGCCTTGCAGCCGGGGTGTTTCCTGCACCGAGGACTACATCTCCCTGTTCGGCTTTTTAACAATTCCGATGCTCTCGCTGCTGTCCTTTTCCTCAATTTTAGCGCTGCTACTCTTACTTAACAGGAGGTTTTCCCGATGAAAAAACAAGTCGTTATATTTTCAGGAATTTTTTTGATTCTTCTCTTTGTGCTTGGCGGCTATATTTATAAAAATCAGCAGACAAAAAAACTCGGCTTCCTGGCCCAGGAACATGCGGAAATCTTTGTGCGGCCACATTCTCCGACCCTTGGCAGCGATGAGGCCAAGGTTTATCTGGTGGAATTCATGGACCCTGCCTGCGAAACCTGCAGCGCCTTCGCCCCTTTCGTGAAAAAGCTGCTGGCGGACAACCCTGGCAAAATCAAACTTGTTATCAGGTATGCTCCGTTTCATGACGGCGCGGATTATTTTGTCAAAATCCTTGAGGCCGCGAAAAAACAAGGCAAATACTGGGAAACCCTGGAGGTCATGTATCAATCTCAACCCTACTGGGCCAGCCACCATAACCCGCAACCCGAGTTGATCTGGCGCTTTCTTCCCGGCGCCGCCCTTGATCTGGAAAAACTTAAAAATGACATGAACGACCCGGCAATCGAGCGACTCATTACCCAGGATCTTGCCGATGCCAAAGCCCTCAACGTCACCAAAACCCCTGGTTTTTTTGTCAATGGCAAGCCGCTGGTAACCTTTGGCGACACAGAGTTGCGGCAGCTGCTCGAAGCTGAAATTGCGGCGCAGTATCCGAGATAATGTGCGTCCGAAAACGAGATAGGCTGCCTACGGCAACAACTTTTCCTTTCAACAACCCACGCCATGCTGCGTACTGATCCGGAGACCACGAATTATGAAAAGATTATTATTCCCCCTCACCATGCTTTGCCTCGTCTGCCTGCTTGCCTCATGCGGCCAGCGTCCGGAAGTGGCGGAAGTAGGCAAACCGGCCCCGGACTTCACCCTGGTAGACACCAAAGGCAAAACCTGGAAGCTTGCCGAGCTCAAAGGACAGGTGGTGTTTCTAAATTTCTGGGCCACCTGGTGCCCCCCCTGCCGGCAGGAGATGCCTTCGATGCAGGTGGTATACGCCTCGATGCCCAAGGACAAATTCACCATGCTGGCCGTCCTCAGCAATGACGACCCAGCCCTGGCTGACGCCATGGCCGCAAAGATCGGCACGACCTTTCCCATTCTTATCGATCCGGCAAACAAGGCGGGCCAGGCTTACGGTCTCACCGGGGTGCCGGAAACCTACATCATCGATAAACAGGGGATACTTCGAGAAAAATTCATGGGGGCGGTTCATTGGGACTCGGTCGAGTCCCTGCAGATGCTGAATAAATATATCGATCAGTAACAGGTATGCAGCGGAGAATCAAAACTCCTCGATCCTTTTCCTGAACCAGCGGAGTACCGCCTCCTTCTTCTCGGCGATGTCGATCTCGTAGATATCCTGCGGGAAAAGCAGCTGGGCTACCCCCGAGTCGAAGATCCGCTTCACCTCATACTCGTCGTGGGAGACCTCACGCTCATAGATATAGTTGAGGTACGAGCGGTTGGTGTGAACGATGAACTCCACCCGCATGCCACCCATGCGGGCAAAAAACTTGAGCATCTGGGTCTTGGCGGAGCTGCCGATGCTCCCGCTCTGATGGGCGCCGCCGGAAAGGGTGTCGGTCACCTCCTCCAGGGTCATCAAGGATCCGGCCTTGGTGGCGCTTTTGGTCAGGTGCTTCTGAAAGGCCTTGACCTCGGCCACCGAGTCTACCACCCCCATGAGGCCCAGCTCGTCATCCACCGCCACGGCCGGATTTTCCTCGCCCTTGCGCAGGAGCTTCAAGACCTTGGCTTCAGACTGTTTCTTGCGGATGGAGACATAGATCGGCACCTCGACCCCGTTGGCCTGGAAACGACGGCGCTTGATCAGGGTGAGCTTCTGGTTGGCCTTTTTTTTGCCCCCGGGAACTTCCTTGCCGAAAACCTTGGCCGCAGTGCTGCCGTAAGCCCAGTGGCCCTGGCCGACGACCTCGACCTTGGTGCAGGCAAAGGTCTCTCGGTCGTGGTCGCTCAGGAGGTAGACGATCTCCAGCTCGCCGATCCTGCTTTTTCTGCTCCAGACGTGTTCGTTCAAAAATTCGAGAAACTGATCGAACTTGGCCTCCACCTCGGTTTCCCGTTCCCGCTGATCGATGGAACCGGCCAGATTCATGAGGATCAGCTTGCGCTTTGCTTCGAAACGCGCCTTCTTGTGGTAGCGGTCGTCAAAGAGAATGAGCAGCAGATTAACCGGGCTCTTGCAGGAGTCGATCTCGTTGGTCATCTCGATATACGAGGCATAGTTGGCCAGAACCTTGGCCTTGAGATAGTTGATCACCCCGTCCGCAGTTCGCGAATAGGTGTTGATCCGCAGGATAACCTCCCGGGCGTTGCCCTCGATGCCGAACATGTTGCCCAGCAGCCGGTAGGCCCGTTCGTTGGCCAGCTTACGCCTAGCCGGATCATTGATGATCGCCTGGATCCCGGCAAAGGAACGGACATCGAGAAACTCGAAGATCTGGTTACGCAGAATCCGGTAGCGGGTGGTCATACCCGTCTCGACCAGACCACGGGCGAAGAGCCGCGCCTCCGGGGAGAAAGGAGCCAGGGATGGCGGCCGGTCCCCGGTGGCGAAAGGACCGGTGCGTTCCAGCAGGGAAAAAATATTTTCTTGCACCATGGTACCTCTCCTGTTTCTCAAAACGAACCAACGGCTTTGGCAACCCGCTTGTTTTTTCCACTGTAAGGGCAGGAAGGCCTGCGAATCAAGAACTATATTGGTAATCGGTCACAGGGCACCACATCTTGCGGCGATCGGTCCGTGGTTATTTGACCTTTGTGGCTTACCCCGTGATTGGTTACCTATATTGGGCCACGAGTTGTAATACCTCCCGATCATGGAGCGGCCTGCCCAAATCCTGGCACTGCCCCCGGAAGTCCTCAACCAGCCTCCCCAGCTGCGCCTCTTGACAGCACAAACCCAACTGCCGCAAACGCTCTGCCACCCCCTGCCTGCCCACTTTGGCCCCGTACGACAATTGCCGCCGCGCCCCTACCAAGGTCGGTTCATAGGGCTCGTAGGTCCGGGGATCCTTGGCGAGCCCGGCCAGATGCAGGCCGGTTTCGCAGGCAAAGATCCCCGCGCCAATCACCGGCTGATGGGCTTCGATCTTCCGGCCGGAGCAATCGGCGGCCAAGCGGGCCAGGGCGGGAAACAGGGTGGTCGCATAGGGTCTGCCGCCTTGCAGGGCTAGATAGCCCCCCACCTCTTCCAAACGGCTGTTTCCGGCCCGCTCGCCCAAACCCAATACGGTGACGTCGGCCCAATGGGCGCCGGCCTCCAGAGCGGCAAGGGCATTGGCCGTGGCCATGCCGAAGTCATTGTGCATGTGTACCCCGATCTCTACTGCAAAATCCCGGCGCAGCCCGCGGACCATGGCGGCAATGGAGCCGGGGGTGGCTACCCCCACAGTGTCGGCAATGCGGATGCGGTCCACCCCGTTTTCACAGGCAATGGCAACGATCTCGCGCAGAAAGGCCGAATCAGCCCGGGTTGCATCCTCCAAACCGAGGGAAAGATAGCCCACCGCCGCCCGCGCCTTGGCAAGCGACCTGGCCACCGTCTCCACCACCGCCGGGCGCCCGAGATTAAGCTTGGTGGCGATATGGAGATCGGAAACCGGCACGGAGAGGGAAAGCACTTCCGGGGCCAGGCGCAGAGCGCAGGCGATATCCTCCTTTCGGCAGCGGCACCAGAGGGACAGCCGCTTCACTCCTGCCTCTCCGCGGCAGCGGGAAACCAGGGAGGGGAGCTCTCTGTCCAGCGGCGAGGCGATACCCACCTCCACCTCTTCGATCCCGATTTGCACGAGATACCGGGACAGGGCCACCTTCTGCTCCAGGCTGAAGGAAACCCCCGCCGTCTGGCCGCCCTCGCGCAGGGTGCTGTCCACCAAACCTCGCACATGCTCCATGACTGTCACCTCACTTGACTGATTCCGGCGCACAATCATGTGCCGGCAAGACGTTCCTTTTTCCACTTCCCTGCCTTTTGGCTGACATAGAGCACAGAAATCTCCAACTTGTCATGCAACCTTTCCAGACAGGGCATAATTCCCTGCTGGCGCTTAAGATCAAACGCCGCCAGCGGCGGCTCGTCCATGAGCAGAAATCGGGGGCTGATCGCCAGCGCCCTGGCAATGGCGCCCCGCTGCGCTCGCCCCCGGAAAGCCGATCCGCTTTCCGGTCAAGCAGATGGCCGATACCCGGAAGTTCCACAGCCTGATCCAGACTCACCTTGTGTTCCATGGTAGCCCGCCTGATGCCATAACGCAGATTCCCGAGCGCAGTCAGGTGCGGGAACAGGCTGTCTTCGTTGCGCAATGCTTTTTTCCATAAAAAAGCCCGTCTGTCTCAGCCAGGGGATTTGGCGAAACAGACGGGCCGAACAGGGAGAAAATGGGGGAAACCCCTGTTAGAACGCCATGCTCACGGCAACACCGCCGTAGAGGAAGTTGTCGTCGCTTCCATCCTTGCTGCTTGTCCGCATGAGATCTTCGGCATCATCGCTCAAGGCAAAGGTATAGCTGAGCTTCGGGCTGACGGTGATGTATTTGTTCACCGGCACGGTAAGGCCCACCGACAACACCCCATCATGGAGATTGCTGTACTTGCTGCCGTCAGCCTCTTTATACGGGGAAGAATCATCAGCGGCCAGATAACTCACCTGGGCGCCCAAATCCAGGGTAACGTCCCCCTGCACCGGGAAGGAGTGGGAAACAGCCAGAGTAGCATACCAGCCGGGATAGTAATCCGTATCGCGGTACACGGTCAGAGTCGGCTTCAAAAGGGTGTTCAACGCGGCGCTGGCAAAAAACTCCTGGGTATCTTCCGCAGAATCAAGAGCGTAGTAGATATAACCTGCGGAAAAGGCCACCGGGCCCATCTCCCAGCCATAGGCCAGGGTCATGTCGGTTTCATTCCAGTTGTTTGTCGAATCAGTGGTGGCGGAGTACTGGTCGGTGTCGAGATTCCCCCAGAGGTTTGCGGAAAAACCCTTATACGCCACGGTCATGGACGGCTGCACCACGATGCTGTCCTTGCTCAGCTCAAATCCACGCCAGATATACTGGCTGTACGCACCAACGGTCAGATTCGCTGTGGGCTTGTCTTCCTCGGCAAAAGCCATCCCGGTAAACATGGAAAGGCATACCCCTGTGGCGGCAACGCCGGCCAGCAACTTCCTTGCGACTTTACTCATCTTTCTTCTCCTTTTTTATAAATTATAAATTTTACTAAAATGCCTGAAGCCTGCCTTCTGTGTATTCCAGCAATTCACATTCCATGCCAACAACCGGCAAAAAATATATTCTTAACATAACTGCTTGAAATAGCAGCGGTTGCCAGAAAATACCCTTAAACGAAAAAATTACATTTTTGGTATATAAGCAATATGGCAAGTAACAAAATTGTATAGAGAGGTGTCACCTTCAAATAGCTGCCATACCTGAGCAGAACAATGAAAGTTCAAAGGCGGGACTATCTGCCTGTTACGTTCTTTCACTGACAACCGCCGCCCGACCCCGCGCACACCCCCTTGGTACAGGGCTGTCTCCTGGCCTTCAGTGCCCCGGGATTGCCGCCCGCAAAGACCGTCTTCAGACCATCGGCGATAAAGCCGCCCATCGCCACGGGACGAATCCCCGATTTCTGCAGAATCTCCCTGGGCGTCTCGCCGACCCCGCTCACCAGCACGGCCCGGCAATCATTGAGGCGCCGGGCCAGGGAGGTCCAGCGCTGCAAGCCGCCGCCATTCTCCTTGGGCGCCTCCCGCTCTTCAACCAAAACGAAGGAATCTTCCTTTTTAGCATAGATCTGAAAGCGCTTTGCCTCGCCCAGATGCTGATTTACCAGGATGCCCTCCATGGTAGCCACCGCGACATAAGGCCGTTCCTCGGCAGGCAGCGGCGGCAACTGGGCACAGGCGGAGAGGCAGCCCCGCATCTCCTCGGTCCGGTCCTGGTCGAGCAGACCCACCGCGTCGGCCCGACAACGGGTGCAGTGGCGCATCTGGGGCAGGAACTTTTCCGCCTCGGTACGCATCGCACCAACTTCCTCCTTGGACGGCTCGCGGATTGTGCCGAATGGGGTGCCCACGTTGGGGAACATGGCCATGCAGTTGAAAAGATCGGCACTCAGCCCCTGCATGGCCTCCGCAACCTTCAGGATATGCTGGTCGTTGATCCCCGGAATCAGGATGGAATTGATCTTTACCGTAATCCCGTGCGCCTTCAGATCCTTGACCGCCTCCAGCTGCCGGGAAAGGAGCAGCTCCGCCGCCTGGCGGCCATGATAGGCGACCTTGCCGTCCCGCACCCAACTGTAAATTTTGGCCCCCACCTCCGGGTCCACGGCATTGATGGTGATGGTCACATGGGAGACATTGAGCTTGGCCAGCTCCGGGATATAGGGACCGATAGCCAGGCCGTTGCTGGCCAGACATAAGATCATCTGCGGAAAATGCTTATTAATGAGGCGCATGGTTTCCATGGTCGCCTCGCCATTGGCAAAGGGATCGCCAGGCCCGGCAATACCGGCCACGGTGATGCGCGGCTCCTTTTCCAAAACCTTGCCCATGTAGACCAGGGCCTGCTCCGGGCTCAGGATCGTGCTGGTCACCCCGGGCCGCGACTCGTTGACGCAGTCGTACTTGCGGTCGCAATAATTGCACTTGATATTGCAGTTCGGGGCCACCGGCAGGTGGACGCGGCCGGCCTGCCCTTTGATGGCCGGGTTGAAACAGGGGTGCTTGCTCAGGTCTTTGGCAGTATCAAGCATTGGTTTTCTCCTTTTGGATAGCGGTAAGCCTTCAGTTTTCAGCTATCAGCTCAAAGCTGATAGCTGATAGCTGCTGTATTTTCACATATAGCTGTAGCCGACCTCGGAGTTGTCCTGCTTGGCCGCGATCATGGCATTGGCGATCAGATCGAAAAGCTGCTGCGCCCCGTGGTAGCCGATATGCAGGAGCCGCTGGCCGCCAACCCGGTCGTGGATTGGAAAACCAACGCGGATCAGCGGGACATTGAGGCCCCGAGCCAAGGCATACCCCTTGCTGTAGCCGAGGAAAAAATCCGGCCTCAACTCCCCGGCCAGCTCGCCGATCTCGTGAAAATCCATGCCCTCGTGGATCAGGGGCATCTCCACGGCAAAGCCTTCCACCGCTTTTTCGATGGCCCGGACAAACCCGCCGCTGGTGCCGCCCGAGGCGCAAAGCACCGGCTGGACCCCGATCTCGGCCAGAAAAGAGGTCAGGCCGATAACCAGATCCTCTTCGCCGTACACCACGGCCCGTTTGCCGAACACGTACTTATGGCCGTCCACCAGGCTGTCCACCAGGCGGCCCCTTGCCATGGCGTATTTCTCCGGTATGGGGTTGCCGGAAAGCTCGCGCAGAACCTCGAAAAACCGGTCCGTTTCCCGGATGCCCACCGGCATCCCCAGCCGGTGCAGGTCTACGCCGTAGGCCTTTTCCAGATACTTGCCCCCGGAAAGCTGCTCCGGCATGGTATGGCCGAACTCCACCGTCGCCTTGGCCCCGCCCATCGCCCGGATATCGCCGATCTTCGTCCCGCCCTTGGGAATCAGGGGATAATCCCGCAGGGCCGGGCCGTCGAGGGTTTCGGAAAAATCAGGCAGCACGGTGGCAGTGAGGCCGCAATCGGCAACGATCTCCTTGAGGCTCCGCAGATCCGCGGCCGAGAGAAAACCGGGCAGGATGTTCACCGTGGAGTTGGCTTCCGTAGCCTCGGTCAGTTGCTCCACCAGGGCCCGTACCGCCGCGTGGAACCCCTCCATGTGGGTTCCCGAATAGCTCGGGGTCGAAACCCGCACCAAGAGCGGGCCGCCGTCCTGCATGAACTCCCGGCGGTATTCAAAGAGCAGCCGCTTCACATCGTCGCCGATGGTTTCAGTGAGACAGGTAGTAGCGATGCCGATGAGGGCCGGATGGTATTTCTCGGTCACGTTTTTTAAGCCCAACTTCAGGTTCGCCCCGCCGCCGTAGACCGCGTTCTTCTCCCCCAGCGAGGAGGAGGCGATGTCGATGGGCTCGTTAAAATGGCTGATGATATAACGCCGCATGTAGGTGGCACAGCCCTGGGAGCCATGGAGAAAGGGCACCGCCCCTTCCACGCCCCGAAAGGCAAGGCTGGCGCCCAAAGGCTTGCACAGCTTGCAGGCATTGGTGGTGGAGACATAATTCGGCAGTATCTTGCCCATGGCGTACACTCTTTTTTTGTTGGCCACGAAATCCACGAAAGACACTAAAGTTTTGCTAACTATCCAACGGCACCACCTCTGCTTCACCGCTAAGCGGGAATGACGAATGGGATGTTGAGTAGCTACAAATTTCGCGTTCTTTCGTGGGTTTCGTGGCTATTTTTCCCCTCTGGGGACAAACCGCCACACCGGGCTCATCACCGAGCCGTAGACCTCGCGGGCAAAGTTGAGCATGCCGGCAAACCCGGCCAGCATCTCCTTGCGTTCGTGGTTGTGGTCGCAGAAGGCCACGCCCAGCTTATAGGCGATGGGCCGCTCCTTGACTCCGCCCACGAAGATGTCCACCTCCTTTTCCTGAAGAAACGAGGAAAGCTCCAGGGGGTTGGAATCATCGACGATGATGGTGCCGGGGTCGGTGATCTCGGCCAGTTCCGCATAATCCTCCGGGGTTCCGGTCTGGGAGCCGACCATGACCACCTGCATGCCGATGGTGCGGAAGGCCTTGACCAGGGAAAACGCCTTAAACGCCCCGCCCACATAAATGGCGGCCCGCTTGCCCGCCAGGGCCTGGCGATACCGCATCAGTTCCGGCATGATCAGCGAAAGCTCCTCCTTGACCAGCTCCCTGGTGCGGCGCATCATCTCCTCGTCCTTGAAAAACGCGGCCACCGCATAGAGCGACTCGGCCATGTCCTCAACGCCAAAATAGGAAACCCGCAGCGAGGGAATCCCGTAATCCTCTTCCATCATCCGAGCCAGATCCATGGTGGAGCCGGAGCATTGCACCACATTGAGCGCGGCCCCGTGCGCCCGCTGGATATCCCCCACCCGGCCGTCCCCGGTGATGTTGGCCACCACCTCGACGCCCATCCGGGCAAAGTAGTCGCGGATCAGCCAGATCTCCCCGGCCAGATTAAAATCGCCCAAAATGTTGAGGCTGTACTTGGAAATCCCGCTGATGTCGCCCATGCCCACCAACTGGCGCATGGCGTTGCAGGCCGCCTTGTAGCCCTCCCGCTTGTTGCCCTTGAACCCTTCCGACTGCACGGGCAGAACCGGGATGGACTTTTCCTCACTCACCCGGCGGCACACCGCCGCCATGTCGTCGCCGATAATCCCCACGATACAGGTGGAATAGACAAAGGCCGCCTTGGGCGCATGCCGGTCGATGAGCTCGACCAGGGCGTTGTAGAGCTTTTTCTCGCCGCCGAAGATGACGTCGGTCTCCTGCATGTCCGTGGAAAAACTCAAGCGGTGCAGTTCCGGCCCGGAGGAGAGCGCACCCCGGATATCCCAGGTGTAGACCGCGCAGCCGATGGGCCCATGCACCAAGTGCAGGGCGTCGGCAATGGGATAGAGCACCACCCGGGAGCCGCAGAACACGCAGGCCCGCTGGCTCACCGCCCCGGCCAGACTGTCCTTGTTGCACTCCATGACAAAGGGGGCTTCCCCTGTGCGATGGATAGAATCCTGTCGTTCCTGCAACGCTGCTTGCATGGCGTCCTTACTCCTCTGTAATGGTGTGTACAGGGGTATGAGCAAGGGGTGTGCCAAGCGGAAAGAATAATATTTTATCGTGTCATTACTTGCAGTTAAGTAGAAAAAATCTTATGGGCTAAAACGGAAGGGAACAGGGGACGGGGGGGGTTGTGTAAACTTTGCGACAAAAAAGAAGGGGGCGGACATTTTTGTCGGCCCCTGCGAGTTAATCGCGGCTGAAGCCGCGCCTACCATGAGGGGGTAATGGTTGCCAGACCCGGAGGAGCAGCTTCAGCCGCGATAATCCTTTGGATCTGTCTCCACCGAAACAATCGTTGTTCCCCCCCCTGGATTGACAATCAACCGGGGAATATGGGATGCTCATGGAAACTACTTGATGGACTGCCCAAAACTTTAAAATCAGGAGCTTCTCTTTTGCCTCCGTCAAAATTTTCCCCTTGGTTCGGCAACTTGAAGTATCGCAAAACCATGATTGCCGCAGGTGCCATAGGCATCCTCGTTCTGCTGTTTCTGGTGTTGTTCGATTGGAACTGGTTTCGCGCGCCTATCGAAAGCTACGTCTTCCAAAAAACCGGACGTCACCTGAAAATCGAGGGCGATATCAATGTTGCGCTGGGTTTTTCTCCCACCATCCGCATCGGCAAGATGAGCTATGAAAACCCGGAGTGGTCGCAAGAAAAACAGATGGCCTCCGTGGAAGGTCTTGAGTTTGTCCCGAACCTGCGCTCGTTGTTTGACCGGGTCATTATTGTCGAGCGGTTACGCGTGGTGGATGGCGATGTGCTGCTGGAGCGCAGCAAGGACGGCAAGCGCAACTGGGTGTTCGGCAAGTCCGATGACCCAGAGGCGCCGGTACCGGAAATTCGCAGCCTGACCATCGACCATGGCGTGATCCGCTGGCGCGACGGGCTGGAGGATCTGGACGCACGGGCCGAGGTCAGAACCGAAGCGCAGGATGCGCATGGCAGGCCGCAGCGCTTGCCCACGGTGATCGCTTTTTCCGGCAAGTATAAGGGCCTGCCTTTTTCCGGGTCGGCACGGGCGGGCAGTGTGCTGGGGCTGCGCGATTCCGGCGTGGCCTTTCCGTTGCAAGCCAGCGGCAAGATCGGCAAGAATTCATTTGAAATCGACGGCTCCTTTGTCGATCTTGGGCAGTTGGCCGAAGTCGACGCGCGGGTCAAAATCGCCGGGCCCGACTGGTCTCGCCTTTATCCGATAGTCCCGGTCCCGCTGCCCCATTCGCCCCATTTTTCCATCGAAGGCCGCTTTAAGAATCAGGGCGCCAAATATGCATATGAAAACTTCAAGGGAATCATCGGCGGCAGCGATATCAACGGCACCGCGGTGTTCACCCCGAAGCAGCCCCGTCCCCACCTTGCCGCTGCATTTCACAGCAAAATCCTCGACCTGAAGGATCTGGGCCCGATGATCGGGATTCACTCAAGCGGCGCCGCCGATAAGGGACGCGGCCCGGTCTCAAGCGAGGGCAAAATGGCCGGGGTCCCTGCCGCACCTGCCCGTGTGCTGCCCAACGAACCTTTCCGCCTCGAACGGTTGCACGCCATCGACGCAGACGTCACCTTGACCGCCGGCCAGATCCGCCGCCCGAAAGGGCTGGCCCTGGAAGATCTCACGGCAACCATGAAATTAGCCGACGGCGTGCTCACTCTGGCGCCGCTCAACTTCGGATTTGCGGGCGGGAATATCGTCTCGAATATCACGCTCAACGCAAAGCAAGATCCCATTGCTGCGCAGGCCACTATTTCCCTGCGCGCTCTGCGGCTCAACAAACTGTTTCCTACCGTAAAGTTGATGAAGGTGAGCGAAGGAGCGATGGGCGCCAAGATCAAGATTTCCGGGCGAGGCAACAGCCTTGCCGCCATGCTGGCAACCGCCACCGGCGAAGGAAGTTTCGCGACTTCCGGGGGTAAGCTTTCCAATCTTCTGGTCGAGTTTCTCGGCCTGGACGGCGGCGAGATCATCAAGTTCCTCGTGGTCGGCGACCGCGAGACCGCCATCCGTTGCGGAGCCGCGTCCTTCGAGATAAAAGACGGTTTGGCCACCAGCCGATCAATCGTCCTCGACACGGCCGACACGCAAATCGAAGGTTCCGGCGACGTCAACCTCCGCGCCGAACAATTGGACCTCATTTTGAAGCCGCATCCCAAGGACGTGAGTATTCTGGTGGTCCGCAGCCCCATCCATATTACCGGCAACTTTGCCAAGCCGAAAGTCAGCGTTGACAAAAGAGGCCTGATCAAGCGTCTCGGCAGCGCGGTCTTGCTCGGGTTGATCAATCCCCTGGCGGCGCTCATACCTTTGGTCGAAACCGGAACCGGAACCGATGCCAACTGCGTAGAGCTATTGGCCACGGTGGAGGAGGCGCAGCGAGAGGCAGTGAAGCCGCCGTCCAGGTCGGGTTCGAAGAAACCAAGGAAATAAGCTATCTCCTTTACCCCCTTTATTATTGCATATCCTGTCCCCGAAACTCCGTCCGGGGGGTGCAACCGGGCTGTCTGCGCCTCGGGGCCGGAAGCAGCAACTTCGGAGCCAAGCCTGGCTTCATAAGGCAGGCTGACGATCTGCTTGACCTTGGGTGCCTCCGCCGATTATTGTCCAGGGAAAGCGGCCTCTTCCGGCTCAAATTTGACTTTTTGCGATCTCTCGCTCATGGCGCATTAGGAAAGGCTGCACAAGGTCGTCACGTCAGCCGACTTTTCTCTGCCCATGCGAGTCAGCACGGCCAAGGCGGCCCGGCGCGGGATCGTGCGGAAACTATTTTGCGAGGAGAGGGACATGGCCCAGACAAAACCAAGGTACTCACTGCCCATGAGCCCCTGCCGCTGGTTGCCAGAGTTACACAGGAAGAGAAGCGCAGCCGCATGACTCGTAAGGCGTTGGCCATTAAGAGATGCGCTACGAAATTCTGGAGTCCATCATCTATTTGCTTATGGTTTGGCATACGCGTGGTGAGGTGTCGAGGATGAAAATTATCCGCTTGAGCGTCGTATTTTTATCGTGTTGCCTGATTTACCGGTCGGTATTCGCGGCTCAGGTCGGCATGGGCGCGATAGATACCAAAACCTTCAGCGGTATCGTGCGCTGCACCGACCGGTGCGATCCCCATGACGCCGTTGACTTGGGGATGCATATCACCGGCAGCACCCCGGTCTTTGACCAGCGCTTCCAGTGCCCTGACCTCGATGAAGGCTGGGCCATAGACTACAGCGGCAAGCGCGGTCGTCCGGCGCTGCACGGCGGCATTGACATCCCGGCGCTCCGGGGAACGCCGATTCTCGCCGTGGCGGATGGCGTGGTGGCGGCCATGTTCGACAACCACGAAACGGCGGTCGGGATACGCCTGTTTCTGCGGCACTCACCGGAACAAACAGGCAAGCCGTTCTGGTTGTATTCTGAGTACGCGCACCTGCTGGAGTTGCCGCCGCTTGCCGTCGGCCAAAAGGTAAAACGCGGGGACGAGGTCGGCAAAACCAGCAATACGGGGATTTCCGGGAAGGAGGCGCGGGAACGCATCACCGGTTCTTCTTTTCGCGGCCCCGGAAGGGAGCGACGGAATGCGCTGCATTTTTCCATCATGTATAGCGACAGCCCCGACTATGCGGTGCTCGAAAAAAAAGGCGGCTACCTTATCCCGGTGCGGGGGCGATGGATGGATCCGGTGGCCTTTTACCGCAGCCAACCCCCTTACAATTCCGATGCTCTTGCCGCTCTGCCCGAGACCGACAAACAGGTGTCGATCCCATGTCAGGACAGCGAGGGCAAAGCGCACCCGCCAAACACCAGGCTGATCTGGCCATATTCCTGCTCCCGGCGATGAGAGGATCGATACCTCCACAACAAGAATCGCCCGGGGAATCTGGCCGGAGAGGAAGACGAGTGTGTCCTGAAAACCGCCCCCCTATCGCCAGAGGTTTGCCATGCCACGAACATTTGGGCCAGCGCTTGTCATACTAATTGCTTTCTTTGCAATCCCTGCTCATGCCGGAATTACCTCCGGCGTCGTTGATCTTCCAACCCGGCCCGGAGTGAACCAGCGACTTCTCGTTATTGCCCCGTCCGCCCCGAAAGCAGCGGTGCTTCTTTTTGCCGGCGGGCACGGGGGGCTGCGGATTGAATCGAACGGGAGCCTTGCCTGGGGCCAAAACAATTTCCTTGTCCGCAGCCGCCAGTTTTTCGTCGAGCATGACCTGTTGACCATCGTGGTGGATGCCCCCTCCGACCGCCAGGCGAATCCCTTTCTCAACGGCTTCAGACAGACGGCCGAGCATGAGGCGGACATCAAGGCGGTTATCGCCTGGGTAAGGCAACAGGAGAAAATTCCGGTTTGGCTGGTGGGCACGAGCCGAGGGACGCAATCCGCCGCCTTTGTCGCCAGCGAACTTGATCATGGCGATGGGCCTGATGGTCTCGTTCTAACTTCCACTATCCTGACCGACAAAAAAACACGACCGGTTCCGGGCCTGCCCCTGGAAAGGCTGCGGATTCCGGTGCTCGTCGCACATCATGAGCTTGATGGCTGCGGGCATTGTTCTTTCGCGGATATTTCCGCCCTTATGAAAAAACTTGTCCAGGCCCCGAGAAAGGAACTATTTTCCTTCAGAGATGGGCAATCGCAAGGCGACCCTTGCCAGGCTCTCTCCTACCATGGGTTCAATGGCATCGAAAGAGCGGTGGTCAGCCGGATTGCGGAATGGATTCTTGCCAGATAAGGCAGGAAATCAATAAATCAATTGGGGACAATTGAGTAGGGTAGCAACTGTGTTAAAAGTCAAGCGATTTCAGGGACAAAATGATGTCCCCTTTTCACAACCTCTTATTCACTGGCTCATTCCTCAACCCTCTGCCAACCCACCGCCTGCCGCCGTGCGGAGCTGAGCCCGATAAAGAGAAAACACCCGGCCACAAAACAGAGGACAAGCAGGCCGCTCCCAAAAAAGGAGGCGCCATAACCCCACTCCCGGTTCAGACTTCCGGCCGCCACTGCGGCAAGAAAGGTGGCCAGGGTGCGGGCGCCGTAGAGCAGGCCGGAGTTGCCGCCCAGCCGCCCTGAAGGAAAAAGCAGCGCCACCAGCACCCCCAGCTCCAGCAGGGCCACGGTATCGCCCAGGGTGTGGAGGAGACGGATGATTATCAGGCTCCAGATGTCAACCGCCAGCGGGGTCAGCATCTGAAACAGGGCGGAAAAGGCCATCCCCCCAAGAAAAAAGAGGAACACCGATTTCCGTTTGTCGTGATAGCGGCCCACCAGGGGCACGGCCAAGGCCATCCATAACCCCATGCAGGCAAAGACCATTCCTATCTGAAGGGGACGCAGGCCGAATTTTTCTTTGAGCAGCAGGGAATACGAAGTCTGCTCCACCCCGAAATGGGTGCCCAGGACAAAAAGACAGGCAATCAGCAGCAGAGGCTTGAACTGGAGGACATCTCCGCTGTATTCCTTAAAGGAAAACACAATGGGCTCATAATCCATGAGAAACAGGGAGAAAAAAAAGATCCCCCCGGCCCCGGCCATGGCAAAAATAAAGATCAGCTCCGGCGAGGTCTGCACCACCAGGCCGCCGACCAGGGGGCCGAGACCGAAGCCGAGATAGGTGCTCAACTGGTAGATCGCCACCCGTCGGCTCCGCTGGATCTGGCCGAAATGCTTGAGGTATAAGGACTCGCTCACCACAACCAGGGCCGCGCTCCCCAAGCCTCCCACACAGATCGCTGCCAGGATCCAGGCAAAGGAGCGGGCAAACAGGAGGGCGGCAAAATACCCCGCATAGAGCAGCGCGCCGCAAAGCATGGTCCGCCTGGGGGAAAAGAAATCGGAGAACATCCCCAGCGGCAGCATCAGCGCCATGGAGGAGAGGGAAAAAATGCCGATGATCATGCCGATCTGCAGGTCGCTCAAGCCATAGCCTTTGAGGAGCAGGGGCAAATAGGCCAGCACCAGCCATTGGGTGAAGTAGATGAGAAAACGGATGGTGATGGAGAGCAGAATCTGGCGGCGCATGGGATGGTCCTGGCAAACGGAATCGATCCCCCCTTCTAGCACGCCTGCGCAAAAGAGGCAATTGCCTACTTGGCAGAAACCTGTTCATGGCTGCTGAATACAGGTCTTGAGGGCAACACGTGGCAGAGAGATCGTATTTAGAGGAGGAGTGCTTACCAGCATTCGGCAAGCAGTTAAATATCCCTCCGGACCAGCGGCGAACGGTATGCCGACCGCTGGAATGGAGGTCCGTTTGCTGTTTTTCTCCAGGTCGGGGCCATGCAGACCGTTATGCCGCAATCAGATCCGGTCGAAGCGGTCCAGGTTCATGACCTTGTTCCAGGCGGCAACGAAGTCGCGCACGAACTTTTCCTTCGCATCGTCCTGCGCATAAACCTCGGCCAGGGCGCGCAACTGGGAATTAGCGCCGAAAACCAGGTCCACGCGGGTGCCGGTCCACTTGCGTTCGCCGCTCACACGATCACGCCCCTCGAACACGTCTTGGTCTTCCGGGGTTGCCTTCCACGTCGTGCCCATGTCGAGCAGATTCACGAAGAAGTCATTGGTGAGCGACTCCGGCCGCCTGGTAAAAACGCCGTGCGGGATCTGTGCGAAATTAGCATTCAAGACGCGCATACCGCCGACGAGCACCGTCATCTCAGGGGCGGTCAACTTCAGAAGTTGCGCCCGGTCAACCAGCATCTCCTCCGCCCTTACGGCGAATTTGGTTTTCTGGTAGTTGCGGAACCCGTCTGCTTTCGGCTCAAGGACACCGAATGACTTCACATCGGTTTGCTCCTCTAACGCATCCGTGCGCCCCGGGGTGAAGGGAACGATCAATTCGCACCCGCCATTTTTCGCAGCCTGCTCTACACCTGCGCATCCGCCCAGAACAATCAAGTCGGCAAGCGACACCTTCTTCTTGCCTGACTGCGCGCTGTTGAACCCCTTCCGGATTTCGGCAAGGATTGGCAGCATCGTGGCAAGTTGCTCAGGCTGGTTGACTTCCCAATCCTTTTGCGGGGCAAGACGAATCCGCGCCCCGTTGGCGCCGCCGCGCTTATCGGAATCCCGGAACGTGGAGGCCGAGGCCCAGGCGGTAGAGACCAGTTGGGAGATCGACAAACCCGAGGCAAGGATCGTGGCCTTGAGGTCTGCGATGTCCTTCTCGTCGATCAGCCCATGATCGATTGCGGGCACCGGGTCTTGCCAAATCAGTTCCTCTGCCGGAACCTCCGGGCCGAGATAGCGCGACCGCGGGCCCATATCGCGGTGGGTCAGCTTGAACCACGCCCGGGCAAAGGCATCCGCGAACTCCTCCGGGTTTTCATGGAACCGCTTCGCGATCGGCTTGTAGATCGGATCCATCCTCAGAGAGAGGTCCGCCGTGGTCATGATGGTCGTAACCCGCTTCGACGGATCGTGAGCAGCGGGCGCGAGGCTCTTTTTATCCGGATTGACCGGGACCCACTGATGGGCGCCGGCAGGGCTTTTCTCCAGATTCCAGTCATAGCCGAACAGCATGTCGAAATAGCCCATATCCCATCTGGTCGGATTCGGCGTCCAGGCGCCCTCAATGCCGCTGCTGATCGTATCGCCGCCTTTGCCGCTGCCGAAGCTGCTCTTCCAACCAAGACCCTGCGCTTCGAGAGGGGCGCCTTCAGGTTCAGGGCCCACATGGGACGCAGGTCCCGCGCCGTGGCACTTTCCGAAGGTATGGCCGCCCGCAACCAGGGCGACGGTCTCTTCATCGTTCATAGCCATGCGGGCGAAGGTCTCGCGAACGTCACGACCGGAGGCGACCACATTCGGTTCGCCGTTCGGCCCCTCAGGGTTCACGTAGATGAGGCCCATCTGCACGGCGGCCAGGGGGTTTTCAAGATCCCGGTCTCCGGAGTAACGCTTGTCGCCGAGCCAGGTGTCCTCGCTGCCCCAGTAGACATCCTCTTCCGGCTCCCAGATGTCCTCGCGCCCACCGCCGAAACCGAAGGTTTTGAACCCCATCGACTCCAGCGCACAGTTACCGGCAAGGATCATCAGGTCGGCCCAGGAGATTTTCCTGCCGTATTTCTGCTTGATCGGCCAGAGCAAACGGCGCGCCTTGTCGAGGTTCACGTTGTCCGGCCAGCTGTTAAGGGGCGCAAGGCGCTGATTACCGGAACCCGCTCCTCCGCGCCCGTCGCCCATACGATAAGTGCCTGCGCTGTGCCACGCCATCCGGATAAAGAGCCCCCCGTAATGACCCCAGTCTGCCGGCCACCACTCCTGCGAGTCGGTCATCAGCGCGAAGAGATCCTTCTTCAGGGCGGCAAGGTCGAGTTTTTTGAATTCTTCCGCGTAGTTGAAATCCCCGCCCATGGGATTGGATTTGGCGGAGTGCTGATGCAGGATATGAAGATTCAACTGGTTCGGCCACCAGTCCCGGTTCGACATGCCACCGCCGGCTGCCTGCCTGCTGGTTCTGCCCGTTACCGGGCACTTGCTGTTTTCGCTCATCCTGGTTCTCCTTTGAGGTTGGGAACTGCAACGCTGACATAAGAGTTGCAGGGAATCTTCTGCCGAACCCGATAAAAAAGGGTCTCCACCGAAGGGTGATCCCCGGCCGCGATGATCTCCCGACAAATCATCATCAGCTGGGGGGTCATCTTGAGCCCCGCTGCGCGAAGAAACTCCTCGAAATCGACAAGTTTCTTCCCTGGCATATCTTTTTCTTCCGAAGTCATCAGAGCCCTTTTCCTAACGGTGAACGGCTTTGCGCCATCTTTTTATCAATATAGCAAAATAACAGCAGGACCACAAATACGCAGCTCCCATACATGTTAATGCTCGTTTCTCTCCATATCCCTCCCGACATCGGGTCGACATTCCCCCGGATACGCCCCATATCGGCTAGGAAAAGCACCGGGTACGCCGTAAGGTGTAATCACAAGGCGGGGCGTAGCCGATTGCACCCCAACCCAAAAAATCTATTTTCATAAGGAGAAACCAATGCTGAAACGAACTCTGCTCATCTCGTGTTTCGGATTATTGCTCGTGAGCCAGAATGTCCAGGCCGGGGAGGCCGCCCAAAATGGCCTGATTGGCGGCGCAGCCGGAGGCGCCATCCTGGGGCAGGTCATCGGTCGCGACACCAAGGGCACCCTGATCGGCACCGCCATCGGCGGAATGCTGGGCTACCTGGTCGGCAATGACTTGGACCAGCAACGGGGTCAGTCGCCCCAGGGATATTATCCACCGCAAAGGGTGGTCCACCAGTACGAGGATAACTACCCGCAGGTGCAGGTATACGACAGACCGGTGGTGTATTACCGGCCGGCACCGGTGGTCAGACAGGTGGTGATCATCGACCGCGGCCGCGATTATCCGCCCCGCTTTAAACAGAACCGTGGCCATGACCGGGAGCATTGGCAGAAAAGCAGATACCGCACGGCGTATCAGGGCTATCCTGAACGAGGCCGGCGGTAAGGGCACAAAAAATTCCCTTCCCCTTGCGGGATGGGTTGGGGGGGATTTAAGATGCCGGCATAGCACGAACCAGTCCGCAAAAGCCAAGAAGAGGCCGGCGAATGGTGTAGTGCACACGAGCGGGCCGATGACAACGCAGATGTGGTACTGCTGGGCAGTTACTCTACAACCAGAGCAGCAGCAAGCATAGAGTCAGCGCCGAATAGAGCAGATAAACGCTGATCCAGCCCTGATGCAGAAAGGCGCGGACCGCAAAGGCATATCGGGATAAGTCCCGGCAGACCGGATGAAGCAGGCGGTCCAGAATCAGATCGGGGGTATGAGCGGCAAGGGTGGCCACGGCGGGGAAAAACCCGATGGCCCGGCCGCCGGCGATGTCGCTCCACAAACCCCAGTGGAAAAGGGAGACCAGCATCTCCGCAAAGGAAACCGCCGTATATTGCATGCGAGGGGTCCCCTCCCGGTAGCCGCAGCCCCAGGTCGTCGGCCGCTTTTCGCGGCCAGGCTCCGCAAAGGATTGCTGACGGGAAAAGAGGCCCAAAGAGAGTGCCAGCAGCAGAAAGGCGCAAAGGCTTAGCCAATATACCGGCGCCAGACTGCCGAGCAGCAACCCCTCCGAATTCCCGGCCGAAGAGAGGGCTGCCGCCGCAAACCCCAGCCAGGCACCAACCGCCCGCTGCAGCAGGGGGACAATCGTCCAGGGCACCAGGCCGATTACCAGGCAGCAGAACAGGAGGGTGGCCATGGGCAAAAGCATGCTGCCCGGCGCCTCGCCGGGCGGAGCCGGAAATCGATGGCGCGGGGTGCCGAGAAAAGTAACGCCGAAGACCTTGACAAAACAGGCCACGGCCAGAGCCCCGGTCATGGCCAGGGCCGGGGCGGCCAGAATTGCCAGAGAGAGCGGGAAGGGGGCGCCTTCGGTCTGACTATGCAGCAGCCCCAAATAGATGAGCCATTCGCTGACAAAGCCGTTGAGCGGCGGCAGGCCGCAGATGGCCACGGCCCCGCCGAGAAAAAACAAGGCGGTGCGCGGCATCGAGCGCAGCAAGCCGCCGTAACGGTCGATCTCTCTGGTGCCGGTGGCCTGGATCACCGAACCGGCTCCGAGAAAGAGCAGGGATTTGAACAGGCCGTGGTTGACCACATGGAGCAGAGCCCCGGCCAGGCCGAGGACGACCAGGGCAGGACTGTGGAAGGTTTTCCCCAGCAGGGCGCAACCCAGGCCGATCAGGATGATACCGATATTCTCCACACTGTGATAGGCGAGCAGCCGCTTGAGGTCATGCTGGGCCAGGGCAAACACCACCCCCATGATGGCCGAAATCACCCCGAGAACGAGAAGGCTCCCGCCCCACCAGGCCGGCTGGCCAGCGTAGAAACTGGTCAACCGGACCAGACCGTAAATCCCCATCTTGATCACCACCCCGCTCATCAGGGCGGAAACATGGCTGGGCGCGGCGGCATGCGCCCCGGGCAGCCAGATATGGAGAGGCATGATCCCGGCCTTGAGGCCAAAGCCGAAGAGGGCCAGGAGGAAAATCGCCCCGGCCTGAAAAGTGGCGCCGTCCAGGGTGGCGGCCTGGGGGAAATCAAAGCTGCTGCCGGGACCGGCCAAAAGAATGAACATGGCGAAAAGGGCCAGGGTGCCGGTGTGGGTAGCGGCAAGATAGACATAGGCGGCCCGGCGGGCCTCTTCTTTTTTCTGCTCGGTAAGGATCAGGAAAAAGCTGCCGATGGCCATGACCTCCCAGGCCATGAGGAAAAGAAGGCCGTTGCGGCTGACCGGCAGGAGGGCAATGGATGCTCCCAGGATGCCGTAAAAAAAACGGAGCCTGCCCGCCGCCACGGAGTGCCGGGCCTGGGGAAAGTAGCCGAGCCCATAAATACCGCCCAGACCGAGGATGATCAGGGCCGGCAGCAGGAAGAGCGCGGCCAGCCCGTCCAGTTCGATGAGGAAATTACCGCCGGGGAGAGACCAGGGTATTGCCAGCAGGGGTGCGGGAGTTTGCCAGGCCCCGGCCAGCGAGGCGGCAAGGCCAAGAGTTGCACCGGTCAGCAAGAGGACAACGGAGAGGATTTCGCCGCTCCTTGCCAGCCGGCCCCAAGCCAGGGCGGGCAGCCCGGAACAGAAGATCAGGCTTACGGCGGCAAGATAGAACTCGGCCAAAATCTCTTCCTCCCTTATCTCCTGCCGAGCAAGCGCAGCAGGCCATCGAGAATGGTATAGGGATGCGGCGGACAACCCGGGATATATAGGTCAACCGGCAAAACGGGATCGAGCCCCGGAGCCGCCTCGCTGCTGTGCAGAAACGGCCCCCCGTTGATAGCGCAGGCCCCGGTGGCGATGACGATTTTCGGGGCCGGCATTGCCTCATAGGTGTCCAGCACCGCGCTGCGCATGTTTTCCGTGACCGGCCCGGTCAGGAGAATGCCGTCCGCGTGGCGGGGGGAGGCGACGAACTGGATGCCGAAGCGGCCCAAGTCGAAAACCAGGGTGCCGAGCACGTTGCAATCCGCCTCACAACCGTTGCAGCCGCCGGCGGAAACCTGGCGCAGCTTGAGGGAGCGGCCGAACAGCTTCAACCGAGCAGGCTCTAACGGCTGGGCCAGGGGATATTCCCCGCCGCTGTACAGCAGATCCTCCCGCTTGCGGACCGCCAGACGATAGTCGCTGCCAAAGGTGATCCGACCGTGGGGGCAGGCCGGACAATCGGCGCAGAACAGGCAGCGGCCCAGATCAAGCTCCAATCGGCCGTCCACCTGCTTGCAGGCTCCGTAGGGGCACAAAGCCTCGCAGGCCCGGCTACAGTCGGACGGACAATCCCCGCCGAACCTGGGCAGCCCTCGGAAGCGCGGGGGAAGAACCGGCTCCTCTCTGGGGAATTTTCCCGTTCTGAATCCCTGCCGCCACCGTTCCCGTATTATCTGCAGCATATCGTTTTGTCCTCAGATTCTCTCACCAGCATGATCCATTCGCATGTAGCAAATATTTTTCTGATTACCAGGCAAGCTCCGCAGGCAGAGGAATAGGCTTTCTCTTTCTGTTCATTTCTTTGCTTGCCCAAAGAAACGAACCAAAGAAAGGGCACCCTGTGCCCCTTGTCCCGCCGGGGGCGGGATGCCCTGCGCTCCTCGATGCTGCCGGGGCTTTGCAAACTCGGCTTCGCCTCAAACAGTGCAAATCCCTTTTTCGGCAGCCTCTCCGGTGCTCGGCGGCGGGTCAATGGGGTTTTAACTGCATATGAAAAAATGACTTAATTGCGTCTCGCACCCATTTCCCAACCGCTACAAATCAAACCCGCAGTACGACAAATTAAAACTCTTGTTACACAGGGGGAAATCGGAAATCTGCTCATCGCGCATCGCCATGGCCAACCCGCTCCAGTTATGAAAGGAGGGATCAACAATCTTGTAGCGCCGCAGACGGCCATCGCCGTCAGTGAGTCCGACATGCACCACCTCGCCCCGCCAGCCTTCCACCATGCCGATGGCCAGGGCATTACCCTTAAGCGGCCCGGTCGGCGCCCGGACTGGCCCGGCCGGCAGATTATCCATGATCCGCCGGAGCAGCTCGATGGAGACGGTGATCTCCCGGCTGCGCACCCTGGCTCGGGCCATGGCATCCCCAGTTTCCTCGGTGATCAGGTCATCGAACAGCTGACGGTAGACCCCGGTGGGATGGAAAAAGCGACTGTCGCGGGGCACGGCGCAGGCCTTGGCCGCCACCCCGACCAGCCCGAGATCCTCGGCCACCGAACGGGACAGGCGGCCTCGCCCCTCAAACCGCCCCATAACCGAAGGCGCGTCAAAAAATAGCTCCAGGGCGCCCAGGGTATTGCCTTCGACGGCCGCAAGCCGGGCCAGCATTTCTCCGGCCAACTCCGGGGCAAGATCAAAGAGTACCCCGCCCGGCCGCACCATCCCCCGGCCGAAACGGCTGCCGCACAGGGCGGCGGTCAGATTGAGGTAGTCGCCGCGCAACCGGCCGCAATAGGCGGAAGTGGGCAGAAAACCGACATCGCCGGCCAGGGCGCCGATATCGCCGACATGATTGGCCAGCCGTTCCAGTTCCAGGGCCAGGGCGCGAATGGCCTGGGCCCTGGCCGGAACCTCGCAGCCGCTCAAGGCCTCAAGCACCTGGCAGTGGGCCAACCCATGCCCGATGGTGGTGTCGCCGGCAATGGTTTCCATCTGGGCCATGGTGACCGGATGGGGGCCGCCCAGCAGCATCCGCTCGATATCCCGATGCTGGTAGCCAAGGGAGATCTCAAGATGCATCACCTTCTCGCCGTAACACTGAAACCGGAAATGGCCCGGCTCGATGACCCCGGCATGGACCGGACCGACCGCCACCTCGTGCACCCCTTCGCCGTCCACCCGGTAAAACTCCATCTCGCCGATGCGGGGATGCTGATCCGTCTGGCGATTCCAGGCATCGTGCCCGGCCCGCCAGGAGCTATGAAAGCGGAGCGGCTTGAGCCAGGGATGCCCTTCCGGCACCACCCCGTACTGCTCGGCAATCTCCCGCTCGAAAAGATGCATCTGCGGGCAATTCGGAGTCAGGGAGGAAAACCGCTCACCGATGCTGGTTCGGTACACGGCGACAGAGGCGTTGCGATCCCGGGCGACCAGGGCGAAAATCTCCAGATCCCCGCCCACTTCCGCTGCGGGCACTCCAAAGCAGGCCGCTATCCGCCCCTGTTTGCGCACCTCCGCCAGCAGGCAATCGCTGAACTCAGCAAAATCGAGGATCGGCACCGACTCCAGGCCAACAGCCTCGCCGTTTTTCAGCAGTTGCGGATTCAGATTCTTCATGGCTTCACCTCCAGCAGGGCGGCCGCTTCGGCAAAAAGCTTTCTGGCCGGTTCGGGCAGGTAGAGCCCCAGGAGCAAAATAATGAGAAGCAGGACCAGCGGCGTCCCGGTGGTCACCAAAGTTTCCCGGTAATTGGTGTCTCCTTTCCGCTCCGTCGGCGTGCCGAAAACCACCGAGAGCACCGTGCTGCCCATGCCGATGAAAATTACGGCCAGAAAGAAGAGGAAGAGACCGCCGGTCAGATAATGACCGCCGGTGAAGATGCCTCGGAGAATGGTAAATTCGCTGATAAACGGTCCAAAAGGCGGCGAGCCGGTAATCGCCAGAAAGCCCAGGAGAAACAGGGTGGCGGAAACCGGCACCAGGGTGATGGCGCCCTGGACCTCGCCCACCCGCTTGCTGGCGAAACGGCGATGGATGTTGCCGGCGGAGAGAAAAAGCACCCCCTTGGTCAAAGCATTGTTCATCAGATGCAGCATGGCCCCGAAGGTGGCGACTCCGCCGATGGCAACACCGATGGCAAGAATCCCCATGTGCTCGACGCTGGAATAGGCGAGCAGCCTTTTAAAATCCGGCTGCCGGATGACAAACACCGCGGCAAAGCCGAGGGAGACCAACCCCATGACCAGAAAGGCCTCCCGGGCCATGGCCCCGTCGCCTGCCGCATCCATGATCTGCAGGGTGCGGAGCAAGGCGAGAAAGGCCACACTGGTAAGCCCCCCGGCCAGAAGCGCGCCGACCACCCCCGGCGCCTCGCCGTAGGCATCCGGTTTCCAGGTGTGCAGGGGGGCAAAGCCGGCCTTGGTGCCAAAGCCGACGAGCAGAAAGACAAAACCGGCCCTAAGCCACGGAGCAGAATAATTTGCCGCTCCCTGCAAAATATCGTCAAGCTGGAGGCTGACCTGCGCGCTGCCGGCCAGGGCGGCGTAGGCGACAAAAAGGATGCCGAGCATGGCTAGGGCAATACCGACGGAGCAAAGAATCAGGTATTTCCAGGTCGCCTCGATGGAGAGGCGGTTGCGATTGTAATAGATAAGCGGGGCGCTGGCCACGGTGGTCGCCTCCACCGCCACCCAGAGAAGGCCGAGATGCCGGGCCATGGCCGCCAGACTCATGGCGGAAAGAAACAGGAGCAGACAGCTGACAAAGATCCTGTTTCCCCAGGCGATCCGGTAGCGCAGGTAGCCGACGGCATAAAACGAACAGCCGCAGAAAAGCAGGCTGACGATGAGCAGAATGAGGCGACTTAAGGGATCAACCCCGATCCAGTTGCCGGCCATGGACAAATGTACAGCCGGCCCGCCCTGGATGACCAAAAAGGTCAGCACCAGATGGGCCAGGCCGCAGACCGGCAGCAGCAGCGGGCGGAACCGGTCCGAGGGAAGACAGAAAGCGGCAAGGCCGCCTAGTAAGGGCAAGAGGAGAAGCGCGGCTATCATGTTATTCCCTCAAGGAAGAAAGCTGACCGATGTTCATGCTGGAAAATTCCCGGTTGATCTGGTGCATGACAATACCCATGACAAAAACCGCGACCAGCAGGTCGAGGAGCACCCCGGCTTCCACCATCAGGGGCATGGCCTCGGCCAGCAGCATGCCGAAAATGAAAACCCCGTTTTCAAAAATCAGGTAGCCGAGAGCCTGGGTGATGGCCTTGCGCCGGGTAATAAGCATGAGAAAACCGGTGGCCAGGGTGGCCAGGCCGACCGGGATAAAAAGCGAGCCGTGATGCACCTCGATAAGCGGCAGCCGGTCGCTGAAGATAAACGCCCCGGCCGTGGCCAGGGTGCCGAGGAGCAGGGTCGGGACATAACCGATCAACGGCTCCATCTCCCTCTTGATTTGTACCTGGCGGATAGCCCTGAGCAACAGAAAAGGGATGGCCAGCCCTTTGAGCAGGAACGCTCCCCCGGCCAGAATCAGGGAATGGCCGGAAAACCCGTGGAGAAAAAGGGGCAGCAGCGAGAGGATACCTCCCTGGATGGCCACGGTCCTGATGCAGGCGCCCAGGCGGCTGCTCCCCAGCAAAAAGAAGTTGAAGAGGATGACCAGCAGCAGCAGCAGATTGGCGGGGTTGTAGTTGTCCATTATTTCCTTACCTTAAGAGCAGGATCAGCGAGAAAAACGAAAGCAGCATGGTGCCGACCAGCAGCTGGGGCACCCTCAGCAGCCGCAGCCGCGCCATGGTTGATTCGACCACCCCGATGACCACGGCCAGAAGCAGCATCCCGCCACAAAACAGGAGAGTATCGAAAAGCACATCCCCGGTTGTGCCGGGAAACACGAGACGAACGACTAGGGCGCCCAAGACAAAGAGCTTCATGGCCGCGCCGTAGAGAATCATCCCGAAATCGGGGCCGCTGTGATCGAGCACCATCACCTCATGGATCATGGTCAGCTCCAGATGGGTATTGGGGTCGTCAAAGGGGATGCGGCAATTTTCCACCAGGACCACGACAAACAGGCAGGCCACAACCAGAATCAAGGAAGGGCCGGCGCTTTGCCAGGCCGTATTCAGGACCGAGCCGAACATGGTACTAAGAACGAGAGAGCCGGAAAGCCGGGCCAGCACGATGAAGCAGAAAAAAACCGTCGGCTCGGCCAGGCAGGAAAAAGTGACCTCCCGGGCCGCGCCCATACCCTCAAAGGAAGAGCCGGTGTCCAGGGCCGCTGCGGCGGTAAAGAAACGGGACAGCCCGAAGAGATAGACAAAGAAGATCAGGTCGCCGGTAAAGGAAAGGGGCGCGCCGATGGCGCCAAAAGGAACCAGGAGCGAGGCAAGCACCGGCACGGCAAGAGCCAGCACTGGCCCAGCCCGAAAAACCCAGGTGGTGGTGCGGCTGATGACCAGCCCCTTACCGAACAGCTTCCAGATATCGTAATAGGACTGCAAAAACGGCGGGCCGGTCCGCCCGGCAAAAAGGGCCTTGGTTTTGCCGATCACCCCGGACAACAGAGGGGAAAGGCCGAAGAGCAGGAGAAGGTGCAGGAACAGTTCGAGCATCACGGTTCTCTCTTTAAAAATGCGGAGTTAAAAGGGAAGAATGCAAAATTAATCGAGACTCTTGCAAAATTCGACATTCTCCATTTTTCACTTTCCATTCTTCATTCTCTTTCTAGCGTTGCCCCACCCAAAAAAGCAGCAGAATAGTGGCACTGAAAATATAGAGCAGATAGACATGCAATTGTCCCGCCTGCAGGCCGCGAAAACCGCTGCAAACATCAGCCGCCCATCGGAAAAAAGGCCGGAACACTCTCTCCAGCACCGGGTCCGGCGCCTCAAAGGAAAAGCATTTCGCCTCCGGGAAAAACCCGATGGTCCGGCCATCTTCGGTTGAAGGGTTCATGCAGCTGCAAAACATGGCACTCTGGGGAAGCTCGGTATAACTTTCCGCGGTGTAGGACATCCGGCTGGTGGGGAAGGCAAAACCGCAGCCCCAGGTAGCGGCGGCCGGTACAGGGTCGCCCCCTTGCCGCCAGCGGAGAAAGCCGTACGCCGCCAGAATACAGCCAAGCAGCAGAACCGCCATGAGCCCCAGCCACCACGGGGCAAAAGCCGTGTCGGCCAGCATGGTCGCCGCCCCCGGATCAAGCATGGTTGCGGCCCTCCCCGCCACCTGCAGGAGAAGAGCCGGCATGAGACCTCCCCCCAAACAGAGCAGAGCCAGGGCCGCCATGGCGCTCCCCATGGGCCAGCCAGCCTCATGGGCCTTGGCGGCCTCCGGGCTGCGCGGCTCCCCGGCCAGGGCGATGCCGATGATCCTGGTCATGACGATCAGCACCATGCCGCCCACCAGGGCCAACAGCCCGATGAGTACCAGGGGGAAAAACCCGGCCAGACCGGAGAGCGCCGTGCCGCTCTCGAGCAGGGCGCGGTAGATGAACCATTCGCCGATCAAGCCATTAAAGGGCGGCAGCGCACTGATTGCCAGGCCGCCGCAGACAATGAGCAGGCCGGTTACGGGCATGCGGCGCATGAGGCCGCCCATCCGGTTGAGATCCCGGCTGCCGCTGCCGTGCATCAGCGAACCGGCTCCCATGAAAAGCAGGCTCTTGAACAGGGCGTGGTTGAGCAGATGGATCAGCCCCCCGGCCAGGGCAAAGGCCGCGGCCACATGATGCCCGGCAGCCCGGCTCTGCATCCAGAAACCCAGGGCCAGCAGGATGAGGCCGATGTTTTCCACGGTGGAATAGGCCAGGCTCCTTTTCACATCCCGTTGCAGGGCGGCCATGGCGATGCCGAACAGGGCGCCGATAATGCCGATGCCCATCAACAAACCGCCCCACCAGGCCGGCCCGGTGGGCAGAAAGGAATACAACCGGAGCAGCCCGTAAATGGCGGTCTTCACCATGACCCCGCTCATGAGCGCGGAAACATGGCTGGGCGCGGCCGGATGCGCATCAGGCAGCCAGACATGAAACGGGAAGATGCCGGCCTTGCTGCCGAAGCCGATCAGCAGCAGGAGAAAAAGCGCGGAAGCCGCCGGGAGCGAAAGCTGGCCGAGCGCCTGAAAAGAGGCAAATTCCAGACTGCCGGAAAGAGCTTGGGCGGAAAGAAAAAAAGCAAAAAGAAAGGCGGCGCCGAGATGGGTGGCGAGCAGATAGGTCCAGCCGGCCTCCACCGCTTCCGCCAGATCGTACTCACTGATCACCAGGAAAAAGGAGGTCAGCGACATGCACTCCCAGGCAAAAAGAAACAGCAGGCCGTTGGCTGCGGTAACCACCAGGGTCATGGAGAGGATGAGCAGGTTATACCAGGTCCAGTGCAGCCCCGGTCGACGCCGCTCTTTGCTGCCCTTCATGTATTGTTGAAATCGCAAAAAGCCGCGATTACAACGGTTATTGCTTTGTGACTCGTTTAATTCTGGTTGCGGACCTGTGGCCTTTTTCGTTTTTCCCAAATCCTTCATGTATTCAGCCCCGTAGAGCGCCCCGGCCAGGCCGACGATAAAGAGGGGAAGGAGAAAAAAGGCGGAGAGCTCGTCCAACCGCAGGGAAAACGCCCCGCCCGGCATGGACCAGGGCATAAAAAATGCCTCCGCCCCTCCGCCAAGCAACCTCTGCCCTGCCGCGATCAGGCCGCAAAGGCAGCCGAGGATACCGCTGGCGCTGCCGAGGAGGGTAGCCGCTCTGGCGCCGGTGCGGCCTGGAATAACAGCCAGTAGCGCGCCAAGGCCGAAAAGAAAAAAGGCGGCAAAAAGAAAATTCATGCGGAAAACCCCTGGTGAAAAAGCTGCGCTTCCTGGGCACCAATGAACTCAAGCAGCCTCTTGCGGGTCGGCTGCTCACGGATGCCGGCGAGAAAGGAGGCGGACATGGAAAGCCGCCACAGTTTGCGTTCTAGGATGGCCTGCTCGGTATTGTTGGCGGGCAGCAGCAGAAAAAGCAGCTCGGTCTTGCGCTTGTCCAGGGCCTTGAAATCCACCGGATGTTCGAGAAAAGCGAGGATCACCATGCTCTTTTCCGGATAAACCGGCAGGGCCGGATCGGGCCACATCCAGGCAATGCCGTCCATGGAGGAGGAGGCCACCGACTCCCTGGCCAGCAGGGAAATCTTGATCGCCTTGGCGTCAAAGCTCGCGGAATAGGGCTGGGCCGCCAGCAACTCGTCGATGATCTCGTCACGGTTGCTGCCGTGGATTCGGTAGAGGACCGCGCCGTTTTCCAGGGCGTCGACCAGGGAGATGCGGTAATCCGTCTTGCCCCTTGGGGCAACGCCGGCTTTCTGGCTGTCGATCCAGTCCACCACCTCGTCGGCCCTGAAGCGCCACTGGCCGCCGATCTTGACGGCAAAGGGAATCTGGTTGTCGCCCACCATCCGGTAGATGGTCTTCTCGGAAACACCCAGCTTTTCCGCCACGCCTTTTATGGAGATAAATGTTTTATCCATCTTTGTCCAATATTGTCCAAACTTGACTAAGAATGTACCCCATTTAAGCCGTTGACCAGGGGTTGTCAATATTTTTCAGAAAAACCGGGTGGGCTGGGAAAAGAAATGAGGAAATGCGCGGAAAGCAGCATTGTTCGGGGAGAACATTACAGATGAGCCTATTGCAAAAAGAAAAAACCTTCCTTCGGTATACTCAGGGTGAAGAGCAGTAATTTGGCACAATGGGGATACCCACCCGAAACTACGGTTCACTGTGACCGCTGATTCCGTGGTTATTTGACCTCTTGGGGCATACCCCGTGATCCGTTACCTAACAATGACTTAACCGAGTGTCCACTATTTCATAACAGGATCATATACCGATATACTTGCAAGCCGCGAAGCTAATTAGTATATTTGCTAAATGCGGGCCATGCTGTTAGCATAAATTGTCAGGAGACTGAAATGGCTATATCACTCATGGAAATAGAGCAGCAAGCATCCCGGTTGTCTCCAGGCGACCGAGCAAGACTCGCGGGTTTTCTCCTTGAGTCCTTACACGATCTTGCCCTTGCAGAGGTAGAACTTGATTGGAAAAAAGAAATCGCACGCCGTGTCGCTGACCACGAAACCGAGACCTCCCAGGTCTTTACCGCCGAAGAGGTCTTTGCCAAAGCCAAGCGTAGTTGCCAATGAAAAAGACAAAATTTGTTGGCATTGCCCAAGAAGAGTTTCTGGCTGAGGTAACCCATTACAACAAGATCAAAAAAGGCTTGGGCGCCAATTTGATTGTTGCCGTTGAAAAGACTGCGGCCTTAGCCTTGGACTTAACCCAGGAATTTCCCCATGCCGGCTTCCCCTTTGCCGCAGGCACGCGACGCATAGTGGTTAAAGGATTCCCAATTTTTCTCGTTTACAAAGCATCATCCAACGATATCATCATTTTTGCGGTTATCAACCAATCTCGCCGTTCCGGCTCATGGAGTGCCCGAAGCGAGGCCAATCTCTGAGCCGAACGCAGACTCAGGCTCTTCGCTATTTCATGTGGGTAGCCTGAAATCAAGCTTGCCGGCAACTTCACCCTCCGCCCCTCCCCCATCCATCACGAAAGGGGAAATAATTCAGGCCAGGCCGCGCCGGTAGTTGAAGGGGGTGGTATCCGGCAGGGGCTGGTCGGCGGCAAGGGAGGCCAATACCTGCTTGCCCCTGGCGGACATGGCTCCGCAATGGCTCAGGTCGGCGATGATCCGAGGGCAGCCCAGGCGTTTGAGTTCGACGATTGAGCCCAGCAAGGAAAAATCCTGCTCGGCCAGCACCTCGGTAAGGCCGTGGCTCTGGGAAACGCGGTACCCCTCGCCCCCTTCCGCCTTGAGCAGCGAGCCGGGACGAACCCCGCGGAGAGGGATGCGGGAAAGCATCACCGGTAGCGGGCTGTAGACGGTGACTGCCAGGGGAGGCAGATACGCAGCCCGGCGAAAAAGCTCCTCCAGGTTCTGGCATTCGTCCTCCAGATCAGCGGTGAGTTCGGCAAGCCCCAGCTCCTGCCAGGCCAGGGCCGCCTGGCTGTTCAGGGTATAGCAGCGAAAGCCCCCCAGCAGGGTCAGGCCGGAAAGGCCTGCAAACAGCGGAAAATGCCCGATATTGTTGAGCCTAAACAGGGTGAACCCCTGCCCGGCCAGCATCCCCGCCGCGCGCCGGTATTCGTCCCACTCAGCCCCGAAAAGCATGGGCGGAATCTCCCAGATGATCCTGCCCTGCCAGGCTTCGCGCCGCAGATCCATCTTTTTCAGGGCCGCCATGGCCTCCGGGGTCAGCGCCAGCTCAAGCTGATCAACCCTCGGCTCATCGAGAAGCCGGAGATCCTGGACGCCCCTCCCTCGCACGGTCAGAGCCGGACAGGCCACCCCCGCGAAAGCTGCGCCCGCCCGCAGGGCGGCCAAAGCCTCCCTGCGGACCTGAGCTAGGCTCTCCTGTTGAGCCGGGCTCTTCTCCGGCACAGCCACCCGGGCAAGGATGTCCTGGCAGGCCTCGGGGCTCATGGTAAAGGCCGCCTTGCCCCCCACCTTGAAAATCGTGTCCCCGGCCTGGAAAAAGCCGCCCTTGGCCGGAATCCGCACCCGGACGAAATCGCCGGCCTTGACCGCCTTGGTTTTTTTCTCTTCGAGCCAGAGCTCCCGCACCGTAAAACCGGTGCCGGCCTGATCGTTTTGCGGCTGGACCCGGATGCGGTCGCCCACATGCAGCCGGTCGCCGGTGACAAAACCGAGCATGCCGCCGCGTAGCGAGATCACCTGGCCGAGATGCTTGCCCAGGGTGCCCTGCTTTGAGGAATCGGCAATCGCCGCCGGGAGAGAACCGGACAAAAATCCCTTGGTCGCCTGGCGGCCAAAGGAGAGGGCCAACTGTTCCTCGGCCTCCTGCATCGCCTGCTTGCGCCCGCTTTCCGGGGCATCGAGCACCAACCGGTAGGCCGCCACCACCCGAGCCACGTACTCGGCACTCTTCATCCTGCCTTCGATCTTGAGGCTCATGACTCCGGCTTTTAGGAGCTGGGGCAGCAGGGAGAGGGCGGAAAAATCGCTGGTGGAAAAATGGTAGCCGGGCTGGTCCCGGTTGAGATACCGGCGGCGGCAGGGCTGGGCGCAGCGGCCCCGATTGCCGCTCATCCCGCTGGCTGCCGAAGAAAACAGACACTGGCCGGAAACGGAAAAACACAAGGCGCCGTGGACGAAATGCTCCAGCTCGATGGCGCTCTGCTGCCGGATGGCGGCGATCTCGGGAAGCGACAACTCCCTGGCCAAGACCGCCCGGCTAAACCCCATCTGCTCCAGCATCCTGACCCCGGCCGCGTTGTGTACCGCCATCTGGGTCGAGGCGTGCAGGGGCAGCTGGGGAAAATGAGTTTTCGCCAGCCGCCAGACCCCGAGATCATGAATGATGAGACCGTCGATGCCCGCCCCGGCCAGGTCGGCCAAAATCCCCACCAGCCGGGGCAACTCCTTTTCCTTGATCAGGGTGTTAAGGGCGATGTAGAGGCGACGGCGCTGCTGGTGGGCAAGCACGGTCATCCTTTCCACCTCGGCCAGGGTGAAATTCTTGGCCTTGGCCCGGGCGGAAAACTCCTTCAGGCCGCAATACACGGCATCGGCTCCGTTCTCCTGGGCGGCGAAGAATGACTCCAGACTCCCCACCGGGGCCAGGAGCTCTGTTTTTTTGCTTGTTTTCCGCGGCGTCATCTTCCCTGTCCGTTTATCAATAGCGCAACCGCGCGGCCTGCTCTTTTTTCCCGGAGGCCAGACTACCACGCCCGCCAAAGCAGGGGCAATGGAAATCGCTGGTTGCCCGACACCCCCGGCCCGGCAACCGATGTCGCCAGACATCACCCCATGTCCTCTAGGAAAACCGCCGAATCGTGGATAGGATACCATCAACAGGAGAGGTTCTCCCCAGGGAGCAACCCTGATGGTCTCGTAAAAAGAGAAAAAGGTTACAGGTCCGAGACACAAAATAAAAGGTTACGCAACGACAACCGTTGTAATCGCGGCTTTTTGCGATTTCAACAACTCTGAAAACCCAAAAAACAACCTCAGGAGGAATTACCATGAAAAAAACAATGATTGCCCTTGCCATGGTGTTGGCAGCCGGACTGACCGTGAACCTGACCGACCTGCCTGCCGCTGCCGCTGGCAAGACCACGGCCCCGCCCCAGGATCTGGTGATCAAGGGCAAGAAACCCGCCCTGTTCAGCCATGCAAAACACACGGCTCTTGGCCTTGATTGCGGCACCTGCCATCACGATGCCAAGCACCAGCCCTTAAGCGAGGCCGCCATTGCCGGGATGCCCAAAGCGGACACCCTGCGCTGCGCAACCTGCCATACCGCGACCTTTACCAATGAGAAACTGCAAAAACCCATGGATGTGTTCCATGCCCGGTGCAAGACCTGCCATGCTACCGAAATAAACGGCAAAAAAGGGCCGACCAACTGCGCCGCCTGCCATACCGTTTCAGCTACTACTCCGGCGGCTCCGGAGCAAAAGGCGGCTCCGGCTCCGGCAAAGAAAAAAACCAAGGCCATAGAAGGCTGCTAACAGGGAAATCCTTTGCTCACTCTGCTCCAGCTCCCGCAGCGGGCTGGAGCATCTGCCACCCGACATCCCTCATCCCGCTGCCGATGTCGCCAGACATAGCCCTATGTCCTCTAGGAAAACCGAGGGGGCGTGCCTAGAATATGATCAACAGGAGAGGACTCCGCAGGAGCCGCTCTGGAAACAGAAAAACAACCACAGGAGGAATGACCATGAAAAAAACAATGCTTGCCCTTGCCATGGTATGTGCGTTTGGTCTGGCCGTAACCATAAACGAGGGGAATGCCGTTGCCGCGTCTGGCGAAAGTGCCGCGCCTGCCAAAAAGGTTACGGCCCAGACTACAGCTCCGGCTCCGACTGAAGCCCCGGCTCCGGTGGCCGCTCCGACCCCGAAGAAGAAAAAAGCCATCGAAGGCTGCTAACGGATCAGGAAATCAGCCTGCCCAGCTGCCTCAGAAACTCCAGCAGCAGTTGCTCCAGCACCTTGTAACTCTTGATATTTCCGAAAAACTCCCCTCCCCTTGCGGGAGGGGTTGGGGGTGGGGGAAATTGGCAACGGCATCAAAGTCGGGGCCTTCCCCCTCTCCCTGTCCCTCTCCCGCAAGGGGAGAAGGGACTTTGCAATTACCCGGCCAAATAACTATGGCTTTTTCTGGCCTTTTCCGGCCAGGTATGGTTAGTTGAGCCAACCGAAATCAACCTTATCAGCCAAGCAAGCCGCCATATGACCGCCTCCCGCAAGACCTCTCTGCTCTGCCCCAACTGCCGACGCCTCATCAGCCGGAATGAACCACGCTGCCCCTATTGCGGCATCAGAAATCCCGGCGTCTGGTGGAAAAACCATGCCTTTCTCCGCCTGTTCCATGACCAGGATTTATTTCTCACCGGCCTAAACACCCTCCTCATCGCCCTCTTTGTCCTCTCGCTGCTTTTAAATCCTGGCGGCATGAGCATGGGCATGAACCCCTTCGGCTTTCTTTCCCCGGACAACCGGAGCCTCCTGCTGCTCGGGGCGACCGGCACCATGCCCATCGAGGCCCTGCACCGCTGGTGGTCGCTGGTTTCCGCCAGCTATCTGCACGGCGGCCTGCTCCATCTTATCTTCAACCTCATCGCCCTGCGACAGGTCGGCCCGCTGGTGATCCAGGAATACGGCCTGGCCCGGATGTTCAGCATCTACACCCTGGGCGGGATCGGCGGTTTTTTCCTTTCCTACCTGGCCGGGGTTCCTTTTACCATCGGCGCTTCGGCAGCGGTCTGCGCCCTGATCGGCGCGGCTCTGTATTACGGAAAAAGCCGGGGCGGCAGCTACGGCCAACAGGTGTACCAGCAGATCGGCGGCTGGGCCATAAGCATCTTCGTCTTCGGCCTGCTGGTGCCGGGGATCAACAACTGGGCGCACGGGGGCGGCATGGCAACGGGCATCCTCTGCGGCCTGCTCCTCGGTTATCAGGAAAACCGCCGCGAAACGCTCGGCCATCGGCTGCTGGGCACGGCCTGCGCGGGCGGAACCATCCTGATCCTGCTCTGGGGTATGGTAACCTCGGTGATCTACCGCTTTTCCTGAGTTATCCAGTTGGGGATTCATTATTTCCGCTTGTTCCGTGGATATTTGACCTTTGTGGGCTTACCCCCTGATTGGTTACCTTGTTCGGGCATCGCTTTTTGCCCTCCAATTGTCATTTTGCAAAAGGCTCCAGTAACTACAGACCCCAATGCTTCTCCTTTTTTCCGAGGGAGAAGCATTGGGGCGAAGGGATGTTTCCAATACTACATTGCCGTGGAAAATACCCATGCCCATTCTGATTGCCGTTCTATTCATCCTTTTTTTTTCTGTCCCGGTCAGAGCCGATCTGACTCAAGGAGTTGACGCGTTAAACCGGGGCGATGGCAAGGCCGCGCTTCAACATCTTCTTCCTTCGGCAAACAAAGATAACGATGAAGCTCAGTACTACCTGGGTAGGCTTTACTACTACCCCATCTCCGGCATCCGCCGGGATTACCGGGAATCGGCCAAATGGTTCAGGTTGGCTGCGGAAAAAGGACATGTCGCCGCCCGCTACAAACTGGGGGGTGCCTACCTGAGCGGCAAGGGGGTCGCTCAGGACGATGGCCGCGCGGTGCACTGGTGGTTGCTCGCCGCCAGGGAGGGGCACCACGAAGCTCAGAACAACCTGGGGGCGATGTTTGCCAACGGCCGTGGTGTCCCGCAAAGTCTGGTGGCAGCCTACGCTCTTCAGCTGGTGGCTGCCAGAAACGGCAACGAGCTGGCCCCGGCCAATCTGACCAAAAAGGAGGCTTTGCTCGGTCCGGACGAAAAACGGGAGGCCATGGCGCTGTCCGAGCGACTCGGCCAGTCTTCCAGCTTTGATGCGGCGCTGGCTCCTTATCTGGTCATGCGTTGAGATTTTCGTAACCGTTCAGCAGCACCAAATCTTCGGACGATCGGCCCGGCTTACGTACACGAGGTACGCAGCGCCGATCCGCTTGTCCAAATCTGCACCACTGCTGAACGGTTACAGTCCTGCGGTTTTGGTACTTTGGTGATCGTCCCGGTGAACGGTTACAGGTTTTCGACCGTTTTATTATTGCGCTTGATTTATCGCTTGACAACCTGACACTCTATGGCAAGAATGTAACCGTTCACTAGGGCCAATAACCCGCAAGAATAATGCAGGATGCAACCCCGTTTTCGGAGGGTGGTGTTCGTGATACGATCAAGGTTCCTTGCCATCTCCGCCATGCTGTTTCTGTTCGCTTCTCTTCTGACCCGCACCCCTGTCGTGGCTGCCGCTCCCTGTGTCGATATCAGGATCAAACCGACCGAACCGCCCTTTTGTCTTGAACTTGCCGCTGATCACGAAAGCCGGAGGATTGGTCTTCAGCACCGCCGCGATCTCCCGCCTCGCGGTGGTATGCTCTTCGTGTTCCCCGAAACCGCCTCGCGGGTTTTCTGGATGCAGGACACGCACCTCGAGTTGGATATTATTTTCCTCAATGAAAAAGGCAGGATTGTATGTCTTGCCAGCCGGGTTGTTCCCAGTTCGATCAAGATTGGCGCGCCGGCACGATATGTTGTGGAACTTGCAGGCGGTACCGCCGAGAGACTTGATTTGTGGCCTGGGGATCTGATTGTACTTCCGGCCAACCTTGCGGGCGGAAGGTGAGTTCTCCTCCGGGTGGGTGCAACAGGGTTCGGCAACCTTTGCTGGTGCGCCGACACTGCCGCAGCGAAGCGGTACAATCCCGCTTTTGCCTTCCTGTTTTCGTTTTGCAAGATGCTCAACCAAATTAGCGTATAGCCCAAATCAAGGTAACTATCCAGCTCAGAGCCGGAAACGAACAAAGGCAGACCAAACCGTAACTATCCAGCAGTGCCGTAGCTGCTAGGCAGAAGCCTGCGACGTGTGCTGGTGCCCATGAGCAGGCTGATAACAACGCAGATGCGGTGCTGCTGGATAGTTACAAATCAAGGAGGATTTAGCCGTGTTTAAACGATTCATGCCCACTGCCCCGGTGGTTTGTTCGCTGGCATTCGTGCTTTTTTCCTGCAACATGGCCATGGCCGACAATGATGGTTTTTTCTCCGACGGGGTCACCTCAAGCGATGAGCGTGCATCCGACAAGCGAGCGCAGGAAAGTAAAACCACTGCGGCAAGGGTTGCCTCCGGCCCTAAAACGCCGGCAGTGAAAACCATCACCAATTTTACCCAGGCGCTGCGTTGCATGGATGAGCTTTTCCTCGCCAATGGCAAGCAGGGCATTGTCATCACTTCATCCGGAATCCCCGATGCTACCGGTAAGGCCAAGGCCGGCGACAAGGAAATGATGATCTCGGCCATTTCCAAAATGACCATGAAAAGTAATGCTTTCGAGTTCATCGATCTGACCCAGGGCGCATCCGGCGAAGGGGATCTGGCTTTGCTTTTTGAAATGAAGGGGATGGGCAGCACCAAGGTCCCCGATTATTACATCCGCGGCGCGGTAACCCAACTTGATGACAATGCGGTCCGGGAAAGCAAGGGCGTCGGCATCGCCTTTTCCTTTCTCGATCTGGGTTATTCCAAGGATCAGGCCTTCGATATGATTACCATGGACATGAGCATCGGCGACGCTGCCACCCGTAAGATCATGCCCGAGACCAGTACATCCAACACCATGGTCATCACCAAGGGTGGTCGCTCGGGTGAAGCCGGCGGCAAGATCAGCAAGATGGGCCTTAGCTTTAACAAGGATCTCAGTCGTAGCGAAGGGGTGGGCGCCGCCTACCGGACCCTCATCGAACTGGGCCTGATCGAGGCGCTGGGCAAGTTTACCCGGGTACCATATTGGCGGTGCCTTGATATCGATTCCACCAACCCCGATCTCATCGATCAGGTGCGGGAGTGGTATGATGTGGCCAACGACAGGGAACGTATTCTTTTCGTTCAGCAAAAGCTGGCCGGGATGCGTCGCTACAAAGGTCCGTTGGACGGGGCGATAAATGCCGATCTTAAAAATGCCATTGCGGAGTACCAGGCTCAGGTCGGCCTCATTGCCGACGGGCGGTTGAACTTCGACCTTTATTTCAGCCTGAAGGACGATACGCAGAATCAGCTTGCGGCCTTGCCGATTGTGCCGCCCAAGCAGATGGTCGTCTTACCCCGGCCACCCGCGCCTGCTCCTGCAGCCTCGCTCCAGCAGGGCCAAACGGTCACTGATCCCCAACAGCCCTCCGTCACTCATAAGGCGGCGTTTCGGATTAATCTTGCCAGCGACAGAGGCAGCAACCCCACCTACAAAGTGGGGGAGTCTCTGAACATGACCATGTCGCTGAACTCGTTGGGTTTCACTTCATGCTACTACGAGGACGTTGTTCACAATGTGGCCAGGATTTTCCCCAATCAGTTTCACCGCGATTCGATGCTCAAGGGGAATGTTCAGGTCCCCTTGCCGACCGGCGGTTTCAAGATCAGGTTTGACCAGCCGGGGCGTGAAAGGATAGCCTGTATGGGGTCTGACAAGGAACTGCTGGTTCCCACCTCCCTGGCCGGCGCCAGAGACCTCGTGCCGCTGGCGGTGAAATCTCTGGAGGAACTTACCAGTCAGTTCAAACGTCTGAATCCTGAGATGAGTACCAGTATGGTGGAGATCACCGTACAGAAATAGCAGGGTGTTGAAAGGATGTAACCGCTTACAGGGAGAGCCGCAATGCGTTTTGTAAAAACCTTTACGATGGCGGTGGTTACTCTTCTTTTTTGCGCACGGACGGGGATAGGCGGAGAGATCATATTGTCTCCGCCGCTTGACAAGAACAGGCCGGCCAGGACTGATAACAGTGAGAAAGCACGAAGTTATCTGAATGAAGAAACGTCCGAGACCAGCCCCCCCTCAATCGTGATCATTCCCGATTGGGAAGATGAAGGAATACTCAGCCCTCGGGTGCTGGAAATGCCGCAGGATAATCGCTCGAAGGCGCGGGATTATATCCGAAATCGAGATCCTCGCCAGGGCTTGCCGACCATCATTATTCCCCCCGCCGGTTCCAGGACGAATCCAACCAGGGATGCGGCGGAAAAACAGCGTAACAAGGCGAGAAGTTATCTTGATGGCTGGGATGGAGCCGCGGGCATCAAGCCGGGAACTTCCATTCAGATTGGAACAACCGTGGGTGTGGCAGGGAAGGATGGGGTCATTGTTTTCGACTGCAGCACCATCAGCAATGTGGCGGGCCGGATTGGGGACGATCTGCAATCCGGCAATGAATTCATCGTGGTGATTAACAGGAAAAATTACCGGGCTCGCTGCCGCTGACTCTCAAGGCGCTGTAACCGTTCAGCAGCACCACATCTTCGGACGATCGGCCCGGCTTACGTACACGAGGTACGCAGCAACGGTCCCCTTGTCCAAATCTGCACCACTGCTGAACGGTTACAGTTCGGCGGTTTTGGTACTTTGGTGACCGCCCCGATGAACGGCGACAAGGCGCGGATGTGGGGACAAACGAAAGGGGAAAGGCCATGAAAAGGATGGTATTGTTGCTTGCCGTGGTCATGCTGGCGGGGACAGCGGTTACGTTCGCCCAAGTACAGGTCGAGACCGGCGCTTACAGGGTGCGAGTCAACCCGGGCGGAGCCGTGGAGGTCAATGCCCTTCCGGGGAGTCAACCCGCAATTGGCAAAGATGTGCAAGTGGCCGGGGTCACCGTCATTAACGGCAATCTCTTTATCGATGGTGAAAAAGTACCAAAGGGCAGAACGAGCTACACGTCGAAGAAAACCGGAAAAAGCTACAAAGTCGATTGGGGTCGGGACGGGAATGTCAGCGTGGCGGAGCAGTGAATTAATCGAAAGGAGATAACGGCTATGACTCTGCGGCTCAATATCATTTGCGGCAAGGCGATGCTCTTGGCCTGTGGCGCCATCCTGACGCTCTTTCTAATGTCTCCGCAGTCAGCCTGGAGTACCGGCGCGGTGCCCGGCGATTTCCAGACCATTCTCAACCATCGCAGCAACGCCCTGACGATTTGGAACTATACCGGCAATCAAAACATCTATGTCTTTGATTTCCCAGGGCTCATTCTCCAAGGGCGAACATTCAACCGGCTTACCCAGATGACCGAGCAGGTCCAGACCGGCGCAGGGTATCCCCGCGTGCTCAGCAACGAGGAGCTACTAGCTCACATGGAAGCCATCCGCCGGACCCAAGCCAACTTTGCCTTCGGTCATGACGCGCTGGTCTCCGAACTGGTGCAGTTTTACAACCTTGCCGACCGGGACAAGATCGAACTTTTCCCCGAAGAACTGGTCTTGCGGGATTTTCTTCTGGGAAATGGCCTCATCAAAACCTGGCGCGGCTTTTACCAGGCATTGCAGCCGGACGTGATCATCCTGTCAATCCCTCAGGTCCAGGATAAAAAAGCCGATGAGCCTCGGGTTTCCGAACTTGCCCGCGAGGCGATCTTTACCCATGAAATTTCCCATGGCGAATACTATACTAATCCCCACTTCGCTAACTATTGCCGTGCGTTTTGGAGTCAGACTCTCACCGACGCCCAGCGCCAGCTTTTCTTGAAGTTCCTTGCCAACTATAACTACGCTGTCGACCAGGGCGAAATGATTGTCAATGAGATGCAGGCGTATCTCATGTTTACCCCGGACCCTCTCTCCTTTAGTGCGAGTCGACTTGGGGTAACGGAAGAGGAACTTGAGAAGATGCGGGAAGCCTTCCGCAAAGGCAAACCTCCAACCAGGCTCCCTTTGCGCTGATTTACACCAGAATCTGGAGGAAAAAATATGAAGAAAAAATGGGCGATCTTTTGTTTATGTTTGGGCGCCTGCATGGCAGCCAGTGGCAGTGACGCACTGGCCCAGGTGAGTCAACGGACGAAAATTCAGGGCAACACCGAAATCAATGTGTCGACAGACAACACAACCGCTGTCGCTATTGGTCAAAACAATGTTGCGAAGAACAGAATCGGGGTGGTACAAGGTGACAAGAAAGGTAACACCAAAATTAACGTCAGCGCCGGCAACGTGACAACGGTGGTGAGCGGACGTAACAAAAAAGCGGTAACCAACATAGGAGGGGTCGTTAATGAATAGGCATCCCGTACTCGTGGTCCTGGTCGGATCTTTCCTGTTGCTCTTCGTATCCCAAAACGCCGATGCCGTGCAGGGCCTTGATGCCCATGGCCAGAGCAAGGTCAGCAAGGCCATGGCGAGAAAGTGGTCGCAATCGGATCAGGGTAAGGACGGCTACAGCAATCAGCTCAACAAAAGCGTAGTCAACATCGGCAACAAAAAGTCCGGCGACTGCAACCTCAACGTGGGCACGGTACAGCCTGGGCAGAAAGCGCCAAAAGAAATCGTGGTTACCACAAAGGAAGTAATCAATGTCTGCAAGTGAGGATGAAGCATTATGAAAAAAAACAATCTTAGCAGCTTTTTTGCCCGGAAAATCGTTGGCTTTGCTACCTGTACTGTTTTGTTGACGACTATCGGGTCTACCGTCTTTGCCGCTTCTGCCGATGATGCCAAGTTGAGAGAGCTGGAGCAGGCGATAAAGGTCGCCCCGAAGGCTGAAAATCCGGTCAAAAAGCCCCGAACCAGGGCCATCGTTTTTGACACTGAACCGACCGCCGCCCAACCGGCGGAAAAACTGCAGGCCCAGCCCCCGGTTAACGCCGTAGCTCAGACAGGTGTTCAGGAAAAGGATAAGGGGGGGAGGCAGCCTGTCGACTGCAGCAAATTACCTGCGGACCCAAAGGTAACGGCCGTTGACTTTGTCATCAGCTTCAAGGTTAACAGCTCGGAAATAGCCCCATCATCCGAGGCTCTTCTCGTACAGATCGCCAAGGTGCTTAACCTTTCTCCGGAACGGTGCGTCCTGGTGGAGGGGCACACCGATGCCTCGGGCAGTTACGAAAAAAATCTGCTTCTTTCTGAAAACCGGGCAAATTCAGTGGTAAAATTCATCAGCGAGAAGGCTGAGGTTGACGGCAGGCGCCTGGTGGCCGTCGGCAAGGGGCCGTCTGAACCCATGAAAAATACCGACCCACGCGACCCCAAAAATCGCCGCGTGGTATTCAAGGTCGTCGAGTGATGACCGGCATCTTCCATTTTAACCCAAACAAAAGGAGGGGCAAGCAAAGGGAGGGAATGTATCGGTAGTTAGGGTGTTGTTAGATTAGTAACACAAAAAAAGTTTGTATCAAAACAACAACAAAACAAGAAGGAGACAATCCAATGCGGATCCTCACCATGTTCGTCGCGTTCACCCTCATCGCAGCCCCAGCCCTGGCTCAGCAGGCCCAGCGTTCCAGCAATCCTCAGGGAGTCCAGATCCAGGGCAACACCGACATCAAGGCAAAACAGGAGAATGTTACCGCCATAGCGGTCGGTGAAGGCAACACCGCCAAAAACACCGCCGGCGCCATCAAGGGCGGCACCCAGATCCAGGGCAACACCAACATCAAGGCTTCCCAGAAGAATGCTGCTGCAATTGCGGTAGGTAAAGGCAACAAGGCTGAGAACGCAGCCGGCGTCATCGGTGGCAATTAACATCAGGCATTAGTACCGTAAGCCATTGTCAAAAAATAACATGGCCATTTTAGGCGGCAAGATGGCATAAGGAGCCCTACAGTAGCAACATAACTGACCATGCCGTCTCTGAACGGCTCCTAAGTTTTTTTAGCCGATCAACTACTTTTTCAGGAGGATAGATCATGTGGAATAAAGTTTTTTGCGCAGCGGTATTGACCCTTTTCATGGCTGGAAGTGCATTTGGCCAGGCTTCTCAGGCAGGGCCGCGGGGAGGCATGTACTCGCCGAACGCCCAGGGGGTGCAGATCCAGGGCAACACCGACATCAAGGCCAAACAGGAGAATGCCACCGCCATAGCGGTCGGTGAAGGCAACACCGCCAAAAACACCGCCGGCGCCATCAAGGGCGGCACCCAGATTCAGGGCAACACCAGCATCAAGGCCAAACAGAAGAACGCTGCCGCAATTGCGGTAGGTAAGGGCAACACCGCTGAAAACGCGGCTGGGGTCATTGGCGGTAAGTAATTTTTTTGCTTCCTTGTGGAGGAGGCCCCTCCTCCACAAGGATTCGTTCCCTTGCGTAAAAAAGGCAGGGACACCCGCGAAACAGCCATGGCAGCTTTTCACGGGTGTCCCTGCATTTTTCCCCGCGCAGCCGGGGCCGTTGACGTCCCGCGACTTTGCGCCTCTGCGTTAAAGATGCGTTGAGCAGCTTGCCGGATTTTATGCCCTTTAGGGTGCAAACGAAACTTTATGAACTCGCAACAACCTGAAAAGTTTACAGGCCCACCACACAAAATCAGACAGTTACGCATTAATACCCGTTGTAATCGTGGCTTTTTACGATTTCAACAAACTTATACCCTCTGGGTGTAAAAAATGAGTTGTTCCGAGGTAAGCGATCACAGGGCACCATATCTTGCGGCGATCGGTCCGGCTCACGTACAAAAGTACGCATCGCCGTCCCGCTTGCCGCAATCTGCGGCACCCTGTGACCGCTTGTTCCGTGGTTATTTGACCTTTATGGGTTTACCCCGTGATCGGTTACGTTCCGAGCACATAAATATTGGGGCACTATTAACAAGGAGCGGCTGGTTTTATTATCTGTACTTGCCTAAAGTTATACTTGACCTTACGCGTTCATCAATTTTTGCATCTGCCAGAGGAAAAAACCATGGTAAAATTCTTAGTGACAGGGATGGTCGTTATTGGGCAACTATTTCTGGTTCAGCCTGTTCTGGCGCAAACTCCCCGGTTTGATATCACCGGCTTTAGCGTAGAAGGCAACACCCTGCTCACTGATGCCCAGATTCAGCAGGCGCTTGCACCATTTGTCGGGCCCGAGCGGGAAATGGCCGATATCAACAAGGCGGCGGAAGCCCTGCGCGTGGCCTATCGTGAAGCCGGCTATCCGGTGGTGCAGGTATTCCCTCCCGAACAAACAAGCAGCGACAAACAGATTTTGCTTAAGGTTCTGGAAGGCAAGATCAAATCTGTCACGGTTGTCGGCAATACGGCCTACGATGAGGCCAATATCCGCGCCAGCCTGCCACCCCTGAAGGAAGGGGCCAGCCCGCACGTCAACCGCTTGGAGGCTGCCATTGCTCTGGCTAATGAAAATTCCGCCAAACAGGTTGGGGTTAATTTTCAGCCGGGAACCCTGCCCGGCGAGCTTGAGGCCAAGGTGAACGTGACTGAAGAGCAGGTTTCCAAATATTTTGTTACCGCCGACAATACCGGGAGCCGCTCCACCGGTTATCCCCGAGTCGGTCTGGGCTTTCAGCACGCCAACCTGTTTAATCTTGACCATGTGTTGACCATGCAATATCTAACCTCGCCTGAGTATGTGGACAAAATTGCTAGCTACAGCATAGGCTACCGCATCCCGTTTTATGACTATGGCATGGCTCTTGATCTGTTGGGGGCCTATTCCGACACGGAGGTGGTTAATACCTCGACCCCGGCAGGGCAGATGAATTTTACCGGCAAGGGTGCCATGCTGGCAGCCCGCCTCAACCAGGCTCTGGCAAGCATTGGGGATATTCGCCATAAGCTTATTTATGGCATTGAATACAAGGATTTCAGTAACGACGGCACCATTAACGGCTCAGCCCCGGGCGGAACCTGGGGTTCGGTCAGTTCGCAACCGCTCAGCCTCTCATATGCCGCCCAGGTAGCCCGCCCCACCTTTCAGACCAGCGGCAGTGTCGGTTTTTTTGTCAATCTGCCGGGGGGCCATAGCGGTAGTGACTCCGACTATACCGCTGCCCGTAACGGTTCAGAGCCGGAGTGGAACCTCTGGCGCCTGAATGGCTCCGTAGGTGTGCCCCTGCCGCAAGACTGGCAGACCAGGATGACGGTCAGCGCCCAGATCACCGAGGATATACTCATCCCAGGTGAACAATTTGGCGCCGGCGGCGCCACCTCGGTGCGGGGCTACAACGAGCGGGTAACCTCGGGGGATGAGGGCATTACCGCGAATTTTGAAATCTACACCCCGGAACTAAGCCAGTATTTGTTCTTGCCTGGCTCCCAGTTGCGCGCCCTGGCCTTTTGGGATCTTGGCGTAGTTGCCAAAAATGGCGACCTGCTGGCCAACGAAAGACGAAGCCAGAACCTCGCCAGTCTCGGGGTTGGCCTGCGCTTCAACTATATGAAAAACCTCAACGCGAAGTTTGATCTGGGCTGGGCCCAGCAACATATCGAATCCTCCGATTCACCGCCCAAGAATCTTGGCGAAAGAAATGACGTGCGGGCCCATTTTTCCCTATCCTACGTTTTCAATCCTTTTTAGGAGATGCGCTGATATGACACCTCACAAGAATCGTATCTCTCAGGTCGTCTTCAGGTCAATTGTTATCGGGCTTGCCCTCGGCTTTGCCCCGACCGTGCATGCCAACCCCATTGCCCCCGCTGTGGTAAGCGGCTCAGCCACCATTGCCACCTCCGGCAACACCATGACCGTAACCAATACGCCCGGTGCCATCATCAACTGGCAGCAGTTCAACATCGGCCAAAGCGAGATCCTCAAGTTTATCCAGCAATCCGCCCAGTCCAGCGTGCTTAACCGGGTGATCAGCCAAAATCCCAGCCAGATCCTTGGCACCCTGCAATCCAATGGCCGGGTATTTTTGATCAACCCCAGCGGGGTGATGTTCGGCCAGGGCTCCATCATCAACGTCAACGGTCTGGTCGCTTCCACCCTTAACATCAGTGATAGCGATTTTCTGCTCAACCGTTTCAATTTTATCGGCAGCAACAGCGCCTCCGTAATCAACAAAGGTGAAATCACCACCCCGCTTGGCGGCAGCGTCTATCTGATCGGCAACAGCGTCAGCAACGAAGGGGTGATCACCTCGCCCAAGGGTGAGGTGATCCTCGCGGCAGGCAACAGCGTTAGCCTGCTTGATACCGGCACCCCGCATGTTACGGTTACCATCAACGCCCCGGACAACCAGACGGTCAACCTTGGCCAGATCGTGGCCGAAGGCGGCAAGGTTAATATCTACGGCGCCCTGCTCAACCAGCAGGGCCTGATCAGTGCTGACAGCGCCAGCCTGGATGCCCAGGGTAATATCGTGCTCAAGGCCAGCCAGTCTCTTACCCTGGGGCAAGGCAGCGTAACCACGGCCAACGGCCCGCAGGGCGGCACGATCACCGCGCAGGCAAGCGCGGGCAAGACCACCGTCTCGGGCCGGGTGGAGGCCACGGGCACTGGCAGCGGTGGCGGCATCAGCCTGCTTGGCAACGAGGTCACCCTGACCGACACGGCGCGAATCGATGCCTCGGGCAGCACCGGCGGCGGCACGGTGCTGGTGGGCGGCGATTTTCAGGGCAAGAACGCGGCGGTGCAGAATGCGCAGATTACCTATCTGGCACAGGGGGCATCCATCAAGGCTGATGCTGTAAACAGTGGCGAGGGCGGCAAGGTTATCGTTTGGGCCGATGAGGCCACCGGCGCTTTTGGCAATATCTCGGCCAAAGGAGGTGCCTTTGGCGGGAACGGCGGGTTCGTCGAGGTTTCCGGCAAGGAGTATCTGGAATTTGATGCCCGGGTTGACACCAGCGCCCCGTTTGGCAATGCCGGCACCCTGTTACTTGATCCGTCCAATATTACTATTATCAGCGGCAGCGCTGATCCTACCTCAGGTAGTTTTTCGAATGGCACCTTCTATGGCGATACAAGCGGCACCTCCACGATTACCTGGGGCAACATCGAAACCCAGCTCGCCAGCAACAACGTGACAATTCAAACTGGCTCCTCCTCCGATGGTGGAGCTGGCGATATCAACGTTTCTGGTTCTCCCAGCGCAGCCAGTCTGACCATCAGCCACACCGCACCCTGGGATACCTGGGACAGTACCTATACTAATACACTTTACAGCAGCAGCAACAACCTGTCCCTGCTGGCTGAAAATGCAGTGAATATCTATGCTCCGTTTGGCAACGCTGGTAGCGGGGCGATCACAATCATTGCCGGCTGGAATGGTAACCTTACCACTCCGGATCTTGTGACTAACTACACTGAGGGGAAGAACATCAACTTTTTGAGTTCTTATTCATCCCAGAATGGCAATATCATAGCCAATACCGGTGCCCTGACTTTAAAGGCGGCTGACACCATCCTGTTTATTCCCGGTGCAAATTCACCTTATATGCCAGGGACAAACAGCGCTTCAATTGACATGAACACCGGGGCCTTAACCTTGGTCGCCAACAAAATATCCCTTGATGCTTCCGGTGCCGCAAGCAACACGAGGGCCTCAATCCAGACCAATGGCGATCAATCTTTTACCATCGGCAGATCTGGCGGCGAGCTCTATGACGGGCTTTATCTTTTGGCCGCTAACGGAGATAACATCTATGGTGGTCAAGCCCAGATCAGACGTTTTGGCGGCAGTGGCGGGCAAAGCTTTACCTTTAACAATGGCAGCGACCTGATCCTTACAGGTGGCGCCGGTAATGGCCTTGTCCCTGCCGGCTGGTGGACAGGCAATTGTGCCAGCGGCGATTGCAGCGGAAACAATGCCGACATTGACAACTATGGCGCTGGCAATCAGACCTTTACCTTTGCCAGTGGTGGCGCCCTCCAGCTTGAGGGTGGTTCAAGGGGCAACAATAACGGGGCCTGGATTGAGAGTAGCACTGCTCAGGTTATTTCCGGCAATCCGGCCATCACCCTTACCGGCGGCAGTAGCGGCGGAATAATGACGGCAGCTGGTTACGTGTTCGAAAATGATGCCGGGTTAGAATCCAATGTCAGCCAGACCATTGATGCCGCCTCCATCACGATGAATGGTGGGGACGCCGATTACGGTGGCGCTTATCTGGTTGCCCCGGTGCAGACTATTACCGTTACGGGCAATGTCAGCCTGACCGGTGGCGATGCAGAAGTACCCACTGCCTTTGACCACGACGGAGATCCTGTCTTAACCACCGGGGTGGTCATCGGGGCTGGTGATGAAGACAGCACTTCCCATACCTTAACTCTCACAATCGGCGGCAACCTGACCTTGCAAGGCGGGGAAGTCAATAATTATGGCGGCTCTCTTGCCTTGATCGGCGGTTTCCGTATCCCTGCAACCTTAACGATTGACACTACGGGCAGCATCGACCTGAACGGCGCCGGCGCCGGTCGCGATCAGATCGGTTCCTATGGCGGTTATGGCGGCAGCGTACATCTTCACTCCACCGGCGGTTATATCGATATAGGTCAAGGCTTTGTGGGCACTGGAACAACAGGAACTACACACATTGAAGCCCAGACTACGATATCACAAGCAGTCGGAGGTCAGGTTCAAACTGGAGGCTTGGTCATGAAAGCCGATGGCACCATTGATGCCCTCGGTAATTTGACTGCAAATGCAAATGATGTGGAACTGCTTAGCACCCATGGCAATCTAAATATAGGAACGATCAATGCCACCGGCTATGCCTTGCTCTATGCCACCGAGGGAGGGGTTACCGATGCCAATGCAAGTTCGTTAAACGTGACTGCAAACCATCTTGAAACCTGGGCCAAGAACGGCATCAATCTGGATACCCAGGTTAACAGTATCGTTGCCCTTAACAGTACTGCTGGCGATATCGTCTTGCGCGAGGCCGACGGGGCCTCGCTGTATAACGTATGGAACGCTGGAGGAACAAACCAGCTCTCCACCACCAGCGGCACACTTACTCAGGCGACAAACAATAGCGGAAGCACCAATACTATCGGGACTGGTGGGACTATATACTATGGCAGCTGGAATGTTTCCGGCGGGCAAAGCTCCACCAGCCCTGCCAACCCCAGGCACGCTTTTAACACTGAAGGCGGTATGACAGAAATCTCCATGGTTTCGCCTCGCTCAAGTGACCGATTAACCGATCCCTGGTTGTATTTGCTGGATAACTCCGAAAACACCCTTGCTTATAACGATGACGGCGGTGTGGGTTACGGGGCAATGATCCGAACGAACTTGTCCGCAGGGGATTATACCGTGGTGGCTGCAACATTCAGCACTGGCGTATCATACCCCTATGCGATGACCATAGGCAATGCCAGCGCCGGTTCAACAGAGGTCGTTGGTGGAGGTGGAGGTGGAGATGGAAGTACTCCCCCTACAACACCGGAATCATCGAGCGAATCAACAACTCCTCCCATTGACCCTTGTGTTCTCAACCCGACTTTATGCGCTGACACAACTTCCAGTTCGTCACTTACTCCCGTTTTTCCAAGAAGCGCCACCGACCTGAGTGTGTCCACGGCCGGTGGTGATGTCACCTTTGATCCCAATCTCAAAGTAGCCGGGGGGGAGATAACCTTTACCGGTACTGGGCAATCAACAGCGGAAAGCGAAATAACAAAGGCAGAGGGTGAAATCAAGCAGGCCGAAATTGAGATTAAAATGGCCAAAACTCCTAAAGCCAAAGCCCGGGCCGAGATGAAAAAGGCCGAAGCTGAGGGCAAGAAGGCCGAGGCTGAAGCCAAAAAGGCCGAAGCTGAGGCCAAGCAGGCTGCCGTAGAAGAAAAAACCGCCAAGACCCCGGTTGAAAAAGCCAAGGCCGAGGTGAAGAAGACCGAGGCCGAGGGCAAGAAGGCCGAGGCCGAATCCAGAAAAGCCGAGGCCGAAGCAAAAAAGGCCGAGGTAGAGGGCAAGCAGGCTGAGGTTGAGGGCAAGAAGGCCGAGGCCGCGGCAAAGTCGGCTAATACCCCGGAAGATAAGGCCCGGGCTGAAAAAACTGCTGAAGCCAGCAAGGCTGAAGCGGAAGGGAAAAAAGCGGAAGTAACTGCCAAAAAATCAGAGGCTGAGGCCAAGAAATCAGAGGCTGAAATAAAGAAGGCTGAGATAGAAGAGAAAAACGCCAAGACCCCGGTTGAAAAAGCCAAGGCCGAGGTGAAGAAGACCGAGGCCGAGGGCAGGAAGGCCGAGGCCGAATCCAGAAAGGCCGAGGCCGAAGCAAAGAAGGCCGAGGTAGAGGGCAAGCAGGCGGAAAGTGAGGGCAATACAGCCGAGGCCGCGGCAAAATCGGCTAAGACCCCGGAAGACAAGGCCCGGGCTGAAAAAACTGCCGAAGCCAGCAAGGCTGAAGCAGAAGGGAAAAAAGCGGAAGTAACTGCCAAAAAATCAGAGGCTGAGGCCAAAAAAGCTGAGGCTGAGGCCAAGAAGGCTGAAATAGAAGAGCAAACCGCCAAAACACCGGTTGAAAAAGCCAAGGCCGAGGTGAAGAAGACCGAGGCCGAAGGCAGGAAGGCCGAGGCCGAATCCAGAAAGGCCGAGGCCGAAGCAAAGAAGGCCGAGGTAGAGGCCAAGCAGGCGGAAGGTGAGGGCAAAGGCGCCAAGAGCGCGGAGAAGAAGGTAGCGGCAGAGAAGAAGAGCGAATTCAAAAAGGCTGAAGCCGAAGCCAAAAAAGCCGAGTCTGAGACGAAAAAGGCTGAAGCCGAAGAGAAGAAGACCCAGTTAGAGGCCAAGTCTGATAAGTCTGAAGAGAAGAAGGCCGAGGCCGAAAAGAAGCTCGAGAACAAGAAGGCCGAAGAGGCTGTGAAGAAGGCCGAGGCACAGAAGAAGGAAACCGAATACAAAAAGGCTGATGCGGAACGCAAAGAGGCAGGCATCAAGTCCTTTGGCAAGATGGCAGTTTCGGCGATGAGCAAGGATCATCTTAAAGCCATGCTTGATGTCCGTCACGAGTACAAGACCGATGCCTTAAAAACGGCCCTGACCATACTTGACCGCAATCCTGAGGCGGCGGATATGCCTGCCTGCGGCGCGGGCGAATCCGGAGCTTGTATCCAGCAGCCAACCGCCCAGATTACGACCAGTCTGCTCCCGGCCCCGGCAATTCCGCAGTTTTCCTTTCTCCCGCAAATTCAGCGCAAGGTTGCGGTGGTGATTGGGGTCAACAAGTATCAGGATAAAACAATCCCGCCCCTGGAAGGGGCAGTGCCGGATGCCAATGCGGTAAGCAAGATGTTTAAGGAAAATATGGGGTATGAGATTCGGGTCATTCATGACGGCACCAAGAGCGAGATCGTGCAAGCGATCAACAAGGTGGCCGGTGAGGTGGACGCCAATGACAGTGTGACCATTTACTATGCCGGCCACGGCTACGAAATGGAAGCAACTAAAACCGGCTATTGGATTCCGAGTGACGGCTCAGCCAAAAGCCCGGCCAACTGGATATCCAGCAACGATATCAATAAAATGTTGAGCAATATAAAAGCAAAACAGGTGCTGCTGGTTTCTGACAGTTGTTTCTCCGGCAGTCTGGCCAAAGAACTGAAGGTCTCGGCGGTTCAAGGCTCAGCCGAGGATATCCTGGGCAAACGTTCGGTACTGGTAATGTCTTCCGGCGGAGATGAGCCTGTTTCTGATGAGGGCCGGGACGGCCATTCTGTGTTTGCCTGGCATTTCATGGATAAATTGAAGGGAATTAACAAGTATGAGCAGGGCTCTAAATTGTACGATGGGATAAAAACAGGAGTGAACGCGGATGGCTTCCCGCAGACCCCTCAATACGGAGCATCGGTTACGGCCGGGCATTCGACCGGCGGTGATTACCTTTTTGAAGTGCGCAAATAATGATGGACTCGTAGGTCATTTATTACACCCAGAGGGTATAAGTTTGTTGAAATCGTAAAAAGCCACGATTACAACGGGTATTAATGCGTAAGTGTCTGATTTTGTGTGGTGGGCCTGTAAACTTTTCAGGTTGTTGCGAGTTCATCAAGTTTCGTATGCACCCTAAAGGGTATAAAATCCGGCAAGCTGCTCAACTCAGCTTTAACGCAGAGGCGCAAAGTCGCAAAGTTTTAATCCTTTTATTTCGTAAGCGATCACAGGGCACCACATCTTGCGGCACCCTGTGACCGCTTACCCTTTTTTCTGCTTAATCCAGTAGGGATTTATCAGATCTTCAAAGATGGCGAGCGCCGCCTCGGAGCCTTGGCCGACTGCGGTGACGATCTGCTTGTAACCGCCCTCCACGTCGCCGGCCGAGTAGACCCCCGGCACCGTGGTCCGATGGCGCTCATCCTTTTTGATATAGCCGTCCGGGGTCAGCTCGGCCCCGAGGCTTAAGGCCAGCTTCACTGCCGGGGCATAGCCGATGGCGATGAACACCCCCCCCACCGGCAGGGTGGACTCCTCCCCGGTCTGGTTGTTTTTAAGCCGCACCGCTTCGACCCGTGTCCCGCCTAAAATCTCGGCCAGTTCGGTGTTAAACAGCACCGGAATGCCGGACTTCCGCAGGCTGCCCAGCAATCGCTCCTGGGCGCGCAATTTTCCCCGCCGATGCACCATGGTCACCTCGACCCCGATATTGTCCAGATGCAGGGCCTCGGTCACGGCGCTGTCGCCGCCTCCCACCATGATCACCTTCTTGCCCTTGAAAAGCGGGCCATCGCAGTTCGAGCAATAGCTTATCCCGCGCCCGGCCAGCCGCTCCTCCCCCATCGCCCCGAGCCGTTTATAACCCGCGCCGGTGGCCAGCAGCACCGCCCGCGCCTTATAGCGGCGCCTGGGGGTAGTTAGGGTGAACACCTCGCCAGGGATGATGGTCTGCACCTCCTCGCCGGGAAAAATCTTCACGTATTCAAGGGCGTGGGTCACCATGACGTCCACCAGGGCCTTGCCCCCCACCTGGGTAAAGCCCGGATAGTTTTCCACCATGGGGGTGGTGGCGACCTGCCCACCCAGCACCCCTTTTTCCACGACCACCGCAGCCAGCCCGCTGCGGGAAGCGTAAATGCCCGCGGTCAGGCCGGCCGGCCCGCCGCCGACAATGACCAGATCGCAGGCGATCTCCTCGGCATCGCTGTCCGGGATGAAAACCCGTTGCGGCTCCAAGGCGGCCAGGGAGGCAACAAAGAGTTCCTCCGGCTGGGCGCCCAGACCGACCAGCTTTTCGTTGGCAAAGGCCTGGGGTACGCTCTGGGCCGCATACTTATCTGCCAGGTCCGGATTGGCCAGAATATCGATTATTTCCAGCGTGATCAGATCGGGCCGCGCCACGGCGGCCCGAATGCCGTTGACCGCCACCAGGGGGCAATACGGGCAGGTGGGGCTGACAAAGATCTTGATCGCCCGCGGCGAGTCCAGCTTGGCAAGAACCTTCAACGCCTCCTTGCTCAAGCCCGGCTCCTGGTAGCCGATGATGCTGAGCGCCTCCATGAAGGTCTGCGCCTCATGGCCCAACGGCGCGCCCAGCCAGCGGATCTTGTAGGCCTCCGGGGCAAAAACCAGAGTGGGCGAGCGGCTGATACCCCATTCCTTGGCCAGCTCATGGTCAAGAGGATATTCCCGCAGGGTCACCTTATCGGTCAGCTCGCGGATGGCGCGGATAACCTGCCGGGCCCCCTCGGCAAAGGGTTCATTCTTCCCGGCCGGATCACAGAAAAGCACCAGGGGAATGGGATGGGGCATCTCCGCAAAAAAATGCCGCAACTGTTTTTTTGCCTCTTCTTCACTCAGCTGTTTCTGCTCCGCCATCCCTCTCTCCCCGTGGCCCATTTTTTCACCGCCATCCCCCGCTGAAAAGCAGCGCCCGCTCTGCTCTTTTATTTATCCTATGGAAGGCCGGAACGGCGCCATCCGGAAGGGGGGATACAGGCTACTTCTTTTGCATCATCATGTTCTGCTGGTCCATCATGCCCTGCATCATTTCCTGCATCATCTGCATTCTTTTTTCCATCATGCCCATGTGCCGTTCCATCATCATGGCCTGGCAGTCCATCATCATCCCCTGACCACCCTGGTTGCCCATCATTCCGCCGCCGCCCATCATCCCCTGACCTCCCATCATCATGCCTTTGCCGCCCATCATTCCCGGCATGCTCTTCATCCCCTTCTGCATTTCCGCCATGTGTTCCTGCCGGAGTTTCTGCCGTTCGGCCGGGGTCTTCGCCGCCATCATCTTTTTGCGCATCTCCTGCATGCGCTGCATGCGGGTATCCATCGCCTGCATCATCTTATCGGTGGCGGCCTGGTCCTGCGCCTGCTCAGGGGGCTTGGCGGCAGCACCGTTTTTAGCCGCATCATGATGCTCGTCAACGGCATATGCCGGAGTTACGGCAAAGGCCAACAATAATGCGGTTCCGATCATCATCTTTTTCATGGTGTTCTCCTTGCTTTCTTTGATTGCCATGCCTGTAAGCCATTGCTTCCAGGCCCATATGTCATATCAGCCTGGTCCGCAAACCGGCCAGACGGAAAAATTAGCGCTCGGTTTATGACCGACTCCCAGGGCGCCCTTGTGGAGATAAAGCGCCCAGGCCCAATCGGTTTCAAAAAAACTGGTGGTGGAGGACCAATAGACTTCCCTTGGCTCGACAAAGGGATGATCTTCGGTCAGGGCCGGGCTGTGGCGGCGGCAGTCCACCAGCGATTCCAGGGCATTGAGCGAGGGCAACCGCCAGTCACTGCGGCCGCCGACCTGCTCCAGGTTTAGCTTTTCCATCTTCTCCAGGGCCTGCCGCCAGGTCATCGCCTCCTTGAAATAATCGGCATCCCGCAGCCAGAGCAGGCCGGTATGGTGATCACGCACCGTTTCTCCCTCCACCAGGAAACGAGGTTCGGGAGGGAAGATGCCGTACCGGAACTCTCCATCCTGACCACTGCCCCGGCAGGCCATGGCTTCGCCTTTCTTATTATAGCAGAATTTCTGCCCGGTGGCGGCCAGCACCTCACTTCGGCCACGGACCGGCCAGAACAGATACTCCTGGTCCTTGCGGCCATAGAACATTCTTCCCCCTTCCAGGTGAATATACCAGGCATAGGCCGGAGCAATGGCGGCAGTGGTTGAGGTCCAGTACCAGCCGAGAAAGATGTTGTCGAAAGGGTGGCCGACGGGCAGGGCCGGTTTTCTGGCCTGATAACTGATCAGGCTCAGGAGCTCGCGCCGGTTGGGCAGCCGCCAGTCGCTGTAACCAAAGGCCTTTTCGACGTTCATCGCCGCCGCCAGCTTCAAGGCTTCTCCCCAGCTCAGCGGGAAATCGTGGGGATTGGCATTTCTGGTCCACCAGAGGCCGGTCAGGGCGTCCTCCACCACTTCTCCCTCGATCCGGAAACGTGGCGTTGGCCAGGCGCGCCCGTAACCTGTCGCCCCGTCCTGACCGCCGCCGAGGCAGGAGATTTCCTTGCCCCCTTCATCGTAGCAGCGGTCTTGCCCGGTGGCGGGGGGCAGATAGTATCCTGGCAAGGCTTTCATGGGGTTGTCTCAGGCTTAACCCGACGCAGCCGCAAGGCATTGATCACCACCGACGCCGAACTGAAACTCATGGCCGATCCGCCGGCCTTCCGGTAAAATCCATAAGCTGTTCCTCCAGGCTCCCCAAACGAACCCTTGTTGTTACCCGGCCCTATTCAACCCGAAAGCCGAACATCATCGAGGCCTCCAGGTGTTCGGAGATATGGCAGTGCGCCATCCACCTGCCGGGATTAGTGGTATCGAGAACAATATCAACCGTCCGGCCCGCCGGCACCAGAACCGTATCCTTCCAGACCAGATTGCTTTCCCTCACCCCGTCCCTGGCCGCCACCAGGAACCGCTGGCCGTGGAAGTGGAACGGATGCTGCATGGGATGCGCGGAGGCAGGATCGTTGAAAATCCTGATCACCACCGGCTCGCCCCGTTTCAGCCGCCAGTCGATGGCCATGTTTTCCTTGCCGCTCTCCTCGTCGATGATCTTCCAGAGTACCGATTCCGGGCTTGAGCTTCGGTTCATCTCCGGATCGGGATCTTCCCATTCAATGCCGTCCGGGCTCGGACCCATGCTGTGGCCCATGCCGGCGCCGTCGGGCATTACATGACCGCCCTGGGCCATCCCGGACATGGCGGCCATGCCGCCTTTAAGCTCGATGCTCAGCCGCAGCCGCTTGTCAGGGGGCTTGGCAAGATAGGGCCGGAGAGGATCCATGCTCCGGCTGACCGCCGGCCGGGCCTTCAGGCTGGTGAAATCCTCCTCCCTGGCAGGGGGAACAGGGGTCGCGGCCACGTTCACCATCCCTAGCCGGATCGTTTTTCCGGGGGTTATATTTTCCAGGGTAAAGGCGCCGGGCCGGTCGAAAAACACCTCAACAATTACCCGCTCCGATGGCCCCAACAGCACCGAGTCCCGCCATTCATCACGCTCGTAACCGCCGCCGTCGCCGCCGACCAGCTTGAACAGGTGGTCGGTAATGGCGAAATTGAAGGGCCGGGCGTTGGCCGCGTTGGTTAGATACAGGCGGACCACCTCGCCCTGGCGGGCGGCAAGCAGATAATCCGCCTTGCCGTTGATGAGCATCACATTGCCGAACCGCCCCATCAGGGCATGATCGACCTTGGTCCGGCTGAGCTCCAGCTTGCCGTCGGTAAGGAGAAGGTCGTCAAGGAAAAGGGCGATCTCCCGGTTGACCACCGCCCAGTAATCCGGGTCGGCGGGGACCACGAGATAGTTCCCGTAAAGCCCCAGCTCCTGGGCGTAATCTTCCCGAAGATGGGGATGGTACCAGTACATGCCCGGGTCCGGAAACTTCACCCGGTAGGCAAACGATCCGCCGGGCGCAACCGGCTGCTGGGTGAGGCCGGGCACCCCGTCAAAGGCGTTATCCAGCCGGACTCCATGTGAATGCACGGTGGAAGCCAGATCGGCATTGTTGCGGAAATTCAGGATCACCTCGGTCCCCTGCTTCACCCGGATAAGCGGGCCGGGGATAGAGCCGTTATAGGCCAACATCCTGTACTTGCCGCCCAGGATCTCCTTTTCCACAAACCCGGCCACCAGATCGTAGCTCTCGCCCTGGCCAAGCTCCACCACCGCGTCCGATGCCGCAGGCTTGACCGCTCTTTTCGCGGTGAGGGAAAAATAGCCGCCGAGAGCGATGACAAAAACAATAAGCGCGCCAAACAGGCCGACTTTCTTGTTCATCCGGTTCCTCCTCGTGGTCGCTTAGGCCAGAGCAAGCACAGCCAATAAAAAAAGGCAGATCTCCCTGCCTTTTTTTGCAAATCCTGCTGAACGCAACCTGCGTTCTCTTTCAGCCGCTTCAGCCGCTTTTCCCGGGCATTTTCATTTTCTTTTTTTCTTCTTCTTTCTTTTTCTTGGCCTTTGCCGCTTCCTCTTCCGGAGTACCTTTCTTTTCCATCATCCCCTTTTCCTGCATGGCAGGGGCTTTCTTGTCAGTGCTCACGGCACTGCCTTTGTTGCCGCTTCAGCCGCTGCCCCCCGGCTGATCAGCCGCCTGGGCAACCCCGGAACCGCCGGCAATCGCGGCCCCGGCCAGCAGCCCGGCGATGCCGAACCCTGCCAGAAACTTTTTCAGATCCTTTGTCTCCATGACATCCTCCTTACAATTGTTTCCTTATTGGAGAAACGAGACGACCGGCACATTCCGGCCCCTCTTTTGGAACAACCCAGCATGGATCATGCCTATTCAATCATAGTAATATGATCAGGAAACCCCTGACAAAAGTCAACCGAAAAAACTACCGTTTCCAGTGATAAACTAGAGCCTTAGATCGACGATAACGGGCAGGTGATCGCTGGCGACCTTTGACACCCGAAGACGGCAGCGCTTGCTTCCCAGCACGGTGATCGGCCCCCGGCAAAACACCTTGTCCAGTCCGGTGGAGGGCGAAAAAGAGGGGTAGGTCAAAATGGCGTTCTGGTAGCCGACCAGATGATTGGTGGCACAGACAAAGCCCAGAGCCTCGGTAAAAAGCGGGGCCAGCCGCGTCCACCAGTCGTTGAAATCCCCGGCCACCAGGCAGGGGTCCTCCGCGCCGAGGCCGGTGAACTCCGGCGCCCGCACCAATAGCCCCACCTGCTGGGGCCGCTCCTTGAAGGAAAGCCCCAGATGCAGGTTGAAGATCGGCAACAGCTGGACCCCTGACCCGGCGGGCAATTCCAGCTCGGTGAACAGACAGCCCCGGGCCTTGCGGCCATCGAGGGTCAGGTCAATATTACGCTCCCGGGCGATGGGATACCGGCTCAAGGTGGCGTTGCCATACATCCCCTTGCGCAGCTGCACATTCAACCCCACGGCATAATAGGGATAATTGCCAAGCTCGGCCAGTTCCTGGGCCAGGTTCAGTTCCCGCGAACGGGGTACCCCCACGTCCACCTCCTGCAACAAAACGATATCGGCATCGTAATGGGCCATAATCTTGGCGATGCGCTCGGGCCGAAACCGCCGGTCAACCCCGATGGCCCGGTGGATGTTATAGGAAAGAATGCGCAAATTCATGAATGGTTCTCCATCCCTGCTCAACAGGATAAGTGCGTTAACGGTAATCGTTCACCAGGAACAAAAAAACGTGGCTCAACCTCTGGACTGTAAACGTTCAGCAGTGCCGCAGATGCGCGTGTCAGTCGTCGGCAGAAGTGTCCGACAAAGAGGTCTGCGAAGTGTGCTGGTGCACATGAGCAGGCCGATGACAAAGCAGATGCGGTGCTGCTGAACGTTTACCGTTAACGAAGTTATTTTCTGCCCCCAAAAGCGCAAAAAGCAACTTCTAACTTACTAAAAAACAGTAGGGGTCACGCTCGATAAAGACATCCAGCCCAAAGCCGTGGCTCACGGCGAGACACCCCCCGCAGGCGGGCCGCAGGCGGCAATCCCGGCAAGCCAGGCAGCCGGCCCGGTATTGCCGGGCCGCCGGGGAGGCATAGATCTCCACCAGGGATTGACTGAAGAGGTTGCCGATCAGCGAGGGTAATTTCCGGCAGGCATGCACCTCGCCGTCGGGCAGCAGGGAGACGAAGTTAAAGGCCGCGCCGCAGCCGAACCCGGCGCATCCCCCCAACAGGGGTTCGCCTTTCTCCGCGCGGAGCAGATTGAAAAGATTGTCCTTGAGGCCCAGACCCGGATTTTCGCCGGCCGCAGCGAGATACTCCTCCAGAAAGCCGCGATACTCCGCAATCGGCACCGATTCCAGCAAGGAGCCCTCCCCGACCATGGCCAGCCGGTTAAAAACAAAAAGATCGGCCCGACCGCGAAGCAGCTCCGCCAAGGGCAAAACCTGGGCCATATTGCCCCTGGTCAGGGTGAGCATCACCATGGAGTAGACTTCCTGTTCGCGCAGAAGGTCAAGAAACTCCATGACCCTGGCAAAATAGCCCTGGCCCCGGATAAAGTCGTTGTGCTCGGACAGCCCCTCAAGGCTTACCTGAAAAAAGGCCGGCCTGGCAATGGCCAGCACGGGCAGAAGATGCTCTTTGGCCGTGGCATTACCAAGGATTGCCACGGTGAAGCCCCGATCCACCGCCGCCTGATAGAGGGCAAGAAAATGCGGGTAGAGCAGAGGGTTGCCGCCGGAGAAACTCACCTGTCCCCGTACCTGCCGGCTTTGGCAGAAGGCCAGCAGATCATCGAGCACCGCCAGGCCGCGGGCCAGGGGCAAGGGCGCCCGATCGCTCCGGTCATAGCAATGCTTGCAATGCAGATCGCAGGCCTGGGTGAGATGCCATTGCAAGGTGAAAACCTCGGCGGCCAGAAAACGGGGCTCCACGGCCTCGGTGATGGGAAAACTCTCCTCCTCCCTGCGGATGTGCGAGGAAGGGGCGAGAAGAATCCCCCTGGCCGCAGCCCGCGCCAGCGCCGCCTCAATGGCCCCGGCCGACAACTCCCCAAGGGAAGCGGCCTGGCAGGGCTCAATCCCTTCCGCGACCATCTTCAAGGCCAGCAGCTCCTCGGGACCTGCGGCCTGAGCCCGGCTCTTACCCGTTTCCGGGTCCGGCCAGATCATGACCACCTCCTGCCGCTTAGAGACCAGGGGCGCAGCCTCGGCCCCGTTCTCCCCCAGCAGAAGGGGCAAGCCACCCCAGAAAGATTCAAGCAACTCCAACGAGGGGTTTATGGTGCGCTGCGCCACCATGGCCGGCAAGGCTGGACTTTCCTGCCCCACCCGGTAAAGCGCCAGTTCCAGCCGGGCCAGCGCCGAGAGCCAGGAGGGGGCCTCCGGCAACCCTGCCGCAGGGTCGGCCAGCAGCCCCGCCAGTTCAGCCAGGTTTTCAGCCGGGCGCAGGAGAGCAAGAAATTCCTGCCACTGCGGCGCGGTCAGCAGCCTGCGGCAGGCAGGAAAAATTTCCGTAAAATTACAGGCCATGGCCTTGGACATGAGGCTCCCCGTGGTTGTCAGCATCCCCGCAGCCGCCCTCGCAGTCGATCAATGAGCTCCAGATCCGGGAAAAACACCTTCTCCGGCAGGAGCGGCAGGGGCAGCCGGTGGCTTTCGGCAAAAGGGGTGCCCTGCAGTTTCAGATTATAAGCCTGCACCAGCAACGATTCAAGATTAACCGCGTCTTCAACATTGTAGGCGAGCAGGGTTTCCAGCACCCGCCGCGCCCCGGTGCGGCGATATTCCCGCCAGAGCAGCACGGCAAAGTAGCCGTCCACCCCGGCCAGATGGCCGCGGTCAAGGCCCAGCTGCCTCTCGCAACCCTTGAGTCCGCCGGTAAATCCGAGCTTCTGCAACAGGGGGCGCAGATCAATATGGGGCTGGGTCAGCTTAAACCCGAAATACCGCTCCAGCATGGGGACATCAAAGGCCTTGCCGTTGTAAGTGACCAGCAGCTGGTATTGCCGGATGTCCTCGGCAAAATCCGCGAGATTTTCCCCCTGCACATAGGTGAACACCTCTTTTCCGTCATAGAGGCTGACGGTGGTGATGCAATGATCGATAAAACTCAAGCCCGTGGTCTCGATGTCGAGATAGGCCACGGCATGCCGAAAATGCGGGAAGATCCGCCAGCGCTGGGCCGTTGGCAGCTGCCGATAAAATTCGTAGGGCGCCTGTTCCCCGGCCTGGGCCAGGCTGCGGCCCAGATGGGTCCGGATGAGCTGCACCTTCTGGGCGGAGAGGAATTGAGGGTACGGCTCCCTGAAATCATCCCAGGTTTCAACCCCGGCCTGCCAGAGCCGCCGTTCCGTGGTTTCGCCTATGCCGGGAATATGGACAAAGGTATTATGCAGCATCGGCACTACCTATCCTTTGCGGTCTTACTGAGGCAAGCAAACCGGTCACTCTTTCCTCCAGAGCACTACCCGGTTGCGTCCCTGGTCTTTGGCCCGATACATGGCCTGATCGGCCCGGCTGATCAGCTGCCCCTTGTCCGCGCCGTGGTCGGGATAGACGGCAAGCCCCAGGGACAAGGTGATCCGCACCGGCCCGTTTTCGTTATGAAACACCATTTTTTCGATTTCCTGCCTGATCCGCTCCGCCATCTGGAGCCCCCCCCGTTCGTCTGCCCCTTCCAGAACCAAAGCAAATTCCTCGCCTCCGTACCTGGCCGCCAGATCCACGCTGCGCACCGCCTTCCGCAGGATACCGGCCACCTCCCGAAGAACCTTGTCGCCAAAGGGATGCCCGTAGCAGTCATTGACCTTCTTGAAATGATCGATATCGCAGAGGAGCAGGCTCAACTCCCCTTCCCGCCTCGCCTCCCTGGCCAGCATTACCTCAAACCCATGCTGGAAGGTGCGATGATTGATGAGGCCGGTTAGGCCGTCGATAGTGGCCAGCCGGTTGATCTCCTCGTGAGCCTGGCCCAGATCGATCTTGACCGCAACCTGAGCGGCGATGAGTTCCAGAATCTCCTGCCGAGCCCTGGTGAAAACCGCCTCTGCTTTCACCGCCACGGTAAGCGCCCCGATGACTTCCCCTTTCTCCTTTTGCAGGGGCAGAACCAGCAATGAATTGTAGCCGGCAAGCAGGTGGGCGTGGCCGAAAACCTGGGTCGGCCCATGACACTGGCCCTTGGCAGGCAGAGGGTGGTTGATCTTGAGCACCTGGCCCACCAGACCCTCTTCCCTCGTAAATTCCCGGCCCATGAGCTGCTCGCTTCCCTCGCCCTCGGCCAGGGCCACCCGATGGCCGCCGCCGCTCGCCAGGCTGATGGAAATAAAATCGGCACTCACCAGGGTCCGCACCGCCTTGCTGGTGGCCTCCAGAACCTGTGCAAGCCCCAGTGCCCCATTCAACTCTCGCATGGCGAGACAGACCCGCTGGATGGCGCTGCGCTCGTGGGCCATAGCCTGAAACCGCCGGCCCATATGCACCTCAAGGGCGAGCTTTCGAGCCGCCAGGGACATGACCGTTTTTTCCGCCTCTGTCCACGGCTGCTGACCGGGCCGGTCCCCGCAGAGAACCGGAGCGATCTTCTTGTCGTCAAAGCCGAGCCACTCCTCGACTTCATCGGGAAGACGGACGGCGATAATCCCGCCTACCTCGCTCTGCTTAAGATAATAGGGCACCCCAAGGGAAGCAGTGGCCGGGGCCAGGCTCACCATCGCCTCCGCGCCCAGCAGCGCCCCGGTGATGCCGGCCCCGACCGCAAACGGCCCGGGAGCGAGATCTTTACTGGTGGTGGCGATACTGCGCAGCCGATATTCATCCCCCTTCGGATCGGGCCACAGCAGGGCCACCGTGGTCAGGGCCATGGTCTGGCGGATGAGTTCAAGTTGCAGGTTAAAGGCGGCGGTGATGGTCTCCACCGCGGGCCGGCTGCCCGCCTCCGGGTCTTCAATGAGGTCGCAATCCGGCAAAACACTCAGGATATCGGGCAGCTCGGCAAACAGGCCAAGATCCCGGGCACATTGTCGGCTGTCAGTGTCCCTTTTTTCCCGGAGCACGACCCTTCGCATCCGGCTGCGGTAGGCCTTGCTGCTCATGAAAACCGTGAGCCCAAACCCGGCGGCGGCATAAGCAGCCAGATTCCCTGCCAGTCCTGCCGCCTCCTGAAAACCAAAACCCCACAACCCTGCCTCCATCACGAGCACGGCCAGGACAGGGACGAGCAAGGCCTGCATGGGAAAGCTGATGGCCAGCCAGCCGATGAGCCCGACCGGAATGAGGAACATCTGGGGAACAACTTCCCCAAAATAGCGAAAAGAAATCCAGACGCCCACGACCCAGAGCAGAGGCCCGGCCGGGCCGAAAAAAGAAGCCTCCGCTGGATAATCACCCTCCCCCTGCCACATCAAAAACAGGGCAAAAAGCAGGACCAACCCGGCCAGACTCAGGGCCAAAACAGCCAGACGGCCGCCTGGCTCATACAGCCCCGCGGCCACAGCTCCGGCGCCCAGCAGCCCGACCACGAAGGCAACCCGCCGAAGCACGTCGCTGGTCCTCCGTTTCGCCCGGTGCCGGTTTCTTGCCATGTCCCCTCCAGAATTTCGTAACCGTTCACTGGGGCGGTCGTCAAAGTACCAAAACCACCGAACTGTAATTTCTCAGCCGCGAATCCCAGGTCGTCTCGGTCCGTGGGATTTGCCGATCCTTCTTAGAAATTGCTTGATCGCCTGAAAATAGAGCTTGCCGGCCAGCGCCAGGATATTGTTGTGATCGGCGCCGGGAATCATCTGAAACTCCTTGCTCCGCGCCGCGCAGACACTCTGCAGCTCTTCGGCCTGGACAAGGGGAATGATCTGGTCATGCTGGGCATGGAGAATATAGGTGGGCTTTTGCACCTGAGCGATTTTTTCCAGGTTGCCGAAGCCGTCCGCCTCGGCAAGGCCCAGGGTATGCGCATTATGGCCAAGGGTCCGCAGCAGCGGCAGGGTCCGGGCAATGCCGCTTTCGACAATGAGCCCGGCCACCGCTTTCTCCGAGGCCGCCAACTCGATGGCCGGCACGCTGCCCAGCGACCGGCCCATCACTACGAGCTGGCCGGTCCGGCCCTGTTCGGCCAGCCAGGCTTGCACCCAGCTCAGGACATGATGCGCATCCCGGATCAGGCTGGTAACGGTGGGGGTGCCGGTGCTTTGCCCGTAGCCGCGATAGTCAACGGCCAGAAAATTGATCCCCTGCGCATTGTATTGGGGGCCGGCCTCGTCATAATCGGCGACCACCTCGCCGTTGCCGTGAAAAAAAAGAAGATTGATCGCGGCCTGGTCAGCGGTCAGGAAAAATCTGGCCCCGAGCACCACCCCGGGCTCCACCTCAATCAGATGATCCTGGGCGCCGACCGGCGGCGGAGTAGTATCCCGGCGGGGATAAAAGAGTACGGCCAACACCTCGGGACGGTCAAGTTTCTCGTATGTGCGGGTCTGCTCCATATCCTTCCCTTTGCCGGCAGCGAAAATAGTGTCCGGCTCTCGTCCGGGCATTTAGCCGGACGCCTCTTGGATTATACTCATTCAGAATGGCAATCTCTAGCCAATTTCCCTGGCTTTTTCTTTTCCACCCCTTCTCTTCCCGGCAGGAAAACCATTTGCCTCCAGGCCAAAGGCTGTATATGCTAAAGAGAATTCTGTTTACCAAGCAATCTCAGGGTAAACGTTCACCAGGGGCACCCAAATTTCAGATAAACACAAAACGGTAAGCGTTCAGCAGTTCAGGAGTGAACCAATGGCCATGATCACCATCGACCGGACAAGATGCAAAAAAGACGGGGTCTGCGCGGCGGAATGCCCTTTCAGCCTCATCAGCCTGACCGGTGAGGACGGCTTCCCGGAAATCCGCCCGGCCGCCGCCCGCCTCTGCATCCAGTGCGGGCACTGCGTGGCGGTTTGCCCCCAAGACGCCTTGAGCCTTGCCACCATGAAGACCGCCGACTTCCTGCCCATCGGCAACGGATCCCCGCCAACGATCAAGAAAACCGGACAGCTTCTCACCTCCCGCCGCTCGATCCGCTCCTACCAGCAACAGACCATTCCCCAAGCCCATATCGAACAGCTGCTTGAGGTGTGCCGCTGGGCTCCGTCCGCCAAGAACGCCCAGCCGGTGCACTGGCTGGTTCTGGAGACCCCGGAAGCCGTGCAGCAGCTGGCCGGGCTGACCGTAGACTGGCTGCGGACCGGCACCGCCTACCCCGGCATCGTCACCGCCTGGGATCAGGGCAAGGACATGGTCCTGCGCAACGCCCCCCATCTGCTGGTGGCCCATGCCCACCAGGACAGCCTCAAGCCGGAGATCGACTGCACCATCGCCCTGACTTATTTTGATCTGGCCGCGCACAGTTGCGGGATCGGAACCTGCTGGGCCGGCATCCTGATGAGCGCCGTGGCCGCCGGGTATCAGCCCCTGCTCGACGCCCTGGCCCTGCCCGAAGGCCATCAGCTTTACGGAGCCATGATCTTCGGTTACCCGAGATTTCCGTATTTCAAGATCCCGGCCAGAAAAGAGGCCCGGATTATCTGGCGTTCGTAAACCAGGCCCAAACCAAGAGGATACCCATGGACAACCCCGCCGAGAAAAAAAAGCCCAACCCGGAGCGGGTAGCCATCCTCCGCTCCCTGCCCCTGGAAATAAAAAGCCTGATCACCGGGGAAGAAGCCCAGGCCTTCATGTACGATGAGGATCTGCCGGAAAGCCTTCTGGAAAAGCTGAAGGATTACCTGGAGTGAGACCGAGGCCGCCAAACTGAAGCACTACCCAGGCTGACAACACTTCTTGTACTTCTTGCCGCTCCCGCAGGGGCAGGGCTCGTTGCGGCCGATCTTTTCGCTGGTTACCGGCACCCGGCCCGGATTCACCTTGCCGTCCACGTACAGCCACTGTCCCTCTTCGCAGACAAACTGGGCCCGCTCATGCAACCTGTGCTCCTGGCCATGCCCGGAAAAGTTGGCGGCAAACTCCACCACTCCGTTTTGCTCTCCTTGCCCGCCGCCCTCGGTCTCCAGCACCTCGATCCCGTGCCAGACAAAACCCGCCTGATCGTCCAGATCCAGATCGGCCGGCCGGGTGCGCCGGTGCCAGGAACGCAGGAGATAGGGAACATTCTGCACGGCAAAGGCGGTATAGCGGGAGCGCATCAACGCTTCCGCAGTCGGGGCAAGCTGACTGCCCTCCAGAAACGGCCCGCAGCATTCGGCAAACTTAAGCCCCGTGCCGCACGGGCAGAGGCCAACCTTTTCTTTCTTGCTCATCCCTGCACCTTCCTTGTTTTATATAATGTAATCGTTCACCAGGAACAAAAAAACGTGGCTCAACCTCTGGACTGTAAACGTTCAGCAGTGCCGCAGATGCGCGTGTCAGTCGTCGGCAGAAGTGTCCGACAAAGAGGTCTGCGAAGTGTGCTGGTGCACATGAGCAGGCCGATGACTGCCAATCGTCGGCAGCAGTGCCGACAAAGCAGATGCGGTGCTGCTGAACGTTTACTATATATTTGCGGTAATACTTGCATATTCCAAACGGACCGTGCCACAATATCTCTATTCTCCCTTCCCTTCAACCTCCATCTGAGGTGCTTGCCATGAAAACCAAAGCCTACCTCATCGTCGGCAACGGCGTAGCCGGAACAACTGCGGCGGAAACTCTCCGCCGGCAGGACCCCGAAGGCAGCATCACCATCCTCAGCGAAGAGGATATCCCCTTTTATTACCGGATCAGGCTAAACGAGTTCATTGCCGGAGAGGTGGGCGAAGACAAACTCAGCGCCAAAAATGAAGCCTGGTACCGGGAACAGCGGTTCGATCTGCGCCTCAATACCCGGATCACCGGGCTCGATGCCGCAGGCAAACAACTGACCGTCGAGGCCGGCGAGACGCTCCCTTTTGACCGTCTGCTTCTCGCCACCGGCAGCCATTCCTTCCTGCCGCCCATCGAGGGCATCGACCAGCAGGGGGTGTTCGCCCTCCGCCACATCAAGGATGCCAGAGCCATCCTGGCCCAGGCCGGGAAAAGCGAAGAGGTGATCCTCATCGGCGGTGGGCTGCTCGGCCTGGAGGCGGGCAATGCCCTGCGCCGCCTGGGCAAAAAGGTCACGGTGGTGGAATTTCTCCCCCGCCTCCTGCCCCGGCAACTGGACAATAAGGGAGCCGCCCGGCTCCAGGGACTCATGGAGAAGATGGGCTTTGCTTTCCGACTCTCGGCCATGACCAGGACGATCACCGGCAACAATGGCCAAGCCGACGGCATTGTCCTCGAAGGCGGCGAGACCCTGCCCGGCCGGATGGTCATCGTCTCCGCCGGGGTCCGGGCCAATCTGGAGCTGGCCAAAGATGGGGGGCTTGCCTGTGACAAGGGCATCAAGGTAAACGACCGGCTGGAAACCAGCGCCACCGACATCTACGCGGCGGGCGACGCAGCCGAACACCGGGGAGTGGTCTCCGGCATCTGGCCCGCGGCCATGCAGCAGGGCAAAGTGGCGGGTGCCAACATGGCGGGCGGCAAGGCCGCATACCAGGGCACCACCATGAGCAACATCCTTAAAGTTGCGGGCATCGAGGTGGCCGCCGCCGGCAACATCGACGCGGAAGGCCGCTATGAAGTGCAGGTGGTAACCTCCGACACCGTCTATAAAAAACTGGTCATCGAGAATAACCGGATCATCGGCTGCATCATGGTGGGGGACACCAAAAACTTCAACACCATCACCAGCTACATCACGGAACAACGGGATATCGGCGCGCTCAAGAACAGCCTGTTATGATCCACGGACAATATCCGTTGACGATATTATCCCGAATGGCTGATAGATAGCCATAATCAAGACCTTCAAATGCAAGGAACCCGGTAACTATCCAGCAGTGCCGTAGCTGCTAGGCAGAAGCCTGCGACGTGTGCTGGCGCCCATGAGCAGGCTGATATAGCTGAGTTGAGCAGCTTGTCTGCTCAAACGAAACTTGATGAACTCGCAACAACCTGAAAAGTTTACAGGCCCACCACACAAAATTAGACACTTACACATTAATACCCGTTGTAATCGTGGCTTTTTACGATTTCAACAAACTTATACCCTCTGGATGCAACAACGCAGATGCGGTGCTGTTGGATAGTTACGGAAACCGAGAAGCTTTTACCTCAACAAAGGAGTCCCAATGAAAACAAAATTCTATGTTATCGCGATGGTCGCGAGCCTGCTGCTCTGGGGTTGCACCAAGGAAGAAAAAACAACCGAGGCTCCCACGCCGGAATTAACGACTGCGGTTGAACAGACCAAGGAGAAGGTGCAAGAAGCAGGCGAGGCGGTCAAGGATACGGCCACGGCGGTTGAAGAAAAGGTTGAAGAAAAGACCGCCGAAGTGGAGAAAAAAGTAGAGCCCATGGTGGAAAAGGGCAAACAGGCGGTTGCTGATGTCAAGGCTGCGGTGGAGAAAAAAATCGCCCCGGCCGAGCCGGTAGCGGAAACCGTGGTCATCGAGAACACAAACGGCAAGGTCGTGCTCCCGCACAAGAAACACGCCGAAGCCCAGGGCTGTCCTGCCTGCCACGGTACCCAGAAACCCGGCCCTCTCAAGCTGGGAAAAGAGGCGGCCCATGCCCTCTGCCAGGGGTGTCACAAGAAAAATCAGGCCGGCCCCACCAACTGCACCCAGTGCCATCAAAAAAAGGCCCAAGCGATCGAGGGCTGCTGATTCTTTCGCCATCTCCGCGTTACGGTGCGAGTCCGGTATCCCAAGGGACTCGCACCGGGCAGGACTCCTGCGGCTTACGATCTTGCCGTTATCTTGACCGCGTGATTAAGCAAATAATTTAAAGGTTCACTTGCCCATGAGTTCAGGATTAAACACGCCCCTGTAAAATGCAATAACCTCCGGCGAAACATCCAACAGCCTGATCTTTTTGCGCTCCCAGTCCTTATCGCTCCACTGGCCTGTTTTAAGGTAGTTTTCAGAACCACTTCCGGCGGAGAGTATTTCTTGTCCGATGTAGGCGAATTCCTCCACCCCTTTTTTTGACCTTCGGTACCTTGCCCAATATTTCATATTCTGCCAGCTCTCATCCCGGGGCACCTCGCTTAACCTTCGATCATTGTACAACTCATGCCAGACAATATATTTTATCCTGTTGCTCTCGAGAGGATCAGGCCTTCTGTCTCCCGTCATAGCGGCATAGGTCATGCCGCTCGGAGACGGGATGCCATACCGCGGGTCGATATACCATCGCGCCGCTGCTTTGTAAAACGAACTACCATTAATTTCCAGGTGGGACTGGATAATGTGCAAGAATTCGTGGATCAACAAATCCGTCTTGAAACGATGCGAAAAAACGGGCTCTTCCGGCTTCATACCCCTCTGTTCGTAAATCATCCGGTTCTTTGATTGCGCTACAGTCTTATCCCAGTCCGGGCTTACGCCAATGTATACTCTTTCAAGATACGCCTTCGCGGTATCCGCCGAGGAATCAAAAACTATCGGCACTGAGGTCAGAAACGGTTTCAATGATGGTTTAAAGACCTCAAACACACTTTTCAATACCCTGGCGTTGCGTTTTCGCGAAATTGACCCAGTTTCTCTATTTAGAGGCCACAGGGGCAAAAATGAGGCAAAGGAAGTCTCCACCCGCCAGTAATCAACCTCGGAAAAAACAGTCTCTGCGACAACACGATTCTGGTCGCCTGCTACGTTTTCATTTAAATACCAGTTTACCATTGCCCCACCGCCAAGGAGGAATAACACAACCAATGCCACATTTTTCATAGAAAACATCCCCGTTGCTATGATCCTGCCCTTGACCCCGCGCTGAAAATAGTCAGCAGTCGGCGATACGCCCCATCGGCCACCGCCAGTTCCGCATGACTCCCCTGCTCGATAATCCTGCCCCCGGCCATGACCAGGATGTGATCGGCCCGGCGGATCGTGGAAAGCCGGTGGGCAATGACGATGTTGGTCCGCCCGGCAAAGGTCGCCCCAATGGCCTGCTCGATGAGCAGTTCGCTTTCCGGGTCCACGCTGGCGGTGGCCTCGTCCAGCACCAGAATGCGCGGCTCCCTGGCCAGCACCCTGGCAAAGGCCAGCAATTGCCGCTGCCCGGCGGAGAGATCCATGCCGCCCTCCCCCACCCTGGTCGCAAGCCCCTCGGGCAACTGGCGGACAAAACGGGCCAGCTGCGCTTTTTCCAGGATCTCCCACAGCGCCGCGTCGGTTTTCTCGACATCGAGCAGGACATTGTCCCGGATGGAGCCGGGCAGGAGAAAAACATCCTGCATCACCAGCCCCACCTGACGGCGCAGCCAGTCCGGATCGAGATTGCGCAGGTCAATGCCGTCCAGGAAAATCTGCCCCGCCTCCGGGTCGTAAAAGCGCTCCAGCAGATTGATGATCGTGGTCTTACCGCTGCCGGTGGCGCCGACGATGGCCAGGGTCCGGCCGGCCGGAATTTTTAAGGAAAAATTATTCAATACCAGGTGTTCCGGCTCATAGCCGAAGCTCACCTTGCTAAACTCGATCTCGCCTTTGCCGGAGGCGGGCCGCAAGGGCGAAGAGGCCAGGGGCAGAGTCTCGCGGGTGTCGAGCAGCTGAAAGATCCGCTCCGCCGAGGCCAGGGCCGACTGAACAATGGAATACTTCTGCGACAGCTCGCGCATGGGCTGAAAAAAGAGGCGCATGTAGGAAAGAAAGGCCACCAGCATCCCGATGCTCATCTCCCCGGCCATGATCTGGCTGCCCCCGTACCAGAGGATGGCGCCGATGGTTATGGCGTTCATCAGCTCGATAAGCGGCATGAACACGGCAAACACCTTGATCTGATAGAGGGCTTTTTCAAAAAAACTCTGGTTCAGCCGGGAAAATTCGGCCTGACTGGAGCGCTCCCGCAGAAAAAGCTGGATGAGCGCCACGCCGGAAAGCGACTCCTGCAGAAAGGAGTTGATCTTGGCCAGATGGGTGCGGATCTGCCGAAAAGCATCGCGGGCCAGACGGCTGAACCAGAGGGTATTGCCCACCATCAGCGGGAGAAGGAGGCAGAGGCCCAAGGCCAGCCGCCAGTTCATCCAAAACAGTATCCCCAGGATGCCCAGGATCTTGACCCCGTCGTTAAACAGGGTGACGATCACCGAGGTGAACATCTCGTGCATGTTCTGGATATCGTTGGTCAGCCGGGTTACCAGCCTCCCGACCGGGTTGCGGTGAAAAAACTTCAGATCGAGATGCAGGAGATGGACAAACATCATCTGCCGCATCCGGTGCATGATTCGTTGCCCGGTCCACTCCAAAATCAGCACCTGGACAAAGTTGCCGAAAAATTCAAAGGCCATGAGGGCGCAAAAAAGAAGAGCCAGGTGCTTAAGCCCGGCAAGGCGGACCTCGGCGCCGGCACCGGTGTTGAGGATGAAATCATCCACGGCCAGGCGGATCAGATAGGGCAGGGAGAGGCCGCAGGCCACCACGACAAAGGAAAGCAGCACGGCGAGCAAGGCCCCCAGCCAATAGGGTCTGCCCAGAAAGACGATCCGCCGCCACAGGCTGAGATCGCCGAACTTGCCCAACTGGTCTTCTTCGAAATATCCGTAATTATCCCGCAAAGTTGACCCTCTTGCAAACATCCAACAAGTTCCCTCTCCCCTTGCGGGAGAGGGTTAGGGAGAGGGGAAAACAGGAATGATCCCGGCAGGTGGCGACTCCAGCCTCCCCCTGCCCCCTCCCGTCGAGGGACGGAAAATTCACTTTGGCAGAGTATTGCAAGAGACCCAAAATTACAGCTCCTTTTCCCAGTTACGATGCATTTGCTGCTGCTGGTACATGGTGCGGTAGAAAGGGATAGCCGCCAGCAACTCGGCATGGCTGCCCTGGGCCAGCAGCCGCCCTTCCTCAAGCACCATGATCCGAGCCGCGTCCCGCAAGGGAGCGATCCGGTGCGAGACGATAAGACAGGTCCGCCCCGGCAAAAAGGTGGCCAATCCGGAAATGATCTCCTGCTCGGTCTCCAGATCGACAGCAGAAAGGCTGTCGTCAATGATCAGCAGGGGCCGGTCGAGGAGAACAGCCCGGGCCAGGGCGAGGCGCTGGCGCTGGCCGCCGGAAAGCTTGACGCCCTTTTCACCGATCCGGGTCTGGTATCCCTCGCTGAAACCGAGAATCTCCTCGTGGATCCGGCAGATTCCGGCTGCCGCCTCGATCTGCTCCTGACTGACCTCCGGATTGCCGAAGGCGATATTCGCGGCAACGGTATCGGAGAAAAGCAGCACATCCTGCGGCACATAGGCCACCCGCTCGCGCACCGCAGCCAGAGATAAGCGGTTGATATCAACGCCATTGAGAAAAATACCCCCGTCCGCCACGGGATACTGCCGGGCCAGGAGATGGCACAAGGTTGATTTTCCCGAGCCGCTTCGCCCGACCAGGCCGACAATCTCCCCGGCCCGGATAACGCAGCTGACCTCTACCAGGGCCGACTGCTCCTGGCCCTCGTACCGAAAATGGAGGTTTTGCAGACTGATCTCCGTCGGCCCTGCGGGAAAGGCGGCGGGCTGCGGAGGGTCAGCCAGAGTGGGCCTGGCCTCCATGACCTCGTTCAGCCGCCCCAGTGAGGTGAGCCCGCGCTGGAAAAGATTGGTCACCCAGCCCACCGCCATCATCGGCCAGGTCAACAAGTAAAGATAGGAAATAAAGGCGACAAAATCCCCCACCGTGATGACGCCGCCTATCACCAGCCGCCCGCCGAAAAAAATCGCCAGCAGCAGGCTGGTATTGCCCACCAGCCCGGAGATGGGAAACAAGGTGCCGTGTACCCTGGCCAGACGGATGTTGTCCCGCTGATATTGACGGCCGAGGCGATCGAATCCCTCGGCCTGCACCACTTCCTGGGTGTAGGCCTTGAGCAGCCGGATACTGGTGATGGTGGTGCGGGCAAATTCGGTCAGGTGGGAAAACTGCTCCTGAACTTTAAGAAACCGGCGATGCAGCCGGGCGGACAGCACCCTGGTAAGCAGGGCCAACAGAGGCATGGGGATAACGGCGATCAGGGTGAGGGAAGGACTGATATAGGCCATGCAGGCCAGGGCGGCAAAGCCCATGATCGCGGCGTCGGCGCAGGCGACCAGCCCCATGCCCCCGGCCAGCTGCACCGCGGCCAGATCATTGGTGGCCAGGGCCATGATCGCGCCCACCGGTTTTTTTTGAAAAAAGGGCCGGTCCAGGGTGAGCAGGTGGCGGAAAAAATCATCGCGCAGGTCGCGCTCCACCAACCGGGAAAAGCCGAGGATCAGATAGCGCCAGACAAACCGGCAGCCGGCAATACCCAGGGCAAGCAGGAAGATAGCAAAAGCGCTTTGCGCCAGGGCCAGTTGGCTGGCCTCTCCCTGGGCCAGGAGATCCACCGCCCGTTTCACCAGCCGAGGGATGCCCAGCTGCAGGAGATCGACGGTCAGCAGGGCAACAAGGCCGCCGACAAGGCGGGAGGAGTATTGTCGGATACGGGGCCGGATAAGCCCCAGGGGGGACATCACGCTCTCCGCCGCTGATTGCTGATGAGTTGTCACGCTTATTTTATGAAGGAACAGCAGTAATCCGTAAGGGCTTTCACCTTAAGCTCAAATTTGGCGTGGGCCGGAACCTCGAAGGCTTCGCCGCCCTTGACCGTTTGCCAGCCGGATGCGCCGGGCAAAAAAACCTCCAGCTCGCCGGCCATGATCTCCATGAGCTCCTTGTCAGCCGTGTTGAATTCGTACTCGCCGGGAAGCATGATGCCCAGGGTTTTCTGGGAGCCGTCGGCAAACACCACCGTCCGGCTGGTGACCTTGCCGTCGAAGTAGACATTGGCCTTTTTCACGATGCTGACATTGTTGAACTCGGGCATGGGTATTTCCTCCAGGTCGGTTTTTCAATAAAAATTTCCGCGTCAAGACAAAGACGGGAATACTTGAGCTACATTTACTTCGTAGAGTAGATTCTTTATAACTCGACCGGATAAATTGCAAGAATTTGTTGGTCTGCCTTGCCTCGTTGCCCGCAAAAGAAAAGGGCCGCCCTTCGGGCAGCCCTTTTCTTTTGCCGTAGCGTTTTCCCTGTCAGACGGAACGGCACACCCGACCAAACCCGCCGGGAATGGAGCCGGAGGCCCAGAACGCCGTAGCCTGTTTGAAATCCATAAACCAATAGCCGCCCGGTTTGCGTTGGTCGGCCAGAAAGATAAAAGGCTGCTCCCGGGAAAAACAGGGATGGAGATGGGCGCCCTTGGCATTAACCTGCGGTTCCAGAAGGGAGAAGGCCTCTTCCATGGTGGGCAGCCGCCAGTCGGCAAATCCGGCAAAACGCTGCTGATTGAGCTGCTCTACATATTGCTGCACGTTGCGGATGGTGGTGAGATCGCAGCCGCCCCGCTGCCACATGAGCCCGGTGAGGTGGTCGGTAACGGTCAGACCGTCGCCGTTGTCCACCAGGATATTGGGGAAAACGCCCCCCGGGTTGTGGCGGCTGTCGTAAAATCCATGCCGCGCCGCCAGCTCTGCCGCTTCCTGCTCGGTGAGCACGGTGCTGGCGGCACGCAGGCTGACCTGCTTAAAGGAGGGCAGCTTGTCGCCTTGCTGCGGCAGCCCGGTCCCCATGGCCTCCTGCTCTACGGAGTTGTCCACCAGCACAATCCGGGAGGAATCATCGCTCTCGATAATCATTTCCAGAAGCCATTGCTTGATCACCTCATCAATGGCATAGCTCTGGTCAAGGCCGGCGGCCTTTCCCTGCCGGGCCACGCATTTTACCAGCATCTCCTGCGGGCAGTCGATGATGGCAAGGATCTTGGCGTGCTTGACTCCCCGCTCCATCAAACAGAGCCGGGCGGGCGACTTCCCGTTATCGATATAAAAATAATAGTGAAGTTCCGCGTTGCTCCGGATCCGCTCCTGGTTCTTGCCGCCCCAGCTTTCGAACATGGCAAAGGTATCCGAGGGAGTAAGATCCCAGTCGATAGACACCGGCTGACCAGCCATACCCAACTTTTCTGCTAACCCCATGGCACACACCTCCTCAGTTGTAAGCGATCGCAGGGCACCACATGTTGTCGGCACTTCTGCCGACGATTGACAGCGGCGATCGGTCCGGCTCACGTACAAAAGTACGCATCGCCGTCCCGCTTGCCGCAACCTGCACCACCCTGTGACCGCTTGTTCCGTGATTATTTGACCTTTGTGGGCTTACCCCGTGATTGGTTACCTTCAGTTTGATTGTCATCCTTTGCAGGGAACGATATAATAAAATCGTTTATTTATTTATGAGACTATTGCAAAAGCCGTCATCACCGTGCTGAATGACGAAAAGGGCCAGGCAAGATGCGGCACCCTGCGACCGCTTGTTCCTTGGTTATTTGACCTTTGTGAGGTTGCCCCGTGATCGGTTACAAGAGAGTTTCTCAATATAAATTTTATTAATAATTATTATCAATAATAGTTGGGCTTTTCTTTCAGCGCAAGGGGAAATAAAAATGAGCACCAAAAAATTTACCACCAGCGCAGGATACCCTCTGCCCATGGGCTCATTCCTGAAGCCGGGAGGGGTCAATTTCGCCGTCTTCTCCCGGCACGCGGAAACAGTAACCCTGGTCCTGTTCAAGTCCGGTTCCGAAAATCCCTTCGCCGAAATACCCCTTGACCCCAAGATTAACCGAACCGGCCATATCTGGCATATCACCCTCCACGACCTTGACCTCAATCTCCGTTATGGCTACCGCATGTCCGGCCCCTACGACCCCAAAGGAGCGGGCCACTTCTTTGCCGGGGAAAAACTGCTGCTCGATCCCTACGCCAAGGCCCTTACCGGAGGCTCCGAGTGGGGGGTGCCCTATTGCCGCACCGGACTTTGCGGGCCCTTGAGCTCCTTTCAGCACCGCTGCTGCATCATCGGCAACGATTTTGACTGGGAAGGCGACCGGCCCCTTAATATCCCTCTGGAAAAGAGCATCATCTACGAGCTTCATGTCCGGGGCTTCACCCGGCATGCGAGTTCCGGGGTGAACCATCCCGGCACCTACCAGGGAGTGGTGGAAAAAATCCCCTATCTCAAGAAGCTGGGCATCACCGCGGTGGAGCTTTTGCCGGTCACCGAATTCAACGAACACGAACTCACCAACCGCAACCCCTTCACCGGGGAGAAGCTGAAGAATTTCTGGGGCTACAGCCCCATCTCCTTTTTCGCTCCCAAGGCCGCTTACGCGGTCAATGGCCGCAACGGCAATCAGGTGCGAGAGTTCAAGGAAATGGTCAAGGCGCTGCACCGGGCCGGGATCGAGGTTATTCTCGACGTGGTTTTCAACCATACGGCGGAAGGTGGCGGCGACGGTCCGGTGGTCAGCTTTCGGGGGCTGGACAATATCATCTATTACTTGTTGGACCAGCGGAGCCGGGAATATCTCAACTTCTCCGGCTGCGGCAACACGGTGAACTGCAACCATCCCCTGGTCCGCCACCTGATCATGGACTGCCTGCGCTACTGGGTGATCGAGATGCATGTGGACGGCTTCCGCTTCGATCTGGCCAGCGTCCTGGGCCGCGACCAGCAGGGCAACGTGCTGAGCAATCCGCCCATGGTGGAAAAGATCGCCGAAGACCCTATCCTCGCCGACACCAAAATCATTGCCGAGGCCTGGGATGCCGCGGGCCTCTATCAGGTGGGAAGTTTTTCCACCAATCGGCGCTGGGCCGAATGGAACGGTCAATTTCGCGATGATGTCCGCCGCTTTCTCTGCGGCCATGAAGGCATGGTGGCTCCGCTCGCCACCCGCATCGCGGGCAGCGCCGACCTCTACCAGGACGACGGCCGCACCCCGCGCAACAGCATCAACTTCATCACCAGCCACGACGGCTTCACCCTCTACGATCTGGTCAGCTACAACATCAAGCACAACCTGGCCAACGGCGAAGACAACCGCGACGGCGGCAACGACAATCTCAGCTGGAACAGCGGCTGCGAAGGCCCCACGAACGATGCGATCATCGAACGGCTGCGGCGGCGGCGGATCAAGACCTTTGCCACCATCCTCATGCTTTCCCAGGGGGTGCCGATGCTGGTGGCAGGCGATGAATTCGGGCGGAGCCAGCAAGGCAACAACAACGCCTACTGTCAGGATAACGAGATAAGCTGGCTCAATTGGGAGCTGACGGAGCAAAACCAGGACCTGCTGCACTTTTTTACCCAAATAATCGCCCTCCGGAAAAGACATCCGGTCTTCCTCCGCACCGACTTTTTCCCCGCCACGGACAAAAACCCGGAAATCGAATGGCAGTCCACCACCCCGGGCCGCCCGGACTGGTCGCCATTATGCAAGACCCTGGCCTTTGTCCTGCATGGAACCATCGCCGGGGTGCGCCGCGACGATGACTTTTTCGTGATGCTCAATGGCGGGAACACCCCCGCCGCCTTCATCATCCCGGCGCCGCCTGCCGGTCGTCTCTGGCATCGGCTGATCGATACCGCCGCCGCATCGCCGCGGGATATCGTAAGCAAACCGCAGGGAGGACAAGAGGTACACGGCACGGCAATCTCCGTGGCCAGCATGGCGGCCATGGTCTTCATTTCAAAATCACCCTGATCCTACACGAGAACCTTCCCCGGACTGCGCCTGTTTTTTAGCTGCTTGCGGAAGTAACCATAAAGATTTAAGTCAAGACCGGCTGCTGCATCCCGACGGCTGTCTGCCTTTCCGGCCTTTTGAAGTCCGGCAACCCTCGGCTCCCATTTTCCTGCACCTTTTCAGATGCAATATCAGACAAATTTGTTACAATGGCTGGCGCGTTGCAAAAATGCGCATACCAAAGCGTAAGAAAGTAACTGATCACAGGATAGGCGACCAAGTTTAGCGCTGCCCCCCAACTGTAAGCGATTACAGGGTGCGGCAGATGCGCGACAGAGGCCTGAGAGCAATACATATGGTATGCGAACAGGCCGATAACAAAGCAGATGTCGTGCCCTGTGATCGCTTACGTAAGAAAGTAACTGGGAGCACCCAATGCCTGAAAACAACCGCGAACTTATCGATCTGGCCACCCTGTACGAGATAACCAGGGCACTGGCCTCGTCGGACGACCTGCGCAAATGCCTGGAAGAAAGCCTTACCGTGCTGGCCGCGCGCACCAGCCTTGGCAACGGAGCGGTGACCATCGCCAATCCGCTCACCGGCCAGATCGAAACCGAAGTGGCCCCCGGCATGACCGCCGAAGCCAGAAAACGCGGGATTTACAAATTCGGCGAAGGCATCACCGGACGGGTAGTGGCCAGCGGCGCCCCCATCGTGGTGCCCCAGATCAGCCAGGAACCGCTTTTTTTGAACAAAACCAGAGCCAGAGCCGAGAAAAATCAGGAGTCTCTTTCTTTTCTCTGCGTGCCCATCAAGCACGGGGCCAACACCATCGGCGCCCTGAGCGTGGACCGCAGCTATAAAGAGGGCCTAGATTTTGAAAAGGATCTCCAGTTTCTCACTGTGCTCTCCGGACTCATCGCCCAAACCGTGGTCCGCATCCAGGCGGTGAATCAGGAACGGGAGCGGCTGGAGCAGGAAAACACCCAGCTAAGACGGGAACTTACGGAAAAATACCGGGTGGCCAGCATCGTCAGCAACTCCAACCGGATGCAGGAGGTATTCGAGATGATTCACCGGGTGGCGGACTCCAACGCCACCATCCTGTTGCGCGGCGAATCGGGGACCGGCAAGACCATGGTGGCCAAAGCCATCCACCACAACAGCAAACGGGCCAAAGCGCCCTTCGTGGCGGTAAACTGCTCGGCCTTGCCGGAAACCCTGCTGGAAAGCGAGCTCTTCGGCCACGAAAAGGGGGCCTTCACCGGGGCGCAGACCGCCAAGAAGGGCCGCTTCGAGCTGGCCGAGGGCGGCACCCTGTTTCTCGACGAAATCGGCGAATTGAGCCAGGCCGTGCAGATCAAACTGCTCAATGTGGTTCAGGACCGCGAGTTCCAGCGGTTGGGCGGCATCGCCCCGCTCAAATGCAACGTCCGCTTGATCACCGCCACCAACAAGGATCTGGAAAAGGCCGTGGAAGAAGGCTCTTTCCGCGAGGATCTCTACTACCGGCTCAATGTCTTCCCCATCTATCTGCCGCCCCTGCGGGAAAGGCGGACCGACATCATGCTTCTGGCCGATTTTTTCCTCCAGAAATACAACGAAGAAAACGGCAAGCAGATTCGTCGCATCTCCACCCCGGCCATCGATCTCCTGGTCCAGTACCACTGGCCGGGCAATGTCCGGGAGCTGCAGAACTGCATCGAACGGGCGGTGCTGATCTGCGATGAGGATTCGATCAAGAGTTACCACTTGCCGCCGTCGCTGCAAACCTCCGACTCGGTGAACGAACGCAGCAACCCGCTTTCCTTTGCCGCGGCCGTGGACAATTTCGAACGGGAGCTGATCATCGACAGCCTGAAAAAATGCCAGGGCAACCAGACCAGGGCCGCGCAGCTGCTGGACACCAGCCTGAGGATCATCAACTACAAGATCGCCAAACTAGACATCCATCCCCGCCAGTTCAAGATCGCCAAGCCATAGGGAGGACCATGACCGTTCTCCTCCACCTCTGCTGCGGACCCTGCGCCATTTATCCCCTTGCCGCCCTGCGCAAACAGGGGCTGAACGTGCGGGGTTATTTCCACAACCCCAACATTCATCCCTTTCGGGAATTTAAGGCCAGAATCACCGCCCTGGAGGAGCTGGCAGACAAAATGGCCCTGCCGGTTGAGTACGAACGGGAGTACGGCCTCAGGGAATACCTGCGGCGGGTGGTGTTCCATGAGGATAAACGCTGCCCGCTCTGCTACCGACTGCGCCTTGAGGCGACCGCCCGAAAAGCCAGGGAGATCGGGGCGGAGGCCTTCAGCACCACCCTGCTCTACAGCCGCTACCAGCGCCACGAAACCATCCGGGCGCTTGGCGAAGAGCTGGCGGCGCAATTCGGGGTGCCTTTCCATTATGAGGATTTTCGCATCGGCTGGCAGGAAGGGATTGAGGCAAGCCTTGAGATGGGCCTCTACCGTCAAGCCTACTGCGGCTGCATCTACAGCGAACAGGAACGCTACGACAAGAAGTTTCGCAAGGAGAAAAAGTGAAGGGTATAAGTTTCGTTTGGGCAGACAAGCTGCCCAGCTCAGCTATAAGCGGGACGGCGATGCGTACATCAAGTAGGTGAGCCGGGCCGATCGCCGCCAGATGTGGTGCCCTGCGGTCGCTTACGCCGAGATTACTCCTGGGCCGGCGTAGACGCGCCGCTGCCGCCTTGCAGGATACCGAAGGCTGAGGAAAAGGAATTCCAGTCCGGCAGGGAAAGGGTGGGCACAAACCGGCGCCAGCTTTTCTCGATACCCTTGCCGGACTTCAACTGGGCCAGCAGTTCCGTGGCATGGGGCGCGACGCTGGCTTCAGGGTATTTGGCAAGCAGATACTCCAGCCGCCCCTGGGCCTGTTTGTCTTCGTCGGTGCGCAGATAGAAGGTGGCGACCGAAAACTCGTGCTGGGCCAGAAAATCCCTGGACGCCAGAATCCGGGCTGAGGCCTCGATAAAATAGGGCGATTGGGGATAGGCGCGGTTCAAGCGCTCAAAGGCCTGGCCCGCGTTCAGGGCGTTGCCGGGATCCCGGTCAGCGGTGCCGATCTGCCGGTAATAACACATGGCAATCTGAAACAGCACATAGGGAACCGCCTCATTGGTAGGATGATTAGCCTCGAACTCTTCATAGAGAATTCTGGCCTCGCCGAACTTGTCCAGGTGGTAATTGGCATCGGCCGCCTTCAACTCGGCCAGCGGCGCCACCTCACTGAAGGGAAACCGGTCTTTTATCTCCACGAAACGCTTCAAGGCCGCGCTGTATTTCCCGCGGTTGAAGTCCTCCATCCCCTCCATGGCCAAATCTTCCGGGGTTGCCGGCCCGGAGCCGGTGCCGAAGCCCGCCCAGTCCAGCATGGTGTCAAGGGTCGCACAGCCGCTGAGTCCGCCGGCGGCGGTCATCATGAGAAGAGCCAGGACACAGGTCCGAAAAAGCCGACAATTCCGTTTAAGCAAAATCATGTCCCGCTCGTCCATTTCTACCAAAAAGAGAAAAGACCCGGAAAAGAAGAACCGAGCCCGGAACCATCAGTAAAACCAAAGCCTAGAGAGCCTTTTCGAGCATGGCTTTGAGCTGCTGCTTGCCAACTGCGCCGGTCACCTGATCGACAACCTCCCCTCCCTTGAAAAGAATCAGGGTGGGAATGGCCCGAATCCCGTATTTGCCGGGAGTGACCGGGTTGTCATCGACATTCATCTTGCCGATGTTGACCTTGCCTTCAAACTCGGTGGCCAGCTCATCGATAACCGGACCAATCGCCTTGCATGGCCCACACCATGGCGCCCAAAAATCCAAAAGAAAAGGAACCTCGGACTGCAAAGCTTTGACGCCGAAATCGCCGTCGGAAACCTGGATAACCTTATCGCTTGCCATAGTCTTCTCCTTGTATTTCATGGGGATAATTGCATTCAGAGAATAATTAAAACATCTTACAAAGTGAACCCTGCGCTGACAAGGAAAATTTTGGCCGCCCCTTTTTCGCCAAGGGCAGAAAAGGCAAAAACTGATAAGAACCACACCTCCTTCTTGACAACCAACCGGCAGTCGCTATATGCTTATCGACATGCGTACACGTTACTGCCCATTCTGCAAGGAACAAATCCATTACCAGGCCCTGGTCTGCCGTTACTGCACCCGCGACCTGCCCCCGAAGGTTCAGAGCCAAAGGAAAAACTCCCACGGCTGGCTGGCGGCGATCATCGCCGCGGGAGTCATCGTCGGCGGCGCGGCCTTTCTCGCCGCCGAGTTTCTGGAAGAGCGGAAAAACTGGCTCACGGAACCAACCCGGCGGCAAAAACCGCAAAACCCGCCTGACTGACCACCCCGTTCGGGCATTCCATCTTCCGCAATACTTCCGGCTGCCGGATCAAGGCGGGAAGCGTCTTTCCGCCAAGACAAACCCGCCCCTCGGCCAGACTGCTTCCTTTTTCCGAAATAATGGTTATGGTTACTTGTCTTTGCTTCTTTCAAGTAACATCGAAGACACTGAAGCGAGTTTCGGTCAGGGGGATGCTTTCTCCGGTATCGGCTGCGTCGTCCGGTCCATGGACGGACCGGACAGCAGACGCCTCGGAGGCGGATAGGATGTCCGCCGAGAATGAGGAGAAAGTATCCCCCTGAGCGAAACGCTTACTTGTTGATAAACTGCCGCCGCAGGTGGCATGGGATGCTGATCAGCAAGAAAATAATCACCCCCCGGATACCCTTCCCATGCTGGCTGAAAAAACATCCCCTTTCCGGCAATCGCTCCGCAATCCCGGGCAATTCACCATCACCCTCGAACTGGTGCCCAGCCGGGGCGGCCACAGCCGTGAGCATGACCGCACCCTGGAGCTGGCGGAAAAGCTGGCCCGCGACCCGCGCATCCAGGCGGTGAGCATCACCGAAAACGCCGGCGGCCATGCCGCCTTGTCCCCGGAGGTTCTGGGCCGCGAGATCCAGGAAATGGGCCTTGACGTAATCGTCCATTTCTCCAGCAAGGACAAAAACCGCAACCAGATGGAAAGCCTGCTCTTTGCCTGGGACCGTTTGGGTATCCGCGACCTCTTGGTAATCACCGGTGATTATCCCCAGGAAGGCTATCAGGGCTGCGCCAAGCCGGTCTTCGATCTTGGCTCGGTGCATGTGCTGGATCTCATCTCCAAAATGAACAAAGGCAACTACGGTTCGAATCGGGACGCCATCCGGCCCACCTCCTTTCTCATGGGCGTGGCCCTTTCTCCCTTCAAGCGCCTCGAAGCGGAACTGCTGATGCAGTACGCCAAGCTCCACCGCAAGGCCGAACATGGCGCGGACTACATCATCACCCAGGTGGGCTACGATACCCGCAAGTTCCACGAACTGCTCCAGTATGTCCGCCATAATGACCTTAACCTGCCGGTGCTGGGCAATGTCTTTGTCCCCAACCTCACGGTCGCCGCCCTCATGCACACCGGCAAGATCCCGGGCTGCATCATCACCGATGAACTGTATACCGAGATTCGCCGCGAGGCGGCCGGCCCGGACAAGGGCAAGCAAGCCCGGCTGCTCCGGGGGGCGAAGCTTCTGGCCATCCTCAAGGGATTGGGTTACGCGGGCGCCCATCTCGGCGGACCGGGACTCAGCTATGACAACATCGACTTTCTCCTCACCACCGCCGACTCCCTGGCCGAAAATTGGCGGGAACTGGCAGCGGAGATGGGCTACTGGCACCAGGACGGTTTTTATCTTTATAAAAAAGATGAGAAAACCGGCCTGAACACCAGCGAGCCGGCACCCCTGGCCCAAGGGTGGGCCGGGTTGCAGCTCAACTACCGGCTGGCCCGGCTGGTCCACAACCTGGCCTTTACCCAGGAAGCGCCGCTCTACCCGGCGGGCAAAAAAATCTGCCTTGCCCTGGAAGGCGGCAAGCTGGATAACAGCCTCACCCATCTGGAACACGTGACCAAATTTCTCCTCTTCGGCTGCCAGAACTGCGGCGACTGCACCCTGGCCGACCTCGCCTTTGTCTGCCCGCAAGCCGGCTGCGCCAAATACCTGTTGAACGGCCCCTGCGGCGGCAGCCGCGACGGCTGGTGCGAGGTGTACCCCGGCAAAAAGCGCTGCCTTTTCGTCCGGGTCTACGAACGCCTTGCCGCCTGCGGTCTGCCGGAATCCATGCGCCAAGGTTTTGTCCCCCCGCGCAACTGGGCGCTCAACAACACCTCCTCCTGGCTCAACTTCTTCCGGGGGCTGGACCACGCCGGCGGAAAAAAACATTTCCCATCCATATAATAAGGAGGTATATTTTCTCCTTTTTTCCGGATGGCCGGAAAGCACATCATGAGGAACAGACAATGACATACTCTGTAACTGATCACAGGGGGAACCCCGGAAGGGAGTATGTCCCCGAAACAAGCGGTCTCAGGGTGCTGCAGGTTGCGGCGCACCCAGAGGGAGGGTATAAGTTTCGCTAGGCAGGCAAGCTGCCAAGCTCAGCTATAAGCGGGACGGCGATACGTACTTTTGTCCGTGAGCCGGACCGATCGCCGCAAGATGTGGTGCCCTGTGATCGCTTACCACCATAAGGAATATGCCATGACATACTCAGACGCATCACGCCCCAAGGACGAATGCGGCGTTTGCGGAATTTTCGGCCATGAAGACGCGGCCAAGCTTACCTACTTCGGCCTCTACGCCCTCCAGCACCGGGGCCAGGAAAGCGCCGGGATCGTGGCCAGCGACGGCAGCCGGATCTCCCAGCACAAGGGCATGGGGCTGGTGCACGATGTTTTCAGCGAGGCCGACCTGCAAGGGCTTAAAGGCCACCTCACCGTGGGCCATGTCCGCTACTCCACCACCGGCGCCTCCAACATCGTCAACGCCCAGCCCTTCACCGCCAACCACCAGGGCTGCACCATGGCCGTGGCCCACAACGGCAACCTGGTCAATATCCGCAGCCTGCGCGACGAGCTGGAGAAAAAGGGTTCCATCTTCCAGTCCACCATGGACAGCGAGGTGGTGGTCCATCTGCTCGCCCGCTGCTCCCATCTCGGCCTGGACCAGGCGCTCATCGAGACCTTTGAAAGCATCAAGGGCGCCTACTCCATTTTGCTGATGACCGAGGACAAACTCATCGCCGTGCGCGATGCCGGAGGCTTCCGCCCCCTGTGCCTGGGTAAGCTCAACAACGGCGGCTTCATTATCGCCTCGGAAACCTGCGCCCTCGATCTGGTCGAGGCCCAGTACCTCCGCGACATCGAGCCCGGCGAGATCCTGATCATCGACCGCGACGGGCAGCGCTCGCTCAGCCTCAACACCAGCCAGCGCCGCAGTTTTTGCATCTTCGAGCAGGTCTATTTTGCCCGTCCCGACAGCGACATCTTCGGCAAGAACGTCTACCTGAGCCGCAAGCGCATGGGCGAGATCCTGGCCCGCGAATGCAAGATCGAGGCGGATTTCGTCATGCCCTTTCCCGATTCCGGCAACTACGCGGCCATCGGCTTTTCCCAGGCCTCGGGCATCCCCCTCGAAATGGCGGTGATCCGCAACCATTACGTGGGCCGCACCTTTATCCAACCCACCCAATCCATGCGTGATTTTTCGGTGCGGGTCAAACTGAACCCCATCCGCTCCTTTCTCAAGGGAAAGAGGGTCATCATTCTGGACGACTCGATCATCCGCGGCACCACCGGCCGCTCCAGGGTCAAATTCCTGCGCGAAGCCGGGGTAAAAGAGATCCACATGCTGATCAGTTGTCCGCCCACCCGCAATCCCTGCTATTACGGGATCGACTTCCCCTCGGGCGGCGAGCTCATCGCCAACAAGAAAACCGTTGACGAGATCCGCGAGCACCTGGGGCTTGACTCCCTCTACTACTTAAGCCTGGAGGGGTTGCTGGAAGCGTGCGGCGGCCCGCCGGCAGACTATTGCAAGGCCTGCTTTGACGGGGATTACCCGGTACCGCCGGACAAGGAGTTCTGCAAGATGCTCCTCGGCACCAGGGACGCCTGCCGAATCACGGATAAGAAATAATGTAACTACCCAGCTCAAAGCCGGAAATAACTCGAACCACCAAACCGTAACTATTCAGCAGTGCCGTAGCTGCTAGGCAGAAGCCTGCGAAGTGTGCTGGTGCCCATGAGCAGGCTGATAACAACGCAGCTGGGGTGCTGCTGGATACAAACCACCAAACCGTAACTATTCAGCAGTTTCTCCGGTGCTCGGTTGCGTGCCAATGGGGTTTTCCTTCCCCCATTTGTCCTGCCGCGCCTCGCAGACGGGGGCGGAAAAGACGCGGGAACTGTTTGAGGGCGAAGCCCGAGTTTTTCCGCGTCCCGCCCTCGGCGAGAAGTAAGGGAAGCCCGCAGGGCCAGGACTGGCTGGGGTGCCTTTTTCTTGTTTCTTCTTTTGGGCACGCAAAAGAAGAAAAAGAGAACAGCAAAAAGGCCTCGCCACTTTCCCCGGAATTCCCGGATGAACCGAATATAAGCCTCTCAACACCAAACAAGCCGGACAAGAAATGAGCATTGAACAGGCCAAGGAAGTTCTCAAGATCGAAGCGGAAGGCATCATCGCCCTGCTCGACCAGATCGACGCCGATTTTGAAAAGGCGGTGACCATGATCATGTCCTGCCCGGCCAGGGTGGTGATCACCGGCATCGGCAAATCCGGACTCATCGGCCAGAAAATCGCCGCCACCATGAACAGCACCGGCACCCCCGCTCTTTTCCTCCACCCGGTGGAAGCGATGCACGGCGATCTCGGGATGGTTGATCCCCGCGACGTAATTCTGGCCATCTCCTACAGCGGCGAAACGGCCGAGCTCAGCCTCCTGCTCCCCAACCTGAAAAAACGCGGGGCCAAGATCATCGCCATGACCGGCAACCCCTCCTCCAGCCTGGCCACGGGCGCCGACGCGGTACTCAAGGTCGCGGTGCCGCGGGAGGCCTGCCCCCTGGGCTTGGCTCCCACCGCCAGCACCACCGCCGCCCTGGCCATGGGCGACGCCCTGGCCGTGGTTCTCCTGAACCTCAAACAGTTCAAAGAAAGCGATTTTAGGCGCAACCACCCGGCCGGCAGCCTTGGCGAACGCCTCAAGGTAAATGTCGCCGAGGTCATGCTCACCGGTACCGCGGTCCCCATGGTTTCCCAAGCCGCCACCCTGCCGGAGGCCATTGCCGAGCTTAACGCCAAAAATCTTGGTGCGGTTCTGATCATGCAACAGGAAAAAATCGTCGGCATCCTCACCGATGGCGATCTGCGCCGCTTTCTCAGCCAGAGGGGCGACAATCTGACCGGTCTCACCCTGGCGGACACCATGACCAGGGTGCCCAAAACCATTAGCACGGATCTGCTGGCCGCCGACGCTTTGAGCATCATGCAGCGCCACGAAATCACCTTTCTGGCCGTAACCGATCAGCACGACAGGCTGGCGGGCGTCCTCCATCTTCAGGATCTGCTGGGCAAGGGGGAGTTTCGCTTTCTGGTGTAGGCAGGAATTCGGCGGCCTCTGGCCAACCTGAAAAAAACCGCTTATTCCAGTAGATATACCTATTGGGCTGCGCTTTTTTTTATGCTAGAATGGCCGACGCTGTTTTGCTTTAACGGGTTATACTCGCGGATCAGCTTAAAAAAAATCCTGATTAGCGCTAATCTTCCGCAAGACGTAATTTGTGGGCAGCACGGTCCGCCGTGCCCCTACAAAAATATCCCTCTCCCCCGTTTTGTGGGGGAGAGGGTCTGGGAGAGGGGGATTACAGCGGCTGTTCACCCTCTCCCTGACCCTCTCCCTCAAGGGAGAGGGAATTTGCGGAAGATTAACGCTAATCAGGGAAAAAATTAATCCGGCGCCCAGCGCCGGGCTTCATACCTTATGATGTAACTGCTAACGGGGTAACCCCACAAAGGTCAAATAACCACGAAACGAGCGATCACAGGGTGCCGCAGGTTGCGGCAAGCGGAACGGCGATGTGTACTTTTGTACATGAGCCGGGCCGATCGCCGCAAGATGTGGTGCCCTGTGGTCGCTTACCTTATGATGAGGTTTTGTTATGGCAATCTCCAGCAAGGATATCAATTCGGCCTTCAGCGCCGAGGTAACGGCGATTCCGGGGGGCGAATTCCTGAACCGCTGCTTTTCCTGCGGCGCCTGCAGCGGCATCTGCCCGGTCAGTCAGGCCATCCCCGACTTCGATCCCCGCAAGATCATCCACATGATCCGGATGGGCCTGAAAGAGGCGCTGCTCAAATCAGAGCTGCTCTGGTTCTGCTCCCGCTGCCGCAGCTGCATCTTTGTCTGCCCCCAGGACGTCCGTTTTGCCGAGATCATGGTTGCCCTGCGCCAGTTGGCCATGAAGGCGGGCTACATCACCCCTCAAGATCTGCTGGACAAGGGCAAGGCCGCCTGGGTGGAACGCGATCTTTGCGTTTCCTGCCTTACCTGTGTCCGGGTCTGCCCCTGGCGGATTCCCAAGATCGACGACCAGGGCAAGGCTGCCATTGACCCCCTGGAATGCCGGGGCTGCGGCATCTGCCCCACCGAGTGTCCGGCCCAGGCCATCCGCTTAAACGAGTCCGAGGACGAGCGACTGATCGCCGCCTGCGGCGCAAATCAGTAGCAGGTGAACCCCATGCCCTTTACCCCGAATATCCAAGCCTTCTGTTGCCATTACACCTCCCAGCAGACCCTGGCCGAAGGGCCGGAAGGACTGCGGGCCGACGGCTTCCCCGCAAACGTGACCATCCACCGTCTGGTCTGCACCGGCAAGCTCGAGGTCAGCACCCTGCTCAAGGCCTTTGAAGACGGCGCGGACGGCGTCTACGTGGCCGGCTGCCCCCTGGACAAATGCCACAACCTCATGGGCAGCCGGCGGGCCGCAAAAAGAGTGGCCGCCATCAAAAAGGCTCTTGAAGAACTGGGAGTCGAGCCGGAACGCATCGAGATGTACCACCTGGAGCGCGGTTTCCACCCCGGCTTTGTCAAGGCGGCCCAGGAGATGAATGAACGGATTACAACCCTGGGCCCGAGCCCGTTTAGGAGCCGTTAATAATTTATATCTATACATTTTAACCCATGACGTTACGGCTCCTTATGCCGTTTTGGGCATCTTGGTGCCCATATAATTTTCTGATTAGCGCTAATTTTCCGCAAGACGTGATTTGTACATGAGGAGAGCCCTGCGAAAGCTCCCTCTCCCCCGCTTCAGTGGGGGAGAGGGCTGGGGAGAGGGGGTAAACGGTGGTTTTTCACCCTCTCCCTCACCCTCTCCCTTAAGGGCGAGGGAATTTGCGGAAGATTAGCACTAATCAGGTATAATTTTTATTTGCGACGGCTTCAAGGAGGCGCGAAATGATTATTGCCGAGAGAAAACCACTCAATGAAATCATGGCCATGGTGAAGGACGCCAAGCGCATCCTGGTTCTGGGCTGCCGCGGCTGCGTCACGGTCTGTTCCGCCGGGGGCGAACGCGAGGTGGAGATCCTGGCCTCCCTGATCCGCTTGGGCAAGCAGAAGGCAGGCCAAGAGGTTTCAACCATCGAGGCCACCCTGGTCCGCCAGTGCGACAAGGAATATATCGACTCCCTCGACCAGTGGGACGGCCAGTACGACGCCATCGTTTCCATCGCCTGCGGGGTGGGGGTCAACTTCATCGCCAATCTGCGCCCCATGGCCAAGGTCTATCCGGGGGTCAACACCTCCTCCTTCGGCGGCTCCGCCGAACAGGGCGTGTGGACCGAACAGTGCGCCGGCTGCGGCAACTGCGTCCTCCACCTCACCGGCGGCTTATGTCCGGTGGCCCGTTGCGCCAAAAGCCTGATGAACGGCCCCTGCGGCGGTTCGGTGGGCGGCCGCTGCGAGATTCACCGGGATGTCCCCTGCATCTGGCAGTCCATCCACGACAAACTGGTCCGGATCAACCAGGCGGACGACCTTGCAGCCATCGTCCCGATCCGGGACTGGCGGACCGCAGGGCACGGCGGCCCGCGCAAGACGGTGCGCAACGATCTGACTGTCTGAGCTGTTTTTCTACCTGAGAGGTGGCCAGCGCCGCAAAAGTCTGATTTTTAGGCTTTTTGCAACTACTGCGGCTTCAACTCGCAAAAGCCTGGGACAGCCCCCGATAAGGCCGGGTACAGTCCCGAGTTACCCTTTTGCCCGCTGGCGGGTGGCGTAGAGGAAGCGTTACAGCCGTGAGCGTGCCGCTTCGTACACCTTCTGTTTGTCGCGGCGGCCCACGGAGATAACGGTAACGAACACCAACTGGTCATCTACCCGATAGACCAGCCGATACCCGGCGCTCCGCAGCTTGATTTTGTAACAGTCCGGCATACCGGCAAGCGCGACGGACGGAAACCGCGGATTTACCAGGCGTTCGGTCAGCTTCTTTTTGAGCGGTTCGCGAATACTGGCATCCAGGCGGTGCCATTCGACCAGAGCCAATTCGTGAAAACGCAGCTTATAGCTCATCCAGCCCCACCTCGACAAAGGGGCCGTCACCTCTCTCCCTTACCAGCTTTGCGTCTTCCATATCTTCCAGATATGCCATGAGCCGCTCGTAATAGGCGGCCGGCAGCAGATATGCCTCGGGCCGGTTGTGGTTCAGAATGGCCACCGGCGAGTCATCCGCCTGCTGAAGGATGGCGGCAAAATTCCGCTTCAATTCGGTGACACTAACGGTGGTGTTGGCAAAAATGGTGTCCATTGTCGTACCCCCCAATAAATTGATGCATTACTTAATGTCTAATATAGCATCAATTATCGCAAAAAACAAGCATCTCCTGCCCCTTCTGCGCCTTAATTTCTCCCTTGCACAAGCTCATAATTCCGGCCTATATTAAAACTGGCAGGCAAAAAGCGAAAAAAACCGGGACTGTCTCCGGCCCCATCGGGGGCTGTCCCTCCTTTTGCCGGGTTGTTGAAGTTATCCCGATCTCATTTTGCAAGAGACTTGGGATTACACCCATTATTGACAAGAGGTGATCGTATGGAAAGAATCATAAATATTCACATTGAAAAATTACCGGAGGGATTTTACCTGGCTACCTCAAATGATATTCAAGGGTTGGTTGCCCAAGGCAGAACTGTGACGGAAGCGATGGAAATTGCCAGAGATGTGGTCCGCAGGTTGTTGGAAGCGCAGAAGGAGAGAAAAGAAACCATCAAATTACCACAGGTAAAAAAAAGCTTCGATATGCAACTTGTAGTGGCCAACTAAAATGGGACGGCTTTCCGGGTTTAAATATCGCGAGAATGTTAAGCGACTGATTAAGCTTGGTTTTTTGTTTGATCGTCAGGCAGCGGGAAGCCATGAGATATGGTACTGTGCATCGTCAAATCGCTATACCACGATCCCCAATCATCCTGGTGAGATGCCGGAAGGTACGCTTCGGGCAATATTAAAACAGGCGGCGGTTACCCCTGAAGAATTTTTGGGAAATTAGTGGTCCTTACCATTGCCCCTGTCGTTGGGGCTTCTTGCAATAACTTCCAGTGCTGGCCATCATGGTTGTATCAAACCCGTAAACTTCCGGGACAACCCCCGATAGGGGCGGAAACAGTCCCGAGTTTCCCCATTTTCCCCTTTTATTTTTTTTTCGTTAAAGATAACAAAAAAAATTGACACAACGATGCTGCAATTGATACAGTCTTAAAACTACTGTGTAGTAGTGCCTTTTTATTAACAAAACCGCTGCGTAGCGCGGGAGAATCGAGGGTCGAGCCAGCCTATGAAAACTTACAAATCGAGTAAGCGCTATTCCTGCCGTCTAAGTCTGTTGAGCGCCGTAATCCTTACGGGCGCTTCACTTTCCGCTGCCCATGCCGCCTCGCCTCCCGATGCCGGCACCATCATGGACTCGACTAAAACGCCGACCATGACCAAGCCCGCCGCCAGCCCGACTATTGATGTCAAGGAGGCTGTTCGGCCCGGCCTGGCCATGGGCAAGGATATCAAGATCAAGGTCAGCAAGATCACAGTGCGCGGCAATACCGTGGTCAGCCAGGCCGATCTGGCCAAGATTCTTTCCGGCTACGAAGGCAAGACCCTTGACTTTACCGCGCTGAACCAGCTCACCGGCGACATCAGTAAATATTATCGCGACCGGGGTTATCTTTTGGCCCGCGCTTACCTGCCCAAGCAGGAGATCAAGGACGGCAGCCTCGAGGTCGCGGTCCTCGAAGGTAAAATCGGCGAGATCAAGGTCAACATGGATGAGGCCAAGCGCTTGCGCCGCGCCCAGGTTGACAAACTGATTGCTGATATCAAAAAAGAAGCTGTCGCCAAAGACAGCAAGCTCGAACGCAGCCTGCTGCTGCTCAACGATCTGCCCGGGATCAAGGTAAACTCGACCCTTACCCCCGGTGCTTCGGTTGGCGCAGCAGACCTTCTTATTAATGTCAAGGAAGGCCGCCTCTTCTCCGGCGGGGTCGATCTTGACAACTTCGGCAATCGTTATACCGGTGTTTACCGGGCCGGGGCCTCTCTCAATGTCAACGATCTTTCCGGCTACGGCGATCAGCTTTCTCTGCGGGCGCAGACCGCCGGCAGCGGCCTGCTGTTGGCCCGGATCGCCTACAACATACCGGTTGGCGGCCAAGGCACCAAGCTGGGGATCGCCTATACCGATATGACCTATGAACTCGGCAAGGATCTCGAAATTCTTGACTATGAAGGTAATTCCAGCGTCCTCAGCTTCTACGCCGCCCATCCCTTTATCCGCTCCCGCCGGACCAACCTTTACGGCACGGGCGGCTACGATTACAAACGGATGAAGGACGAAGGCCTTGGCCTGACCATCAACGACCGGCAGGTTGATGTGCTCGCCTTTGGCCTGAGCGGCGACTGGCGCGATGGGCTCGGCGGCGGCGCGGTCAATGTCGCGGGCTTAAGCCTTTCCCGTGGCGATCTTGATATTCAGGATGTCGTGGCCAAGGCTACGGATGCCCAAACCGCCCAGACCGATGGCAGCTACACCAAGATCCGCTACAATCTCTCCCGGATGCAGTATATTACCCCCATGCTTTCCGCCTTCGCTTCCCTGCAAGGCCAGTTTGCCTCCGGCAATCTTGATTCTTCCGAAAAATTCATCCTGGGCGGCCCTTACGCGGTCCGCGCTTACCCGCAGGGCGAGGCCGCGGCTGACGAGGCCTTGCTGGTTAATCTGGAACTGCGCTGGGATCTCCCCCTCGATCAAAAGTACGGCATCCCGCAGATGATCTTTTTCTATGATTTCGGCCGGGTGCTCAACCTGCATGACGGCCCCTGGTACGGCTGGCAGGGCGGCAACGCCAATCTGCTCAACAGCTACAGCATTGACGGCGCCGGCCTCGGTTTCAACCTGACCAAGGCTGACAACTATATGCTGCGGGCCATTTATGCGAGAAAGATCCGCGACAACTCGGGCGCTGACGCCAATGGCAACGATTCCGATAACCGCAACGATGACAATCGTTTCTGGTTGCAGATGGTTAAACAGTTTTAAATTCTAGGGAAGTAAAGAAACAGGAATTTACAGGTTGGGGGCGGCTTTCACGCCGCCGGGCCTTTTCACCCATACAAGACCAGGGCGATTTAACAGGAGAGACACCGTGAGAAAAATCAAAAGAATGAGCAGTCGGATCAACCAAAAGAAGAACGCGGGTAATTCCAGTCTTCACGCTTCCAATGTTTCTTCCATGCGGCGGCATGGCACGGTTGCCGGAGCCTTGGTCGGCTTGCTCGCCGCCTCTCTCAGCGGGCAGGCCTATGCTCTTGATCCCAATGCCCTGCCCACCGATGGCAGCATTACCTCCGGGTCCGGCAGCATCAGCCAGGCCGGGGCCAATATGACGGTGAACCAGGCGACCCAGCAGATGATCGCCAACTGGGGCACCTTTAATATCGGCAGCAACGCCGCAGTGGCCTTTGTCCAGCCTAACGCCCAGGCTGTGGCCTTAAACCGGGTCTCCTCCTCCGACGCCTCGGTGATCATGGGTTCGCTCACCGCCAACGGTCAGGTTTTTCTCATCAACCCCAGCGGGGTGATCTTCGGCTCCACCGCCAAGGTCGATGTTCAGGGCCTGGTGGCCTCGACCCTCAATATCAGCGATTCCGACTTCCTCTCCGGCAACTACAGTTTCGCCAACGGCGGTGCGGCCGGCTCCATCCTCAATCAGGGCGAGATCAACGCCGCTGATGGCGGTTATGTGGTGATGCTCGCCCCCGAAGTAATCAACGAAGGTATCGTTACCGCCAGGATGGGCACGGTGGCCCTGGCTGCCGGTAACGCGATGACCATGGATATGGCCGGCGACGGCCTGATCAACATCGTGATCAACGAAGCCGCGGCAAACGCCCTGGCCAGTAATAAAGGGCTGCTCAAGGCCGATGGCGGTCTGGTCTATATGGGCGCCCGCGGCGCCGGCGATCTGGCAGCCACTGTGGTCAACAATGAAGGGATTATCGAGGCCCAGGGCCTGGTTGAGCGGGATGGCAGGATCTTCCTGGCCGGCGGGGACGAGGGCATTGTCGCCAACAGCGGCAGTCTGGATGCCTCCAGCGCCACCGGCAATGGCGGCAGCGTCCAGGTGCTCGGTGACAAGGTCGCTCTGCTTGACGGCACCCGGATCGACGCCTCCGGCGCCACCGGCGGCGGGGAAGTGCTGATCGGCGGTGATTTACAGGGCAAGAACCCGAATGTGCAGAATGCCAGCCGTACCTTTGTTGGCCAGGATGTCCAGATTAACGCCGATGCCACCGCAAATGGCGACGGCGGCAAGGTCATCGTTTGGGCCGATGGCGATACCCGTTTCGGCGGTTATGTTTCTGTTCGTGGCGGCGACGACGGCGGCGACGGCGGTTTCGTCGAGGTGTCCGGCAAGGAATATCTCTTGTACAAAGGTCTGGTCGATGCACGGGCTCCGCATGGCGCGACCGGCACGTTGCTGCTTGATCCGACCAACATTGTTATCAATGCCGCCGGGCCGACTGATACCGATTTAGCGGGGGCAACCTTCCAGGAAACTACCGCGGCAGACACGGACGCTGTTGTTGACAGAGACGACCTGCAAACACAGCTTGGTTTGGCCAACGTGCTGGTTACCACCGATAACCCTGGTGGTGCGGCTGGTGCCGGCAATATCACCGTCTCTGATACCATTACCTGGGCTAGTGGCAATAGCCTTACGCTGTACGCCGATAATAATGTCACGGTCGATGCCGCTATCACCAACACAGGCGCAGGAGACATCAACATCAGCGGCCCAGGGGCTGGAGGTGCGGCCGGCAATAATGTTGACATCAATGCCACCATCCAAACGGCAGGCAATATATCGATTCGTGCGGAGAATGACGTAACAATCGATGCCACAGTGCGCACCACCGGTGCCGCCACGGGCATCACCATTAAGGCTGATAACAACGATGGCGGCGGGGGAGCACTCACTATTGGCGGCTCGGCAATTTCAACGATCAGGGCTGACGGTAGCGGCTCGATCAGCCTCTTGGGCGGTGATGTTACCCTTGGGGATAATGTCTTCACGACCACCATCCGCGCCGTCAACGGCGGGGATATTACTTTTGCAGGTGCGACCGCCGATACCCTGACTCTGGGGCAGGATGTCCAATTAATCACTGCTGCCGGCGGTGATGTGCTGGTTACCGGCGCTGGCCTGGCGAGTGTGGTGGTCAAGTCCCCGGGCACAGATCATTCAATCGATGGCGATCTTATCATCGGTAACGGCAGCGCGGTGGCCGGCGATATAAACATCGATGGCCGTTTTATTAATGTGGGTGGCGCCATCACCATGACTGCCACTGGCGATATTGCTATTGATCAGTCGTTGAGTACCCTTACCGGCGGCATTAACTTGACCGCTGATTCAGATACGTCTGGAGCCGGCGGTCTGACGATCGGTGCAGCCTTTGCGGCAACGCTGAATTCCAGTGGCGGCGGGCAGGATATCGCCCTTTCCGGTGATACGATTTCTATCGCCACAGGTGCCTTGGTAAGTCTTAATGCGGGTGGTGGCGATATTACCATTGATGTAGACAAGAATAGTGCTGGGGGTGGCGGCATCCAGATGGATGCGACTCGTCTGACCATGGCGATGCATGATTTCACCATCAGCGCCGCCAATGCCCCGGATACCCTGCTCATTGATGATGTTGCAGCGGCTAACACCATTTCCGCCTCCGACCTGGCCAGCGCCACCGGCACGGTAACCCTGCGGGCAAACGATACCCTGTCGGCAACCGACAACCTCGCCTTGGGCGCAGCTAACCTCACCATCGGGGAGGGCAGCGCAACCGTTGATGTCGATCTGGATAACGTGACGACCACCGGCGCCATTGCGGTGACCGGCACCAATATCAGGCTTGATGGTACGACCTATACCGGCAGTGCAGATGTAACCTTTACCGGTCCGGTTACGTTAGGTGCGGCTGGGGTTACCACCACCGTTTCCACCGGCGGCGGTCTCGGTCAGGACATCACCTTCACCAGCACTATCCAGGATGCGGCCGAAGACACCACTCTGGCCCTCAATGCCGGCGCCAACGGCAACATTGACCTGCAGGGCGTGGTTGGTACCGCTGCCGCTGGTGATGATATTGCCGCCCTGACCATCACCAACGCCAATATTGTTGATCTCGCAAATGTTTACACCGTGGGAGCCATTGATGTAACGGCGGTCACCCGCACCGATCTCAACAGCACCGCCTACATCACCAGTAATGGCGCAATCAGCTTCAGCGGCCCGGTTAATCTGGCGGCAGGTGCGACTACCACCGCCATCACTGCCGGCACTGACAACAATATTATCTTCAGTAGCACGATTGACGACACCGCCAGTGACACCACGCTCAGCCTGACCGCGGGCACTGGCAGCATAACGTTAACCGGCAATGCCGGCGCGACCAACAAGCTGAAGAATCTCACCGTGGTGAGCGCGGCCTTGGTTGACCTGGCCAATGTCGCCACCGCAGCCGGCAACATTGATGTTACCGCAACCAATATCGATCTGAACGGCACGTCCTACACTGCGACCACCTCCGGTTCCATCACCTTTACCGGCGCGGTCGATCTGGACAGCACCGGGGTTCTGGCGGTGACTACCGCCGGCGGGGCAGGAGACAACATTCTCTTTACCGGCACCATTAATGATACCGGCAAGGACTCCGATCTGAGCCTGACCGCTGGCGCGGCAGGCAATGTGACGGTAACCGGCAATGTGGGCGCGATTACTGCCTTAAAGAGCTTCACCGTGCTGAGCGCGGCCCAGGCTGACCTGGCCAATGTCGCCACCGAGGCCGGTGACATCGCGGTTACCGCGACCGGCATCGATCTGAACGGTGCTTCCTATACCACGACCACCTCCGGTTCCATCACCTTTTCCGGCGCGGTCGATCTCGACAGTGTCGGCGCCTTGGCGGTGACCACCGCCGGCGGGGTTGGGGACAATATCTCTTTCACCAGCACCATTGATGACACCGGCAAAGACTCTGATCTGAGCCTTACTGCCGGTTCCGGCAGCGTGACCTTGGGCAATACTGCTGGCGGGGCCAACGCTCTGAACAGCTTCACTGTGGTGAGCGCGTCCCAGGCTGATCTGGCCAATATCACCACCGAGGCCGGCAACATCGCAGTTACCGCGACCAATATTGATCTGAACGGCACAGCCTACTCCACGATTACTTCCGGGTCGGTAACCTTCACCGGCGCGGTCGATCTGGACGCAGCCGGAGTAACCACGACCGTGACCTCCAGCGGCGGCGATGACATTATCTTTACCAGTACGGTCAACGACGCGGCCAACAACACCACCCTTCAACTGGTGGCGGCTACCGGCGATGTTGATATGCAGGCTGCGGTTGGCGCAACTGAGGCGATCAAATCCTTTGTGATCACCACCGCCAATAATGTCTCCCTGCTTGACGTAACCACCGAGGCAGGCGCCATCACCCTGGGCGCCACCGGCGACGGTAACCGCATCGGCGGCACGGTCACTCTGAAAGGCGACCTCACCACCCATGACGGGCTTGGTGGTGGTGCTGGGGCTATCGCCATTTATGGCGATGATATTCGTCTGAATGCGGCTGGCGCGGGGGCTGGTTCCATTACCCTCAACACCAACAGCGCGGGCGGCGCCGACAGTACCATTACCCTGGAAACGCTTGCGGCAGGCACCCTGGCCAGCGCCACGGCTTGGGAAGATGGTCTGACCCTGAACGCGGGTAGCAGCACCATCGATATTACCGGGGCTATCCTTGATGAGCTAGATCATCTGGTCGTGACTGCGGCCAGCTTCACTATGGGGACCACCGTGCTTGGCGATGGCGCCGGAAATGGCGGCACCGCTTTTTCCGCCACCACCACCGGCAACCTGACCCTTGACGGCAACCTTTCCACCGATGGCGATACCAGCACCAACGCCGGCGCGGTTAATCTTTCCGGTATCGGCGGCAGCATCATCCTCAGCAACGGTGCCGGGACTATTACTATCGATACTGATGCCGCAGGCACCGATGCCAGCATCACTATCGGTTCCGTGGTCAACGATGATGATGTCGGCGGCGACACGGCCCTGACCCTGACCGCCGGTAGCGGCGATGTCACCCTGAACGGCGCCATCGGCACCCTCGATACCATCGACGCCCTCACCATCACCGGCAACGACATTGCTTTGAACGCCAATGTTGACGCTACCAGCATCACGGTCACCGCTGCGGAAGGCGGAGACGCCGACAGCATCACCATCGCGGCCCTTGTGACTCTGGATGCCAACGCCGGCAATATGACCTTTACCTCAGACAATATCACCATCGCCTCCAATGCCGTGATCACTTCAACAGGTGGCGGCGGGGCGGCCACCGTCACCTTCCGGGGTGAAACGGCAGGCACGACCATCGGGATCGGCGATAGTGCGGCAGGAACCTTGAACCTCGGCGAAGGGGAACTCGCTACTGTCGATGGGACCATGGATATCTATGTCGGCAATGCCGGGCAAACAGGCAATATCGTCGTCAATGACACCGGCGGCTTGACCGGCTTGAGCGCCGATGCCCTCTATCTGCGGGCAAACACCGCCGGTGCGGATATCACCATCGACAGCAACATCAGTATTGGAGCCACCGATTTTTATATCCTCGGCTCCGGCTCCACCACCCTGCTCAACGCCGATATCACCGCAAATATTATTGATATCGATGACACTATCCTGGTCAGTGGTGTGCGGACTATTACCAGCACCGCCGGCGGCATCACTCTTCGGCAGGCGATTGGTTCGGTTGATACCACCGGGGATTCCCTGGCTCTCGACGGCGGCACGGCCGCAGTAAACGTGATCGGTGATATCGGTGATGCAGCAGACACCGTCAACGGCGCAGCAGCAAATGACTTGACCGGCTTTACCGTTACCAATGCGGCCCAGGTTGATTTGGGTATCGTTGAAGTCACCGGCGGTAACATCGCGGTGACTGGTACGAATATTGATTTGAATGCAGCTACTTATAAGACCACGACAAGTGGTTCGATTACTTTTACCGGTCCGGTAGATTTGCTGGGTGGTGGCACCACGACATTCTCTACCCAAGGTGGAGCAGGCAATAACCTTACATTCACTAGCACTGTAGATGGTGCTCTGGATGTGATTCTTGATGTGACGGGTACCACAACCTTCAACGCGGCGGTAGGTTCTGCCACTCCGATTGGTGATGCCGTAGGCGCAGCCCTGACGATCAACAGCGTTGGTGCAACGACCTTCGTCAGCACGGTTGAGGCAGCTTCCGGCATCACACAGGCTGGCGGCGCTGGCCTGGTTACCTTCCAGGATGACGTGACGATCGCAGGCGGCGACACCGCCACCACGATGAACGCCAATGTCACCCTGGACGGTATGACTTTCACCTCTGACGGCCAGGTTACCTTTGGTAGCGATGGCACCGATCAGGTTACCCTGAGCGGTGGCGCGGTTGCCATTGTCAATACTTACAATGGCGCCGGTAATGGTCTGACGGTTAATTCTATGGTTGATGGCGCTCAGGACTTGACGCTGACCGTAACCGACACGACAGTATTCAACGCGGCTGTAGGTTCTGCCACTCCGATTGGTGATGCCGTGGGCGCAGCTCTGACGATCAACAGCACGGGGACAACCTCCTTTGAGAGTACCCTCGACACGGCATCCGGTATCATCTCTGACAATGCGGCA
>MGTD01000013.1:114914-119776 GCA_001799285.1 Deltaproteobacteria bacterium RIFOXYD12_FULL_56_24
CGGCATCCGGTATCATCTCTGACAATGCGGCAGGAGACATCACCTTCAAGGGCGATGTAACGATAGCGGCAGGCGACACCAACACCACGCTGGACAACGCGATTGTCAACCTTGACGGGATGACGCTGACTTCTGCCGGCGATATCACCATTGGTAACGCAGGCACCGATCAGTTGAACCTGACCACAGCCGCAGTTACGATCACCACCACCGGCGCGGGCGACGACCTGACTGTGAACTCGAAAGTTGACGGCGGCCAGGATCTGACCCTGAACGTGGTTGGCGCATCGATCTTCAACGCCGCAGTCGGCTCAGTGACCCCGATTGGCGACGGCGTGGGCGCAGCTCTGACGATCAACAGCACGGGGACAACGACATTCTCCAGCACTCTTGACACGGCTTCCGGCATCACACAGGCCAATGCGGCTGGTGAAGTTACCTTTCAGGGCGACGTTACGATAGCGGCAGGCGATACCGACACCACGATGAACGCCGATGTCACCCTTGACGGCTTGACTTTCACCTCCGACGGCCAGGTGGACTTTGGTAACGAGTTAACCGACCAGGTAACCTTGAGCGGTGGTGATGTAACTGTTACTACGGCAGCAGCCGGCACAGATATCAATTTCAATGGCTTGGTAGATGGAGCACAGAACCTGACCGTAGATTCTGGTGCTGGAGATACTGAGTTCTTTGCACAAGTGGGTGTTGGTACAACTCTCGCCTCCCTCACCGCCTCCGGCAATAACATCGACATCGCTGATAGCGTTTACACAACCGGCAACCAGGACTACGACGCAGGCGGCTACATCGATCACAATGCCAATACCCTCTGGTCGAGTGCCGGTGGTGTGCGCCTGTCGGCGGTTGGCAACATCGATGTGATTAATATCGAAGCAAGCGCCAACCAAGGTGCTTTCGGCAACAACGCGATCAAGATCGACACCACCGCCGGCACGGTTACGGTTGACGGCGATCTTACCGCCACCGCTGCCGTCAGCCTGAATATCGATATTGATCCGCTTGATGTGTTCATCAACGGCGCTATCACCGCCACCGGTGATGTGGATATTACCGCCAGCAACGATGTTAATATCGCGGCGGTGATCGTTCGTGCCGATTCTGATTCTTCCGGCCTCGGCACCTTGACCATTACGGCCGATGATGACACCAGCGGCGACGGCGATCTGACCGCACTTGACGCTTCGCTTCTGCGCGGCGCGGTGGTTACCCTTGCCGCTGAGAATGTCACGGTGGACATGGTTGAGGCCCATACCGGCGATGTGACCATCAACGCACAGAATGAAGCCACTCTTAACGACACGATTACCGCAGCCAACGACATCCTTGTCACCGCCACCGACGATGATGTGAATATCGCCAGCACCAGCGCCACGGCTCTGGATGCCGGCAACGATGTGATCATTGAAGCGACGGCGGGCAGCATCCTGCATACGGCCAACAATATCCTGGCCGGCGGCAACGTGGAACTTGATGCCGGAACCGCGGTGACCATGACCGGCACCGCCACCATCGGCGCAGTCACCCCGATTGGCGGCGACATCCTGATCGGCCAGAGCTTGGGTGATGCCAACGTCACCACCCTGGCGATGACCGCCGATGGCGCAGTAAGCATCACCGGCGACCAGATCAACATCGACGGCGCCCTGGCTGCCGACGACGACAACGTCGGCGCGGAGGCGGTAACCATCACCGCCGACAGTGATACCACTTCCTACGTGTATGTCAGTTCCACTATTGACAACGATGCCGGAGCCATCACCATCGAGGCCAATGACGATGTGCTGTTTGATACGGCTGGCTCCGATGTCACTTCCACGGCCGGGGCCATCACCGTGACCGCCGATCTGGACAGTGATGGTGACGGCACCGGCGGCACGATCATCATGACCGACGGCGTCCTGATCAGCGCCGGCACCGGCACCGTGACCATGTCCGCCGACGAGGATGTTGTGATCGGCGGCATCCTGACCACCAACAATACCGCAGCTGCGGTTGCCATCACCTCCACCAGCATGGGCATTCTCGATGGCGGCGATACGCATACCGACATTGACGCGCAGAGCGCCAATGCCCAGGTAACCCTGACCGCAGTTGATCTGATCGGCCGGGTCAAGCTTGACGATGTAAGCCAAAACCCGAGCGGCGCCCTCTTTGGCGCGGCCAGCCGGGCGGAAGGCGCGACCAGCGCCCTCGGCAACGCCCTTGACACCAGGGTTCGCAACATCGATGCGGTAATCACTGCGGCCGGCGGCGAAATCGCCATCGACAACACGGCGGCTGCTTCTCTGACCCTGGGTTCGGCAGCCAACCTGCTGGTGCCTTCCGTTGGCCAGACCGCTTCCATGTGGGTCCGTAACAACGAGTCCCTCACCGTCACCAACTGGACCATCGACAGCAACGACAAGGTTGCCCTGATCGCCGACGGCGCCGGGGATGTGACCATCCCGGCCGAGGCGGTTGATGTAGGCCGCGGCGCCGGCGGCGGTACCATCCGCCTTGAGGCGGCACTCTCCGGCCAGGATGTCTCCATGGCCGGCGGTAACAACCTTGATGACATCACTGCTAAAAACTTCATCCTCAAGTCCGGCACCTCCGAAGTGGTGGGCGAAACAGCCCTCGGCCATCTCGGCACCGCGGCGGCGATGGATGTGGCCTATGCCGACATCACCATCACCGGCACCGGCAACAGCTTGACCTTTGTCCAGAGCGGCGGCGCGGTTGCAGCTGATGATGCCCACAGCGTCGAGTTTAAAGATCTGGACGCAGTTGCGGACGGTTTCTCGATCCGGACCGCGAGCGGCGATGTCAGCATCACCCAGATGCACAGCAACAGCGACATTACCCTGAGCAACAACGTCAACCTTGATTCCAACAACGGCAATGGCGCCGATCTGGAGCTTTATGTAGCCAAAACCGGCGCGGCATCCGGCCTGTACAACCCCGGCGGCGGCTATGCTGCGGCTGGTGGTACTGACAATTCCGGCGGCAACTATATCTCCTCCGGTGCTGTTGTTACCCTGGAGAATGCGGCCCTTAATACCGGCACTCTCAATGTTGAGGGCCGTTTCACCAACAGCGGCGCGCTCAATGTGACGGCGGGCGATACTGCTACCTTCTCCGCGCCTTCCGCTGATATTATTTTCACCGGTGATGACACGGAAGCCGGTAATGTCAACCTTTCCCCAGGCGTGGCTAACGATGTTATCTTTCTGAATGCCTCTTCCCTGACGGTGAACAGCGCTGGGGTGGGCACCGGCAACCTGACCATTCAGGATGCCGACGAACTGGTCATGGTGACCGGCGCTGATCCGGCAGAAATCATCGTGGCCGGCAACATGATCGTTGAAGATGTGTACTCGGTGCGGATGGGCGTCGATACCACGATCACCGTGGGCAATGACGGCACGACGGATAATGACAGCTTCCGGGCCAGCAGTGGTATCGGCAGCTTTGTCATGGACAGTGGGGCGACGATCAACGCCCCCGGTTCTGTACTGATTCAGGGCACCAGCGCAGTTGCCGCTCGTGACGGCGCTGCCACCGATTATGACGGCGCCCCTGCCGCCGCTGGTACCGTGACCCTCGACACCATCCATGTTGACACCAACGGCGATGGCCTGATCGGTGGTGGTTTTGGTAATGCCCGTCTGGCGGTTGAGGCCCTGGGCGGCACCCTTACCCTGAACAATGTGATCAACACCAATAACGACGGCGCGGGCAGCACCGGTCTTATCGACGGTTACTTCCGGGCCGGCAACGCCATTGTTGGTGGCGATGACAATAGCATCTCCGGTTTCGACCGGGTTGTTCTGCGGGCCGGCACCGGTATCGGTGATATTGCCGGCAACGCTATTGTGGTTAACGATGCCGGGGCAATGGTTGGCCTTGCCGCCACCACGGCTACCGGCGACATTTATGTAAGAGAAACCACCGGCGCCGGCCTCGAGATCGTCGATGGCCGTGGGGTCACCGGAGTCAGCGCGGCGGACAATACCGCTGGCCTTAACGGGGTAAACATCACCGGCGGCGCCGTCGGGGATGACATCCTCATTACCGCAGCCAGCCCGCTTACCGTTTCTGCCGCAGTCAGCAACACGGGCGGCGGCGATATCACCCTGGCAGCCATGGGTGCGACAGCAGCCGATGACCTGACCATCAATGCCAATGTGACCGCAACCGGTGGGGATGGCAACATCAGCCTGTACGCGGGCGACAGCATCGACGTTGTTGCCGGCAAGACGGTGAGCGCGGCCGGTACCGGGGCCATTGTGGCCCGGGCCGGTGAAGACTGGACCGATGCCGCCGCCGATGGCGATGGGACTGCTACCGGGGTGGTCTCCATGGGCCTTGGCTCTGCCTTTAACAGCGAAGACGGCGACATCACCGTCTGGGCTCCGGGCAGTGTCGCAATTGCGGTGCTTAATGCCAACTCCAACGCTGATGCCACTTTGGGCGATGTAACCATTACCTCCACCACCGGCGCGATCACCGATGTCGGCGGGGCAGGCAACACCAACGTCACCGGCAACCTGCTGACCGCCGACGCGGTCACCGGGATCGAGCTTGACACCGATGTGGTGACATTGAACATTACCGATAATACTGGTGCGGTTTCTAACATAATCATCCGCGAAGCCGATGGGATAGACTTGGCTGCGGTGACTGCCGATGGTAACTTTGAGTTGACGGCAGGCGGCGCGGTAACCGACAGTGGAACTATCACCGTAGCCGGGACTACCGAAATTGACGCAACCGGGTTTGACATCACGCTGAACACGGCGGCCAACGACTTTGGCGGCGCGGTAAGTGCGGACGGTGTCAACATCACCCTGGTTGAT
>MGTD01000014.1 GCA_001799285.1 Deltaproteobacteria bacterium RIFOXYD12_FULL_56_24
AGGGTATAAGTTTCGCTAGGCAGGCAAGCTGCCAAGCTCAGCTATAAGCGGGACGGCGATGCGTACTTTTGTACGTGAGCCGGACTGATTGCCGCAAGATGTGGTGCCCTGTGATCGCTTACCTTTGATGATCTTCTCGCTCCACTGATTGAGGCTTTGGCCCCGACACAGTGGGACGGCCGACAAAAGCTAACCAAGCCGCAATGTTAGTTTAAAACCACATCTGAAAACCCCACCTTGCAATCAATCAGGCACCACTATCCACAAAAAAATCCGGCGGCCCGGAATACTCCGAACCGCCGGATCAGGTTAACTGCCTGAGCTGAAAAATACCTTACCGCTTAAGGTTGATCAGGTCCTGCAACATCTCATCGGTTGAGGTGATGATCTTGGAGTTAGCCTGAAAACCACGTTGAGTGGTGATCAACTTGACAAACTCCTGTCCCAGGTCCACATTGGACTGCTCAAGGGAGTTTGGCGAGATCGTCCCCAAACCGTTGGTTCCCGGAGGCCCGGTGATGGGAGCGCCGGAGGCGGTAGTCCCCCTAAAGATATTACCGCCCTCCTTGCTGAGTCCTGCCAGATTGTTGAAACTGGCCAGAGCAACCTGTGCCCTTTCCAATACCTGGCCGTTAGAATAGTTACCGGTAATAACTCCGCTGGTATCTACTGATACAGACTGGAGAAAACCAGCGGCAAATCCGTCCTGATCCTGAAAGATGGTAGTGGAGCTGTTGGCATATTGGGTGGTGGACAAGGCTTCAGCGCTAAAATTGATGCTTTCCGTACCCCCCACCCGGCTGCCATCTTCGCCACTGGTATCAGCTGCAATAGTATTGAAGGTTGTGGCGCCAAAAGGGGTTGCGCCGGAGGCGACACCAGCATAATTCACAGAAGTAATTTCCAGAAAACTGTGATACCCGGTAGTGGCAATTTCGTCGGCCCGTCGATCGGTAAGCACCAAACGACCTGCCCCATCAATAGAGGCCTCGGCATCAAACTGTGCTTCCAGCCAGGAAAGCAGATCCTGCATTGAAGGCGTACTATTAGCCACTGTAAGAGGAGAACCATAGCTGGTACCCGCCGTAAAAGTCGCGGCTACTGCGGTATTATCTCCTCGCAGCCCGGTAAAAACAAGAGTATCTCCAGAGGCAAGGGCATTACCTGCAGCATCATACACACTGGTCAGGGGTGTGCTTGCGTTGATCGGCGTTGAACCGAGCGCTGTGGTCACAGCCCGGTCCGTGGAAATCACCTGTTGTTTTGCAGTGGTGACATTGAGTTGTGTATCATTAGCTGTAACCGAAACCGTTGTGGCACCAAATGCGTCAAGATCAGCACCAAGCGGTAATGATCCGCTCCCACCACTGGCGGTAATTTCCACCGCCAGACTGGTGCCACCAGTTCTGTCCCCTATACTGATACGTCCGGTCGAACCCAGGGTAACAGGAACAAAGGCATCGGCAACAGGAGAAGACGCCGAGGCCGAGCCATCGGCGTACAGATCCGAGAGGAAATCCAACAGATTCTGCACCGTGCTGGTGGCACCGACAGTGAAGATGGTACCGGCGCCGGCCGCAAAAGCCGTACCATCAACCGCAGTGCCAGAAAATTGAAAGGTATCGCCATTGGCGATTTGCACAGGGACGCCAGCATTATCATACAAAGTATTTAACAGTGCCGCCGGATTGGAAGCGGGCGTGCTTAAAGCATCGCTGGCAAAAAAATTCGCTCCCGCATTGCCGGAAATAACCGCTGTGACATTACTCGTAGTTGCGACTCCACCAAAGGGATTCACCCCATCCCCACCCGAAAAAGTGAAGGTGGTTAAAGCCAGGCCACTTGGGCCGCCAGTACCATCGGTCATCTTGATCCGGCCCGCCGCATCAATAGTACAGGTAACGCCAAAGGCTGCATCCATTTTATCCAGCAAATCCTGTATTTTGTCGCCAGCAACCATGATATACTGATTAGCGCTGTCGGCAGGATCTACATAGGATCCATCATGCTTGTAGCCGCCAAAACTGACAATATCTCCAGGTGCCGTTAGATCAACCAGTGTTCCGTTACTATTATACACCGAACTCCAAAGAGTTTCTTTGGTAATGGGCGTTGAGGTGCCCACACTGGCATAGGCTGCTCCGTCACTAACCAGGACCTGAGGAACCGGGGTGCTTTGTCCGCTGAACGTGGCTCCAAGATTAAGGGCGATCGCCTGGTTTGTTGAGGCTCCGGTGAAATTTGCGGCGAAAGAATAATACTGATCCGTATTGCTCAGAGAAAGTCGATTGGTGCTCTGGCCCGGGTCCACCACCCCATCAGGCGGCACGTTCCAGGCCGAGATATTACTGATCGCACCAGAAGTAGAAAAGTCAATCTTTCCATACAGCAGAGCGCCAGCCCCTTTGTGGGTCTGGTAACTGTATGTGGTGTCAGGAGTGTAGATTGAGGCCTCGTCGTTGCTGCCGTCCAGAATTCCCGAAGCATCGCGGCCGGTGCTCAGTACCCGCTGGTCTTCAGCTGGTGCACAAGTCACGAGAAACTCCCACTGATTATCCTTGGTGGTGCGATCAAAATAGACAGTAAGATCATGACTCGCACCTACGGAATCATAAACCTTGATAGCTGTAGTATACTCATAGGCATTAGAAGAAATCGGTGCAGTAGCCACCGTCAGCGCGGCGTTGGTGCCATCCCAGGCGTCATATAAATTAAGCTCACTGGTTTCATTGGCTTTCCGGGAATCAAGGTTGGCAATAACCTGAGCACTGGCGGTCTGGACTGGCGGCGTGGTTTTACCAAGATTGATGTCACCGATGGTGCCCTGCCTTTCGCCAGAGGCAGAGTCCAAGGTCCATCCCTGGACAAAGTTCCCGGTTGGATTGACCAGATAACCCTCCTTATCAAAACGAAATTCCCCGGCACGGGTGTACATATCCGCCTCAGCGCTGCCCGAAGCCCGCAGCATGAAAAAGCCCTGACCGCCAATAGCCAGATCAGTGGCAGTGGAGGTGGACTCAAATGAGCCCTGGGCGAAAATGCCGTCAATGGTGGTCATCGTAACCCCGCGTCCAACCTGGGCCGTACCGGCAGCGGTAGCCACGCTTTGCGTCAGGACATCCTGAAAAGTAGCCCGACTTGACTTAAAGGCGATGGTGTTGACGTTAGAAACGTTATCACCCAAAACGCTCATGGCGTTGCCCATGGTACTGAGACCACTGATACTTGCATATAACGAACTTGAAACGCCCATACTCTACCTCCTGTTATCCTGCTCTTTGAGTTTTTTTGTTGAAGTCGCCAAAAGCCGCGCTTACAACAGTGGCTATCTTGCCACTCTTTCAATTTGGGTTACGGACCTGTGTCATCGTTTTCTTTTTACAAGACCATCATCTTTTTCCCGGCATCACTGAACCACCAGGATATCGGCAACATTCATCACTATTGATTTATCCACGGTTACCTGGGCCTTGCCACCGTCAAAATTCACCCCGGTAACCAGGCCGGTTGAACGGTAATCCACATCAACTTTCTGCCCCAAGGCATTTATGGCAACCACGTTGTAGGTGTACTGACCATCAGGAACCACGGTGCCGCTGGGCGTTGTCGCATCCCAACTCAACTCTTGCAAGCCGGAGGCGACATAACCCAACTCAACGGTGTCTACCATCTTGCCCGCCGCGTCATAAATCTCCACTCGGCAGGAATCGGCGGCGTCAGCCAGGGTGTATTTGGTAGTGGAAACCTTCCCCTCCACCACGCCCATGGTGTTGCCGGTCCCCTGCACCTCCTTGCCGATCAGGGTCAGAAGCTGGAGGTTGTTCTGGGAGACCTGATAGCCGAGCAGTTTTTCCAGATTGTCGGACATCTTCATGGTTGCTTCCATGTTGGAAAACTGGGCGAGCTGCGAGGCCATGTCCGTGCTGTCCATGGGTTCCAGTGGATCCTGGTGCTGCATCTGGGTAATGAACAGGGTCATGAAATCGTTGCGATCCAGGGTGCTCTTGCCCACCGTCTTCATGGTCGTGGTATCTTGGATCGGCAGAGTCGAACTGGTGCCAGCCGTGGTAGTCATTGTCTTTTCCCTCTCTCGTTTTGTTGAAATCGCAAAAAGACGCGATTTCAACGGGATCACTTTTTTCAGGCAAACAGATCAACGCCGTTTGCGCGGCCATTTCCGGGCTGAACCCGCTGATAAAGAATATCCTCGGGCAGGTCCGCCAAAGTAGCCCGACGCCGGCCTGCGCTCTTTTCCTGCGAAGCCGCCTGAAACTGCTGCCAGGCTTCGTTGCCCCTGTTATCCCTGTTCAGGGACACCATGCAATCGCCAAGGGTAAAGCCCTGCTTTTCCATGTTTTCCCTGAACTGATCCAGGTTGCTTTCCAGCACCTCTTTCACCCTGGAATTCTCCATGACAAAAGAAACCGCCACCTGATTATCGCGCACCGTCATCTCCACCTTGACCTCGCCCAATTCCTTGGGATAGAGCGTGAGAACCAGATGATGCTCCTGGTTGCGCAACCCCTGAAGCACACCCTGGGATAGCTGGGCGAAACCCTGCTGCTGGAGGGTGTGGGGAAGATTAGGAATATGAACAAAGGGTCTGACCGCCTGGCTTGAAACTGCGGCCACAGCCTCACCCTTGGCCGCTGTTGCGGACACACTTTGCAAGGTACTGTTTTCAGCAAAAAGCTCTCCGCTGGTTCCGGTTTTCTTGGCAGGCTCCCCAGCCGCCAGTGCATCACTGCCTTCAACATGTAATTGCCCTGTTTCCGGCGCTACGGCAGCCACAGCCACCTTCTCTGTTCCGGCACCACTTTCCTGCGCTGAGCCAAAATCTTTTTTCTCCATTACCGCTCCGACAGCAACGGAACCAGGACTTACCTTGACCTTGGCGAGATTAACGGTTTCCATAAGCTCTTCAAAAACAGCACCCAGATTTCCCTGAGCAGCGGTAGACGGGCGCGGGATATTTGTTTCAACCCCGATCCGGGACAACTCCGCTTGTAGATCATTAAGAAAAGCAAGCGGATCCGCCTGCAGCCGGTTGGCCTTCACCTCGCGCACACCCTGGGCCAGCATATTTTTCAGGAGGGCCAGGGCAGGCACCACCGGCATGTCGGAATCGGCAGGAACGTTCTGCAACCGCCCGTCTTCCACCGCGGTGAGGTCTTTGATTTTTACCCCTGTCAGCCCCAGCAGCAAGTCTGCCACTTTTTGCAGATCAAGGGTGTTGTTTCCCTGAACAATCGCCTCGCTGACCCTGCTCACCTCCGTGGTAAGGTCGGTAATTCTTTCCTCTGTCAGCCTCTGCACCAGACCGGCCATTTCTCGCGGATCAAAGGTGTTGTCTCCCCGGGTCGCCGCCTCGCTGAGTCTGCTGACCTCAGTGGCCGGCACGCCAAGGCGCTCAAGCAGAAGCTGAAGATGCTGCAAATCGGGCTCGGAAGCCGACGGTGCGGCGGGCACAGCCATAATTCCTTTTCCGGCGATATTTTCCTGCCAGTACCCCAGGTCATTTTTCTCCATCACCAACTCGGCAACGGCGTAACCCTGATTCATCTGGACCTTGGCCAAATCAACGATATTCGAGAGCTTTTCTAAAACAGCAACCAATTCGCCCTGAACAGCGGAAGACGGACGCGGATCGGTTGTTTCAAGACCGGACCTGGATAACACCTCATGGAGATCAGCCAGAAAGGCAAGCGGATCCGCCTGCAACCGGTTAGCCTTCACCTCACGCACGCCCTGGTTCAGCATATTCTGCAAGCGGTCCAGAATATGGGTCAATGCCGGGGCAGACTCTACAAAGCCCTCAACAACCGGCCCCTGTTCCACCTCAGCCGCCTCAAACTCCGTGATTGTTATTCCGGTCAGGCTCTGCAGCAGACCAACGACTTTTTGCAAATCAACGATATTGTCTCCACGCAGCGCGGCATTGCTAATCTTGCGCACTTCCGAGAAAAGATCGGTAATTTTTTCCTCTGTCGCGCTCTGCAACAGGCTGGCCATCTTGTGCAGATCAGCAGGATTAACTCCCCGCGCTGGAGCTTCTGTTGTTTCAACCAGCTCCGGGTCAAGACCGGCAATTTTTTCCTCTGTCAGCCTCGGCATAAACCCGGTCAACTTTTGCAGGTCAATGGCATTGCCGGCAAACAGCGCCGTCTCACCGGCCTCGCCAGCCTTAGTGGTAAGGCGAGCAATGATTCCCTCGGTCAACCCCTGCAGCAGCTCAAACACTTCGCGTGAAGCAAAGGCGTTATCCGCCCCTGCCGTTGCCTCGCTGATTCTGTCCGCCTCAAAATCCGGCACTCCGGAACGCTCAAGCAAGCGGCGAAGAAGTGAGCGGTCACTCTCCAGCGCTGCCGCGGGCTGTTCTCCATCTGCAACGAAATTTTCCTGCCAGTACCCCTGATCCTTCCCTTCTATAATCGAATTGGCCGCGGAGTAATCGCGAGACGAATGGACCTCGCCGGGATCAACGCTTTCCATGAGCTTTTCAAAAATAGCGACCACCGCCCCCTGGACAGCGGAAGAAAGCTGCGGGCCAGCGGTTTCAAAACCGGACCTGACCAGGACTTCATGAAGATCGGTCAAAAATGCGATGGGGTCGGCCTGCAGTTGATTGGCCTTAATCTCTTGAACCGCTTGGCCAAGAATGTCTTTAAGGCGGCCCAGGGTGATGGTTACCGGCGGGCCGGACTCCACTAAACCTTCGATAACCGGCAGCCGCTCGGGCAACAGAGCCCGCTGCAACTGCCCCGACACCCCGGCGGCGGCAAGAAGGTCCTGCAACTGCTCGGTTTCCAGCGGACTCAAGTCGGTGATTCTTTCCCCGGATATCCCCTGCACCAACTCAGCCAGCTTTTTCAGATCAAAGCTGTTATCGCCCCGCACCGTAGCCTGGGTTATCTTCTCGACCTCGGCCACCGGCACCCCAAGGCGCTCAAGGATGATCTGCACCAAGGGCAGATCGGTTTCCGGGGCAGTTATCGGCGCCTCACTCTGCAACCCCTGGAAATGACGCGAAAAAGACGCAAGAAGATCAGCCAGGGGCAGATTGCCTTCCTGATTCTTGACCTTGGCGAACAAGCCGGCGAGCTGGCTCTCGTTCATGCCCGCGTCTTTGGCCATCTGCTGCATGAGTTGCGGAGAAGGCGCAGGAAAAGCCCACTCTCCGGCGCCAAGTTTCTTTTCTTCGGATGCCGCCTTAAGATCCTGAACAAACTGGGCCAGCAAGGCGGCGACATTGGTTGTCGCCAGAGGCTCTTCAGGCCCGGCGGCAGGAGCGGCCTTGCCCTGCTCCATGCCGAACAGCGCACCTTTGCTCTGACTTTCCGTGCTCAGCTTACCTTCCATATAATCGGAAAAATTAGTGGCGATTTTTTTGCCGTTCACAGTCTGCACCTGAACAGCGGCCACAGCCTTGGGCGCCTGCAGTATGGGAATCATTATTGCGTCCACAAAAAACCTCTCGGAAATAGTTTTGCTCTGGTTCTGCGCCGGACTCACCTACGCTTGCCAATCCCAATAAGCAAAAGGTATGCCAAACGATAAAACTAACAGCCAACAACTAAAAATAACAACGAGAAAACAGTTAGTTAATTGTTGCCTACCGACACAAGCAAGCAGCCGCAAAGCATCCGCAAAATGGAGAAGCAGGAAAAGAATTCCTCATAAAAACCCTGGCCATGAACAAGGAAGCCTGGTTGGGCAAGAATTACCGGGGGCAGATCGGATGAATAAAAAAAACCTGATTAGCGCTTTCAAATAACATCGAAGCCAATGAAGCGAGTTTCGGCCAGGGGAATGTTTTCTCCGGTATCGGCTGCGTCGCCCAGCCCATGGCCGGGCCGGGCAGCAGACGTCTCGGAGGCGAACAGGATGTCCGCCGATTGTCAATTGTCGGCAGCAGTGCCGACCATGAGGAGAACATCCCCTGACCGAAACGGTTACTTGTTGACAAACCGCCGCCGCAGGCGGTGTGGGATGCTAATCAGGCAAAAAAAAGCCCCTCCGGTCAAACACCGAAGGGGCAAAAAACAAAGCCTTGACGCACTGCTCAGGGCAGCCCCAGAAGCCTGCTCACCCGTACCGCCTTGTCCTGCGCCAGCTTGGGAATGATCTTCGCCACAGCATCCGTTTTCATGGCTCGCAAGATCTCCACCGCCTCGACATCTTCCATCTTATCAAGCAAGGGAGCCACCTTGGATGGGCTCATGGCGCTGTAAATCTTGATCAGATTTTTAAATTGTTGATCCTTACCCTTCACCGCCCCACCTAGCTGGCCCTTGAGTTCTTCCTGCAGGGCATTGAGCTTGGTAAACTTTTCATCCACCTCTTTATTCAGGGCGGAGAGCTCCTTCTCCTTTTCGGCCAGGGCCTTTTCCTTGGCGGCCACCGCATCTTCCCGCTCCTTTAGCCCGGCGGAAACGGCAATATCCTGGGGGGTGAGCTTGATCGGGGGTTTTTCCTCGGTAAAAGCCGGGATGGTTATGGCCAGGATCAAGAGCACGATGAGGATTTTAATGAGGTGCCTGATGTTGCGTTTTTTCATGATCTCGTCCGGGGGGTAGCGTAACCCATGCCCCTGCTTAGTAGCCCTTACGCAGTAACTATCCAGCTCAATGCCGGAAATGACTCAAACCACCAAACCGTAACTATTCAGCAGTGCTGCTGAATAGTTACCAAGGCCTAGTGAAGATTACCCTTGCGGCCAAAACGAAGCACCATCTGCTCGTCCGCCTCATTCTGCTCTTTCTTCAAGCCGGCCAGCAGAAATTTCTGGTAATCCCGCTCTTTGGCCTTTTCCATCACCTTTTTATCCTGCACCTTGCAGGCCAGCTCTTCCCTGGCCTGCACAACAGCCCCTTGCCCGACATCAACTATGGCTTGCCCAGTTTCGATCTCCTGCTCCTTGCGAAAGATGCCTTCAACATAAAAAGCAAAGATTGGGGCCGACATCTGCCGCTGCTTTCTTTCTTCAAACTCGGCAATCAGTTCCTGCCTCTGCTGCCTGAGCGCGGCAAGCTTCAGCTTCTGCTCCTCAAGAAGCGCAAGCACCTTAGCCAGCTTCTGCTGGGCAAGCTCTTCCAGATTCCGCCGCAGGCCAAGAACCGTTTCAAGCTTAAAATGATAGGCCATTACCCACTTCCCTCATTTAAACTGTACCCGAAGCTCTTTAGGAGCCTGCAAAAATCGCCGCCAGCTGCCGGGCGCTTTCGGCAAAGGAAACCTTTTCCTCCACCGGCTGCTTGAGATAGCCGTTCAACCGGTCGATCATGGCAATGGCGTTGTCGATTTTCGGGTTGCTGCCCTTGGCATAGGCCCCGATATTGATCAGGTCTTCCGAGCGGCGGTAGGTGGCCATGACCTCCAGAAATTTATGGGCAACGCGCACCTGATCTTTGGGCACCACATCGGTCATGCAGCGGCTGACACTGCCCATGACCTCAATGGACGGATAATGGCCCTGGCTGGCCAGATCACGGCTCAGGATAATATGGCCGTCCACGATGGAGCGCACTGCATCGGCGATAGGCTCGTTCATATCGTCACCCTCCACCAGCACCGTGTAGATACCGGTGATACTCCCCTTGCCCATGCAGGTTCCTGCCCGTTCCAGCAACTTGGGGAGCTGGCCGAACACCGAGGGGGTGTAGCCGCGCGAGGTGGGCGGCTCGCCGATGGCCAGGCCGACCTCCCGGCTGGACATGGCAAAACGAGTAACGGAATCCATCATCAGGATCACGTCGCGGCCCTTGTCGCGGAAAAATTCGGAGATAGCCGTGGCCAGATAGGCCCCGCGCATCCGCACCAGGGGCGGCTGATCCGAGGTGGCCACCACCACCACGGAACGGGCCAGCCCCACGGGGCCCAGATCCCGCTCGATAAAATCCTTCAACTCCCGGCCCCGCTCACCGATCAGGGCGATAACGCTGATGTCTGCGGCCGTATGCCTGGCGATCATGCCTAGCAGGGTGGACTTCCCCACCCCGGAACCGGCGAGAATCCCGATGCGCTGCCCCTTACCCAGGGTCAGCAGGCCGTTGATTGCCCGCACCCCCACGTCCACCGGCTTAAGGATGCGCTCCCGCTCCATGGGATTTAAGGGCTCGGCATAAAGAGGATAGAGAGCCTCAGGCCGCAGCGGGCCCTTGCCGTCCATGGGATTGCCCAAACCGTCAATAACCCGGCCCAACAGGGACTCGGCCACTGGCACCCCGGCCTGTCCACCCACCAACCGAATGGCGCTACCCGGTTCAACCCCGCGCATCTCGCCCAGGGGCATGAGCAGCACCCTGCCTTCCCGAAAACCGACCACTTCGGCCAGTACCATGCTCTTACCCTTGAAAACCGAAACCTCGCAGATGCTGCCCACCGGAATCCCGGGGCCCAGGCTCTCCAGAACCATGCCGATGACCTGGTTCACCCGGCCGCCCACGCTGACGAGCGAGGTATCCTGGGCAACCTGAAGGCAGTGGGAAAGATTCATGGAGTCATCATCCTTGAGCTATAAGCATCAGCAGTATCAGCGTAACTGGGCCTGCTTGGAGCCCAAAAAACAAAGTAAACTACGAAACGTAACTGTTCAGCAGTGCCGCAGATGCTAGGAAGAGGCCTGCGAAGTGTGCTAGTGCACATAAGCCAGGCCGATGACAACGCAGGTGCGGTGCTGCTGGACAGTTACGCATCCGCGGCCATCGCCGCGTGAAAGGCCTGTTCGACCGCGGCATCCAACCTTGCCTTGCAATTTTCCAAGGTGGCGTCGATCTCGCCAAAATCCGTTTTCAGGAAACAGCCGCCCGCGGCAATATTCGGGTCCTCGACAAGTTGAATCCGGTTCTTGCCCTCGATCAGGCGGGAATTCTCCAGGCTCGCCTTTTTCAGCCGCGCGAAGTCATCACCATGCAGATGAATACGCACCGTGGAATTTTCCACCACAAATTCCATGGCCTTTTTGAGACAGGCCTGAATAACCAGGGGATTAACGGAAACCTCGTGGTACACCAGCCGGTCCACCATGGTGGTGATCAGGGCAAGCATACTCTCCTCATGCTGCCGAAGAAGCGCTTCTTGCTCCCCATCCAGGGCGGCAAACAACGCGGCAAACTCTTTCAGCCGCTCCTCGTACTGAGCCAACCCCGCCGCTTTGCCCGCCGCCTCACCCCTGGCCAGACCATCGGCATAGGCCTCCTGCCTGAGGCTTTCCGCCTGCTCCCTGGCTTGGCGAATAATCGCCGCGGCTTCCTCCCTGGCAATTTCCTGCGGCGGCCTGGTCTTGGCAATCTTTTTAGCTTCGACGCTGCCAGGCTTGGCCTGCCAGAAATCCTCAAAGGAGAGAAACTCTTCCGTTTCCATACTCGGCGCAGTCTGGACCACACTATCCTGCTGTATTTTGATGACTTTAGACAAATTCGTCCTCGCCGCCACCACCGCTCGTGAGCTGGATCTTGCCTTCCTGCTCCAGCCGCTTGGCAATCTTGAGTATGGACTGCTGGGCTGCCTCGACATCCTTTATCCGGGTCGGTCCCATGATTTCCATATCTTCCTTGAGCATTTCCACCGCCCGTGAAGACATGCAGCCAAACACCTTGGTCCTGAGTTCCTCGGAAGCGACCTTGAGGGCCAATTTCAGATCATCGGTGCTTACCTCCTTGAGGATTGCCTGAACACCCCGATCATCCACACCCATAAGATCTTCAAAGACAAACATGAGCCGGCGGATTTCATCGGCCAGGGTTTCGCGCTGTTCCTCAATCCCTTCGAGAATGGAGGCCTCCAGCCCCCGATCGGCATTGTTCAGAATTTCCGCCACGGCCGCAACCCCGCCAAGACGCTGGCCCTCCATGCCCTCAACGGAAAGCAGCTCGTCCTGCAACACCCGGTCCACATCCACCAGGATCTCAGGGCTTACCTTGTCGAGTTCCGCCATGCGCATCATGACTTCCACCTGCACATCCTCATTGAACTCCATGATGACATGCGCCGCCTGGGTCGGCTCCAGCACGGAGAGGACCAGGGCCACGGTCTGGGGATGTTCGTTACGCAGGAAGTTGACCAGCACCTTGGGCTCGAGCTTTCTCGCCTTCTGAAAAAGGGTCAACTTCCAGTCTGAACGGATCTCATCCAGCATTTCGCGGGCCTTGTCGCCGGTCATTGCCCGCCTCAACGCGGATTCCAGCAGCTCATTACCGGAAAGAAAGATATCGGAGTCACCACTGTCGGACTTGAACTCATTGACCAGGGCGGTCAGATCAGCTTTATCGACCTTGTCGATCCTGGCCATCTGCCGGCCAACCTGCTTGATATCATCCGGCTCGAGTCTCTGGAAAACCTGGGAGGCGAATTCCTCCCCCACCGTAAGCAGAAAGACTGCCGCTTTCTCCGGCCCGGTGAGGGATTCGCCGCTTTCTTTTTTTTTGCTCATGGATTACGCCTCTTCCCGCAGCCAGCGGCGCACCAGGTCCGCAGCCCGGTCAGGATCGCTCTGGGCCAGACGGTAGATCCGCTCCTGATCGGTTAGTCCACGGGGAGCGAGGGAGAGATCCTCCTCCTCGGCGGCGATCCCGCCTATTGCGGCACCATGACCGCCAAGCCTGGGCACGGCGCCGCCAGTGCGGGTCTCCATCGGCCGGGAGGCGAGAATTTTCATAAACGGCTTGACGATAAAGAGGAGCACCATAACCGCGACCAGCAGATAAACCAGGGGCATGGTCAGCCATTCCGCAATAACCCTATATTTTTCCATGGCATCCTCTTCCGGCTCCGGCACGGAGGAGAGGGCAAAAGGCAGGCTCGCCACTTCCACCTGATCGCCCCGCTCTTCATTATAGCCGATGGCATTCTTGACCAGCTTGTCCAGGTGAGCCATTTCCTCAGAGCTTCGCGGCTGATATTTTAGACTTGTCTTTCCATCCTTGTCAACGCTCTTTTCGTAGGAGCCATCGACCATAACCGCGATGGACAGTTTCTTGACAGACCCGCCCTTTTCCTGGGTGTGCTTGGTCTGCTTGCTGATCTCGTAATTCCTGGTAACATTGTTACGGCTACCCCCGGCTGCACTGATTCCTTCCCCCCCCTCCCCGGCAAAAGTGGCCAACTCACCCTTGACCCCAGGAATTCCTTCAGGACTGGCGCCGCCACCCTGACCTTCCATGAGCATCTGCTCGCTGCGTACCACCTGGCCTTCGGGATCAAAGCTCTCCTCTGTCCGCTCAACTTTGTTGAAATCTATTTCTGCGGTAACCCGCGCCCTGGCCCGGTTTACGCCAACCACCTCCTCCAGCATGGTTTCCACCTTCTGCCGCAGGGTATCTTCAATCTTTACCTGGTACTCCAGCTGGTTGCCGGTGAGCACCCCCTCACCATCAGCCTGTTTCCGGTAGAGCAGACGACCAGTTGTGTCAACTAGGGTAATATTATCGGTGGCAAGCCCAGGGACCGCGCTGGCCACCAGATTGACGATGCTCTGAATCTCATGCTGATTCAGTTTTTCCCGACCGCGCAACTTAACACTGATCGAGGCGGTGGGGGGCTTTTCATCCTCGATGAATACCGATTCCTTGGGCGTGGCGATATGAACCCTGGCCTCAACAACCTGCTGAAAATTTCTGATGGTGCGTGCCAGCTCACCCTGCAGGGCCCGCTGATAGTTCAAGCGCTGAACAAAATCGGTCTGGCCGAAATTCGTCTGATTGAAGATCTCAAAACCAACCCCGCCTCCCCTGGGCAACCCATCGCCGGCCAAGGTCAATCTGACCTCATACACCTGCGAAGCCGGAACCAGAATGGCCCCGCCATCCGCGGACAATTTGTATGGAATGCGCTGGTCCTTGAGTTTGGTCAGGACCTCGCCGGCATCTTCCTGGTTCAACCCGGAAAAAAGAACCTTGTAGGAGGTTTCCTTCCCGGTGCTGGTCAGACTGATCAGGCCGCCAACCACCACGGCGATCACCACGACTCCGAGTATTTTCTGGGTCATGCTCAGACTCTTGGCAATAGCAGCGATCTGCTCAAGCATTTCTTTTGGGGTAGCCATGTTCTTTTGTTCCTTTCTCTAAGCTTTTCAGTAGTAACTGTTAGGCCATCGTAAATAAATAACTGTTACATTCTCATATCGTAAGCGGCATAAGGGGCCGTAATAAAATAGATAAAGCTGAGTTGAGCAGCTTGTCTGCTCAAACGAAACTTATGTCCTCTGGGTGAAAGAATGTAATGGATATTTTTTAACGCCCCCTAAATCTGCATCCTCATAATTTCACGGTATGCGTCAAGGGCCTTCTGCTGCACCCGGGTCATCAGCCGAAAAGAGATGCCCGATTTTTCCATGGCAATCATAGTTTCATGGATATTGGCATGTTCTCCAGAGGCCAACCCTTTCACCAGCAGATCAGCCTCCATGGCCTGGCTGTTCACCTCGGTAATCGAACGACTGAGAATCTCGGAAAAACCCGCGCCCGCAGCGCTTGGCGCGCCAGGGGACTTGAGCGGTGATGATCCGGGCAGGCTGACCGGCTGCATGGTGATCTCTTTCATCTGTATACCTCCAATTACTCATGGTTTTCTTGAAAAATAATCCTGCGGATCTCCTGCCTGCGACTATCGGCCGATCTCCAAGGCCTTAAGCGCCATATTTTTGACAGCATCCAAGGCTGTGACATTGGCTTCATAGGAACGCCGGGCGCTCATCATGTCCACCATCTGTTCAGCCACATTAACGTTGGGAAAACGAACTACGCCGTTGGCATCGGCATCCGGATGGGATGGATCAAAAACCTCTTTGAACGGCGCCTTGTCTTCCACGATCCTCACCACCTCGACCTTGCGGAGCCGATCGTTGGTGGAATTGAGCGTGTCCTGAAAATTAATCCCTTCCAGGGGTTTGGCCGCGAAAATCACGGATTTGGCCTTGTACGGGCCACCCTCGATGGTCCGGGTGGTGTTGGCGTTGGCCAGGTTCATGGCCGCGATATTAAGCCGGGCCCTCTCCGCCTTAAGGGCGGAGCCGCTGATCTGCATGGCGGTTAAAGTATCCATTTATTATTTGCCTCCCTCGTCAATGGCATAGCGCAGGCTATCAAATTTTTTCCCGATGGTCTTGGCAATCGTCTGAAACATCAGCTGATTTTCCGCCATCTTCACCATCTCCTGATCCAGGTCCACCGGTCTGTTCTCGTTGACCAACTCCCTGTTTTTACCGGGTGCCATGGCATCAAGCTGTATATGCCCCTTATGGGTTCTCGCCAACTCCCCCTGGCCGCTCATCACACTCTGCATGACCTTGGCAAAATTAAAGTCCTGCCCTGTATACCCCGGGGTTTCCAGGTTTGCGACATTGGACTGGATAAGCCCCTGTCGCTCCTGGCGCAAGGTAAGCGCCTGGCGCATGGTTTCAATATTGCCGTCGAACAATTTATTTATGGGCATACCATTCTCCTTTTCTTAACCAGACATCTTGCCTGATTGTCATGCAAAGAAAATGCCACCGGCTAATATTTTTTCCATAAACCTGCAACTTTCCCAAAAAATACTATTTTCATAAAAAGAAGGGGACGACAGAAAGGTATGCCGGAAGATACCAATTGTGATCTGGCGCGAAAATGATAGCTCAACTTACTGAAATAAGAGAATAAAACAGATAGTTGCCGAGAAGATTACCGCCACCGTCCAAGCCGGGATTTTTATTCGATCATCCCCTGGGAACGATATTCATGCAGCTTGTTGCGCAGGGTGCGGACACTGATTCCCAAAATCTCAGCCGCATGTGTCCGATTATTGTCGTTTGCCTGCAAGGCCTGCATGATCATTTGACGCTCAACTTCGCGCAAGGTCTGCGTTCCAATATCCATAGCCGCGGAAGTGTTTGCCGCTGCCACCACGGAAGGGCCGCAGGCCGGGGAAACAGCGGTTGCTGGTTCAAGCCGGAATGGCGGCTCTACATCATCCCAGAAATCCCACAGCTCAAGCTCCTGACCTTGGGCAAGAAGCGTGGCCCGTTCAATCAGATTCTCCATCTCCCGCACATTACCTGGCCAGTCATAACCGGCAAACCTGTCCCAGACCGCGGAAGAAGGCTTCTTTATCGGCTTGCCATATTGCCCGGCATACTTGCGCAGGAAAAAATCAACCAGCACCCCGACATCCTCCCTCCGCTCGCGCAGGGGGGGCAACTTAAGAGGGATGACGTTCAGGCGATAATACAGATCTTGCCTGAAGGTTCCTTCATTCACCGCCTGCTCAAGGTCGCGGTTGGTGGTGGCCAGCACATGCACATCAATCTTGAAGGGGGTTCTGCCCCCCAACCGGTCCACCTCTTCCTCCTGAAGTACCCGCAAAAGTTTGGCCTGGAGGTGCAAAGGGATCTCCCCGATCTCATCCAGCAGCAGGGTCCCGCCATCAGCCAGCTCGAACTTCCCTTTCTTGGTGGCAATAGCCCCGGTAAAAGCCCCTTTCTCATGCCCGAAAAGCTCGCTTTCCAGAAGCCCTTCCGGCAGGGCGGCGCAGTTCAAAGCGACGAACGGCCCGTTTCGCCGATCGCTTTCCTGATGGATAAAACGGGCAAAAACCTCTTTACCAGTTCCGGACTCACCTAGAATGAGTACGGTGGCCTTGCTGGAGGCCACACTTCTGGCCCGAGTCATGAGCTGCAACAGCTTGGGGCTCTGACCGATGATCGGTTTTCCAAGGGCGACCGCTTCCCCTGTTTTTTGCGGTTCGAGCCGGGATATCGTTTGCTTCAACCTGCGTCCGAGGGCAAAAACCCTGGCCACCGTCTCCTCAATGACTTCCACCGGAAACGGCTTTAAGAGATAATCAAAGGCCCCCTGCTTCATGGCCTCCACCGCCGTATCTACCGTGGCAAACCCCGTCATGATCACCACCGGCAGATCAGGATGCAGCGCCTTAATCTGCCGCAAAAGCTCCAGACCGTCCATGCCCGGCATCTTTATATCGGTAACCACCAACTCCGGCGGCTGCCTGGCAATCATTTCCAGAGCCATCCCCCCATTTTCCGCGACCGCAACTTCGTGCCCATTGCGGCTCAGCGCCTCAAAAAGGGCAACACGCATGTTCTGCTCGTCGTCTACAACCAGTATTTTATGGGTCTGTTCAGACATCGGCTCTGGCATCTTTTTTCCGGCTGGTTCCTGTTCCCGCCCCGGACTCCGCCGGGAGCAGCACCCTGAAGGTGGCGCCCCGGCCCGGCTCGCTCTCTACCTCGATCAATCCGTGATGCGCCTCGGCAATAGCATGGCTGATAGCCAGCCCCAGGCCTCTATTCCTGCCCTTGGTCGAAAAAAATGGATCAAAAATCTTTTGCCTATTTTCCGGGGTAATTCCGGCCCCTTGGTCCTGCACCCTGATTTCCACCAGGGCACCATGCTCCCTGTCCGGCGGCAGGATTCTCAATCCCAGGGAGAACGTTCCGCCTGCCGGCATGCTTTCCATGGCATTCAGGCCAAGATTGAGCAGGAGCTGCCCCAGCAGAGTCTGGTCCCCTAAAAGATATGCCTGCTCCACCTCAATCCGGCTTTCCAGGAATATACCATGCTCTTCCGCCATTTCCCGAAGAGTTTCCATGTTTTTTTTGAGCAGCGCCACCATCTCCAGCACCTCCATCCGTGGCAACGGAAAGCCGGAAAAGGTCACAAAATTATCCAGCAGATGATGCATGGTTCGCACCGCCCCCAGCATCCGGGCCGCAACCCGTTCGTTGTCTGGGTCTCCGGCCAGCTCCCGCCGGAGAATTGAGGCATACAGCTCAAGACTGCCCAAGGGGTTCTTCAATTCCTGGCTCATGGCCTCGGCCATCTCCTGCATGGCGGCAAAACGCTTGCTCCGATCAAGATGCATCTCCATCATGGCCGGGAAGGTCACATCTTCCAGGGAGAGAAAAAAACCGGCCACATCCAGAAATGGGCTCTGCAAATCATTACGATTGATGAGGATGCAGCGTTTTTCCGCCCCTTCGCGCAAAGCCTGCATCTCGCAGAGCAGACTACCTCCGGAAGCGCTTAAGGCCGCAAGCTCATGCGTCAGACCGAACTTCTGGGAGAGCAACCCCCAGCAGGTTTTGTTCTGGAGAGAGCTTCCGGCCAAATCGAGAAGCTGGGCTGCTTTCCTGTTTGCCGCCAACAGGTTTCCCTGCCGGTCAGCAAGCAGAATCCCGCCCGGCAGACTTTCAAGCATGGCAAAAAAGAATTCCCGCAAATGCTCCGGAGTTTCAAAGGTCACCTGCGTCTTCACAGGACACCCCTCCTCGGTTTTTTTCTCAAATCGATCTCGATCTGGCTCAGGATACTTTTCGCCTTTTTTTTGAGAAGCTCGCCCGGCCCGGCCTGCGCTTTCTGAAGATGCTCGCGTCCCTTCTCCATCTCCCCTGCCTTGCGGAACAGATCACCCAATTGCAGGTTAATCTGCTGGGCGGCCTTGCTGTCCTTCGGCATCTCCTCGTCGACTCCGGCCAGGTAAACATCAATGACCAATTTACCGCCCTCGCCCTGCCCGACCAGCCCATCACCGAACTGTCTGTACCATCCCTGCGCTGCTTCAGGATCCAGCCATTGCTTCTGGCGAAAACAGGAAAGGACCTCCACCCCCTCGGCATACAAACCCAGGACCGTCAACATTCGAAGACGCGCTTCCGCATAAACCTTTATTTTTGCCGGGGCAGGCACAGCCTCCGTGGCTTTAACATAGCAGGCAAGGGCCTCATTTTTTTTCCCGCGGGCTTCATTGAGCTTGCCGCTCAAATAATGGAATTCCCCCAGGTATTCAGTATCCCTATAGATTCCCAAGGCATAACGGATCACCCTGTCTGCGGCAGCCAGATTTTTCTGGAGAAGATAAACCCCGATCCGCCGGCCATAGAGATCAGCCTTGTCTTCATCGGTCAAGGGCAGGACCTGGGCCCGGAAATATACGACCGAGGCCTGATCAAGCAGAGACAATGCCTCAAGCGCCTGCCCGACCAGGTACAGGAACCGCCCATTGTCCATGGAGCGGACATGGCGGTATTCGGCAACATACAACCGATAGAGCTTCTCGTATTCTTTCCGGGCCAAAAAACCTTCTCCGAGATAAAGCAGAATCCTGGCAGAAAAATTCTCCTTTTCCCCAGAGGTAATCCCGGGCTTGTCATGGCGCAGATAGTTCCTGCCAAGATCAGCTGCGCCTTCAGCATTGTTGCGGGCCTGATACCGGAGGAACAGAGCACGCCTGGCATCTTGAGCAACAAGCTCGTCCGGATAAGCCTCTATCACCGCGATAAATGGCTTGTCTCCCTCCGGGTCGGCGAGATCAGAGAACTTTTTCCTCTTGTCCTCATCCCTTCCCGGATTATCCTGATATTCAGCGCGCCGAAATCTTGCCAGGACAGCAAATCGGTCATCGCGCGCCCCACCTTCAAGAATACGTTCATAGAGCTTCAGGGCTGTACTCCCATGCCCGCTACGCAAATAACTTTCCCCCAACTCAAAAAGAACCTCCATCTGGTCGGGAGGGTTCTCGGCCAGATTCAGATAATGAAACAGGGAGTCCCTGGCATCATCCTCCATGCCCACCCGAAGATAAACAAAGCCAAGCTTGCGCAACAGCTCTGAATTCTGGTGATGATATTCAGGATATTTTTCAAAAAGCGCGGCAAAGGTTTTCAAGGCTCCAACCGGATCATTGCTGGCGGCCAGGGCCTCGCCTAACCCCATCAGAGCCATGGCCTCGATATCCTTATCTCCGGACTCGGAAACCTTCCTATAGATATCAAGGGCCTCGGCCACTTTTCCCGTGGCGAAAAGCGTGTCTGCTTGCGCGAGCCGCACCCGGTCCCCCAGAGGGGAATCAGGATAGCGCTTTAAAAAGAGCTTGAAATAAATGAGGGCTTCACGGTGGAAACGCATGCGGTAATGGGCGTATCCTACCTCGTAATACGCCTCGGCCGCTCTTTTTGCCTTGGGAAAATCAGCCCCATACCTGCGGAAAAGATCACGGACCCTGCCCCACTCGGGATCTGCACTCTTTACCGCCAGCTGCTTCAAGCTTTGGGCTGCCTGCCAGAGCGCCTCTTCCGCCTGCTCCGTTTCGCGAAATTTATCATAGTACCGCAGATATGCCGAGGCGGCCTTTGCCGGATCTCCAGTCTTCGCCGCCTTAACCGCCTCCTGCCATACCTCGGCCTGCCCGGTCTGCGGGGGAAGCACCGCGTCATCCTTGGCCCAGCCCGAATCCGGCAGAAACCCGCCCACGAAAAGGACAAAGCCGAAAACAATGAAGAGCGGCATGGCGGCAAGAGAATGAGATAAATGGATGTTTTTCATGATTTATTTCACAGGAATCCAGGCCAAACATTGCGGCCGTTTACCAAGCCACCCGCCGGGAAATAAGGACGCACCCTTTTTCTACGCCTCGGCAGAAGAAGAAATCAACTTGAACCGCTTCATCTTCTCAATGAGGGTAGTCCGATTCACATTCAAGAGTTTGGCGGCTCTGTTCTTGACCCAGTCCGTCTGTTCAAGGGCTTGCAGGATCAAGCGTCTTTCAAAATCAGCCAGCACCTCATTGAGGAAAAAGCCCTGGGCGGGAAGTTCCTCAAATTGTTCAGCCGGGGCGGCGTCTCCAGCCTCAAGCAAGCGTTCCGGTAGATCAGCCATGGAAAGCACCTCGCTTCCCGCGAGAATCACCATGCGTTCCAGCATGTTTTCAAGCTCCCGGACATTGCCGGGCCAGGCGTAGCCGGCGAACCTGTTCATGACCTCTTCCGCCACGCCCTTGATCTTTTTCTTGCGAAGCCGATTAAACCTGGCCACGAAATGCTCGGCCAGCAGAGGAATATCCTGGCGTCTCTCCCGCAAGGGCGGCGCCTCGATGGGAATAACATTCAAACGGTAATAGAGATCTTCCCGAAAACGCCCGGCCTGAACCTCCTGTTCAAGGTTCCTGTTGGTCGCGGCAACTACACGAAAATCAGAGCTTATGGTTTTGGTGCCGCCGATCCTCTCAAACTCTTTTTCCTGCAGAACCCGTAGCAGTTTCACCTGGAGCATGGGACTCATTTCCGAGATCTCATCCAGAAAGACTGTACCCCCATGAGCCAGCTCAAAACGGCCAAGTCTGGTCCGAATCGCATGGGTAAATGCCCCCTTTTCATGCCCAAACAGCTCGCTTTCCAGCAGTTCTCCAGGGATAGCCCCGCAATTCACCGGCACAAAAGGACCAGAGCCTCTAACCCCTTCATAATGAAGGGCCTGCGCAATAAGTTCTTTGCCGGTGCCGGATTCGCCCCTTACCAGCACAGTGGTTTCCGCATCGCAGACTTTTTTGATCAGGGAAAAAACCTGCCGCATGACGCTGCTGTTGCCGATGATGGCGGCACACCCTTTTTCGGTTTTTGCCGAGGCCGGTTCAGCCGGCGAAATCCGGCGGCTCACCCCAGCCTTGTCCAAGGCGGTATCAAGACAGCTTTCGCTCACCGGCGCCTCCAGATAATCAACAGCCCCAGCCTGTAAGGCGGCAACAGCGTCCGTGACCGACGGCGCGCTTGCCGCCACGATAACCGCCACCGGGGAGGCCGCCGTCTGGAGACCAGCAAGGCAAGAGCCTTGGGACTGAAACGAGGACACCACCAGAAAAATCGCCTGGCACTGATTTTCCTCAAGCCAGCGCCGGGCTTCCGCCTCGGAACGGACCACGACCAGGGACAGGGACAGGTCTTTTTTCTGCAGAGCTTTGACAAGCCCGGTTGAATCCCCGGAAGAATCGAGAAGTAGAATAAGCAAGGAATTGTGCGTCATATCACCATCATGAATTTCGCATTTTCTTTTAATGAATTTCGTATTTTATGTTCTTTTGTATACATTATTCACAAAAAAAGTGTCAATTTTTTTTCACATGCTATATTTTGTCCATAATTATTAAAAAAACGGGCATTATCATGGCTTGGCCGCCATCCGTTAGGTACGCCCTTCGTCCGACTGAAAAAGGTTTCCGCATGCCGAAAGACGCAATCACTAATGAACCACTGATTGAGATGGTGAACGTCACCAAGATCTACCCGCCTGATGTTGCCGCTCTGCAAGACATTTCCCTGCGAATTTACAAGGGCGAAATCCTTTTTCTCACCGGTATGAGCGGGGCGGGTAAAACGACCCTGATCAAACTGGCCTGCTGCCTTGAAACACCCACCAGCGGCCGCATCGATGTGGCTGGCCGCGACCTTTCCCTGATCAGTCCGGCCGGCATCCAGCGCATGCGTCAAAAAATAGGCGTTGCCTACCAGGATTTTCGGTTGCTGGACAAACAGACCGTTTTCCAGAACATTTCCATGGCCATGGAGGTGACTTATGCAAGCACCAAGGCTATTCGGGAAAGAGTCGAAGAATTGCTGACCATGCTCAACCTTTCCGACAAACGGGACAAACTTACCGGCGACCTCTCCCGCGGAGAACAGCAAAGAGTGGCCCTGGCGCGGGCCGCCGCCAACCGGCCAAGCCTGCTGCTGGCCGACGAGCCAACCGGCAACCTTGACCTGACGACGACAAAGCTGGTCATCAATCTCTTCCGGCACTTAAACGAAGAACATGGTTCGACCATCGTGGTCGCCACCCATGATGAGTCGATTTACGCGGAAACGGAGCACCGGGTAGTAGCGCTCAGCAACGGGCATCTTTCCGACCATCCCCGCCGTACGCCACAACAGGGCGAACTTTTTGAAGCATAGCCGTAACTATCCAGCAGCACCGCATCTGCGTTGTTGCACCCAGAGGGTATAAGTTTCGTTTGAGCAGACAAGCTGCTCAAACGAAACTTATACCCTCTGGTTTACACCAATGCTGGATAGTTACGATTTGGGTTGTTTTTGTTCATTTCCGGCCTTGAGCTGGATAGTTACGCATAGCCGCCGTTAACGCCCGCACTTTCCGGGCGAAAGCGAATCCCTTGCCAAGGAGCCCCAGAAGATGCACTTTCTGTCCTACATCTTGCGCCAAACCGGGAAAAATCTCCGCCAGACCTGGGGAACCCAACTCCTGACCCTACTGACCGTGACCCTGTCCGTGCTTCTCTTTGCCTTTTTCTTTCTCATCTACACCAACATGCTCAATGCCGGCAAAAGGCTTGGCGACGAGGTTCGCCTCATTGTCTATCTGGACCAGGAGATTACGGAACAGATGCGGCCGGAACTGGAAAAAAAGATCGGCGATTTCGGCCCGGTGGATAAGATTGTTTTTGTCTCCCGAAATGAGGCCTTTGCCAGGATGAGCGCCCAGCTGGGCCAGGAAAAGGATGTGTTAAACGACCTTGACCCAGACTTTCTCCCACCCTCCATCGAAGTGTATCCTCTAAAAAATCTGAAGGACCTCAGCAAGATCAGCCAGTTTTCCGACTTCCTCCTTACCCTGCCCCACGCGACCAAGGTTCAGTCCGGCAGCGATTGGCTCCGTCGCTTCGGCCACTTCACCAATCTTCTTCGTGTCGTGGTTTTCTTAAGCGGAAGCCTGCTCATTATCAGCATGACCTTTATTGTTTCCTATACCCTCCGCCTCACCGTGCTTTCCAGGCAGAGCGAGCTGGAAATTCTCAAGCTACTTGGCGCCACCCGCGCCTATATTCGCCTGCCGCTTCTGCTCGAAGGCATGCTCCAGGGTTTTCTGGGTTCTAGCTTCGGCCTTGCCGCGCTGTACCTCCTCTATCAATCGATTGACAGCCACTTCAGCAACCCGGGATTTCTGAAACTCTTTGATTTTGCTTTTTTTCCCGCAGAAATCACGGCCGCGATCCTGCTTGCCAGCATCGTTCTATGCACGGCCGGCAGCCTTTTCTCAATCCGCAGATTTATCCGCATCTGACCCATGACTTTTATTGTAACCAATCACGGGGTAAGCCCACAAAGGTCAAATAACCACGGAACAAGCGGTCACAGGGTGCCGCAGGTTGCGGCAAGCGGGATGGCGATGCGTACTTTTGTACGTGAGCCGGACCGATCGCCGCAAGATGTGGTGCCCTGTGATCGCTTACCTTTCATTTTTTGCCGCCCATACCTTACTGTCTGCATATTGGCTCTGACCCTGCCCCTATGCCTCGGCCAACGCCTTTGCTTGGCCGCGGAAACGCCCCGTCCGGACGCCAGGATCATCGAGGAGCAGAAAAAAATCCAACGTCTGAAAAAAGGCATCGAGGACCAGAGATTCAGAGTGCAGGCTACCAGAAAACAGGAAAGCTCCCTGCTAACCGAGTTGGAACGGCTGAACGGACATATCCAGAATGAAGGCGACAAGCTCATCCATCTAAATAAGAAACTAAGCAGACACGAGGAGCTCTTGACTGCCAAACAGGACGAGGTTACCAAGGCAAAAGAGGCCAAGGTACAGGCCGAACCCCATATTAAAAAACGGCTCAGTTCCTTTTACCGGATGGGGAGGATCGGCGTAATGAATGTTGTCTTTTCCACCAGCGAGCTGCCTGATCTTCTTGCCTTTCGCGAGTATTTCAACATCTTGATCAACCGAGACCTCAGCGTTATTCGCCAATATCGGGAAAAAGTCGAGGCCCTTGAAAAAACGCGACTCAGCCTCAACCAGGAAAAACAAGCCCTGGTTGAAACCATCACCAAGATCAAAAGCCAGGAAGAGCAGCTGGCCGCCACTCGAGAGGAAAGAATCCGCTTGCTGCAAAAAGTTAAAACCGAGAAAAAACTTTACCAGATGGCACTTACCGAACTCGAAGGAGCGGCAAACAGGCTGACCAATACCCTTGAGCAACTCAAGGCCGAAGCAGCCAAAGCCCGCGAGAAGGAAGTCTCCCCGAAGGAGTTACGCCCTGCCGCTGCTAAGAAATCCCCCCAGGACAATCTCGGTTTTGCCAAACAGAAAGGCCGTCTCACTCCGCCGGCGTTGGGCACGGTTACAACCCTGTTCGGGAAGAACGTCCAAAAGGAATTCGGCATCGCCACCTTTGCCAACGGCATTGACATAAAGACAATGCCGGGCACCAAAGTCACCGCCATTTACGATGGCAAGGTGATCTATGCCAAATTCCTGCGCGGCTATGGCAACCTGCTTATCATTGACCATGGCCAGCAATATCTAAGTATTGTTTCCCGCGCCGCGAAGTTTTTCAAAGAGGAAGGCGACACAGTTGCCAGGGATGAAGTGGTTGGAATAATGAGCGAGCAGGAAGGCTTGCTGGGAGAAGGGCTCCATTTCGAGATCCGCCATGGAACAACGCCGGAAAACCCTTTAAAATGGGTGAACAACGCCAAGCTCACCATCAAGACCACCATAAAAAAGCCCCGCTGATCTTCGCCTTGCCGGTACAGACAAATCGTTGTTTCCCGGCTAAAAACATGCTATTATAATAAAAGTTTTTCTCATCTTTAAATATCAGACAAACCTCATTTGGCATTTTCCGGTTAAGGACCAGTTATGAAAAGCTCGACAAAACGGTCGGTTATAAAAATTTTGGTTGTCTCCTTCTGTGTCGCCGCCGGTTCGTTGCTGCTGGCCTGGAATTACTCAACCGTCACCGCGAAAACTCAGGACACCTACGAAAGCCTGGAAACCTTTTCCAACGTGCTCAATCTGGTTCAGGAGAATTATGTTGAGGAAGTGGACAGCCGGAAGGCCATCGAAGGGGCGATCAAGGGTATGCTCAACACCCTGGACCCTCACTCTTCCTACATGAAGCCTGATGATTACAAGGAATTGCAGGTAGAAACCCAAGGGAGCTTTAGCGGCATCGGCATAGAAATAACCATGAAGGACAATATCCTCACGGTTGTCTCTCCCATCGAAGGAACACCGGCCTTTGCCAAAGGGCTCAAAGCAGGCGATAAAATCGTCAAGATCGGCAATGAGCCGACCAAGGACATGAGCCTCATGGATGCGGTAAAACGACTTCGGGGGACGAAAGGCTCAGAAGTGACGATCTCTATCCATCGCAAGGGCTGGCCCGACATCAAGGAGATCACCCTGGTTCGCGATATCATTCCCATCCACAGCGTAAAATCAAAATTGCTGGAACCGGGATATTCCTACCTCCGCATCATTAACTTCCAGGCACACACCACGACTGATTTCAAAAAAGCGCTTACCGACCTGGAAAAACAAGGGAAGATAAAGGGACTCGTCATCGATCTGCGCAATAACCCGGGTGGGCTTCTCGACCAGTCCATAAAGATTGCCGACATCTTCATCGACGAGGGCGTGATTGTTTCCACCAAAGGCCGGATCAAGGAACAAAACTCCATCTTTTATGCCCACAACAACAAAGGCGACAAGTACAATTTCCCCTTGGTGGTGCTGGTGAACGAAGGCAGCGCCAGCGCCTCGGAAATCGTGGCCGGCGCCCTGCAGGATCACAAGAAAGCGGTGATCATCGGCGCCCAGACCTTTGGCAAGGGCTCTGTGCAGACAATCATCCCCATGGAAAGCGGGGCGGGCCTCAGATTGACCACGGCCAGATACTACACCCCCAGTGGCCGTTCGATCCAAGCTACCGGCATTACTCCGGACATCATCGTCCCTTCCCCCACGACCTTGTCAGTCGAAAGTGACGCCAAAGAGGAAGAGTCGGACAAAAAGCCGAAATACCTGCGGGAAAAAGATCTAAAGCGTCACATCGGCAATGGTCTTAAGGAAGAAGCGCCCCAAAAAGAGGAGCGACCTAAGACCGAGGAGAAACCTAAGCCGCAGGAACAACCCGCCCCGGAGGCAAAAGAGACGCAGCAGCCCGAGGATCTGAGCAAGGATCAGCAGCTGAATACCGCCCTCACGCTGCTTAAAGGCTTGAATGTTTTAGGCAAGAAGTAGAGTAACTATCCCGCTTAAGGCCGGAAACGAAAAATACCTGACGCAGCCTGCATGGCTGACAATTGACCATAAAAAAGGAGAGGCTCAGGCCTCTTCTTTTTTATTTCTTAACCCGGCTTGCCCCGGCAACCATCTCATAATAGTCACGGCCTTCCAGGTCATTTATCACCACAGCGGGGAAGTTTTCCACCTCGAAACGAAACAGCGCCTCCGGCCCGGCCTCGGCGAAGGCAACCAGCTCTGCCTTCTTAACGCATCCGGACAAAAACGCCCCGGCCCCGCCAATGGCGGCGAGATACACTGCGCCATGGGCGAGCATCGCTTTGCACACCTCGGCCCCACGGGCTCCCTTGCCCATGGTCGCCGCCAGCCCCAAGGCAAGCAACTGCGGGGTGTAGCTGTCCATCCGGTAGCTGGTGGTGGGGCCGGCCGCGCCAATCACCCTCCCTGGCCGGGCTGGACTGGGACCGACATAATAGAGCAACTGACCAGCAAGATCCACCGGCAGCTCCTTTCCCTCATCCAGCAGAGCGCATAGCCGACGATGGGTCTGATCCCGGCCGGTGTACAGAGTCCCTCGCAGGCTCACCAGCTGGCCGGCCTTGAGAGAGGCCGGCGCCTCCGAGGAAAAAGGCACCCGTACCTCTGGCAGGTTGGCAAAAAAAGCAGGTTCACCGCGCAGTAACGACATAATCGATCAGTCCTCGGCTTTCAGTCTTCGCAAGCGATCACAGGGCACCACATCTTGCGGCGATCGGTCCGGCTCACGGACAAAAGTACGCATCGCCGTCCCGCTTGCCGCAACCTGCGGCACCCTGTGACCGCTTATTCTGTGGTTATTTGAACTCTTGGGGCATACCCCGTGATCCGTTACCAGTCTTCAGCTGTCAGCCTTTTGTTTTCACAAGACGATTTCCTTATGCCGATGGGCATGGCACTGGATATTAATTGCCACCGGCAGGCTGGCGATATGACAGGGGAAAACCTCCATCTGCACGGCCAGGGCCGTGGTGATCCCGCCAAAGCCGTGCACCCCCTGGCCCTGAGCATTGATCTCCCGCAACAGCCTCTCTTCAAGCGCGGCCACATCCGGGCGCGCACTTATCTCGCCCACCGGACGAAGCAGGGCTTTTTTGGCCAGCAGGGCCGCCATTTCAAAGGAACCGCCAAGGCCAACCCCGACAATCATCGGCGGACAGGGATTCGGACCTGCGGCCACCACTTTTTCGATCACGTAGCGGACCATCCCTTCCGTGCCGGCGGCAGGGGGCAGCATAACCAGGCTGCTCATGTTCTCGCTGCCGCAGCCCTTGGGCAAAAAGCGGATGGTGAGACGGTCGCCGGCCACCAGTTCCAGATGCACCACGGCCGGGGTGTTGGTCCCGGTATTTATGCGGGTCAGGGGATCACAGACCGATTTGCGCAGGTAGCCTTCCTCATAGCCAAGCCGCACCCCCTCCTGCACCGCTTCGTATAAATCACCCAAGATATGGAGATCCTGGCCGAGTTCAAGAAAGAGGATGCCGGTGCCGGTATCCTGACACACCGGAATCCGCTCCCGGCTGGCGATATCGGCATTGGTAAGAAGAAGGTCCAGGATATTCCCGGCGAGCTCCCCGGTTTCCCGGTCCCGCGCCGCAACCAGGGCATCCAGGATATCCGGCTCCAGATCATAGGCCGCGGCAATGGCAAGATCACGAACGGCCTGGCGAATCTCGTTGCTGTCTATCTCGCGCATGGTTCAGAAAACACTCAAGGGTTTAGCCTGCGGTTGCGCAGAACCAGACTCTGTTGCTTGAAGGTATGCTGGATGATTTTTTCCCGGTCTTCATCAAGAATGAAAACAAACACCATAGCGACCCGGAAGCCACCGCCGGATTCTTCCTCTTCCAGTGCCGAATCGCAGGCAATGACCTTACCGAAGGAATAAACATAGGTATAGGCGGGGAGCAGGACAACATGAATCTCCATAATCTCATCTAGTTTGGCCGGGGCATCAGTCCAGAAAGCAATGCCATTAGCGCTGAGATTGGCCTTGCGCATGATCAGGGCATCCAAGGGACTCTCCCCCCCCCTGACCTGCTTCAGCAACATGTTCATTTTGTTGTCCAGATGTTGCAAGAAATTCGCCAGGTCCGCATCCCGCTCCCGCAAGTTGGCCAGGGCGCCCTGAGCGCCGATGAACATCTGAATATCGGTAAGGCCCTCCTGGTTATATGGAGAAATACCCTGCTGAAAATCGTTGGCAACAGCCTGCATTTTTTCCGCGGAAACCGGATTAATTGCCAACATCACCCTGTCCGTAACCCGAACCGACTGTCTGCGATTTAAAGACTCCGTCATCTCTGCCCCCGCTCCGTCAAATGAAATCCCTTGAAACAACTCGAAAACATCGGTGAGAAAACCGAATCACCCCTTGCCCTGCCTAAGGAGATCTTCAACCTCACCTTGCATGACAAAACTATGTTCAGCATCCGGATACAGCCCGCCCTTGACCTCATCCCGAAAAGCGGTGATGGCCCCGGCGATCTGGGGGGCAAGCTTCGCGTATTGTTTAACGAAACTTGGCACGAATTTCTCAAACATGCCCAACAGATCATGGCTGACCAGCACCTGACCGTCGCACTGCGGTCCGGCCCCGATGCCGATGGTGGGGATCGAAATACTTGCGGTGATGGCGGCGGCCAACTTGTCGGGGAGGCACTCCAGCACCAGAGCAAAAGCTCCGGCTTCGGCCAGCCCCTTGGCCTCGGCCAGCAGCCGCCGGGCCGAATCGACGTCGCGGCCCTGCACCTTATATCCACCCAGTGCTCCGGCAGTCTGCGGAGTCAGACCGATATGGCCCATTACCGGGATCCCGGCCCGGACCATAGCTGCTACCGTATTGCAGATCTCCAGACCGCCCTCCAGCTTCACTGCGTCGCAGCCCGCCTCTTTCAGGAAACGGCCGCCGTTGCTGATGGCCTCCCGCTGGTCAACCTGGTAGGAAAGGAAAGGCATGTCGCCGACCAGCAATGCCCGCTCCACCCCGTGCTTTACCGCCCGGGCATGGTGCAGCATCTCCTCCATGGTCACCGGCACCGTGGACTCATAACCCAGAACCACCATGCCCAGGGAATCGCCGACCAGAACGATCTCCACCCCGCTACGGTCAAGGAAGCGGGCAAAGCCGGCGTCATAGGCCGTCAGCATGACGATCTTGTCCCCGGTCCCCTTCACGTCGATGATATCCCGGACTGTCAGTTTTTTCCCGATCATACGTCCTATCCTTGTTTCCCTTACCTGCCACATTTAAGCCGTCGAGCAAAAATAACTTGAACAATCAGTATCACGGCGACGGCATAAGGAGCCATAATGGTAATGGTAATTTGTTCAAGCTATTTCTGCACGGCTCCTAAAAAGGCAGGGAGGCAGACTCGCCGTTGCCGGATTCCGCCTCCTGTTTTCTGGTAAAGGTTCTGCCGAAATGGGCATACGCCGCCTGGGTCGCCATCCGGCCCCTGGGGGTGCGCATCAGGAGCCCCATCTGGATGAGAAAGGGCTCGTAGACATCCTCCAGGGTGGTCTTCTCCTCGCAGGCCATAGTGGCCAGGGTTTCCAGACCGATGGGCCCCCCCTGGAACTTGTCGATGATGGTAAGGAGAATCCGCCGGTCCATCTCGTCCAGCCCTTCCTGGTCCACGCCCAACATGTTCAGGGCCTCGTCCGCCACCTGGGCCGTGATGCTGCCTTGGGCCTTGACCTCGGCAAAATCCCGCAGCCGTTTGAGCAGACGGTTGGCGATCCTCGGGGTGCCCCGGGAACGGCGGCCGATCTCCAGGGCGCCGCCCTCGTCCATGGGCACGCCCAGAAGGCTGGCCGAGCGTTTGACAATGGTCACCAGCTCGTCGGGGGTATAAAAATCAAGACGCAGCACCATGCCGAAGCGATCCCGCAAGGGCGGGGTCAACAGGCCGGTGCGGGTGGTCGCCCCCACCAGGGTGAAGCGCGGCAGATCCATCTTGACGCTGCGCGCCCCCGGCCCCTGGCCGATGATCAAGTCCAGCTGATAATCCTCCATGGCCGGGTAGAGAATCTCTTCGACCACATGGTTGAGGCGGTGGATCTCATCGATGAAAAGCACATCGCCTTCCTGAAGGCTGGTGAGGATGGCGGCCAGATCCCCGGCCCGTTCGATCACCGGCCCGGAGGTAACCCGGATGTTGGCGCCCATCTCGTTGGCGATGACGTAGGCTAAGGTAGTCTTACCCAGCCCCGGGAAACCGTGCAACAGGACATGGTCCAAGGCCTCGCCCCTGGCTTGCGCGGCCTTGAGGGCAATGCCGAGGTTGCTCTTCAGCTGCTCCTGGCCGATGTACTGGTCAAGCAACTTGGGCCGAAGCGCATGATCAACAGGCTCGACCAGATCGGCCACCGGAGACACCAACCGTTCTTCGTGATTCACACCAGGGCCCTCAAGGTTTGCCGGAGCAGCTCTTCAAGCCGCATGGCAGCGAAGGCCGCAGCCCCGGCCTGCTGCCGGACCACCGCCAGCGCCTCCCTGGCCCTAACCGCAGGATAGCCGAGATTGAGCAAGGCGGAGATCGCATCGTGGACCCGCTCGTCTTCGCCGGGGAGGGTAAGGGCAGGAGAACAGGCTGCGAGCGCCTCGGGCACGAACTGTACCTTGTCTTTCAGCTCCAGACAAAGCCGCTCCGCGGTTTTCTTGCCCACCCCGGGCAGCCGGGTAAGGCGGGCCAGATCGTCGTGCAGGATGGCCCGGGCCAGCTCCGCCGGAGAGATGCCGGCCAGGATATGCATAGCCAGCTTCGGCCCTATCCCGGAGACGGTGTTCAGCAGCAGGAACATCTCCTTTTCCGTGGACTCAAGAAAGCCGAAGAGATTGAAGGCATCCTCGCGCACCACCGTCTGAATGTGAAGAAAAACCTCCTCCCCTACCCCCGGCAACCGTGCCTGCCCGCTCTGGGGGAAAAAAACCTCGTACCCCACCCCGCCCACATCGACGATAAGGGATTCGGGTAATTTCTGAAAAAGCGTTCCTCGCAGGCAGGCAATCATGATGAACTCGCAAAAAAAGAAAAAAGGTCACATGTCCGTAACACAAAATCAAAGAATTCCCAAGCAACAACCGTGGTAATCGCGGCTTGTTGCGATTTCAACAATCATGATGTTGTCTATTATGAAAGAATTTTAGCAAGAAGAGAAGTAAAAAGCTGACAGCCGTAAGCTTATAGCTGTCAGCTTTAAGCTTTAAGCCTTACGCCTTAAGCTTATAATTGGCCCGACAGATGGCCACGGCCAGGGCATCGGCCGCATCATGGCTGGGCGAGGCGGCAAGCTTGAGCAAAACCCGGACCATCTGCTGCACCTGCTCTTTCGGCGCCTGACCATAGCCGGTCACCGCCTGTTTTACTGCGCGGGGACTGTATTCCTCCAGAAGCAGGCCATGCTGCCGGGTGGCCAGAATGAGTACTCCGCGGGCGTGGCCCAGCTTTAGGGCCGAGCGGGGATTGATGGCGGTGAAGATATCCTCAATCCCGGCGAGCTGCGGTTGATAGGCCCCAATAACCTCGCGGATGCCTTCGTAGATCTCTTCCAGCCGCTCGGGAAAGGGCTTTTTTTCCGAGGTCCGGATCACCCCGCAGGTGACAAAGGTAAGGGCGTGACCCTGGTGGTCGATCACCCCGTAGCCGGTGGCGCGCGAACCGGGATCGATCCCGAGGATGCGGGTTATTTCCGCCCCGGCCTTGGCTTTGCCCTGGGTCATGCTCAGGAAATTTTTTCCATCAACTCATCGGGGATATCAAAGTTGGCATGCACTTTCTGCACGTCATCAAAATCCTCCAGATTGTCGATGAGCTTCATCAACGAGATGGCCGTTTTTTCTTCGGCTACCTCAACGATATTCTTGGGGATCATGGAGATTGAGGCCTCGACAAAGGGAACCCCGGCCTTCTCCAGGGCCTCCCGCACCGGGTTGAAATCCTCAACCGCGGTCAGAACCTGGAAGATATCTCCATCATCTACCATATCCTCGGCGCCTGCCTCCAGAGCAAGCTCCAGGAGCTTTTCCTCATCCATAGTCCCCTTTTCCACCAGGAGGGAGCCTTTTTTGTCAAACATGTAGGAAACGCAGCCGGTCTCGCCCATATTGCCGCCGGACTTGCCGAAGAAGAAGCGCACCTCGCCCACGGTCCGGTTCCGGTTGTCGGTAAGGCAGTCAACCAGAATAGCCACCCCGCCCGGCCCGTAGCCTTCGTAGGTGATTTCCTCGTAGTTCACTCCTTCCAGCCCGCCGATCCCCTTCTTAATGGCTCGATCGATATTGTCCTTGGGCATGTTCACGGCGCGGGCCGAAATAATGCCGGCGCGCAGCCGGGGATTGGCCTCGGGGTCGCCGCCGCCCATGCGGGCAGCCACGGCTATTTCCTTGGTGAGCTTGGTGAACATCTTGCCTCGCTTAGCGTCCTGGGCGCCTTTGCGATGTTTGGTGTTAGCCCATTTTGAATGTCCGGACATGATTTTTCTCCTGAAAATTAAAAATTAAAAATGATGGTCTCGTAAAAAGGAAAAACGCCACAGGTCCGAGACACAAAGTCAAATGGTTAAGCAGCGACAACCGTTGTAATCGCGGCTTTTTGCGATTACAATAAAAATGAAAAGTGGGAGGTCACTCTGGTCAGCAGAAGACACCATGAATGTGCCTTCCATACTCCATAAACAGCTCACTCTGCATTCTTCATTCTGCATTCTGCATTTTCCTAAATCCCATCCCCAGCACAAAAACCTCACGGCTTTCCGGACGGGAACTTTTCGGCTTTACGATCCTGGTCAAGTTAAAATGGGGGCGAACCTCATCCACAAAGGCCTTGAAATCCTCACCCTCAAACACCTTGCAATAAAAATTGCCGCCCAGACGCAACATCTCCTGGGCAATTTCAAGAACCCGCCGGGAAAGATCCAGCGAGTGTTGCTGATCAGACCATTTATTGCCGGTGGTGCGCGGAGCCATATCGCTGATGATCACCGCAAATTCCGGGCAGATGGAGCGTACCCGATCAAGCACCTCGGCGGTCATGATGTCGCCGTGGAGAAAGGAAAACCTGGCACTGTTGCCCTTAGTGTTGATCTGCCCGAAGTTGAGATCAACACCAACCACCAATCCCTGCGGGCCAACGGCCTGGGCCGCATACATGGACCAGCTCCCCGGCTGACAGCCAAGGTCAAGCACCGTGTCGCCATTTTTCAGCAGCCCATGCTTCTGTTGAGCCTCCTGCAGCTTATACACCGAACGGGCGGGATAGCCTTCCTTTTTGGCCTTTTTGAAATAGTGATCCTGAACTTCTTTCACAGGACTGCCGCCTTGGTTGGGATCTGGACGATTATAAAAAATATCGCTGAAAAACGGTTATATTTAGCCTTTTTATCGTTTCTTGACAAGCATAATCCCCGCCGCCAAGCCGGGCTGCTTCTTCCGGCTCAAAGCCAGCCTCAACCTGTAAGGCTACGGTTTTTCTCCTTGAACTGGTAGCGGCGGCCAGGTACTCTGACAAGAAAATATGGAACATAATGCGCACATTCGTACCTCCCCTGCTTAAAAAGACGAACATGAAAGGAACTATTAAACTGGACAGCGTTTTTCATCAGCCCCCCGCGCCTGCCCTAAGCCTTGCACCTGAAGCCTTTTATTCCGTAAGGTTGCAAAGTTCACACTGCAGGTGGCTACTCTGTGCCGTCGAACCGGCAAACTTTCATTCTCCGCCGGCAACACCCGGATATGCCATAAGGAAATTATGACCATCAAGGCCCGGATAATTATGATCGGCATTTTGGCAGTCGCTGGCCTTTGCCTGTTGCTGTTCGACCGCTATACACATGAGTTTGCCCATTATCGGCAACAACAGCAGGTGATGTCAGCGGTAACCTCAACCAAAGGATTCTCTTCTCTGATCCACGAGCTGCAGAAAGAGCGCGGGATAACCGCCGGTTTTCTGGCTACCCCTTCGCCGGAGCAACGCATGAGGCTGCGCAAGCAGCAGGCGCACACCGATCTTGAAGTTGCCGCCATGACCGAAAAGAAGGCGCGACTCGAACAATTGCTGGACCATTTGCCGGGGTTGCGGGCACAGATTATTGCCGGGACGATGGAGCATCTGAAAGCGCACCAGGCTTATTCCAGCCTGATCCAAGAGCTGCTCGATCAGGTCGGACACCTGGCCCGGCTGTCGGACGATACCTTACTCAACGACGATCTGGTTGCCCATGTCCAGTTGATGTTCGTCAAGGAGTATCTGGGCCGAGTCCGAGCCAAGATCAACCATGCCCTGAGAACGGAGGCAGACGATGGTGAGATGGCAATGGAAGTGGCCCGCCTGCAAGCCGTTTTTGCTGAATACGAACGGCAGTTCCGGCGTAATGCCGCCGCCGAAGCCCTGGCCGAATACGACCGAAGTTTCCACGGACCTGATATTGACAAGGTTTTGCAGACCATGCGGGCAGCGGCCCGGGACGAGCTTGCACGCGACGAAACCTCCGCGGATGAGTGGTTTAGACTGGCGACCATGGCCATCGACCGGCTCAAGGAGGTGGAAGACCGATCCCTGGCGCTGACCGTTGCCAAAAATGACATTTTTCTCCGTACCCTGCGGCAAAGACTGCTGATTTATACTATCGGGGTATTGTTGCTCGGCGGCCTGACCCTGATACTGGTAACTCACACGGTGCGAGGCATATTACGCGCCTTGGGCCATATGCTGACAGAAATCGGCCTTATCAGCGAACAGCAGGATTTCAGCCGGCGAATCCCGTTGCGCACGCGCGACGAAATCGGCATCATTACCCGGGCCTTTAACGAGCTGCTGGGGATCGCCGAGCAGCTTTTAAAGGACAAGGATCGTCAGGCAGGCACCGATCACCTTACCGGGATTATGAACCGTCGTCGGTTCACGGAATTCCTGAACCGGGAAATGGCCCGCCGCCAGCGGCATGCCGAGCCGCTTTCCCTGATCATGTTCGATATAGATCATTTCAAGCGCGTCAACGATGTGTACGGCCATGAGATCGGAGATCTGGTCCTCAGGGAGATGGCGCAACTGGTGAGCAGCGCGGTTCGGCGCACCGACATTCTGGCTCGCTGGGGCGGAGAGGAGTTCGTGATTCTGCTGCCGGGCACCACCGGCGAGGCAGCAACTGGATTTGCAGAAAAATTACGGGCCTCTATCGAAAGCCACGATTTTCCCCAAGTAGGCCGGGCCACCGCAAGTTTTGGGGTGGCCTCCCTGGAGGAGAAGGAAACCGACGGGGCAACCCTGATCAAACACGCCGATCAAGCCATGTACACTGCAAAACAAGACGGCAGGAACCGGGTTGTCAATCAGTGGTCTGACTACCCGTCCTGCCGGATATGGGAAAAGCCTGATCCTTTGCTCTAAAACAGGCCGCGCAGAGAAACATTAAAGGTCACATCCGGAGAGGCATCGACGCTGATATCTTCAGAAACGGCAATATCAAGCAGCAAATTATCGGTAATCCCGACGGTGCCGCCCAACAGCAATTGGGTGGCGAAATGGCCCAACTGGGTGAGTTCACTATCGTAAAAGCCGGTGTGGCCGTCCAGCTGCAGTTTCAGGGCCAGCCTGGAAAGTGGTTGCCATCCTAAGCCCACCGTGCCGAAACCAACGATATGCCGCTGCCGGTCGGGGATAACATCTCCCTCGGTCATCAAAAGCGCACCCAAAGTGCCAAACCCGGTAATCCGCGCGGCGGCAAATGTCTGCCGGTCTTCACCGCTCAACCGCAAAGAAAAATCTGTACTCCCGCTGCCCAGAAGATCCGAGGCCGATCCGGTGGGAACCTTGAGTGCCGCCCGCAAGGCTAATCGCCGGGAATTCCCACCATCGTTCCAAAGCGGCATGGCGGCGGATAGCAACACATCGCCAATTCCCGAAGCAGATCCGGCTACGGAAACCAGATTCGTGCCGTTGTCGGTGTACGCATAGGCCAAGTCGTCATTTGGCGCGGTATCCCGGCCGCCTTGGGGCAGACCTAAGGTGTCGTGGTAATCGGCAATAAAATCGTTGAGATAATCGCGTCCGTGATATACGTGGGGGAGATCAATCCCGACTTCCAGGTCTTTCCTCAGACCGTAACGTATTGCCACAACCGAGCGATAGGTTTCCCCCTTGATCCCGATGTGTTCCCCTTGGGCTGCATCACTCGTAAAATTGCTGGCAACATCAAAGACCAGCCGCGCTTCCGTGCGGCCCTCCGGAGTGAGTTTTGCGCCTTCCACCGCCGGAAGACCAAAAATCTGAACAAACGGATTCAGATTGCGACTGTAGAATGGTTGGACCAGTTCTGCTGCGGCCGCAATTGGCACTAGACCAAAACAGATTAAAATCATGCCGGCAAAAGCACCAAACATCAGTCGAGCCGGAGAAAACCGCCTCCGAAGCCGAACCATGGGCGAAAATCCGAACAAATTCCTGCACTCCACAATACCGATTGTTGCCTCTTTCATATCTTTACTCTCCTTTTTTCTCTGCGCAAAACTTCCCTTCTGTCTCCCCATACCAACAAACAAAGAGCCAGGCAACCCGATGATCCATACCCATGCAAGCACTTTTTTCATCTTAATAGTTACTATGTACTTAAGGGATTGGATCTAAATATTTCAACAGAAAATAATAGTCAAGGGCAGACTTGGTAATCCGTCAGCAGGCCTCTCCCTAAGATTGTCAGAGTATATTCCATAAATGGCCGAAACTTTCGAATTAAAATGGACGGGATCAGAGACCGACGGGAGATGGCTCAGTCAAGGTTGAGATTTTTCACATGGCGCTCGTAACTGCCGAGATAAATTTCCGCCAGGGTTTGAAAGGCGGCGATGATCAGGGGGCCGTAGATGATGCCGAGAAGGCCGAAGGCGCTCAATCCTCCGATGACCCCGAGAAAAGCCAGGAGGATATGCATCCTGACCCGGTCGCCCACCATCTTCGCTTTCAGGAAGTACTCAATGAAAACCGTAATAACCGCGTAGAGGACCATGAGGATGACCGCCCCGGCCACATCACCCTTGAGGCCGAGGAACAGGGCGGAGGGAACCAGAACCAGGCCGATGCCGACGATGGGCAGAAAGGCCAGCACCGCCATGATCAGCCCCCAGAGCACCGGCGGCCCCAAGGAAAATACGGCAAAGATGATGCCGCCCAACACCCCTTGGAATAACGAGCAGATGCCGTTGCTGATCAGCACCGCATCGGTGATCTCATCGAACTTGGCGAACAGCCGCCTCCCCTGATCTTCGGGCAGGGGGGAGAGCCGGAAAATATAGGTGAGCAGCCGGTCATGCTCAATCAGCAGGTAGAAGATGATAAGAAGCATCATCAGGAAGCTGAAAAAGAAGAGCATGATATTGGCCGCCCAGCCGCTCGCCTGGTTGTACAGGAAAACCCCGGTCACCCGGGCCAGTTCGGTGAAGGCCCGGCTGATGTCTTCCGCGTCCAGGGGAAACCCCAAGTCGGCGATGGTCTCCAGCAGTTGCACAAACAGCGGGCTTTCCTGAAAGGCGCGGAGTTTGAGGGCAAGATTAACGCCCGAGCCCCGGCCCCATTCATAAAGGTGCTGGACTTCCTGGCCCAACGAGGTGGCAAGGAAGACCAGGGGGATAAAAACCAGCAGCATCACCAGGACACAGGTCAAAAACGAGGCTAAATAATCCGGCAGCTTGCGGTTGAGCAGCTTGTAAGTCGGCAGGAAAACGCTGGTCAGCAGGTAGGAGAGGATCAGGATGGAGAGAAAAGGCCAGAACATCCACCCGACCAAGAAGATCGAGGCAAGAAAGAGGATCAGAAAATAGCGCAGCACCATCGGGGATGGCGGTTTTTCTTGCATGGGGTTACCCTGTTGGTTGATAAGCGTCACGAAACGAGCGGATTGAGCCGATCCAGATCCGGATAATGACTATTATTTTACTCTACCCAAGGATGTCTTGCTCTGCCAAGAGAAATAACGTAAGCGATCACAGGGCACTACATCTTGCGGCGATCGGTCCGGCTCAAGTACCAAAATACGCATCGCCGGCCGAGAAAGTTTATAACCCGCATTTCCTGACATCGCATTTGCAAATCAACCCTGGAATGAAAAAGCATGACCCCTTTTCTGCTGGTTTATCTGTCGGTCTATACCCTTCTCCACTACTATGCTTTCCGCAAGATCAGGGCCGCCTTTCTGCCCGGCAAAAAGATCAGGCTCGGCATCACCCTGTTCATGGCAGCCATGATCGCTGCGCCGATCATGGTCCGGATGGCCGAGAGAGCCGGGATTGAAACAGGCGCCAGGTTCTGGGCCTATGCAAGCTTCAGCTGGATGGGGCTGCTTTTCCTTTTCCTGACCCTGACCGGAACGGTTGATCTGATCCGCCTTGCCATCCTGGCTGCGGAAAAAATCCGGCAACAAAAATTTACCCAGGCAAGGGTGTCGCCGCGGCAGCTGTTTGCCGCACAGGCGATAGTGGTGGTTGCCCTTTACGGATACGGCCTGTTCGAAGCAACGGATATCCGCCAGGAACATATTGAGATTATCAGCCCAAAAATCACCGAAAAAACCGGCAGGATACGTATTGCCCAGATCTCGGATGTGCATTTGGGACTCCTTGTCCGGGAGAGCAGGCTCAAGAAGATTCTTGCCGAAATCCGCAAGGCAAAACCCGATATTCTGGTGTCCACCGGCGATCTGGTTGATGGCCAACCCAGTCATCTCAATAGAGAAGCCAGGTTACTGGCGGCGCTCAATCCGCCGCTGGGCAAGATCGCCATCACCGGCAACCATGAGTTCTACGCCGGCCTGCAGGTTGCCTCGGCTTTTATGGAAACTTCCGGATTCACTCTTCTGCGCCAACAGGGAATGGCGGTCGGCGGCATCAATTTTGTAGGGGTTGACGACCCTGTAGTAAAAAACTTTGCCCGGAAAACATCAGGGGCGGAACACGAAATTCTTTCTGCCCAAGCCAAGGAAAACTTCACGGTTCTGCTCAAGCACCGACCCGAGATCAACCCGTACAGTTCGAGGCTTTTTGATCTCCAGCTTTCCGGCCACACCCACAAGGGCCAGATATTCCCCTTCAACCTGTTCACCTGGTTTTTTTATCCCCAGCGGGCCGGTCAGCTCACCAGCCTGAACGTAGCCGATCACGGGAAAACCCCACAAAGGTCAAATAACCACGGAACAAGCGGTCACATGGTGCCGCAGCTTGCGGCAAGCGGGACGGCGATGCGTACTTTTGTACGTGATCCGGACCGATCGCCGCGAGATGTGGTGCCATGTGATCGCTTACCCCTGAACAGCGGTTTTCTCTACCTGAGCCGAGGCACCGGTACATGGGGGCCACCCATCCGCTTCCTGGCGCCGCCGGAGGTTACCATCATCGATCTGTTGCATGGGGAATGAAGAAAGATACTGCTCGGCACTTTTTAAGTAATGGCAGAATTTCACACAAAAAAATTGACACTACCATGGGCGTGGATTAACTATGATTCAATGGTCTTCAGCAAGGGACTAACCCTAGCCAACAACAGTTTCCGCGGGAAAAGTGACCACATGGCCTTTAAATTTTGCAACCCTGTCTTTCGCCGACCATGTTGTGTTGCAATGCGTTTGAGGATACCCCCCATTTTTGTCTCAATCGTGTGGTAATGACTACAAATCCCTTCCCCCCTCTCTTTGAGAACCGGGCCAAATATACGGGAAAAATCCTTACCGGACCGTATAGTCCCTCGTTGAAAAAAAAGCTTTTTGCTTCCATTTCCCATTTTGCTGCCTTGGAAAAGGCAAGAACGCCGATAATTCCCTATATTGCGGCCTGGCTGCCGGATGGCGGTCATATCTGGTATGAATATGCCGGAGCAAGGTTGCAGGAATTACTGGGTTTCCACACCACGGAAGTGGCTAGCGCTCTTCGCGACAACATCCTCACCCGTTGCCTGTACCGGATCCAGAGAAACCCTCCCGCGATCGACAAAATTGTTCGTGACAAGGCCCAGATTGAACGATTAAGGGAAGCCATACGCCGCATGGCGGAACGGGGCGGAGGGGTTGATGCCGTATACAAGTTCGATGTAAACGGCAGCCCGCTGTGGCTCAAGGATCTGGCCAGAATCGAGATCCACGGCCGGGATCGAATCGTCCTTTCCTATGGGACAATGATTGACGTTACCAAGGAGATGCAGCTGGAAGAAACGCTGGTCGAAGTAAAAGGCGAGCTGGAATTCCACAAGGAAAATCTAGAGTCCCTGGTTGAGGAACGTACCCGGGAGCTAAAAAAGTCCCAGCTGGATGTTCTTGCCCGCTTGACGCAGGCGGCCGCTTTCCGTGATGGCGACACCGGTGCCCACCTGAAAAGGTTAAGCCTGTATTGCACGGTCCTCGGCCCTTCATGCGGGTTGAGCAGAAACGCCAACGATGTGCTGTTCCATGCAGTACCGATGCATGATGTGGGGAAGCTGGGCATAGCGGATTCGATTCTGCAAAAACAGGGGCCGCTCTCGACTGATGAGTTTGAGATCATAAAAACCCATTGTCAACTGGGCTCGGATTTGTTGAGCGAAGGCAAGTCAAATCTGTTGCAGGTAGCACAGGCCATCGCTCTTACCCACCATGAACGGTGGGATGGCTCCGGCTATCCCCAGGGGCTGGTGAGCCGGCAAATTCCTTTGGCCAGCCGCATCACTTCGGTTTGTGATGTCTTCGATGCGCTTACCTCTGAGCGGCCATACAAAAAGGCTTGGCATTTTGAGGATGCAGTGGATGAAATCCGGCGGCTGCGCGAAAAACATTTTGACCCAACTGTTGTTGATGCTTTTGTGAAAAATATTCCGCGCATAAAAAAGGTTTACCTGGAAACCCCTCAGGGCTAGGCCTGCCAGCCCGGATGACCAGCGCCTGAACCATTGCTCCCGTAAATGATCACGGGGCAACCTCACAAAGGCCAAATAACCAAGGAACAAGCGGTCGCAGGGTGCCGCAGATTGCGGCAAGCGGGACGGCGATGCGTACTTTTGTACGTGAGCCGGACCGATCGTCGCAAGATGTGGTGCCCTGTGATCGCTTACTTGCTCCCCCCTATCCCGGAAGGTTTTCATGCCCCGTCTGATCTGTTACTGTTTTGGCCATACCGATGAAGATCTGCGCCGGGATGTCCGGGAACACGGCCGTTCGCTGATTATGGAGCGCATTGTCTCGACGAAAAAAGCGGGCCAATGCCGATGCGCGGAGAAAAACCCTGCCGGGCGCTGATGCCTGGCCGAGGTCCGCCAGGTGGTGGACGCAGCGTTGGAAGACACTTCCGCCAAGGAAAATCGCTGATGTATTTCCCTGTTGCCGATCTCGAGGTCAGCCCGCTGGTCCCGCCGCTGGTTGCTTTTGCCATCTCTTTTTTCACCTCCATGGGCGGGGTGAGCGGGGCCTTTCTGCTCCTGCCCTTTCAGGTCAGCGTCCTCGGCTTCACCAGTCCGGCGGTCAGCTCCACCAACCAGCTGTTCAATATCGTCGCCATTCCCAGCGGCGTATATCGCTACCTCAAGGAAGGGCGGATGCTCTGGCCCCTGACCTGGGTGGTGATCATCGGTACCCTGCCAGGGGTGCTGGTCGGGGCCATCGTCCGAATCAAATACCTGCCCGACCCCAAAAACTTCAAGCTCTTTGCCGGGCTGGTTCTCCTGTATATGGGCGGCAGATTATTAAATGATCTGGCCTTCCCAAAAAAGACGAACGGACCCACGACCGAGGAACGGTTTCATCAGCGGGGCAAAAAACAGCCCCGGACAACCGGCAGCGAAGCCGCCTTCTGCGAGCATCTGGCCTGCGTCACGGTCCGGCAATGGACCCCAACCCGGATCGTCTACGATTTTTACGGGGAAACCTTCACCGTCAACGCAGTAGGCCTCATGGCCTTAAGCCTCGTGGTCGGCATGGTGGGCGGGGTGTACGGCATCGGCGGCGGGGCGATCATCGCCCCGTTTCTCGTCAGCTTCTTTGGGATGCCGGTCTATGCCGTGGCCGGAGCGTCCCTGATGGGAACCTTCGTCACCTCGGTAGCCGGGGTGGCCTTTTACCAGATCCTGGCCCCCTACTACCCCGGCATGGTCATCGCCCCGGACTGGCTGCTGGGTTTTCTCTTCGGGATCGGCGGCTTCGCGGGCATGTACTGCGGGGCGCGGCTGCAAAAATTCGTGCCGGCCAAGTTCATCAAATGGATCCTGGTGGTCTGCCTGCTGTTCACGGCAGGCAAGTATATCTGGTCTTTCCTCTTTTAGGCGCGGTTACGCTGCCCGGTTAGACGGAAAAAATCAGGCGATTCTGCCAGTTTACCATCTCAGGTACGCCCCCAGCAGGCTGCTCTGCCATCCCCTCAAGCAGACGAAGACTGGCAATCCCATGCCAGGAAGAGTCAAGAAAAGGGGCGGCTCTCTGGCTCCGGCCAAAGCCGCCTCTGCCGGTCTGGCAGCTCATGACAAATGCTCTGGCGCTTTCCAAATCAACGGGCCTGGCGCCCAGAAGGCTCAGGGCCGCCAGCGCGGCATGGCAGTTCTCAATGAACGAGGTGGTCCCAGGGAAAAAGCCGAAGCCGCCATCACCATTCTGCGAGCGCTGAAGCCAGGCAAGCAGCTCCCCGGCGTCCGCAACCGGTTGGCCAGCCATCCCTTTCACGAAGAGATACCTCGCCGCATCTTCCACCGCGCAAGTGGCAGGCAGCAGCAAAGAGCGCCCGGAGTCCCGATAATCCGGCTCCTCCCCGAGAATCTCCCGGAAAATCCTGCTCACATAATAACCGGCGGCAAGGGAAGTGTCCCGGGCCAAACGGGCAACGAGATGGGCGCGCACCCGCTCCCCAGCCAAGGCCAGTCCGCAGACCCGGCAGGTAAGCAGCAGGCGGAAGGTGGTCTCGATCCCCAGCCAGGGCACAGCCAACATCCGGGCGAGATATTCGGCCAGGGCAGGCTCTGTTTGCGGGGTAGGCACCTCTTCGCCAAGCACCAGCCGAATGGCCACGGCCTGAAAGGTGTCCTGGATGGTGGCGGGCAGCCGCGGCGTGGCGCCATAGCCGCCCGTGTCCTTGCGTCGCTTGAGTACGAATTCCAAGAGTGCGTCATAATCAACCTGACGTACCATTTCCCCCTCCTTTTCGGCGGAACCTCAAACCATCATTTCGTTTCCTTGTTCCGGTAGGAGATCACCCGAACCTTTTCCAGGGTAACCAGCCCCTCGCCGATCATGGCGTCCAGGTCAGGGAGGAAGGCGGCGATCCGTTCCGGTGCATCGACGATCTCGATAACCAGCGGTAGATCTTCCGAGAGCCGCAGGATCTTGGCCGTATGGATGCGGCTGTTCCTGCCGAACCCCATGATGCCCCGAGTGACGGTGGCCCCGGCCAGGCCGCGCTTCCGGGCCTCTTCGACAATGATTTCGTACAACGGCCGCTGGCCGAGCTTGGAGGTTTCGCCGATGAAGATGCGGAGCAGTTCCGCTTCCGAGGGGAGGTCCATAGCCGTGTCTCCTTTTTTCTTCTTAAATCAACCTGCCCAATGCCATCCCCAGAAAAAACAGCACCAACCCCACTCCGTTCTGCAGCAGCATATTGCCCAGTCCGTACCAATGTTCGCCGTCGGCAAAAAGATGCCCACTCTCGGCGACAAAGGTGGAAAAGGTGGTGAAGGCGCCCATGAAGCCGGTGAGCAGGATGATGCGCAACTCGCCGGAGACGACAAAACGCTCGCTGGTCAGGGTCCAGACCAGGCCGAAGAGCAGGCAGCCCAAGGCGTTCACCGAAAAGGTTCCCCAGGGAAAACTTGCCCCGGCCACCCTCTGCACCAGACCGGCCAAACCGTAGCGGGCCAAGGTGCCGCAAGCCCCGGCCGCGGCAAGATAGATTATTTTTTGCAGCATCCGCTTACTCCTTCCAAATCGCCAGGGCCTTCTGATATACTTCCGAGCGGGACAGATCCAGATCCTTGGCAATGCTCGCCACCGCATCTTTCAGGCTGACCCCGGCCTGCCCCCGATACCAGCGCAGCAGATCCTCAAGATTATCGGGCCGCACTGAGGCAGAGGCGCGCAACCCTGCGATGAGCACCACGAATTCGCCCTTGATTGCCTCCCGGTCCTTAAGTCCGGCCAGCAGGTCCGCCAGCTCCCCGGAGCTGATCTCCTCATGCATCTTGGTCAATTCCCTGCCGATCACCGCCCGCCGCTCCCCCAGCTCCGCCAGGCAATCGCCAAGGCTGGCGATGATCCGCCGGGGCGACTCGTAAAAAACTATGGGGTGGGCATCGTTTTTGAGGCTTCGCAGCAGTTTGCGCCGCTCCGCCCCCTTGGCCGGGAGAAATCCCAGAAAAAGATGGGAAGGCTCGCTCAGGCCGGCAACGCTGAGGATGGTGGCCAGGGCGGAAGCCCCGGGCACCGGCACCACGGTAATGCCTTGCGCCTGGGCGCTTTGCACCAGAATCCCGCCCGGATCGGAGATCCCCGGCGTGCCGGCATCGGAAACCAGGGCCACCTGCTGCCCGGCAAGCAGCAGGGCCACAATCTCCTGAGCCCGGCTCGCCTCCTTTTCCTTATAGTAACTGAGCAACGGGGTATGGATATCGAAATGGCTGAGGAGTTTTCTGGTATGCCGGGTATCCTCGGCGGCGATCAGATCCACCTCCCGGAGGATGCGCAGGGCCCGAAGGGTGATATCTTCCAGATTGCCGATGGGAGTGGCTACCACATAAAGGGTGCCAGGCTTGCCGCTGCCACCCGCAGCAGCCTTGCTCTCCTTGCCTTTGGCCTGCCTCATGCCTGCATGGCCTCGGGAGGAACAAACAGGCGGAAACTGGTGCGGCCAGGGCTGCTCTCGCAGGAGATCTCCCCGCCGCAACGGGTAATGAGCTTCTTCGCGAGATACAGGCCAAGGCCGGGATGCCCTTCCCTCGTGGAATTAAACGGCTCGTAGAGGTGCGCCGCCGCTTCGGGAGCCAGCCCTGGGCCATTGTCCTGTACCCGCACACCGATGCCCTCGCCTTCCCTGGTTGATTCGACCACGATCTCAGCTTCTTCCGCCCCTTGCACGGCATCCAGGGCATTGCTCAGCAGGATATACATAATCTGATGCAGCTCCAGCTGAAAACGCGCCAAGGCCGGGAGCCCTTCGGCCATGGTTATCACCTTGTGCACCTTGTGTTTGAAAATCGAAGCGGCAGTCATGAACTCCACCTCGGTCTCGATAACGGAATTAACCGTATAAGGGGCGCCGCCGGCAAGCTTCTTAAATTCAGGCAACAGCGCGGTCCGCTGCAAAATCTGCTGACTCTGCCGCACCTTGTCCTGCATCTGGGCAAGAGCCTCTCCCCGGCTGACGAGAAGACCTTGCAGGGTCTCCAACTCCGGCGTTGTCCCGGCCTGGCGCATCTGCGCCAGCACCACCATGGCCTTGTCCAGCATCATTGCCGAGAGATCCGTGTGCAGGGAAAAAACCTGGATGACCCCGCCGAGATTATGGATTATCCCCCGGAACATCCGTCCCACCGCGGCATCCTGACTCTGGGCCAGATATGCCTCTTCCCATTTTTCTGCCTGCATTGCCCCTCCAATACGCAAGAATAGCGGGCCAAACCAGCTGGCCTCCCTGTACAGCTTACCCGGAATGGGGGTAAAAAATCCAGGCTATTTCGATCCCGCTTAAAAACAGACAGTCAGCCTCTGTTGGCTTCGGCAGGGATCTCCTGGACAAGAGTGCTACCCCTTTGGCATTTCAGCTTGAGAGTTTGCGGCAATGAAAAAAACAGGGGGACCAAAACCTGCGCGGCGGGGGCCTGAGAGCTATAGCCGAGTTGTGCAGCTTGTCTGTGCAAACGAACTTATACCCTTTGGGTGTATCGTTCAGACCGACAACTTCCTTTATTTCAGGTTTCTATAGACAGTTGTAGCTTATTTAGACACAATTCGTTCACGATATATTCAATGTACGCTTTGATAAAGATAATGACCCCGATCATTTCAAAAGATTCTTCGAGCGGTTCAAATACCCGATAATTAAAATCTGGGATCTTATAAGCGTATTTGACAAAACCCTCGCCTGTCTCTATACCCATAGCTCCCAGGACAAAGATAACTCCAGAGATTATAAACAGATTTCTCGTACGTTTCGGCAATCTTGTCAGGAATTTCAGATAAGACAGGGCAAATACTATCAAGGCAAGGCCATAAGGGATTTTCCAAGGGAACCAAAGCGGTCCATTTTTGTTAAAAACTCCTTCGAGGGTGTTCCCTATTGTCTCATGTATGGAACTGAATTCATCTACCGATAAAAAAAGAAATATCAGTGAGAGCCAGAGCCAATAATTGCGATCGTTTTCTTTCGTTTGGTTTTTTACATGCCAGATAAACGCAAGCAACAGTGAACTGTAAAGAAGCAGTAATACTGAAAACATAGTCGGGATATTTCCCTCTTTGCCGAGATCAAACAAAGCTATGTCGTTGCCCAAGAAAATCTCAGACAAAACACTAAGATAATGAGCGACAACAAGACAAAGGGTGATCGCGACAAAAACCTGGGTCTGCTTTTTGTTGGATATAGTTATTTCCACAGTTTGGCTCCGCTTGTTTGTGATTTCCTACAAGGTAACCCATCCGCTCAGGCGAATTCTTCGCCAAACAAGAGTGACCAGGCGCTTCGGTATGCCACTTGATGTTGCGTCGCAGTCGGCAGGCGCTTCAAAAAATCTCTGTGTTTTTGATCGTATTCGATAATTCGGTCAAAACGGTCTCCGCCCAAATCCAAGGCCGACAAAAATCGCTGCGGATAGGCGACAATAAGGTCGAGCCATTCAGGATGAAGACTGCCATCGTCTGCCCAGACCCGCGCATGCCGCTGGCCACTCAGGGGGTATTCGCGAATTTGCGTCGCCAAACGCGGTATCAAAATACAAGTTCGGGAAACGTTTGAGCAAGGCCTCGACATACCCCGGCGTATAGAGTGGGGCGCGTTCAATATAGCGGATCTGGGCCAGATGACACCAGATCACCCTGGCCTTTGGATACTGGACAAGCATGTTTTCGGACGGGGCCAGCAGTTCATCTTCCACCTCGTAATGAATCTGGAACGGAACGCCTGTTTTTTCACTCAGGCTAAACACGCGGTGGCCTATCGGCCCATCAAGATGGAGGTGGACGTCACGGTCCATTTCATTGCGTTTTACCTGTCTGGGCGAAGGGTAGTGGCGAAATTCAAACTCGCCCAGAAGCATGATTTTCTTTGCCCTGACCGCGGCTTCCTGAGCATCGAGAAATTCGTCCGCAGCCTCTGTCAAGGCCGGGGGTTGCCCGCCATTGCCCACGGGGATGAAACGATCCGGATACCTGGCGAGCAATCGTTCCGACAAGTTATCGAACCGAACGCCTTCCCCGAACTGCCACTTGCCGATATCCGCGGAAAGCGCCATCAGCCCGATATTAAGCCGATCCATGCTTTTCGCGACGGAATCGATGTCCAGCTTTCGGGAATTGCATGAACTCTCTATATCGACAAAGGGTAACTCGCCGGCGGCGAGAATTTTTTTCAACCGCTGCGCATACCCCGCCCGCAACTGCGAAAAATCGACGATATTTTGCGCGCCCCCGGTCCTTGGAAGACCGGCGACAAAAGGCAGCGCGCACAACATTTTGATCAGGCAGCGTCATTTTGATCAGGCAGCGTCTAGTAAGCATGGCGAACTCCTTTCACTGAAGGATATACGGAGAAGGCCGCAGCTGCCGGGAAGAGGTTTGCAAAGTGGCCATTGCACACGAGCAGGCCGATGACAGCAGCGTAGCGGCGGCGCAGATGTGGCCCTGCTGGATAGTTAGCAAAGCAACGGCGTGAGGCCTCCTTGGTGGAGGGGCGTCAGCCGAGTTTCAGCAGTGATTTGATCTTGGATCTGATTTCGGCCATTTCGACCATGGTGGCCGCCCCCTTGCGCTCGGCCTGACGGGCTTGCCAATCGAGGCTTTTGACCTGATCGGCGAGGGCGGCTCCGGTCGCACCAGCCCCGGAAAGCACCACCTCAAAGGGGTAGCCCTTGATTTGCTTGGTCACCGGTACGCAGACCACCAGACCAGCGCGGCTGTTATATGCCTTGGGACTGAGGACCACGGCTGGACGTCGACCGGCCTGTTCGTGGCCGCTCTGGGGGGTAAAATTCAGCCAGATGATATCTGCCTCGTCGGGGACATATGAAGCAGCCATCAGAGGACTTCCTGCCCTTGGGGCGCACCGAAATCTGTTTCCGAATGGCGATTCTCCGGGGTAATTCCCGACAGGAGAGCGTCCAGATCGTAGTCGGGTGCAACCGGTTCAATGATGACCCGTCCGTGGTCGGCACGGACCTGCACCGACTGATTCAAGAAAAGGTGCGCCGATTCCATAACCGCGGCCGGAATACGCACCGCCGGGCTGTTGCCCCATTTTTTGACAAGTTGAACGGCCATAACTGTTACCCCTCATCTTCTGTAGAAACGATTGTTGATACAAAAAAGTATAGTCAGTATATCCGTTGGTTTCAACCTGTTTTTCTGGGTATTTCCACGTTAGCGGGAATCGAGCGGGAATTGGGCTCCGTCCCCATTTTGCGCAAAAATGGGGCTTTATTTCAATGTCAATTTTTTCTTCAGAGAACCAGTTGTTTTTTGTTGCGTGCGGAAGTCCTTTCCTGGGTTTCAAAACATCGCTGCAAACTGATTGAGGAGTGGAAAAAATGGCATCCATGAAACGTCCCCGTCTGGCAACCGTCACCGCCTTGCCCGGATTTATCCTCTCCCTGTGCTTTATTGATGGTAGCCGTTATAACGTCAGTCTGGCCGAAGATGTCGTCAAGCTGCCAGGCCTCAAACCATTGCAGGATGACGACATATTTGCCGGCGTGGTCATCGCCGACGGCGGCTGGGTGGTGGAGTGGCCTGCCTTTGATATCCAGATCGGTACCGACACCCTGTGGCTTGATGCCCAGGCACAAACAGCTAAGGACCCGGCAACCCGCGAATTTCTGGCCTGGCGTTCCAGAAACGGTTTGTCCCTGTCCTTGGCAGCCTCGGCCATTGGCCTTACCACCCGCACGGTCAGCGCCTACGGCACCGGCAAACGCCCCGTGCCTCGGTATATCGTCCTGGCCTGTAAAGGCTGGGAGGCTGAACACCAGCATCGTTGAGGTTATCCAGCCTTTTGGCTACCCCCCACCCTCTCTTGATGGTCGTGCTCTTGATCGTGTAGGCGCAGATCATGGTAGCAAAAAAAGCTGATTTTCTAGACCCCACTTTGACCACGTCCACATCGACAAAGTTTCGAAATTCAGCTTGCTTTTTGTTGGTCGTTTTACTAGGATGACCACATGGTCATTTGCTAATTGATGAGGAGGGTGATTGTAATGCAAACGGTCCCGGTTGTCGAAGCCAAGGCACGTTTTTCCGCAATGTTGGCGGCGGTTGAGGGTGGTGAGGAGGTGGCGATTACCCGCCGCGGCAAGATCGTAGCCCGGCTGGTGCCGGTTCGCCCACGCAGCGCGGCCGATCTGTTCCGCTCCATCTCGACAGGTGACGACCTCGATCTGGCTGTGCCGGAAGACCGCCTGCCCGAACCGGTTACGGAGTGGGACTAAAAACCCAATGCGTTACCTCCTCGACACCAACATCCTCATCGCTGCCCTGAAGCAAAACGAGGCCGTCCTTGCCCGGATGGAATTGGTTGCGGTATCGGACCTGATCCTCTCGCCGGTGGTTTTAGGTGAACTGGAAACCGGAGTACAAAAAAGCCGGTGGCAGGAACAGAATCGTTTCAGGCTCGACACCGTGATCGCCGAACTGCCCCAGGAACCGCTGAACGCGGGGACCAGCGTCGAATACGGTCGCCTGCGAGCCGCGCTTGAAAAAGGAGGAGTTCCCATCGGCGCGAACGACCTCTGGATCGCCGCCCAGGCGCTACAACTGGGCGCGATTCTGGTCACCGACAACCTAGGCGAATTTTCTCGGGTAACTGGCCTTGTCATCGAAAATTGGCTGCGAGGATAACCGAATAATCTCAAGGGAACATCGCGGGGCTTTTGCCCGAATCATGCAGCCAAAAAGCAAGATGTCAAGACCCGGTTTCACCACCGCTGCGGTAAAGATCGTAGCCCGTTTGGCGCCGATGCGATGTGGGCGCTCTTGTCAACCCCTGTTTTTCACCAAAGACATCAACGTCCATCTCTCTGCGCGAATTTCTGGCCTGGCGTTCTAGAAACGGTTTATCCCTGTCCTTGGCAGCCTCGGCCATTGGCCTTACCCCCCGCACAATCAGCGCCGACGGCACCGGCAAACGCCCCGTGCCTCGGTATATCGTCCTGGCCTGTAAAGGCTGGGAGGCTGAACACCAGCATCGTTGAGGTTATCCTGCCTTTTGGCTACCCCCCACCCTCTCTTGATGGTCGTGCTCTTGATCGTGTAGGCGCGCAGATCACGGTAGCAAAAAAAGCTGATTTTCTAGACTTGACCCCACTTTTGACGGGTAAAGCCCCAGCACCGCCAGGATCGCCCCGCCCTGGATGCAAACCGCATAGGCCCCGGCGGCCTGATCGGCCGGGATATCAAGAAGCCGCTGGGTCAGGATCAGATGGCCGGTGGAGCTGACCGGCAGATACTCGGTCACCCCTTCGACAATTCCCAACAGCATGGCCTGCCACCAATCCATCGTCAATGCTCCTGTCGCAAAAAATTAACACAATACGTTACCCATTCGGATAGGGCGATAAAATTTATTGTCTATCCATGATGATGGAGAAAAGTATAGGCAGAGGAGCCTCTTGCCGCATCATGACTTATCCAGGTCCACCGTGGGAAGGCGGGTGATGTGGTTACGGATCTGGACGAATCTGAGCGGATCGACCGGTCGGTTGCGGTAGTGGATTTCATAGTGGAGATGGGTGCCGGTGCTTCTGCCCGAGTTGCCCATCAGTCCGATGGTCTGTCCTCTGGTTACCCGGTCGCCGGTAGCGACCAGCCTTTTCTGCAGATGATAGTAACGGGTGCGGAAGACCTTGCCGTGCTCGATCTCAATGAAGTTGCCGCATTCTTCATTGCAGCCATGTTCCGACACCACTCCGTCGGCCGGAGCGCTGATTTTCTCGCCATCTCTGCCTTTGATGTCGAGACCGCCATGGAAGGCCGGTTTTTGATTGATGGGGTCGAGCCGGTTGCCATACGTCGAGCTGACGATTCCCCGGGCGGGTGGGCCCAAAGGAACGGAGCAGACCGCGGTTATACAGCGATCCATTTCCAAGGTGAGATCCTGGTAAGAATCCTTCGCCGGTTTGCGGAACGGGCCGCCGGCGCCGTTCGTGCTTCGTTTCATTTTGAGGGCCACTCCCACCTTGTTCAGAATGGACTCGATGAGTCGGCTTCGCTTCTTGAGTTCGGTCATGGAGGAGTTGACCTGGGCCTGCTGATCACGAATTCGTTGATTGAGGGACTTGCTTGCGGCAAGCTCGGACTCAAGAGATGTGATTTGCCGGCGCTGGGCAAGGTAGCGGTCGGAGAAAAACCAGCCGCTGATGATGCCGCCGACAAGGAGGAAAAAAACAGCGGCCAGGGCGTATCGCGACCTTCTGCCGGCAAGAAAGAATGGTCGGCTTTTGCCACGTGCCCCGGTGATGATGCGGTGTAGCTGTTCGTGCATGCAGTAGAGTCTCCTTTATATTGTGCTGAAACCGATCTGGGAGGAATGGCTTCGCCTTCAGTCATGGTTTATGTCCCCGTAGCAGATAAAACCTTTTGTTTTCGTCCAGCTTGAGGAAGTGGGCGGTAATCGTGTTCGGCACTTGTGCCCAGCGCTCCTTTTCAACAACCACATAGGAGCTTCCGTCATCAATAAGGAGCTGTTCCAACTCCGGCAGAGTTTC
>MGTD01000015.1 GCA_001799285.1 Deltaproteobacteria bacterium RIFOXYD12_FULL_56_24
TGTCTTGGCATGCCGACGGCATTATCCTGCCTGTCAGGGGATAAAATTGGCTTTTTCAGGGCCGACTATTTAATTGCTTCAGCCGTAAACCGGCAAGTTCTGTCGCCGGTGCACCAGCAGTCGATTTCTTTTACCTTGAAGGGGTTGCCGGTAAAACTTTCAAGAAGCCCGGCAATAAAGCCCTCATCATAGGTGCATATCTCATAGCCAAGCTCCGGCAGGCCTGAACAGTCAAGGTCTTCGGAAACAGTCAAAACGAAAGACCCTTTTTCAAGGTCTGCTTCTTCAATGCGCACTATCCCGATTCCCATATCCTGGAATGTCTTCTGAAGGCTTTTTATAAACTCGTGGAAGTCTTTAATGGCTGAAAAGGCTTTTTTGTATAATTCTGTGCCTGCCAGTTTGCCTGCTTCATAAAAAATCTGATTTGTTTTTTCCGTCCCCAGGTGTTGCTCCATAACATCCCGGAAGGTAAACTGCATAAGACGATACACTTCAAGGCTTGTGCTTGCTCCGAGATTGGGACGGCCGAGCGCAATATCTCCCAAAAGATCCCACGAAAATTTGTATTGTCTGTCTGTCATCTTCACCCTCCCTTTGCCGTTTCCGGATTATTCTTAAGGCGCATAGCCAAGCTGCCTGAACGCCTTCTTTTGTCACTCGCTGCTGTGCTGTATATGTCGAAATATAAACTAATTATACGTTTTGTCAAATTGGCGCATGGCTAGCTCCTGTCCGGATAAAGGGGTCCGGCTATTCCCCAACCTGCATGGCGCCCATGGCCGCACGGGCAAGGAAGCCGGAGCGGGTTTCATGGTGCGCTCCGGCATAGGTGTCGATCCGGCGCAAAAGCCTGGCCGGGAGGGTGATGTTCACCAGTTCAGCTTTATCGAAAAGCAGGGTCGGGTCCATTTCCACCAGTGCCCATACCCAGCTGGCAAACTCGGGGTTGGCCCGGTGGGGCTCGATTTTTCCCGGCATGGGGATGATGCCGCCATCGTCCAGCACGGTTTCAATTGCCCGATTTTTTAGGTCTGTTGGAGTTGAGGGAAATACAGGAATAGCAGAAAGGCAATCCCGCCCCCACGCTACTCCCATGGGGTTTTTCAGCCCGTCTTGGGGGTAGCGATCGCTCTTCGGATCGCCAAGGCCAGCTCGTGCAGGTTGAGCGGTTTCATCAGGTAGGCGCGAATGCCGATGGCAAGCGCCCGTTCTTCGGTCATCTGGGCACTGTAGCCGGTGCAAAGGATCACCGGGATGTCCGGCCTGATCTCCTGCATGCGGCCGACCAGTTCGCCGCCGGTCATGCCGGGCATGGTCTGGTCGGTGATCACCAGATCGAACCCTCGCGGATTTTCCGCAAAGAGAGCCAGAGCCTTGCCGCCGTTGGTCATGCCGGTCACCCGGTACCCCAGCCTTTCAAGCATGGTGACGTTCATCGCGACAATCGATTCCTCGTCGTCGACCAGGAGGAGACGTTCATTGCCGCAGGGAAGGTCCGTTGTCTGGTTTTCCGCCGCCGCCGGATCATTGCCCGTCTTGGCAGGGGGGGTAATCGGCAGATGGATTTTAAAGATGGTTCCCTGCCCCTTTTCGCTTGTGACATCGATCCGGCCATGAAAGGCGCTGATGATGCCATGCACCACCGAAAGACCCAGGCCGGTTCCCTTGCCCTGGGCCTTGGTGGTGAAGTAGGGCTCAAAGATCCTTTCCAGCGTCGCCCGATCCATGCCCTTTCCGGTATCCCGCACCGTAAGACAGGCATAACGGCCCGGGGCCAACGGCTCATCGGGAAACTGCTCGGCCCGGACGTCCACCTCCTGCAGATCCACCTCCAGGATGCCGCCGGCATCCTCCATGGCGTGGGCGGCGTTGGTGCTCAGATTCATGATCACCTGGTGGATCTGGGTCGGATCGGCGAACACCGGCCCGCAATTTTGATCAATATCGAGCCGGATCTCCAGGGTAGCGGGAAGGGAGGCGCGGAGCAGCTTGATGCTTTCCCGGATGATAGGCTGGAGTGAAAGGCTGATGTACTCCTGTTCACGGTGGCGGCTGAAGGCGAGGATCTGCCGAACGAGGTCGCGGGCCCGACTGGCCGCCTTCAGTACCTCCTCTACCCCCCATAGCTTCTTCTCCTCCTCGCTCATCCCCATTCTGGCTATCTCGGTGTAGCCGATGATCGGGGTGAGGATGTTGTTGAAATCGTGGGCAATGCCGCCGGCCAGAGTGCCGATGGCCTCCATTTTCTGGGCCTGGCGCAGCTGGGATTCGAGTTTCTCCCGCTCCTGCTCGGCCATGAGCCTTTCGATCTCGGCGGCGACCTTGACCGCCATGATCTCCATGATTTTTTGGAGATTGGTCGGCGGCCGTAACGGGCGGCTCGATACGACACAGAAGGTCCCCATGGGTTGCCGTTCAATATTAAAGAGTGGAATCCCCACATAGCCTTCCGCGCCGAGATCCTCCAACAAGCGGTTTCCGATAAAGACATCCCGGACGCCCTGGGGGTAAAGCTGGTAGCCATCCGCAACCACCATGCTGCACGGGACGTTGGGAGTCAGATCATAGGAGAAGGTCTGTGTTTTAACCCGGTTGATGAAACAGGCGAGCATCCGAAGGCGTTTGCCGCCTTCTTCCAGGAAGCCGATGAATCCGGAATCGGCATCGAGCAATTCGCACAGCCCGGTGATGATCCGGTCGAAACACTCGGTGCCGGTGGTGCCGACAATGCCGCCCACCAACGCGGTCATCGCCCTGTCCGCCTGGCGTTGGGCTTTACGGTGTTCGGCTTCTTCAAGTTCCCTGGCCACCACCAGCGGCAGGCGGCCGAGCTTGTCCTTCATCACATAGTCGCGGGCACCGGCCCTAACTATCTCGGTGGCGGCCTCTTCGCCGATTGCCCCGGAAACCAGAATAAAGGGCAGATCAGGCCGTGTCTGCCGCACCAGTTTCAATGCCTCCAGTCCATTGAAGCGGGGCATCGAGTAGTCGGACAGGACCAGGTGCCAGTCATCGGCGTTGCCAAGACAACGGCAGAGCGCCTCGGCGGTCTCCACCCTGGTCAGGAGAGGGGTATATCCGCCTTTCCGCAGAGCCCGGTCGAGCAGCGCCGCGTCGTCTTCGGAATCTTCCACCAGGAGAACATGGAGGGGGGAGTCCATCAGCACGGATCCGTCATTTGGGTGGTGCCTGGTTGAGGACCAGCCAGTAGATGCCGAGTTGGCGGATTGCTTCACTGAACTGGTGAAAATCCACCGGCTTGCGGATGTAGCTGTTGCAGCCCAGCCGGTAGCTTTCGATCTTGTCGCGGTCCTCGTTGGAAGTGGTGAGGATAACCACCGGCAGCAGGCTGGTTTGTTGGTGGTTCCTGAGTTGCTTTAAGACCTCAAGGCCGTTGAGTTTGGGAAGATTGAGATCGAGGAGAATCACCTCGGGCAACAGAGCCGCGTCTCTGCCGGCATGGACGCCGGTGCCGAAAAGAAAGTCCAGTGCCTCGGCGCCGTCGCGGGCCACGACCACCTTGTTTAAGATGTTGTTCTTTTTGAGGGCGCGGAGGGTCAGGGCCTCGTCGTCCGGGTTGTCTTCAACCAGCAGGATCATTTTTTTCTCCATCTCTGATTATGGTTCCCCCTTCCATTGTTCTACAAGGTAAAAGAAAAAGTCGCCCCTTTCCCCATAACGCCCTCGGCCCAGACCGTACCGCCATGGCGGTGGATGATCCGCTGGACCGTTGCCAGGCCAATGCCGTTACCGGCAAACTCCTGCTCGGTGTGGAGTCGTTGAAAAGCTCCAAAAAGCTTGTCGGCGTAAGCCATATCGAAGCCGGCCCCGTTGTCTTGGACAAAGTAGACCTGTCGGTCGCCGTCCAGCCTGGTCCCGACCAGTATTGCGGGCGATGCGGTCCCGGCGGTGAACTTCCAGGCATTACTCAGGAGGTTTTCCAGCACCGCCCGCAACAGCACTCCGTCGCCCCGCACCCTGACCCCGGGAGTCACCTCCACCGCAACCTGTCGTGCCGGTTCCGCCCGGCGCAGTTCTTCGACGATCTCCGCCGCCATTGCCGAAAGATCGACCTCATGCAGCCGGAGTTCTCCGCGGGACAGACGGGAAAGTTTGAGCATGTCGTCGATCAGATCCCCCATCCGGCGGCAGCCGCCCCGCACCCGACTGATGTAATCCCTGCCGGTTTCGTCGAGTTTGTCGCCGTAATCTTCAAGCAGGGCCAGGGTAAAGCCGTCGATGCCGCGGAGCGGTGCCCGAAGATCATGGGAAACCGAGTAGGCAAAGGCATCAAGCTCCCGGTTGGCTACGGCAAGCTGGGAGGTCCGTTTGTCCACCCGCTCTTCGAGGGTTTGGTTAACGGCCCGGACCTCTTCTTCCATTCTGCGTCGCTCGGCCACCTCCATTTCAAGATCCCGGGTCCGGTCGGTCACCAGATTCCGGAGTCGGGTATTGAGGAACAAGAGGGTTGCCAGGCTGAGCATCCCGACCAGGACGGCGGCAAGGACGATGTGGAGGGCTGAATAGTGCTGTTGTAATGGGATACGGATCGACTCGATCGCCCGGATGTCGCCGAGCTTTTCGTTGAAGCCGCCCTCGCCAGGATAGAGGCGTTGGAGACCCGGCGGCGCATCTTGCCGCTTGCCGTGGCACTTCATGCATTTCTTCTGATTATCAAGAAAAGGGATGGCAACAAAGAGATAGTCCCGGCCGTCGATCAGCAGCTCTTCGCGGTACTCCTTGAGGGAGCGGTCGGCATTGAACCTCCGGATCAAATCGGCCTCAAGAGGCGTGGCCTGGTTGACCGGATTTCTCGGATTAAAGGCGGCCATCTTGTAGTAAATCTCATCAAGGCCGGCCGTTTTACGTTCCTCATTGTACTTGGCGTGTTGGTTGCGGACAATGAAGGAGGAAGAGAGGATCTCCGGGGCATAGAAGGCCTCGGTGACCTGGCCCTCCCCCTTCAGCTTGTAGAAGGTGGGGTGCATGACCTCCTGGATGTAGCGATGGAAGCCGCGTTGGGCGAGGAGCAGGCTCTTGACGCTCTTTTCCGCCTGGTTTAGCATGTAGAAGTGGGCGAGGAAGTGGAGCAGTGCGGCCACCAGGCAGGTGATCCCGATGGCCACCGCTCCGACCAGCCAGAGCTGTCGTCTGCCTCCGGTTGCTGCAATCGGTGGTTTCGAAATCGGGATCATGACGGCCCCCCCCCCAGTCAGAGTTAATACGGAGGAGATAAGTCGCTGACCGGCAAAAAGTCAAACAAATTCTTTAACCAATTCGATGGGGTAAGCGGCGGGAAGGAGAAGGTGTGGATTGGTTAGAGCGCTGGTCATGTGTGTGCTATACACTGATGGGAGGGGGGCAAGGGGCTGTTTTTTCGATCTGATTAGCGCTAATCAGGTTTTTCGATGAGTTGCTGATAACGGGTGAACAGGAAGGCGACCCGCTCGGCCTCGGTCTTGAAGCTCTTTGCGCCATAGGCAGCGTCCACGGCCCGGTCGAGTTGTTGATGGGCCTTGAGCAGCACCGGTGGCATGGTGAGCGGGTCGTAAACGAGTTCTTGGGGACGGAGTTAGTTTAATAGGATATCAAGCCGGAAAGCTATTAAGCTAACTCAGTTATATATAATAATAACAAAAGGTTAAGCTGGAAATTTTAAAGAGAAAAAAATATCTTATCAGCTTAGCAAAAAAGACCACCCCCTGTTAAGAATGTCCCCTTTGGCTCCAAGAACCTTTTCCCCGGCGAGCTGCTGATACAGGACGGGCAAGAAGGCGGCCCGCTGTCAATTGCCCGATTATTTAGGTCTTTTGTAGTTGAGGGAAATACAGAAATAGCAGAAAGGCAATCCCGACCCCACGCTACTCCCCAGAAATAGCAGAAAGGCAATCCCGACCCCGCGCTACTCCCCGTGAGTTACGACAGCCATTTCGAGAAGATCATCGGACTCAAAATCTGGCAGCCCCGTACCGCTTGATCAAGCTGGGAAAAATAGGAAGGTGTCCGGAATGGCACTGGCTATGGGTGTGGGAATTGGGAAGAAAACTGGGGAGTGTCCCTATTTCCCCCTATTTTCCATCGGAATGGCCATTTACACAATCCTTTTTATACCCTCTACCAGGAGGGACATAGTTTCCTCGTAATCTTATTCCTTAGTCCGATTTGAAAAATTAAAAATGGGGAAATGTCTTGCGAGCATTTTGTTTGCGAACTTATCAGTATCCCCTTTTTTGTAATCTATTTTTACAGGCAACGTTTTTCTGACAGGAATAGGTAAATTGCTGGCGGTTACAAGACATTTTATCGCTCCTTGAGTTATGCACTCTTTAGGCGAGACTATTAGATTGAGACAAAATATTTCAGGTTCAACTTGGTGCATAAACTCTTTACATTCATATACCCATTTAGTATCTGGGCCGCTTGGTTTGCCTTCTTTCCAATAAAAAGCATTTCTGTCCCGCTTAGTTGGGACAAAAGGTGTTGAGAAATTAGGTAAGTCGCTGCTACGCCCAAAATTTGAGAACGTATTAAATCCTTGAAGATTATTAACCATATCAAGAATGCTGTTTTTTTGTACCCATTTCCCCCTTGGGGGTGCTGGAGGGGCGGGAAATTTGGGGACTTCCTTGTCTTCATCTGGTTCATCGTCTGATTTGATAGGCATGAAAAAAAGGCCACCAACAGTCTGAAATTCAATGATTGTGTTTTCTGCTGGCACGGTTCCAGAGTTCATAATTTTGAATAATACTTCGTGTTGCCTCGTAGAAAATTCTTTGAATGTATGTAGTCGGCCCTGAAAAAGCCAATTTTATCCCCTGACAGGCAGGATAATGCCGTCGGCATGCCAAGACACAGAC
>MGTD01000016.1 GCA_001799285.1 Deltaproteobacteria bacterium RIFOXYD12_FULL_56_24
GGTTTGTTCGGGTGAATGGTCAAATTATTATTATTTGAATTTTTCTGGGATCATTTGCAAAAATTTCTTATTTTGCGTGAGCGCTTACAGCCGTCGAGGAGAGATGGAGTGCTTTCCCGCCTTGAGCCGATCATCTTCCCCACGCAATAATGCCGCTTCACTCTGTGGAAAAGCGGCCATTGGCGGAAGACGTATACCTTATTTTCACAGAGGGGAGACGCCGCCGATACTATGGGGCCTTTTAATGGCCCCATATTTTTTAAAGATTGGCATCGGATTCGGTCAATCACCAAAGCGCTGGCCCCACGCTTGGCTGAAAAAAGCCCACCTACCGTCCAGCTCAATAGAACGACGTACTGTCACCCTGCTTGCGGCAGAGTGACGAAACGGGCTATTGGCGCACCTTGTGGCGGACCACGCAAAATGAACCAAGCCGGCTCAGCGCTGCGACTCACGCTAAATTGATGGCTACTCAGGCACACCTACGCAGAGCCGGAGGCGGTTCATTGTTTGAAGCCCGGAATGGGCAGAGGACCATGTGTGGACAAAATGAAGGGCGCAAAGAAAAAGGGCTTAGGGGAAAACCTCTAAGCCCTTGGTATTTTTGGTGCGCCCGACAGGATTCGAACCTGTGACCTACGGCTTAGAAGGCCGTTTTAAAAATAAAATAACTTGCTGATTTTTCATGATTAGATAAAATATAAAATAGTTTTTGGGACACATATGGGACATTGTAACATAAAAACAGGTTTTTCAACATGGCGGTTATCGAAAAAAGAGGCCCATATCAATGGCGCGTCAAGATACGCAAAAAAGGGTTTACCTCTCAAACTAAGACCTTCACCGACAAGAAAAACGCCGAGACCTGGGCTCGCAAAACTGAGTCAGAGATGGAACGCGGCATCTTCGTTTGCAGCAGTGCTGCAGAGCAAACAACTGTTGCCGAGATTCTCGAGCGCTACGAAAGGGAAATCTTCCCACGCTTGGCCGATGGCGGCAAAAGGGAGCGCTTCCGCCTGGTCCTCCTAAAAAAGCAACTTGGTCATCTCTCTGTGGCCGCTCTACGCAGTAACCATATTGCCACCTATCGTGATCAGCGGCAACAGAAAGTTTCCCCGCAAACCGTGAAGCATGAACTTGGCCTGCTTAACCGGGCTTTGAAATCCGCTCAGATTGATGGCGGCATCTATCTGCCCCACGGCCTGCCGACTGCCCAGATCCGCATGCCTAAGTTGCCATCCGGACGGGAGCGCCGGTTACATGAGGGGGAGGAGTATAGTCTTATTGAGGCTGCGGTCGCTTCCAAGGGGAAACGTATCGGCGATATCATCCTGTTTGCGCTGGAAACAGCCGCCCGGCGCGGCGAAATTGCCACGATGCGCTGGGAGCATATAAATCTCAAAAGACGCACCTGGCATATCTCCGAAACGAAGAATGACATCCCGCGGACAGTTCCCCTTTCCACAAAGGCGGTTGCCCTCCTGTCGGCTATCCCCCTTCGCCTTGACGGAACTGTCTGGGGAATACAGGAAGACAGCATCACCCAGGCCTTCGGTCGCGTATGTCAGCGAGCAGGAATTAAAAATATGCGTTTTCACGACCTCCGCCATGAAGCCACCAGCCGATTTTTTGAAAAGGGCCTGAATATCATGGAAGTTGCCGCGATCACCGGCCACAAAACCCTTGCCATGCTGAAGCGATACACCCATCTTCGGGCAGAAGACCTGGCTGAGAAACTGGGCTGACCTCTGTCATGGTCCTTTGCTACCTCATTCAATGTCGGCCAACGCTGGACAAAAGCTTGACAGCCGCCTATCATTTTCTTAAATCATTTATCTGACTACAATATAGTAGTGATAATTCCCGGGACGCGGTAAGTTCCCGGAATATTCCATTGATTTTTCCCCGCGCAAGATCAGGAGATGATGACGCCGTGACAAGCAAGATGGCCGCAGACAAAGATCCCCTGGTTCGGTTCGGTTTTGCGTTCCCGGACGGTGGCCCGCACCTTTCCCGAACGATCATGCTGTCTGAACTCAGCCAATTGCTGGAGTATGTTCCATCAGATTCCAACCCGCGGCCTGCCGATTACAGCCGGGCCATTGTCGAGGGAAATTGTCTCGGCAAGCGCACCGACAAGAATCGTTTGATCACCCGGCGCTATCTGCTGGAGCTGTACGCCCTCAATCCGGACTTGCTCCTTTTCAGGGCCTTGCTCTATTATTGGCAGCGCGATCCTGGTGGTCGGCCGCTGCTGGCCATGCTTTGCGCCTACGCCAGGGACAACCTGCTCAGGCGCAGCGCCGGATTTATTTTGCCTATGCCGCTTGGCGCGCCGGTAAACCGGCAACTCATGGAAAAATTCCTCGACGATCTTTATTCCGGCCGCTACAGCCCAGGGAAACTGGCTTCAAACGCCAAAAATCTCAACTCTTCGTGGACCCAATCAGGGCATCTCTCAGGAAGAACGAACAAGGTGCGCACCAAGGCCATGGCCACCCCGGGCAGCGTATCCTATGCCCTGTTGCTTGGCTTTTTGACCGGTGCGCGCGGCAGTTTTCTTTTCCAAACCGAATTTGCCAAGCTCCTTGATTGCTCGCCCGGTCACGCCATGGACCTGGCCCAAGAGGCCTCACAGAAAGGCTGGCTGGTCTGCAAAAGGGTGGGCGATGTCATTGAGGTGCTTTTCCCGAACCTGATCAACCAACAAGAGATGGAGTGGCTTCGTGAGCAGAGTTAAGCGTCTGGTCCAGTCTTACGGCAAATACATCGCCATCCCTTGGCGGGGTGATGCCGCCGCTCTCCAGCGGGTGATCTTCTGTGTCTACCACGAAGCAGAAGAATTGCGTTTGCGGGCAAAGGTGGATGAATTTGAAATTGTCACCCGGCAAGCCGGTCATGGCTGGTCGGTGTTCGATCTCACCGACACCTTTGCCACCTGGCTTTATTTCCAGCGTTACGCCAAAAGTTATTTTCAAAAACCGCATTTACTCGCACCCTTACTTCCCAAATATCTGGCCTTTGTTATGGATGAATTTGCGAGCTTTCTTCAAAAAAACCAAATACATGAAGACTCGGTGGTAGCCCTTGCCGGGGTGGGGTCACTCTTTGGTTTTCTGAAGGTCAAAGAGGTGGTTGATCAACTCGCGCCGCAGGTCAAGGGACGGCTTCTGGTCTTCTTTCCCGGCAGCTACGAGGACAACAACTACCGCCTGCTGGATGGTTATGACGGCTGGAACTACCTGGCCGTGCCCATTACCGCTGTCAAGGATTTCTGAGAAAAAGAGGGTATGATGAATAACCGTGACATCTATCAGAAAGATCCAGCCACCCGCAAACTGGTCAACGAGGGGGTGGCCAGCGTCAATGACGAAAATACCAGCCAGGCCCTGGCGGTGCTGCGCTACGAGCTCGAAACCTTCGTCTGCGACGGCCAGTACCAAAAGGGGCTGGCCCACATTCTGGAAACCTACCTGAGCAACATTGATCAGGCCCAGCAGCCGGCGGTGTGGATCAGCGGCTTTTACGGTTCCGGCAAGTCGCACCTAGTCAAAATGCTCCGGGCGCTGTGGATTGACACGATGTTTGAGGATGGCGCCACTGCCTGCGGCATCGCCGATCTTCCCGAAAATATCAATGACAGGCTCAAGGAACTCAGCACCCAGGCCAAAAGGCACGGTGGCCTCCATGCCGCTTCCGGCACCTTGGGCGCTGGCGCCAGCGGCAGTGTCCGTCTCGCTTTGCTACGGATCATTTTCAAATCGGTCGGCCTACCAGAACAGTATCCTGTAGCCCGGTTTGTCATGTGGCTGAAACATGAGGGCATCTACGAGCAAGTCCGGGGTCAGGTCGAACAAAGCGGCTTCGATTGGGATGAGGAGCTGGACAATTTCTATGTCGCGGAAGGCCTTCATGCCGCCTTGGTCCAGGTCAAGCCCCATCTGTTTACCTCTTCCGCCTCCTGCGTCGAAACCCTGAACAATCTGTATCCCTACGTCCAGGACGTGTCCCGTAGCGATATGACAGGCGCCATCAGGCACGCCCTGACCCGCTCCGGTAAATTCCCGCTCACTCTGATCGTTCTTGATGAGGTGCAACAGTTCATCGGCGGCAGTGTTGAGCGATCCATGGATGTCCAGGAGGCGGTGGAGGCCTGTGCTCAGGATTTCGGCGGCAAACTGCTCTTTATCGGCACCGGTCAGACTGCGGTAACCGGCACCGCCAACTTGGCCCGGCTCCAGGGGCGTTTCACTGTGCGGATCGAGCTCTCCGACGCGGATGTTGACACCGTGATTCGCAAGATTCTGCTGGCCAAAAAGCCGGAAGCCAAGGCCCCCATCGAGCAGATGATGCAGGCCAACCTCGGCGAAATCTCCCGGCATCTTGCCGGCACCACCATCGGGCACCGCCAGGACGACCTGCCTTATTTCCCCCAGGATTACCCTCTCCTGCCGGTGCGCAGGCGGTTCTGGGAAAATACCCTGCGGGTTTTGGATCAGACCGGCACCGACAGCCAGCTCCGCAACCAGCTCAGCATGGTCCATAAGGTGATCCAGACCAACCTGGACGCAGCCCTGGGCCAGGTGGTCCCCGCCGACTATCTCTACTTCGATTCCGCCGACAAGCTTCTTCAGTCCCGCATTCTTCCCCGCAAGGTCCATGAAAAGACCTTGAGCTGGAACAAGGGCAGCGAAGACGAAAGGCTCAAGGCTCGCGCCTGCGGCCTGGTCTTTTTGATCAACAAACTGGCCGGCAGCAACCATGAGATCGGCATCCGCGCCACCATAGATGCCCTGGCCGATCTGCTGGTGGAAAATCTGTCCACCGGTTCCGGTTCGCTCCGGGCCAAACTGCCCGGCCTGCTGGACAAATGCGAACTGCTGATGAAAGTCGGCGACGAGTACCGGATCCAAACCGAAGAGAGCGCGGCCTGGAACGATGAGTTTTTGAGCCAGCGGGCCAGCCTGTCCAACGAGGACCACCGGGTAGCCGCCGAACGCGATGACCGGATCCGCAAAAAATTCGGCGAGCTGGTGCGTCGGCTGACCATCACCCAGGGCAACGCCAGCGTCACCAGGGAGATATCCCCGCTCTTTGAAGCCCAATTGCCAGGTGATGCCAGCGAGCGGATTTATCTTTGGGTCCGGGACGGCTGGAGCAGCGACGAAAACTCGGTGCGGGCCGATGCCCGCCAGGTCGGCAACCAGTCCGCCACCATCTTCGCCTTCATCCCCAAGCGTTCCGCCGATGATCTGCGTTATTACCTGATCGAATACAAAGCGGCCAGCGCCACCCTCGATAAACGCGGGGTGCCCAATACCCCGGAAGGCACCGAGGCCCGGGCCGCCATGGAAACTACCAGGCAAACCGCCGAGAGTAAGATTAACGAGCTGCTGGCCGAGGCCTTTGCCGGATGCAGGGTTTTCCAGGGAGGCGGAAATGAAATTCTGGGCAACAATATCCAGGAGCAGGTGCTGGAGGCGGCAAACAACTCCCTGTCACGCCTCTATTTCCAGTTTGGCCCGGCCGATCACGGCGGCTGGTCAAAGGTCTATGAAAAAGCGCAAAAAGGGGCGCCCGATGCCTTAAAAGCGGTGGGCGACGATGGCGAACCGGCCAGGAACCCGGTGTGCAAGGGCATTCTCGCTTTCATTGCCGGGGGGAAGAAAGGGGCCGATATTCGCAACCAGTTTGAATCCGCGCCCTGTGGCTGGTCGCGGGATGCGGTGGATGGCGGCCTCCAGGTTCTGCTGGTGGCCGGGCTTGTTCGCGCCCAGGACGAACGCGGCAAGCTCCTGGACCCCAGAGAGCTGGAACGAAAAAACATCGGCAAGGTGATGTTCAAGGTGGAATCGGACATAGTCACCACCGCCCAGCGGATTCAGATCCGTAAACTCTTGCAGAAAGCCGGCCTGGCAAATGCCAAACAGGGCGAGGAATTGCTCCATGTCCCGCAATTTCTGCAAAGAATGCAGGAATTGGCCGATAAAGCGGGCGGCGACCCACCCAGTCCAGCGCGACCGGATACCGCCTTTCTCGATGAAATCCGCCTCACTGCCGGCAATGAGCAGCTGCTGGCCCTCTACAACCGGCGGGAAGAGCTTGCCCAATGCCACGACTCGTGGGCCGACCTTGCCGAGCGGATCGGCAAACGCTGGCCAAGCTGGACGGTGCTGAAACGCCTGCTGGCCCATGCCCGTGATCTGGATGATGCCGCAGTCATTATCGCCCAGGTCGCGACCATCGAACAGCAGTGCCAACTGCTGATGGAGCCGGACCCGCTTGTTCCCCTGATTGCCGCCCTTGCCCAGTTTCTGCGCGATCAACTGGGCTGCCTGGACCGAGAATATCAATTGCGTCACGAACAAGGCATGGAGCGGCTGCGGGCAGACAGTAACTGGCAGCAGCTTGAACCAGAAGAACGCAATCGCCTGTTGGCCGAACAGAAGCTGACCCTCTCAGATCGTCCAAATGTCGCTGTGCAGAGCACGACGGATGTGTTGGCTACCCTCGATGGCTGCGCCTTGTCCATGTTCGCCGACCGGGTGGCTGCCATGCCCGCTCGTTTCGACAATGTCGCTCGTGACGCAGCCGAACTTCTTGAGCCGGAAGCCCAGTTTATCCAGGTACCGCGCCGGACCCTTAAAACCAATGAAGACATCGATGGCTGGATCAAGGATGTGAAACAACAACTTA
>MGTD01000017.1 GCA_001799285.1 Deltaproteobacteria bacterium RIFOXYD12_FULL_56_24
GGAGGGTAATACTGCAATAACCTGCAATTCATAGTGATATAAATTGTCAATTTTATCAATAAAAATCAAACCGTTATGCGTTTTTCATGGCCGACTATGTAATTTCTCAAAGTAATTTTTTATAGAATCAAGCCATTGAGGATATTCTTCTTCGGTATATTCTCTTTTTTTCTCATCGCTCGGAGGCTGATAATGTTCGGTCACCCCAAGCATCAAATGAGATGGATGCCTGAACATATTGGACGCTTTCGGAGTATCAAAATTAGTAACGCATGGATGTCTTTCTTGAATTTGAGAAAGAAGATCAGTTATTTTTTGCTCTGACAGAGCATCATAGGTTGTGATATTTATAAGGATTGAATCCGTTAGGCCCCCACCTTGAGAGTGTGAATTCACTTCAATATTTGGGCTTGTTTTTTCAAGCTTATTAATTTTTTGTTCTAATTCTTTTATTTTTTTATCATTTGCGTCAGGTTCAGGATCGAGCAACCATTCGTCTGGAATAACTGAAACATCTATACCACAACGTTTAGCTGTTAGAATAGGAATTGTGTCATGTGTAAGGAAAACAACTTTTTCGTTTTGATTTGAATCAGAATAATTGATAATTTCAGCGATTATCTTGTTGTCTGGCCGTGAAAGATCAAGATTGTAACGGTTATTATTCGAGGTAGAGTCTGAGAAATAGGGAAGAGATAATTCAACGCTGGTGGCAGTTTCTCTGATATTTATTTTTGTTTCATCAGTTAAAATTATAGACCTGAAGTAAGACGATGCCTTTCGAGCTCGTTTAGCTCTTCTGTTGTTCCCATCTTGTTTGTGGCGGTCAATTTCATCAAGTACAGCACTCGGTACTTTAATTATAATTTCGTCATCTTGGAATAGTTCATGCCATGAAAGTTGTTTTATGTCTTTACATTGGAGAAATAGATTAGTGTCTACAAAGACAACTATCATCATATTACCTATCAGTATCTTTATTATCCCGGATAAATTACAGGAAATTAGTAGGAAATTAGGGACATCTCCCTATTTCTTTGTGTTCTCTAGGTCAACTGTTCCGGGGTCAAGCCTATGGCCTTTGCCGGCTTTTCCCGCATTGCCTTGCGCAGCTTCGATCATCGCGTTTTCAACCTCGTTAGTTATGCTTTCCAAGTCCCTCGGCGATGAACGTGGCCACCATGGCGTTGATGCTCACTCCTTCCGCCGCAGAACGGGCGGCCAGCCGTGCATGGATGCTTTTCGGCACCCGTTGCACCTATTTGCCGCTGTACTGCCCCGGTTCGGGAATAGCATCGCCGAACTCCCTGGCCGTTTCAAGCCACGAGTGTTCCGCATCCATGGCGTTGGCAATGGCCTCTTCGACGGTCTCGCCATCGGACATGCACCCAGGCAGGTCTGGAAAAGTCACCAGGTAGCCCTTGCCATCTTCGCTTGACAAGGGGCGCACTTCGAAAGAATATTTGCTGGTTTCTGCCATGGCTAAGGCTCTTTTCACGCGGCCAGCGGTGTGATGCGGGCCAGCGATTCTCCGGCGTTTTTTTCAGCTTCCTCGGTGTCGTAATCGGCTTGCAAGCCAAGCCAGAACCCCGGGGTGGTGCCGAAGGCGCGGGAAAACCGAAGGGCGGTGTCGGCTGTGACCGAGCGCTTTTCGGCGCAAATCTCGCTGATGCGCATGGCTGGAACGCTGATGGCCTTGGCCAACCGGTATTGGCTGATCCCCATGGGTTTGAGAAATTCTTCCCGCAGTATCTCGCCGGGATGGATATTGGGCAGTCTGTTCATGGTTGCCTCCTGTCCGGACAAAAGGCTCCGGCTATTCCCCAACCTGCATGGCGCCCATGGCCGCACGGGCAAGGAAGCCGGAGCGGGTTTCATGGTGCGCTCCGGCATAGGTGTCGATCCGACGGAGGAGCCGGGCCGGGAGGGTGATGTTCACCCGTTCCGCTTTGTCGGAAAGCAGGGTCGGGTCCACCTCCACCAGTGCCCATACCCAGCCGGCAAACTCGGGGTTGGCCCGGTGGGTCTCGATTTTTCCCGGCATGGGGATGATGCCGCCATCGTCCAGCACGGTTTCAATCCACAGGCCGATGGCCTCCGCCGCGTTGGCAATGGCCTCGTCCAGGGTATCCCCGGCGGAGAAACAGCCGGGCAGGTCCGGCACCACCACGCCGAAAGCGGTCTTTGCATCGCCAGGTTCAATGGCAATCGGGTATCTCATGATTTGTCTCCTTTAAGTCCGGCCTGTTTCATCAGTTTGTGGATAAGGCCGATGCCCAGATCCTTGCGCGGATGGGGTACGCACACATGGCCAGGGATGGCCGGGTGGGTGAAGATGTGATGCGAGCCTTTCACGCCACGCAAGATCCAGCCCGCTTTTTCCATCTGCTTGATGAGTTCCGCGCTAGTCATGTGTGTACTATACACATTGCTGAGCGGGAGGGCAAGGGGCTGTTTTTTCGATGAGGAGCTGATAGCGGGTGAACAGGAAGGCGACCCGCTCGGCCTCGGTCTTGAAGCTCTTTGCGCCATAGGCAGCGTCTACGGCGCGATCAAGTTGTTGATGAGCCTTAAGCAGCACGGGCGGCATGGTGAGCGGGTCGTAGAGATCGGCCAGGGTGGAGTCGGGGAATTGGGCGCGGGCGTCGAACACGGCTTGGGCGGTATTCTCGATAGCGGTGTGCTGTTTGTCCGTTGGCTCCGGCCAAGGGAAGTTGTTGTAGACGATGTCTTTAGAGTAACGATAATCACTTTTCAATCTTCCGCAGACAGCCCGCATCCAAACCATATGCATGTCGGAGGAAAGCACTCCAAAATGGAAAAGGGTGGCGTGCGGTACTACAAATACAAGATTGTTGGCGATTGCAGTTTTCGGCATGAATCCAATAGGTACATAACGGCGTCGCTCAGAGGAAACACCAGGTACAAGTAGATAATTGCTGTCCGGTTGTGCAATCTGACAAAACAGTCCAGGGGTTTCAGCAAACTTACGTGTAGACGCTGCCTTGCTTGCCAAACGGGTTTTGCGTACCGCCTCCAATCGCGCCAGTGTTTTAGGGAGAGATTTTAAATCAGTGGGATTAGCATCGACAAGCCAAAGGCACCAACGTTTTCCACTGTTCAGGAATTCTTGTGCACCGAAATAAGGATGAACCAGTTTTTCAGCCGCAGGCTCTACTGCAAGGAAATCATGCAACTCAGTTTCTGTAAAGAGAAGATGTCCTCCGTCGCGTGGCATGCTCCCAAAACGCATGGCAGGTACCGCGCAGAGCGGAACAGTTCGGTTTGCAAGAAAAACACTAGGGCCATCAACCAGATAGGGGTTGATGTTGGCGGCCTTCATGGCATGGGGCTCGGATTTAAGGGTGTCGTAGTCAAAGAGCCATTTCTCGGCAACATCGTGCAGGCCAAAACCGATGATCACGCAATGAACCGCCGCCTTGCCCCGTGCCTCGCTACTCCATTGAAAGGTGCGGTGGGCAAAGTGAATTTTGATCCCGTGATGAAAGAGATTGGGCCAGAGGATGCCGACCTGCTCGCCCTGGGTGATGGAGTTGGTGGAAACTAACGCGGCGCGGATGGTTGGGTTGGTAGCCATGTATTCTGCTGCTTTTACATACCAAGCGGAAACATAATCCAGCACCCCCGCCCCTTTTGTTCCAGAAAAAACGCTAGCGATATCAGAGCGCTGGTCATCGCTTAGCATCATTGCTCCCACAAACGGCGGATTGCCCATCAGGTAGGTCAAGCGCTCCGCCGGGATCACTGTATTCCAGTCCACAGCCAGGGCATTATCATGCACGATATGGGGCGCAACCGTGAGCGGCAACCGGGCAAAGTACTGGCCGAACTCCTCGGAAACCTTGAGGTTCATCTGGTGGTCGGTGAGCCACAGGGCCACCTCGGCGATGCGGGCGGGCCACTCCTCGATCTCGATGCCGTGGAACTGGTCCACATTGATGGAGATGAGTTGGAAAACATTCAGATGCAACTGGCCGGACTGGCGGACCTGGCGCAGCACTTCCAATTCAAGCAGGCGCAGCTCCCGGTAGGCGATGACCAGGAAGTTGCCGCAGCCGCAGGCCGGGTCCAGGAATCTGAGGCGGGCAAGTTTTTTCAGGAACTCGAAAAGTTTGTTTCGGTTGCCTTTGACCTTATGGAACTCGGCCCACAATTCGTCAAGGAAAAGCGGGCGGATGAGACGGAGGATGTTGGTTTCGTTGGTGTAGTGGGCTCCGGCGGCGCGACGGGCCTTGGCATCCATGATCGATTGAAAAAGCGAGCCGAACACCGCCGGCGAGATGCGGCTCCAGTCCAGGGCGCAGCATTCGAGCAGGGCCTCGCGCATGGTCCGGTCGAAGGCGGTAATGGGTAAAACCTCTGAAAATAACTGGCCGTTGACGTAGGGGAAGGCGGCAAGGCTTTCGTCCAGGGTGGTGTGGCGTTTCTCGGCAGGAGTGTCGAGGATCTGAAAGAGCTGGGCCAGGTGCATGCCGAGATCGGCGCCATCCTCGCCGGTGCGCTGTTCCAGATAATCCTGAAACTGGCGGCGCTCGAACAGGGCGGTATCTTCGGCGAACATGCAGAACAGGAGGCGGACAAGAAAGACCTCAAGCGGGTGGCCTTCGTAGCCAGAGGCCTTCAGCAGGTCATGCAGTCGGCCCAACCGCTCGGCGGCCTTGATGTTGACCGGGTCTTCCTGGCCGAAGCTGCGGGTCTGGTATCCGGCCATGAAGCCGAAGAGGCGGACCTTGCTGTGCAGCTCGGCAAGAGGGAACTCGTGTTGTTCGTTGCTGTCGAGATCAAAGAGCCGGAAGCGGGCAAAGTCGCTTACCAGCACATAGCGGGGCAGGTCACGGTCCTTGAGGCCGGGAAAGTAGTCCAGGGCCTGACGGGCGGCGCGGTCCAGATCACGACCCCGCGATTTGTGCTCCACCAGCAACACGCCCCGCCACAGCAGGTCGATAAAGCCGCCTCTGCCATCGTCTTTTTTGACCGGGGACTCGAAAGAGGCGAGCCGTCGGCGGCTGACCCCGAAGATATCGAAAAAATTGTCCCAGAAGCTCTTGGCCTCGGCGTCTTCTGAGGTTTCCTCGGCCCATTCGCGGGAAAAGGCCAAGGCGCGGCTGCGAATTTCATTCCAGGAAAGGGGCATGGTGGTCTCTGTCTGTGTCCTTTAGGTCAACTGTTCCGGGTTCAAGCCGATGGCCTTTGCAAGCTTTTTCCGTGTGGCTTTGCGCAGCTTCGATCATCGCGTTTTTCAACCTCGTTTGTTATGCTTGCCAAGCCCCTCGGCGATGAACGCGGCCACCATGGCGTTGATGCTCACCCCTTCTGCCGCAGACCGGGCTGCCAGCCGTGCATGGATACTTTTCGGCACCCGTTGCACCCATTTGCCGCTGTACTGCCCCGGTTCGGGAATAGCATCGCCGAACTCCCTGGCCGTTTCAAGCCACGAGTGTTCCGCATCCATGGCGTTGGCAACGGCCTCTTCGATGGTCTCGCCATCGGACATGCACCCAGGCAGGTCGGGAAAAGTCACCAGATAGCCTTTGCCATCTTCGTCCGACAACGGGCGCACCTCGAAAGAATATTTGCTGGTTTCTGCCATGGCTTAGCCTCTTCTCATGCAACCAGCGGTGTGATGCGGGCCAGCGATTCTCCGGCGATTTTTTCGGCTTCTTCGGTGTCATAGTCGGCCTGCAAGCCAAGCCAGAACCCCGGCGTGGTGCCGAAGGCGCGGGAAAATCGTAGGGCGGTGTCGGCTGTGACCGAGCGCTTTCCTGCGCAAATTTTGCTGATGCGCATGGCCGGAACGCTGATGGCCTTGGCCAACCGGTATTGGCTGATCCCCATGGGTTTGAGAAATTCTTCCCGTAGTATCTCGCCGGGATGGATATTGGGCAGTCTGTTCATGGCTCTCATTTAGGTCAGTTGTTCCGGGTTCAAGCCCATGGCCTGCGCCAGCTTTTCCCGTGTTGCCTTGCGTAGCCTCGCCTCGCCGGATTCCATTTGGGAGAGAGCGGCCTGGGTGATCCCTGCTCGCTCGGCCACCTCGGCCTGTGTGAGGTTCAGATATTCACGCCAGGCGCGGAGGTAGGTGATGTCCCGGTCGATGTGCATGGACACCACCTCATGTGGCACGGCGTCTCCCTCGGGGATGCGCGGATGAAGCGGTTTGATGGCTTCCGCTTCTTTCGGATGTTCGCGGGCGAAATCGGCAAAGGGAATGACCACGAAGGCCGGAACCCCACCCTGGTAGATCGGTTGTATTTTAGTAGGTTCGATCATCGCGTTTTTTCACCTCCTCAATGGATACAATCTGAACGGCGTCCAGGACGTCTGTCAATGGTCATGCAATAATGTACCAAAAATGGTCAAGCAAAGTGTACCACCTATGAAATGTAATCGGTGA
>MGTD01000018.1:0-88236 GCA_001799285.1 Deltaproteobacteria bacterium RIFOXYD12_FULL_56_24
TCAACTACCATAAGCTCGACCACAAACTCCTCGAAACCCTGATCTACACCTACCTGGGCGACTGGATCAGCCGCCAGAAACAGGACCAGGCAACGGGAGTCGATGGCGCCCAGGAAAAACTCGCCGCCGCCGAAAGCCTCAAGAAAAAACTGGAGCTGATCCTCGAAGGCGAGGCCCCCTACGACATCTTCATCCGCTGGAAACCCCTCGCCAAACAACCCATCGGCTGGCACCCCGACCTAAACGACGGCGTCCGCCTCAACATCCGCCCCTTCCTCACCGCCCCCGATGTCGCCAAAAAGGGCACCGGCATCCTCCGCGACAAACCCAACATCAAATGGGAAAAAGACCGAGGCAAAGACGTGGAGTCCGCCCCCTGGTACCACCTCTGGGGCGGCGACCGGATTAACGACCACCATTTGAGCCTGGAAGAGAAACGCACTTCTCCGGCGGCAAAGGAATGATATGAGGGCTTCCCCATATGATCGATAGACAACCAGCGAAAACTCTACCTACGATTGAGGGCTTTCTGCTCTTCCTAATCAATCCGTTTTTTCGATACTGGTGGGCTGCGCTTACCGGATGCGCGTCGATCCTCGCAGTGTACATCACTCCTTCGTCCGGCATTACTCTAAATGGCGCTACGATGATGTCTGTGACTTTCGTCGCTTTCGCGCTGGTTTTTCTCACCCTTTCGGTGCTCAACCAAGGCTGGCAACTGTATATGGGGCGATTGGTCGGGTTGCAAGTAACATCGTTTGAACGTAATCGCGATATGCCAGAGGGGTGGGTCTTTGTGCTTGTTGGAGGCATTGATCTTGCGGTTGGCACCGTAATCGATATTCACAAGAAGACTGGGGCGGCCGAAGTGCCGTTTTCGCTTGTTCGGATTGCTTCCCGAAATTCCCGCGGAGCGTACCAGGCTACCCCGATAGGTAAAATAAACCCAACCCACATTAAAGAACATTCCGCAGGAGGTCTCCGACCGGAAGACCTGATCGTCCGCACCTCAGTTGATCTGCAACGCATAAAGGAGGTAGTCAATGACCTCGGATAAGAAGGTCTTCATTAGCTATTCCAACAATGATAGGGATTTTGCAGATCGTTTAGCCAACGCATTAATGGCGCTGGGACAAGATATATGGTTTGCCAAGTGGGACATTCAGCCGGGCGACTCGATTATCAGCAAGATTTTCGAGGAGGGCCTCGCCAACGCCAAAGCCTTCGCCATTATACTCTCGAAGGAGAGTGTTCGCTCTAGCTGGGTGCGCGAAGAACTAAACCAAGCGACAATGTACCGTATCGAAAATTTAGTGCGGGTCATTCCGATCATCAAGGAGGATGTCGAAATTCCGATGGCGCTTCGCACCCTGCACTGGGTAGATATGCGGACAGATTTTGACAGCGGGGTGCGGACTATCTTCAATGTGTTGAATGGTGTATCGGAAAAACCACCACTCGGTGAGACTCCAGCCCACCTGAAGGCGATTGTGCAGCCAGTCGCCGGATTATCTCGGCTGGCTTCGACAGTGGGGCTTCACTTGCTTCGAGCGACAGATGTTGATGAGCCTTTCATGCGAGCAGTCCGAAACAAAGAACTTGCTGATGCACTTCATCTTACCCCCACTGAACTAAATGACGCGGTGGACGAATTAGAGTCACAGGGTCTTGCTGAAACAAACAAGGAACTCGGTCATCACCCGTTTGATTTCGGATCTGTCGAGCCTACCTATCTTCTTCATCACGCAATGAGTGGCTTCTTGGAGTACAAACCAGACAATGATGTAAAAGTTGTGATTAGTGCAATCGCTGCCTTGGACAGCGCGGAAGGTCCAGAACTTAAACAGCATACACAATTGAGTTCTGGACGCTTGAACAGGGCGGTTGAATACATCAAGGACCATGGGTACGCCGATGTCCTTCTTGCCTTGGGAACGGCACCCTATGGTTTTATGCTCGTCAGAGCGACAAGAGCAACACGGCAGGCTTCACTCGATTAGGGCTTGTTTCAAGCGCGGTGCAGGTAAAGGGTCAGAAGTAGGTTTATCCGGTCATCTGACCCGATAAGTGACCTTTTAACGCTCACTCTGCGTGAATAGGTGTAATTTCGAACGAATTCAAAGGGATGTTCAAAAAAATACGGTAAGGTGTGATAATGATTAAACATCTAAAAATGACCAATGTCGGACCGGCCCCAAAGATGGAGCTGGAATTTGGTAAACGGCTGAACCTGCTCACCGGCGACAACGGCCTGGGCAAGAGCTTTCTGCTGGATATTGCCTGGTGGGCTATGACTCGCAAATGGCCTGCTGAATTGAACCCGAAACTCACCTCCGGAAAGGTGGTCCTGCCCACTGACAAAAAGCAGGGAGCAGAAATTGATTTTTCGTTTTCTGCAGCGTCAAAAACGAAGGGCCATACCAGTACCTTTGAAGCAAGAAGCCAGAATTGGACAGCCCCGCCAGGCCGTCCGGCAATTCCAGGGTTGGTTTTTTACGCGTTGGCTGACGGCAGTTTTGCCGTTTGGGACCCCGCTCGCAACTACTGGAAATTGAAAAATAACGAAGAGGGAACCGAGCGCCCGCCGGCCTACGTTTTCAGTCCAAAGGAGGTATGGGACGGGCTGCAACGCGAAGATGGCACATGGCTTTGTAACGGCCTGATTCGAGATTGGGCAGGTTGGCAGAAGGAAAAAGGCAGGGCATTTGCTTCGCTGACCGCCGTGCTGGAGGTTGTGTCGCCGACTTCGGAAGAAAAACTCGTTCCGGGTGGCTTGACCCGCATCAGCTTGGATGATGTGCGAGACATGCCCACATTGAAAATGCCCTATGGACAGGAAGTGGCCGTGGTTCATGCCTCTTCGGGGATGCGCCGTATTATTTCCCTGGCCTATTTTCTGGTTTGGTGTTGGGAAGAGCACCTGAAGGCGAAAGAACTGTTGGGAGAGGAGCCGGAAACCAAAACAGTCTTTTTGGTGGATGAAGTGGAGTCGCATCTGCATCCGAAATGGCAGCGCACGGTGATTCCGGCCCTGATGAAGGTGATGGATCAATTGATGACATCGTCCGAGGTTCAACTCATTGTTGTGACCCATTCTCCGTTGATTATGGCTTCCGTCGAGCCATTTTTTGACGGGAAGTTGGATGCTTGGTTTGATCTTGATCTGGTCAATAATCAAGTCGTTCTCACCCCCAGGCAGTTTATCAGGCAGGGAGATGTGCGCGGTTGGTTGACCAGCGAGGCCTTTGACTTGAAGTCCGGCTATTCGATTGAAGCCGAAAAAGTGCTGGAAGACGCAACGCAGGCGTTAAGCAACGCGTCCTTTAGTAAGGATGACGCCAAGGCTTTGGAGCAGCGTCTGCGTGAAGTGTTGTCGGATACCGATCCTTTCTGGATGCGCTGGCGTTTCGTGGCGGAAAAGAAGGGGTGGTTGTCATGATTCATGTTGCTGCTCAGCCGGAGCCCGCATCGTTCGATGTGGAAGTTCGGCAGAAAGGCCTTGCCTGGTTGCAAAAGAAGAAAATTTCCCTTGATCAACCCTTGCCGCCTAAAACCACCTTGGAGCCCTATTGGCGGTACTGCCTTGATGAAATGCATTCAAGTTACAGCGGCTGTTGTGCCTATCTGTCGGTTTTTATTGAGCGGGTTACTGGCGGCGGATCGGTAGATCACTTCGTTGCCAAGTCCCAACGGGCGGAATTGGCTTACGAATGGAGTAACTACCGGCTCGCCTGCTCCCGAATGAACAGCCGCAAAAGGGATTATGACGATGTGCTTGATCCCTTTGAGGTGGAAAGCGGCTGGTTTCACCTGGAGCCAATCACCGGCCACATTTACCCAAACCCGGATTTGTCGGAGGAGCAAAAGGTTGCGGTTCTGGCAACCATAGTTCGACTTGGCTTGAACGATGACGGAAATAAGGAGATGCGTGCCCGCCACTACCAGGAATATCGAGAAGGCTACTACACCGCTGCCTTTCTTCAAAAACGATCCCCGTTTGTCTGGGCTGAAGCAAATCGGCAAGGGTTGTTATGAGAGTTTTCGAGCACACTCTGAAAGCCGTCCGCGATGCGGCGGTTTTCAATCCGGAGGTCCAGGTGGCGCCGGCCTGTGTCTTCTGGCCGGAATGCAAAGCCGGTAACATTGTTATTGCGCAGTAACTCTTGCAAGGATACTATGCAAAAAAAGTGTTACAGGAGGCGGCAATGTCCACACTGATCGAGCAACTTATCCAGTATCTTCGCGACACACTCAATGTTACCATCCCCGCTCGCCCATGGGAAAAAAGCAAGCATTTACCCTTCTTTCTGCAGGACGGTTATGCCTATTTTCAAGCAGAACTGTTTGGGCTCAATATATTGTTGATGCTGGATACCAGCGATGAAGAGCACTCTCCTGCCACTCTCCGAAAGCATATGGATCAGGTTAGGGAAAAATATGAAGGTGAAGTCGTTTACGCCCGAGATCGAGTAACCGCCTATAACCGCAAGCGGTTGATCGAACATAATGTGCCGTTCATAGTGCCCGGCAACCAGTTGTATTTACCCATGCTGGCCATTGACCTACGGGAACATTTTCGCCAAAAGCGCCGGAGCATAGATAAATTTAGCCCGGCCACCCAGGCCTTGGTCCTGTATTGGATATACAACAGCAATATGGGGCGGGAAAGAACAACCCCGACGGAAATGGCCAAGATTCTTGGCTATTCAAAAATGACCATGACCAGGGCTTTTAAAGAAGTGGACGCAGCCCTGGGTTCAGTGCCTACCAATGAACGACTCAACAATGACGTGAAATACGGTGTGACCGGCCAGGAACTTTGGCAAAAATTGCAACCATTCTGGCGTAGCCCCGTTAAGCACCGGCACTATCTGCTCAGAATGGACTTCGATCATGTATTTGCTCATTTTCGGGCAGGATTGACGGCCATGGCCAGTTATTCAATGCTGGCCGAGCCCAACCACGAAGTCTTTGCCGTGAGCCAAAATGAGTGGAAGGTCTCCTTGCAAAGACGCAACGTGGAGATTCTGGATAGGCCTGACTCACAAACAGTGGAGGTCGAAGTCTGGGGATACCCCCCGGATTTGTTTGCCCAAAATGATTTGGTGGACCGGCTCTCGTTGTATCTCTCCTTGCGAGATAGGAGCGATGAACGAATCGAGTTGGCGCTGGAAGAACTACTGGAGGGGATGAAATGGTAAGAGGTTTGGGGCGGTTCAGGGACCATTTTCAGAACTTTACCAGCCAATATGTCCTGATCGGAGGTGTTGCCTGTGACCTGGCCCTGGATGAAGCGGGGCTAAATTTTCGCGCCACGCAAGATCTCGACATAGTCTTGTGTATCGAGGCGCTCGACAGACCCTTTGTTGAAGTTTTTTGGGAGTTTATCCGTGCTGGCGAATATCAAATCCAGGAAAAGTCTACGGGCGAGAAACAGTTTTATCGCTTCAAAAAACCTAAAGTTGCAGGTTTTCCGGCTATGCTGGAGTTGTTCTCACGGGCGCCAAATGTCTTGAAGACAGAAGAGGGAGATGGTCATCTTACCCCTATTCCCGTTGAGGAAGAGGCCGCAAGTTTGTCCGCTATTCTCCTGGATGACGATTATTACGCCTGGATTCAAAAAGGCCAACAGTTACTGCGTGGAGTTTCTGTGGTGGACCCGAAACATATCATTCCGCTTAAGGCAAGAGCGTGGCTGGATCTACGCGCCAGGAAGGCGAGCGGCGAGCCCATTGACAGCAAGAAGATCAAAAAACACCGAAATGATGTCTTTCGGCTGTTCCCAGTTCTTACCCCGGAGCCCATCACCGATGTGCCAGAGTCAATCAAGGAAGATATGCGAATTTTCTTATTGGCGATGGGAGAGGAAGAGATCGATCTTGCTGCCTTGGAACTAGGTACGCGGACAAAGGGTGAAGTTTTAGACAACTTGACGACTATTTACGGGCTCTAATGACAATGGTTGCAGTAGGCGAAGAACAGCTTTATTCCTGCACCCCCAGACCGTGGCTTGGTGTTCACAATGGATAGGGGGTGAAGCATGAGAATGATGGAGCATCTCCTAAATGCTGTGCGAGAAGCAGCCGTCTTCAACCCGGAGGTCCAGGTGGCGCCGGCCTGCATCCTCTGGCCGGACCGGGATCGCCAGTGGGAGGCGGTGATTCCGCTCTTGCAGGCCGAGCTTCCGGAGCTGTTCATCCTCGGAGACTACGCCCCGGAAAGGCGGACTGGCCCGGCCATCTGGTTGCGTTGCGTCATTGCCGGCAAGACGGATGACCTCTCTCTGCCTAAGGGCCTGACGCCGATTCTTTATCTGCCGGGTGTCAGCCGCCAGGATCTGCGGGCCGTTGAAAGTTGCCCGGACCACTTGAAGCCGCTGGCGGAACTCCAGTATCGGGGGGTGATCTGGTCGCAGATCAACGCCAAGGACTGGACCATTCTTGCCTATCTCAAGTCGGACCAGGGCGGGCTGGGTCTGGATGCGGCCCAAGACAGCGAGGCCAAGAATGCCATGCAGTTGGCCCTGTACCGTTTGCTGGATGAAGACCTGAAGCTGCTTGCAGGCAAGCGGCTTGACAAGGATTTTTTCAATACCCTGCTCACCGGTGGCGATCCGACCCGTGATCTTCTGCTCTGGCTTGATCTGGGCGATGGCTTTCGGGGTGCTCGCTCCGAGAACGAATGGCAGGCCTTCGTTGAGGTGTGCAAATCGCAGCTTGCCTTTCATCCGGAAAAAGAAGGGGTTCTGACCGGGGCCGCCAAGCTGGCCGGCCAGGAAGGACCGTGGCGGGCGGTATGGCAGCGGTTCTGCGAGGCCCCTCATCGTTATCCGAATCTTCCGGCCCGGATTCGTCAATGCCAGGCCCCCAACGCCACCCTGTTCTGGCACTCGACTGATGGCCCTTTCTCCGGCTGGCCGCAATGGAATGATGACCAGGAGAAAAGCCTGCGCCGGGATCTTCTGGCCCTGGCCGAGCTGCCTGCCCACCAGGCCCGAAAAAAGCTGCTTGACCTGGAAGGACGCCATGGCCACCGGCGGCGGCTGGTTTGGGCCGAGTTGGGCGAGGCGCCGCTGGTACAAGCCATGGAGCATCTGGCCCGTCTGGCCGAGGTCACCGGCACAGGTCTTGCCGCCGGCACCTTGGATGATCTGGTAAGCGGTTTTAGTGCCAGGGGCTGGCAGGCCGATGACGCCCTTCTCCATGCCCTTGCCCGGCTTGAAGCCCCTGCCGATCTAGCGGTGATCAGCGGCGCGATCCGGGCCGCCTATCTCCCCTGGGCGGAAGAATCGGCCCGCTACCTGCAAAAAACCGTGTCCGCCACCGCCTATCCTGGTGGCAGCATCCTTTCGAGGCGAGCAACTCCGGTTGCGCCAGGTGAATGCCTCTTCTTCGTTGACGGCCTGCGTTTTGACCTGGCCAAACGACTTGAGAAGATGCTGGCGGAAAAGGGAAAAACGGTTGGCGAGCGGCCTTACTGGGTGCCTCTCCCCAGCGTCACCGGCACCGGCAAGCCGGCAATGGCCCCGGTCCTTTCTTCCTCTGAACTGGCGGAGGAAACGGTGGGCTACAACTTCGAGCCGCTGACCGCCTATCTGCTGCGGAAAATCATGGTAGAACAGGGTTGGCGGATTCTCGACCGGGCCGAGAACGGCGACGGACAGGGCAAGGCCTGGTGCGAGTTCGGCGATATTGACCACGAAGGCCACAGCCGAGGCGCGAAGATCGCCAGGCATCTTGACCCCCTCCTCATCGAGATCCGCGACCGGATCATTGCCCTGCTTGATGCCGGTTGGCAAAAGGTGCGGGTGGTAACCGATCATGGCTGGCTGTTGCTGCCCGACGGCCTGCCCAAGACGGAGCTGCCCGCCTGTCTGGTTGACAGCAAATGGGGCCGCTGTGCGGCAATCAAACAGGGGGCGGCCACCGATGAGCGCCTGTATCCCTGGTATTGGAATCCGGAGCAGTTGGTGGCCCTGGCCGACGGGATTTCCTGTTACCGGCAGGGGGAGGAATACGCCCACGGTGGCTTGAGTTTGCAGGAGTGTCTGGTTTTGGAGCTTACCGTCAGCCGGTCGGCCGAGGCTTGCGGCGCAGCAGGCGCGCTCGTCTTTACCGATATCGTTTGGAAGGGCTTGCGTTGCACGGTGGCGGTGACTGGCGATTGTAACGGCCTGTCGCTGGATATCCGCAGGCAGGCCGGAGACCCGGCCTTCAGCGTGGTGGTTGGGGTAAAGGAATTGAAGGGCAACGGCACCGCTTCGGTGGTTGTTGAGGACGAAGAGCTGGAAGGACAGCCCGCGGTCCTGGTTCTGTGCGCACCCGGTGGCGCACTTGCCGCTCAAGTTGCCACGGTTATTGGTGGAGAAAAAGAATGATAGCTCTGGATCAGATTGACAAAAAAGCAGCTTCTTCCCTGGATGGCTACCTGGTCAGAAAGGACTTGGTCCGGACCTTCAGCCGCCAGTTTCCGGTGCCGACCTATGTGGTCGAATTCCTCCTTGGTCGCTACTGCGCCAGCATCGCTCAGGATGAGATTGACGAGGGCCTGGCCATCGTCCAGCGCCAGCTCTCCGACCGCACGGTCAAGGCCGGAGAAGAAGAGCTGTTTAAGTCCCGGGCCAGGGAACAGGGGGAAGTCAAGATCATCGACCTGATCACCGCCCGTCTCGATGCCAAGACCGACTCCTATCTGGCCACCCTTCCCAGCCTGCGGTTGAACGATGCCCGGATCGAGGCCGAACTGGTCAGTCGCCATGAAAGGATGTTGACCGGCGGCTTCTACGCTGAAATCACTCTCGACTATGACCAGGTAATTGCCCAGGAGAAGAATGGCCGGCCTTTCGGGATAAAGGCCTTGCGCGAAATCCAGCTCTCCAAACGGGATGTGCTGGATCAACTCGCTGAGGCCCGTAAGAATTTCACCACCGAAGAATGGAAGGATTTTCTGTTGCGCTCCATCGGCATGGAGCCGGCCGGGCTGGCCGAGCGCCAGAAGAATGCCCTTTTTCTGAGGATGGTGCCCTTTGTCGAGCGCAACTACAATCTGGTTGAACTTGGCCCCCGAGGCACCGGCAAAAGCCATCTTTTCCAGCAGGTTTCTCCATACTCCCACCTGATTTCCGGCGGTAAGGCCACCGTGGCCAGGATGTTCGTCCACATGGGCACCGGTCGGCGGGGTCTGGTCTGCCAATATGATGTGGTCTGCTTCGATGAGGTTTCCGGGGTCTCCTTCGACCAGAAGGATGGGGTCAACATCATGAAAGGCTACATGGAGTCCGGCGAGTTCAGCCGGGGCAAGGAAAGCATCCGGGCCGACGGCAGCATCGTCCTGGTGGGCAACTTCGAAGTGGATGTGGAGCACCAGCAGCGGATCAGCCACCTGTTCGGCCCCCTGCCGCCAGAGATGCGGGACGATACCGCCTTTATGGACCGGATTCATGCCTTTTTGCCCGGCTGGGATGTCCCCAAGATCAGCAAGGAATTGCTGACCAGCCATTTTGGTCTGGTCAGTGATTTTCTTTCCGAGTGCTGGAGCCAATTGCGCAACCAGAGCCGGCTGAGTGTGCTGCAAAACCGGGTGTTTTATGGGGGGGCGCTTTCCGGCCGGGACACCAATGCGGTGAACAAGACGGTGAGTGGCCTGCTGAAACTGCTTTATCCCGGCAATGACGACCAGGTGCCGGAAGAGGACCTGGAGTGGGCGGTGCGGATCGCCCTGGAGGCCCGTCGCCGAGTCAAGGAGCAGCAGAAGCGGATCGGGGCCGCCGAGTTTCGCAACACCCATTTCAGCTATGTTATGGGGGCGGACGGGGTGGAGAAGTTCGTTGCCACTCCGGAACTGCAAAGCGAAAACAGCATTGGCAGCGATCCCCTGGAGCCCGGCCAAGTGTGGAGCATCAGCCCCGGCGGTGATGAAGAACATCCAGGCCTGTACCGGATTGAGGTCAATGAGGGAGCAGGGAGCGGGTTGAAAATTCTCAACAAACCGGTGCCACCCGCCTTTCGCGAATCCATGGGCTGCGCCGAGCAGAACCTGTATGCCCGGGCGCCGCAACTGGTAGGAGACAAAGAACCGCGTCAGCATGAGTTCACCGTGCAGTTGCGGGCCTTTGATGCTGCCAAGTCAGGGGCCAAGCTGGGGGTGGCCGCCCTGATCGCCCTGGGCACCGCGCTTCTCCGGAAAAGCGTGCGCGGCGGCCTGATCGTGGTGGGTGAAATCAACCTTGGCGGTTCCATCGAACCGGTTCACAATCCGGTGGCCCTGGCTGAAATTGCCGCCGAAAAAGGCGCCAGTGTCCTGCTGATGCCGGTAACCTGCCGCCGTCAGCTCATTGACTTATCCGATGATATGGCTACCAAAATCGATATCCAGTTCTACGCTGACGCCAGGGATGCCCTGCTCAAGGCGGTGGTTGAGTAAGGCCCCTCTCTGATTCCGTAGCAAGCATGCCTGCGGTGGCAAGCTCCAACCTTTTGATGTGTCTCTGGAGGCGGTTTACCTGCTTCATGTTTTGCAAGGCATCGTCCCAATTGATGCCGTCTCCAACAATTTCTGGGGACTCTACTACTTGGGCAATATAGCGTTTTTGGATTTTGTCCCAGGTGATGCTCACCGAAAGTTTTTCGAACTCGCTTGCGATGGACCATATTTTCTTCGGGGAAGTCGCTTCCCCGTACATCTCGGAGTAGGTCTCCGGGAAATCACGACACAGTGCCTTGTGGACCGCCGTTATTCCCTCATCTGGGGGCTTTTGCAGTGAGAGGGTGGCCTCTGTCGGATCGAATTTCCAGCTCAGGCACCATCGGCCAAAAGAATACCCTTTTTTTCTGAGCTCGTTTTGTAGGCGTACATCAATCTCATACCGGCGGTGATATTCGTCTTTGGGCATGTGGGGGATAAGGCCGGCATTTCGCAGCACCCCATGGACGAACTCCACCCGCCTGTGCCGGAAGATATTGGCGATTTCGATCACGCTCATTCCACCTGTAAACGCTTCCCGAATTTTGTCGTGGAAAACCTGTTCTAGCCCTTCGTCATACATGCTATGCTCTCCTTCTTAGTAGTATCCGCTATCCCGCTGGCCAGATGTCGGAGTCAACAGATGGATTGCCTTGCCGATGGCCAGATCCAGCATGAGGACTTCTTGGCCGTCGAGATAAACTTGGTTGGTAATGACGCCGTTTTCCTCAAGGCATATCTGAAGGAAATTTCTCTTATTTTTCTGGCGGGCGACAAAGTACAGAATCCGGTTGTCTTCGCACTCTGAGTTTCGCTCAATTTTTTTGACAAGATCAATTCTGCCGCCATCCTTGCCGGAGCGTCTCCAATAGCCCTGCATGAAATATGTCAGGGAAGCTTTTATGTAGGAAAGCTCCTGCATGTTTCCCCGGACGGGGAAATTCCAGAATCCCGCATAAATTGTGACGCGCCGCTCAAAGCGTGTCCTACCGCGACAATTAGCGTCCTTGTAATCGTGCCGTTCCATTTCGACCCCAATTTCAATCCTGATTCCGTCGAGCTCGAACTCAATCATTCCCTTCCACCTCGTGCCACAATTTCATCAGGTATGACGCCGAGACCTTGATCTTGCGGGACTTTAACAGGTAGGCGGCAATCGGCCGAAAGCCCATGCCCTCTTCTTTCAGCTCCTTTACCTCTCCCCAATAAGCAAGCACCTTTCTTCGCAGAACGGGAGTGCGCCCCCGCTGAAGCAGCTCTGCTGCCCTGGCGTGCCTCAGATGTGAAAAATCCTGATACTGTTCCTGCTGAGCGACCCGGTATCCCTTGCCCTTTATGGTATCCCAGCCGGCCCGGCGCGCCGCCGCGATAAAAGCGCAATACTTGTTGACCCTGCCGGACAGATCAGGCCGCTCCTTCTGGAGTTGAAAGGATTTTTTAACCCCATCCTGAAAGATGCCGATGACCTTTTCCTCAGGCAGGGAAGCCACCCAAGACAATAATCTTTTCCGCTCTTTGGCGGTGAGGCCGGTAATCGGGTTAAGCATGTCGTCCACGATCGGTTTATCCGCTGGTGTAGGTCAAGGTTTCCCGCATCCGGAAGTGTGCGGTTTCCAGAGAGGTTTGCTGGAGGGCCTGCTCATGAGACATCCCATGGCCAATACATTCAAGATACCGCTCCTGTGCGAAGTTATGCTTAAGGCCATGACTGCCGCGGCCGGGGGCGTATTGCCCGGTCTTCTTGGCTGCTTGGTTGATTGCCGCCACATAGGCGGCATAATCGCTTTCCAGCCGGCCATGGTCCTGGATGTATCTTTCCAGCCGGTTATAAGTTTCCAGGGAAATATAGTGCTCGGTCTCCTTCCCGCCCTTCTCCTTGACCGCGACGACCCCGGCTTGATTACCGGTGGCCGGGTCTCTGCCGATGCCGTGCAACCCTTTCTTGACAAGAGGATTTTGCAGCCGGCGGTTACTTGGCGCCCCGGCTCCCTCGGCCCGCAGGCCTCCTTCGTATTGCAACGAGGCCTGTAACTGGAAGGTCTGATCGGCAATATTTTCGATAAGCCGGACTGGATCCGGATATGCCCGGTTGCCGAAAACCTTGCTTGATTTATGCAGGCAGACTTTGCTCCGGGCATAGAATTCCTTTCGCAGATTTTCTGTTTCCAAGACGGCCACAGCAAGGCCATGTTTCTCTATGTAGTGATTGATCGAGTACTGGAGCTTGCCCATCGCGGCAAGCAGCGTTTCCATGGTCTGGCGTGATCTTTTCCGCAAGACATAGTGAGCAAGTTTTTCCGCGAGATAAGCGGCCATGTCCTCGGTCACCCCAGCGGTGTCCAGCAGGTTGACTCGTCCTTTTTCCTGCATGTAACGGACAAAACGGTGGGCTTCATATCTGTAGATTTTCCAGGAGCCGCAGGAGCGCAATCCAAGCAGGCTTTGTGCTTTCGTCTGCCGGAAATTTCTGATGCCCTGGAAAACGGCTTCGGCCTGCGAATGCAAAGACCGTGGCCATCTGTGTTGCCCCATAATTTACCCCTGACCTTTTTTGTCCAAAAAACTGGTTGAGATGACATGCTCTTTTTGCGGCATTCTCATGCCGAGCGGTTGCAGCTCCGCTCCTGTAGAGCTTCTTCATTTATGTGTGCCGAGCACCGAGGCTCCATATCGCATTCAGCACACAGGCCCAAAATTTTCGAACCGGTTAACGCCTTACCAGGGCATCAAAACTCAGGGGTATAATTCCTGGTACATTAAAAATAACCGATTACAGATACGATCACGCAAGGGAGGTGCCATTAACCTCGGGGTGAAAGGGCTAAATCTTCGGTTTGCCAGTCCCATGGGTGGTGTGTGGTGGGTCGGTCAACAAGGACACAACGCACTCAAGCGCACCTGTAGCAACGCTACATAAAAAATCTTATTTTTATTCATTGCCTGTTTTGATTTGTTTACTAAATATGCTCAACATACTGAAAGAAAGGGATTTTTTCTTATTTATAGATTCTCACAGATTGCCTATTGTGTTCATTTTTGACCAGAAAACCGCGCCCAATACTCTTCAGTATCGGCGGCAGACTCAAATGCAGCGAATCGTGCTTCAACAGTAACAACAGGTGCCGATTGCCCATTTAATTGCTGCCGCCACCGCAACAATTGCGCGCGCCGTTCTGGGAGCAGCTGTCCTCCTTCTAAGGCTATGGCTTTGCGAACTGCAGAACAAAAATTCAAGGACTTTTCTTTGTCGCGACAATCAAAGCGTAGTGCGGCCTGAATATATTCTTCGACCTCCTGCGCTTCTATTTTGGGGGTGGGGGGTAAATAGTTCAGGGTATTGGTGGGTATGGGTGTCAGATTTGGGGGGGGCGGGGTGACATTTTGTCGCCCCGCCCTGTCATTTTTTACGGGGTGACACTTTGACGGGGGTGACAGAATGTCGCCTCTCAGCCAATAAATCCTGGACCGCCCCGGACGGTCTTGCCGTTCAATAAGTCCTTCTCGCTCCAAATCCCGAAGGTGACGCTGAACGGACCTTTCATCCATGCTGCATTTCCTCGCGATGTGCCGAACCGATGGCCAACACCTTCCTTCATCATCCGCAATATCAGCAAGAGCCAAAGCGACCAGTTTGCGTCCTGCTGACGGCATATCTGTGCTCCATACCGCCGTCATCAGACGGATTGACACGGCACCCTCCTATGCCTTCGAGGATTTTTTCGGACGGCCGGGTCTTCGTTTCTGCTGTTCTGGCAAAACACTGCCACCGCAATCTATCCATTCTGCAAGATCATGAAGCTTCAGCCGGATTGCTCTGCCGACTCGTACAGTGGGTACTGGACATTGCCCGGCTGTTAGCCAATTTCTCCATGTTTTTTGAGAAAGCCCCGTGATTTCCGATGCTTGCGCAAGAGAAAGCAATGGAGGATAATTTCCCAAAAGCTCAAACATACTCTTCTGTTGCATTTTTATGCTCCTGGTATAAAATATGAGAAAATGGTGCTATGCGATGCCATTATGTGTAATATATACACTATAGTTTATAAAAGCAAACTTTTTCCGGAGTGGAATGTGGAAAATCTCGGAGCGCGCTTGCGTGCAATTAGAATTCGCTTGGATCTTACCCAGGGGGAGATAGCCAGGAAGATTGGCTCGTCCGCTACTGCTATTGGCCAATATGAAAAAAACGAAAAGGTTCCTGGCGGGAAGGTTCTTGCGGGCTTAGCCCGCCTTGGCGTCAATATTAACTGGCTTCTGACCGGTGAAGCCCGGCCGGTTGACGGAAAACTTTTAGAGACGATTATCGCTACCGTCGAAGGCCAATTGATGCAGGATTTGCGGGTGCTATCTCCTGAAACCAAAGCTGAGCTGCTTGTTTTTTTGTATGAGTATTTTGAAGAAGATGCTGCCGGACTGCAGAGGGGAGAACTTGAGGGCGATATTGCCGAGAAGACTTTGCGTCTTATTAAATTTCGTGATGGAGGAAGAGATAGTGGAACCGAATAGAATGTATGAGCTGTATCGCCAAGCCAAACCAGGGTTCTTTTTCAGCTCCAGAGTTCTTGCGCTGCTGCAGGTGCTTGTTTCCCTGCCGTTAATCCTGGTAATAATCCTGACCGGGCATTTCTCGGATCCTATTGCCAATAAAGTGTGCGCCTATTTGTCCGTTATTGGTTTGGCGTACTATTTCTTTGGCTTGGTGCTGCCTTATTTTCTTGAAAAGAAAGCGAAGATAATCACCCGCATTATGCAGACCGTTGCAAATTAGCCACATTGTTCTGGGACATGGGTGGGACAGTGGGGCACTTGTTCTGATTTCCACTTATGGGATATAAATGGTTTCCATGGGACAAATATGGGACACTGACATTCTCAAAAAAGCCAAATCAGCATAAAAACAAAAAACCAACCATGTTACAACTGGTTGGTTTTTTGGTATTTTTTGGTGCGCCCGACAGGATTCGAACCTGTGACCTACGGCTTAGAAGGCCGGTGCTCTATCCGGCTGAGCTACGGGCGCCATGTGCGAGAGATATTAGAACGATCGGGCCAAGAAAGCAATACCGTTTTCGCCCCGCATCCGGGGCCAGGCCCTATTCTTCTTCTCCCCCCCCCCGCTGTTTTCCTGGCCTTGGTTAAGGGCCGGCATGAAAAAGGCAAGCCCCCTCGCGGGGAGCTTGCCTTGGGACCGGCCTATGTGGCAAAGAGCTAAAAAGCCCTGTTTCAGGCTTCCTTCTCGAGTTTGACGCTGATCGCCACCTTGTAGAGGATGGAGAGAATAAAGGCGCCTGTGGCCCAGACAGCTACAGTAACGCCGAGTTCCTGAAAGCTGGGCACATACTCGGTTACATAGTCCATGGGACTTGGCACAAAACCGCCTAGCACCAGGCCGAGCCCTTTGTCAATCCAGAAGGAAATGAAGATGAGCAGGCAGGAAATAACCAGCAGCCCATCACATTGCTTGACCCGGGAGTAAAAAATCAGGCCGATACCTGTAAGCCCCATGATCACCGAGGCGCGCATGAAGGGGACCAGATTGTTGAAGACCTGATCGCCATGGCCAAGGCCCCAGAAGAGGTAATCCAGGGTGTGCATGTGGCCGGGGATCTGGCTGTAGTAGGCAACAAAAAATTCACAGCCCAGGAAGAAAAAGTTGAGCATGGCGGCATAACCGATGATGGTCACCAGTTTGTCCTGCGCCTCGCGGCCCACGTCAAATTTGGTGACCCGCTTAAGGACCATGGCGATGATCAGCAGCAGAGCCGGACCAGCAGCAAAGGCGGAGGCGAGAAAACGGGGGGCGAGGATGGCGGTGAGCCAGAAATGCCGTCCCGGCAGACCGCAGTACAAAAAGGCGGTGACGGTGTGGATGCTGATCGCCCACGGGATGGAGAGGTAGATAAAGGGCTTGATCCACTTGGGGTACTTGATTCCCTTGTACTCGGAGTGCAGGACTACCCAACCGCAGAGGATGTTCAAGATCAGATAGCCGTTCAAAACGATCATATCCCAGAACAGCATGGAATTGGGAGTGGGAAAGAGCAGGACGTTAAGAGCCCGCATGGGTTGGCCCAGGTCGGCGATGATGAACATCAGACACATGACGATGGCGGCAATGGCCATGAACTCGCCCAAAATGACGATGCGGCCAAAGGCCTTGTAGTTATGGAGATAATACGGCAGCACCAGCATCAGGCCGCCGGCGGCAACGCCGACCAGAAAGGTAAACTGGGAGATATATACCCCCCAGGTCACATCCCGACTCATGCCGGTGATGCCGAGTCCGTAGTTGAATTGCTGGACATAGCTGAGAGCGCCCACACCCATCAGGGAGAGCAGGAAGAGCATCCAGACCCAGTACCCCGTGCTTCCTTTTAATGCTTTCTCAATCATGATCTTTCACCTCAAATAATATAGAAGAGGGATGGATGTGTCCCTATTGCAGGATTTCGCTGGATGGTAAAGGATGTCTTCAGTACCTGGCTGATCTCGGAGTTGGGATCATTGAGGTCCCCGAAGATAAGGCCCTTGGCTTGGCTTGCGACTTCCACACAGGCCGGAATCTGGCCGATGGCCAGCCGTTCGGTGCAGAAATTGCATTTTTCCACCACCCCGCGCATTCTGGTGGGGAATTTTGGGTTTTCCGCCTTGATAAAAGGCCGGCCGTTTGCATCCTTGCCGCGCGGGTCGCGCCAGTTGAAGCTCCTGGCGCCATACGGGCAGGCGGCCATGCAGAACCGGCAGCCGATGCAGCGGTGATAGTCCATGGCCACGATACCGTTCTTTTTCTTAAAGGTCGCCTTGGTGGGGCAGGCCCGGACGCAGGGCGGCTTTTCGCAATGGTTGCACAGGGTCAGAATGGGCATGCCCTTGAGTCCATCCGGGCGCTTGTCCTGGCTGTGCTCGGGGAAAACATGGTCGTAGGATTCGACCCAGAGCCATTTGATTTCATCCTTTTTGTTGCCGAAGTCCGGCACATTGTGGATGGTGTGGCAGGCCGTTACGCATTGTTCCGCCAGCCCGGGATTCTCGGTGAACTTCTTGACATCGATGACCATGCCGTAGCGCTTGCCGGTGGGGGCAGCGGCGCCATGGCCGCTCGCAGCCGGACCGGCGGAGGCGAGAGCTTCGCCCTTGAGCAGGGTATTAAAGGCCGAGGGTGCGGCAATGCCGGCAATGGCGGTGAGCCCGGCAATCTTCAAAAAATCTCTTCTCTTGCTATCCATGTTACATCGCCTCCTTCGGCTGGAGATGACAATCCCAACAATACGGTTTTACGGAGGCATAGCTGTGGCAGGTGTCACAGAATTTTTTCTTGTCGCTGTGACACTTCATGCAGCCATTCTGCAGGCTCCGTACATATTCGGTCCCGTTGGCGGTTTTCCCGATGCGGGCGCCGTCTTCGCGCAGGATATCATCGCGCCACTGGTTGAGCAGCACCATATGCGAGGTTCGCATGTACTGAGCTGGCGCAACACATTCTGTATAGTCCTTCGGTTTTTCCGGCTTGGGCATCTTGCCGGCATCCCCGGATTTATACCACATCGGGGAGGTCATGAGGCCCAAGAACAGTATCAACGCAGGTATGATTCTTCCTTTCCCGTACATAATTATCAGCCCTCCATTCCTGCCAGAGGCGTAAAACGGAGATCCGTTTCCCTCTCTTTTTCACCTTCCATAATGAGGGCGTTGCCCACCAGCTCGGAAACGCCGCACACTTCGACATCAGGATTCCAGTACTGATTGAGGGCAAGCAGGGTTGCCCGGTCAATGGCGCAGACACAGGAGAGCATGTTGACCCCGTGCTTGTCGGCCACATGGCGGACCGCATTTGCCCTGGGCAGGCCGCCCCGCATCCGCAGGTCCATGATCTCCCCGGTGTTGAGGCCGGTACCGCTGCCGCAGCAGAAGGTATTCTCGCGGATGGTGTTTTCCGGCATTTCGTGAAAATTGTTGCAGACGCTCTTGAGGATATGCCGGGGTTCTTCCAGCAGTCCCATACCGCGCGCGGTGTTGCAGGAATCGTGGTAAGTGACGGTCCGGTGATCGTTGCGGCTGGGGTCGAGTTTCAACTTGTTGTGGTGGAGCAGGTCGGCGGTAAACTCGCTGATATGCACCATCTTGGTGGAGGCGGCGTTAGCAAACACCGTGCCGGTGATCGGAGATTTGGGCACTTCGAGGAAGTTCGCCGGGCCGTTCATGGTGTCCATGTACTGGTGGAGCACCCGCCACATGTGGCCGCATTCGCCGCCCAGGATCCATTTGACCCCCAGGCGGTCCGCCTCGGCGTACATCTTGGCGTTGAGTTTTTTCATCAAGCTGTTGTGGGTAAAGAGCCCGAAGTTGCCGCCTTCCGAGGTGTAGGTGCTGATGGTGTAATCCAGGCCGATGTGCTCAAAGAGGAGCAGATAACCCATAAAGGTGAAGATGCCCGGTTCGGCGAACACATCGGCGGAGGGGAAGATGAAGAGAACCTCGGCGCCTTTGCGGTTGAAGTTGAGATTCTGCAGGCGAACCCCGGTTGCTTCCTCGATATCGTCCAGAAGAAACTCGGCGTTTTCTTTAAAAGTGTGGGGCTGCAGGCCCAGATGATTGCCGGTCCGGTTGGAGTTGGCAGCCGGCTCCAGGATCCAGTTGGTTCCCACCCCCACCAGATGGAGCAGTTCGCGGGCCATCATCGTCACCTCGGCGGTGTCGATGCCGTAGGGGCAGAACACCGAACAGCGCCGACACTCAGTACACTGATAAAAGTACATGAACCATTCTTTCAGCACCTTGAAGGTCATGGGCCGGGCCCCAGCCATCTGGCCCAGCAGCTTGCCGGCCAGAGTGAAATCATTGCGATAGACGGAGCGGAGCAGCTCGGCCCGCAGAACCGGCATGTTTTTCGGATCGCCGGTGCCGAGAAAAAAGTGGCACTTGTCGGCGCAGGCCCCGCAACGCACACAGCAATCCATGAAGATCTTCAAGGAACGGAATTTGTCAAGCCGCTCTTTCAGTCCGTTGAGAATGATCTCCTTCCAGTTTTCCGGCAGGTGCCAGTCATCGCTTTCCGGATCCCACTCGCGGGGAACCCCGAAAATTCCAGGCAGACTCTTGTTGTGATATTCAACGATACTTTTTTTGGCCGGATAACAGTAATTTCCCGGCTTGAAAACGGCTTCCACGTCCCACCAATCCTTTGCCGGAACGGCGCCAGTCATCAAGGATGGCTCCTTGACCACTTTTTCCTTCATCTGTGCTACTTTGGTATCTGCCATTGTCGTCATTCCTTCTCAGAGATTTTCAGGCTCACTCGGCCGCTTTTGCTGCTTCTTCCCCGGCAGGCTGAGCGGGCAATTCTTTCTCGACCGGGATGTCCGCCCCGACCATGAACTCACGGAATTCATCCTCATATGATGCGTAGGAATGGGGCTTGATTTTCGGGTCATTCCAGGGATTGATGTGCCGAACCATCCGGTTGTTATTGATCATGTTCCGGGTGGGGCTCATGAAAACGCCGGCCATGTGCATCAGCTTGCTGAAAGGGAAGTAGATCAGCAGGGCGCAGACCAGAAAAACGTGCACGAAGAAGATCGCGCCGATCTGGCCGGTGATGGTCGGGGAAAGGGTGGCAAGACCAAGGGCCAACTGCTTGATGGCGACCACGTCAACCCTGAGGAAGTAGCGCATCAGAATCCCGGTGATGCCGATACCCATAATCAGAAACAGGGGGAAATAGTCAGCGGGCAGCGAAATATAGCGGATGTTGGTGAGCGTTATCCGGCGGAGAAAAAGAAAAGCGAGGGCACCGAGAAAGATGGCATCGGTCTGATAGAAAACCGGGGTGCCGATCTGCATGAAACCGTCCCCGAACTCAAGGGCTGCGACAAAAGCAGGGATCGGGTCCATGAACAGCCGCATATGCCGGAGAACAATGACCAGAAAACAGTAGTGGAACAAAATCGCGAACAGCCAGAGAAATTTACTGGAGCCGTATACCAGTTTGGGGCCCTCGTGCATTTCCGCCTTGGTGTTGCGGAACAGGGAGCGAAACAGAAAAACCTCGAGCAGCATCCGGCCGATTACCCCGGCCTTGGTTGACGGGCAGTCAAGCTTGTTTTGCTTGATCCAAGGCAGGGAGTTCGCCTGGCCGCAGGTGGTCGGAATCCGGAAGGGAACCGGAGAGCTTGCCCAATAGACAACCCGGTAGACAACGCCCCCCAAAAAGACGGCAAAGGCAAGATAGGGCAAGATGATCCCCACCAGCGCCTGCCCACCGGGCACCTGGGCGGCCACCAAGGCAACCACGACAAGCACCAGCACTGCGATTAATGGATTGATAATTCTCATTTACCGTCACCTCACATCATGGTTTTTAGGAGTCGTTACGAAATAACCGCTACGGTTTTGAGCCCTTTGGTTAGTGCGCCTTATGCCGGGAGCGCACAACCACTTTCGAGGTCACAATCGTGCAGGCTATTTTTTAACGACGGCTTAAAGAATGTTTTGTAGAGTTTTCGCCTTTTCCGCGTTGTTTCCTGGCAAAAGCCGGGAGGGGCAGCATCCCCCCTCGCTCAAGAGGGGGTTCCCCCGCCGGTACTCCTCAAGCCTGGTCTTGTGCAGCTGTTCTCGGCTGGCCATGTAGAGATCAAACAGGGTGTAGGCCAGGATGTCGGCCTTTTCCTCAAAAGTCAGCCAGCCTTCATGGTCAGCCAGTTTTTCCCGGTGATAGAAATCCTTGACCACTTCTTTCAGCTTGTAGGCCATCGAAACGGCCTGGGACGGGATGAATTCCTGTACCGCCCTGATCTTGACCAGTTGGTTCAAGGCGGGGACAAGCCCTTCGAGCGTCTCGCTCTCAAAAAGCAGTGCGTAGACCTCCCACAGGCTGCTTTTTACCGCATAGCCCACCGGGTTGGCAAACTGGTTCTTCTCTTTTTTAAAGATCCTGGCGCCATCCTCCGGGTAGGTCGCCAGCACCCGATCGACCCAAACCTCCAGAATCTCGCCTTTGTTTTCGATGAGCATTTCTTGCAACAGCATTATTTACCCTCTGGAACCCCCTGTTTTTTTAGGGGAAAATCCCTATATCCTGAATGACCATTCAGAATGGGAATGGCATTGTTAGCATGTTTCAATCCAGATTTCAATAGGAAAAAATGAGAGGAAATGTGGGAAAATGAGGGGAAGGAATGGATCAGGAGATGGTGTCGAGGAGAATGCCGGATTCCTGCTGAAGGTTTCTGAGGAGAGCCGGCAAATCATTCAAGTCAATATTCACATCACCGATGATGGAGCATTGCTCATTGCCGGAGCAGTCGTAGACATCAAGAAAATAACCGCGTTCGTCTTTAGTGAGGACAAGATGGAGGAGGATTTTCTGATTATTCAAGTGGGTGTTGACTTGTTCCACCAGCCGGCGCACCGAGCTTTCCTCGGACGAAAAAAGGAAATCCTGTTCTTGCCGATGTCGCCCTTCCCTGTCCCGCTGCCAGTCTCTTTTGAAGGCCCCGATGCGCGCCACCGGGGCTAATCCGTCAATGGGCTCGACCTTTTTTTCCAAACGATACGGACCGATTCTTGCGGGTCGTGGAAATTTGATTTCATCGGAAATGACCATCGTCGTCCCCCGTTCGTGGCGGTTTTTCTGTCGGACTTTATTGTTTCTCCTTGATATTCTGTCATAATCTCATCGACATGATTGTTGAAAAACTATAATGCTTAAGCCTCCAAAATTAAACTTCTATTTCCGTTCCTTCCCTGGCAAAGAAAATTTCCGTGGCGCCCTGCCCTGCCCGGGCACAATATTTTTCCGATAAGGTGTCGATCTGGTCATCGGTGCGCATGGGATCATGATGAAACAGGGCCAGGGCTTTCACGCCGGCATGTTTGGCCGCGGCAATGGCGTGTTCGAAAGAGGAATGGCCCCAGCCCATAAATCTGGCCGTATATTCCTCCTGGGTGTACTGAGCGTCATGCACCAGAAGATCCGCCCCGGAAAAAAATTGTTCCAGAGCGCCATTCTGTTCCTGGGCCACCAGTTCGCCCTCGGCGGCCATGCCTTGGTCATAGGACGGGTCTTCCGGATCCGTGCAGAAAACATTGCGGAACGGCTCGGTATCATAGGACGTGCAGACCGCCTTCCCTTGATAGGCAAAGCGGTAGCCAAGGCAGAGGATGGGATGATTCAGGTATTTTGTGGTCACGGTGATGCCATCGCCCAAATCGAATTTCCCCTCCTTGAGATCAAGATATTCAATTTTGGCGGCAAGCTCTGCCTGGCGAACCGGGAAGTAGCGGTAGGTCAGCTGACCACCCACGATTTTTTCCAGGGTGTCGCCTTCAAAACTGACCGGGCCATAAACCTTGATGGTGCTGCCCGGCACATAGATGGGGGTAAAAAAGGGAAAGCCCATGATGTGATCCCAGTGGGTATGGGTCAGAAAGACATCCGTGCTGATCGGTCCGGCCTTGAAATCATTGGCCATCATGAAATTGCCCAGCTCTCTAATGCCGGAACCGGCATCAATGATGATGAGACGATTGACTTCCGGGAAGCGCAGCTCGATACAGGCTGTGTTTCCGCCATACTTCATGGTTTTTGGGCCAGGACAGGGAATGGAGCCCCGAACTCCCCAGAATTTGATTTTTATGCTCATAATGTTTCCCTGGCGACCTGGAGAAAAACCCGGGCCTTGTCGATTTCTTGTTGCACAACCAGGTGCAGGCTTGAAAGCTCAAGCCAGCTCAGGCCGACTTGGCGGAGAAGCTCGTTGATTCTGGACAAATCCGGGTAGCGGTCTCCGGCGGAACCGATGTCAAAGAGATTGGCGTAGGTGTTAGCCAGGGCCACCACACCAACCAGCTGCCGGTTATCGGTCGAGGCCTTTTCCGGGTTGTGGTGAAAGCGAAGTATTTCGGTGAGTGCGAGGTTAAGCTGCCACTTTTCGGCGATCATCTTCCCGGATTGACCATGATTAAAGCCCAGCAGCATCTCCTCGGCTCTGGTCAACGGCCCCTGTTCAATTGCGGCTAGCTCCAGGGCCTGCCGGTATTCTTCGGCGAAACAGTTGTTCAGCGGGATTTTTCCCACATCGTGGAGCAGCCCGGCCACAAAGAATTCCTCCTGCATCATGCCGGGGATCCCCTTGAGACCGGCCAGGGCCTTGGCCATCACCCCCACACATAGGGAATGGGTCCAGAAAGCATCCATGGACAGCGAGCGAAATGAGTCTTTTTGCCCCATGGTTCCCAGGACCGCGGTGCTCAAGGCCAGGTTTTTCACGGTATTGATCCCGAGCATGATGATTGCCCGGGTGAGGGAATTGATCTGATTGGGCAGGGAATAATAGGCTGAGTTGATGAGTTTGAGCACCTGTCCGGTCAGGACCGGGTCGAGGGCGATAACCCGGTTCAAATCGTTGGCCGAGGTGTTGGGGCGATTGCAGACCTCCAGAACCTTGGTCACCGTGGTGGACAGGCTCGGCATCCGCTCGATATACTTATGGATCAGCGCAAAGCGCTGTTCGTTAGTCAAGGGGGGGGCTGGCATCAGCGGAATCCATCCATTTATGGTTACGGGTTACGTTTAGGACATAGTAGCTGAGGCTTGCCGTGCGGTCAAGAAAAGGGCAGTCAACAATCGTGCTTGATCAAAAAATCGCGAACCATTTCGTTCATGATCACGATTTTTGGCTTGCCTGTTTCATGGATAATGATCCAGACGCAGCGTTGAAAAGCCGTAATCTTTCACCAGGAACAAAAAACGTGGCTAAACCACTGGACTGTAAACGTTCAGCAGTGCCGCAGATGCGCGAAAGAGGTCTGCGAAGTGTGCTGGTGCACATGAGCAGGCCGATGACAAAGCAGATGCGGTGCTGCTGAACATTTACGAAATGCCCGGAAAAGATCGCTGTCCACCTGGAGGATTAAGCGTTCGCCTTCTCCGGCATTGTCGACGAATTGGTGCTGGTCGCTGACCTGACTCAAGGCCGGCATCCTTCCTGTCTGTTAAAGGCCACCGCCTCCGAATAGGTGATCCCGGCGCCGCCGAAGATGTCCAGGGCGCTGCCGATGGTGGCGTCCAGACGATTTTGTCCCAGTTCCTTGACCCGGTAGAGATCGGCAAGATTCTGCACTCCGCCCGCATAGGTGGTGGGGAGCGGGCTCCATCTGCCGAGCAGCGCGGTGAGCTCCTCTTCTATGCCCGCACATTTGCCTTCCACATCAACGGCGTGGATCAGAAATTCGCAGCAGTGGTTGGCAAAATATTCGAGAGATTGGGCGGAAACCGTCACCTGGGTGAATTTCTGCCAGCGATCGGTGACGATAAAATATTCACCCCCCCTTTTCCGACAGCTCAGGTCAAGGACCAGACGTTCCCGGCCCACACCCCGGACCAGCTCTTTAAGCCGGTCTTCATGCACCACCCCGTCCTTAAACACCGCCGAGGTAACAATCACCTCGCTTGCCCCCTGATCCAGCCAATGGCCGGCATTGGCCGCAGTGATGCCGCCACCCACCTGCAGGCCTTGGGGGAAGGCTTGCAGGGCTTCAGCTGCCGCAGCTTCGTTGCCCGGACCCAGCATGATCACATGGCCGCCCAAGAGGCGGTCCGCCTTGTACATCGCGGCATAATGGGCGGCCGGCTGGTCCGAGGCAAAGTTGGTGGTCAGTCCCCCCTGTTGTCCGTCAGAGAGGGAGGAGCCGACAATCTGTTTTACCCGGCCCTGGTGGAGGTCGATGCACGGTCTGAATTTCATGGGATCTCAACTGTTGAATTTTCAGTAAGATTAGCCCTATCTCAGGGAAAAAGTCAATAAAGATGGACTCGCCAAAAGAGGAAAGGTACAGGACGTAACCGTTCGGCCGGGCCGGGGAGTACGGGTTGCAGCAATAAAAAAAGGTGGCCAGCTTGCGCCGTCCACCTTGAATTCATCCTTGTACTGCGCAGGCAAATGTTACTTGCAGTCTTCCCTGATCATGAAGGTTCTGGGATCGAGCTTGAGGAGCTTGCCGCATTTGCTGACCGCCGCCGATCCCTTGAGGACCTTCAGGTCAAGACAGTCGCTTTTCGGGACAGGCTGCAGGAGGACAACGGTATTGAACAGATCCTCCATCCCGGTGCAGGGGGCGGGTGCCGCGGCAGCACCCAGATTGTCTGTCCCCTCGTCGCACACGGCGGAAAACCAGATCTGCAGGTCCATGGTCTTGGCCATCTCCCGCATTCCTACCAGCACGGCGCGGTCGGTTTTGCCGAAATCAAAGCCGTCAACCACCATGCATTTCGGCTTGATCACATTCTGCTGCACAAGGTCATGCAGCCGCTCTTCCAGTTTGGCCAGACTGAACGCGGACTCGTTGAAGGTGATGATCATCCGGTTGCGCATGATCGTGTCATGGATTTCCCCAGCCTTGTCAAGCTTGCAGCTTTCGGCGATATCCTTAAACATATCGTCGTACCAGAGCTTGGTTTTGTCCAGGCTCTGGCCCACGCTGACATGAACAACCTGCTTGTCGTTTAACAGACTGTCCATGGCGATCTGGACCAGCAGTGCGGTTTTACCCACGCCGGCCCGGGCCATTACCAGCCCCATCCGGCTGGATTCCTGGGCGTCGCTTTCACCCTTCAGGTGGCGAATGGGATTTTTTTCAATCAGCTCTTGTTTCAGCATGGCGGTATCCTTTGTTTTGCGAGTGCATCATTAAATCGTAAGCGATCACAGGGCACCACATCTTGCAGCGATCGGTCCGGCTCACGTACAAAAGTACGCATCGCCGTCCCGCTTGCCGCAACCTGCGGCACCCTGTGACCGCTTATTTCGTGGTTATTTGACTTCCGGGGCACTCCCCCCGTGATCGGTTAATTAAATCAGCTTGACACCGAAATTGGACAAAACCCCGAAAGTTACTGCTTTTTACTTTTCTGGGCTTTAACAATCAACTCTTCGGCCACGCTCTTGGGCACCTGCCGGTAGGTGGCAAATTCCATGGTAAACTCGGCCTTGCCCTGGGTCAAGGAGCGAAGGTCGGTTGAATAGCCAAACATCTCGGAAAGCGGCACCTCGGCCTCGATGACCGTGTAGGCGTCTTCTTCGTTGGTGCCGATGATCATGCCCCGCCGCTGGTTCAGGCTGCCCATGATCGAGCCCTGGAACTCGGTTGGGCCCTCGACCGCGACCTTCATGATCGGCTCCATGATCACCGGCTTGGCCTTGAGGTAGGCCTCCTTGAAACCGCCCATGGCGGCAAGCTGGAAGGCGATATCCGAGGAGTCCACGGCATGGGAGGCGCCGTCGTTGATGGCGCAGCGCACCCCGGTGACATGGGCGCCGATGAGCGCGCCTTTGTCCAGGCACTTCTGGAAGCCCTTATCGCAGGAGGGAATGTACTCGCGGGGCACCGAGCCGCCGACGATCTGGTCGACGAATTCATATTCGCCCTCTTCCAGGGGCTCGACGTAACCCGCCACCCTGCCAAACTGGCCGGAGCCGCCGGTCTGCTTCTTATGAGTATAGTTGAAATCGGCCCGCTGGGTAATGGTCTCGCGGTAGGCAACCTGGGGGGCGCCCACCGTTACCTCGGCCTTGTATTCGCGCTTCATCCGCTCGACGTAGACGTCGAGATGCAGCTCGCCCATCCCGGAGATGATGGTTTCCAGGGTTTCCTGATCCACATAGGTCTTGAAGGTGGGGTCTTCCTTGGTGAAACGGTTCAGGGCCTTGGACATGTTGTCCTGGGCCTTGTTATCCACCGGAGTGATGGAGAGGGAGATAACCGGCTCCGGCACATGCATGGAGGTCATGGAGAAGTTGTAGTCCGAGCCGCTGGTGAAGGTGTCGCCGGAGGCGCAGTCGATGCCGAACAGGGCCACGATATCGCCGGAGCCGGCTTCATCGATCTCCTCCATGTCGTCGGAATGCATCCGCACCAGGCGGCCGACCTTGGCCTTCTTGCCGGTGCGGACATTGACGATGGAATCGCCTTTTTTCAGAGTGCCCTGGTAGGTGCGCACGTAAGTAAGCTGCCCGTACCGGCCATCTTCAAGCTTGAAGGCCAGGGCCAGCAAGGGGTCGCTGGAGATATTGCTTACCTTGACCTCGGCTTCTTCGTGGTCCAGGTCCAGGGCAAAGTTTTCCACATCGGTCGGGCAGGGTAGATAGGAAACCACCGCGTCGAGCAGGAGTTGCACCCCTTTGTTCTTGTAGGCGGTGCCCATCATCACCGGGGTGAATTCAAGGTCCAGCGTGCCCTTGCGGATCGCGGCCATGATCATTTCCTCGGTGGGGGTGCCTTCGAGTACGGCCTCCATCAATTCATCGGAGAACATGGAAACCGCGTCCAGCATCTCTTCTCGCTTGAGGTCGCATTCCTCCTGGTACTGGGCGGGAATCTCCTCTTCGCGGATCTTGTCGCCGTTTTCCCCGTCAAAATAGACGGCCTTCATCCGGACCAAATCGATGAGGCCCTGCATGTCGCCCTCAAGGCCCATGGGTACCTGGATGGGCACGGCGTTGAGGCCCAGCTTTTCGCGGAGTTGCTTGATGACCTTGTCCGGATTGGCGCCGGTGCGGTCGCATTTATTGATAAAGGCTACCCGGGGAACCCGGTAACGGGTCATCTGCCGGTTGACGGTAATGGATTGAGATTGCACCCCGCCGACGGAACAGAGAATCAGCACCGCGCCGTCGAGTACGCGCAGAGCCCGCTCAACCTCGATGGTGAAATCCACGTGGCCGGGGGTGTCGATGATGTTGATGGCATGGTCTTTCCAGTCGCAATAGGTCGCGGCGGAGCAGATAGTGATGCCGCGCTCCCGCTCCAGTTCCATGGAGTCCATTTTGGCGCCGACCCCGTCCTTGCCGCGAACTTCATGGATGGCATGAATACGCTGGGTATAAAAAAGAATGCGCTCGGTCAGGGTGGTTTTTCCCGAGTCGATATGGGCGCTGATTCCAATATTGCGGACTTTCGTAATGTCTCTCATGGTAAATCTTCCACTCCATTCATGCAGTTGCGCGGTTATACCTGGTGCCGGTCAAGGCACCATACCTTGGAAAACCGGCATTAATAACGTCCCCTGGTCCAGGGGCCGGATGGACAGTCTTTTACAGAACCGGCACTTTTACCCTTAAGGCCTGTTGCTGTCAAGGGAAAAATTCGGCGCATTCGCACGCAGTTACTAGCGGTGATAAGGAAGAAATTCCGGGTAATGGAACGGAAGAAGAGTAAGCAGATTAAATCAGGATCAAGAGATCCGGTTTTGAGATCATAGTCGCGGGACAAACATGAATTATTATGTGGCAAAGAGTTGCCGGTAATGATAAATATCTTTGCTGTATTGTCAGGAACACAGAGTCGACCACCCCACTGTCTTTGATATTTAACGGAAGTCAATGTTCTTTCATTAGAGTTGAGGGGCCATCTTGTTGCGACTCAACGTAACCGTTCACTGGGCGGTCACCAAAGTACCAAAACCGCCGGGCTGTAACCGTTCAGCAGTGCCGCAGATTTGGACAAGCGGCCCGGTGCTGCGTACCTCGTGTACGTAAGCCGGGCCGATCGTCCGAAGATGTGGTGCTGCTGAACGGTTACGACTCAACTGACCATGGGATTTGAGATGCTGAGTGTTTTACACAGCTTTTACAAACCTGCCTGCTTGGTCCTGCTTGCGCTTTTGGGGCTTGCCGGCGGGCATCTGCTTGATACCGTTCTGCAGATGAACCTGCGTCCGAAAATCACCGCGCAACCCACTCGCCGACAGGCCGTTGCGGTCAAGCCGCTGAAAAATATAGAAACCAGCCTTAATCTGATTCTGCAGAACAATATTTTTGATGCAACCAGTCGATCTGCCACCGCGACCATGACCCTTGCAACCAAGAAGGATGCCTTGGCCGCCGTAGCCCGTACCGAGCTCAAACTCTTAGGCACGGTCGTCGCCGCCGCACGTTCCATCGTCCTGCTCAAAGCCAACAACGAACTGAAGCTTTATCATCTTGGCGACAAGGTCCCCGGCGACGGGACCATCGAGAAAATCCTTCGCAACCAGGTACAGATCAGGTACCCGGACCAGAGTTTGACTACTCTGGTTTTGCAGGAGAAAGGGCCCCTCTCTCCTTCCGCCAAGCCTTCTGCTGATGGCGCCACTGGGGATATCAGGGAAGTCGGCAAAAACCGCTGGTTGGTCTCCCGGAGCATGGGGGAATCGGTGCGGAAGAATTTTGCCGCGCAAATGCGCCTTGTTCAGATGCAGCCGCGCATGGTGGCGGGCAAGACAAACGGTTTTCTGGTCCAGCAAATCAATCCCCAGTCGGTGCTGGGCAAACTGGGTTTGCAGCCAGGTGATGTGATCATCGATGTCAACAACACCAGACTGGACAGCCCGGAAAAGGGGTTGCAGATAATCCAGCAGTTGCGCGAAGCGCGTCAGATAACCATTGCCGTCGAACGCAATAATCAACCTATGAGTTTTTCATATGAAATCCAATAGGAGTTTTCTCCGATGAACACGTCGATTCTTTCCCGTATGCTGGTATGGATAACGTTTCTGTCCTTATGTTTTGTTCCCGTCCACGCCCTTGCGCAGAGCCAAACAAAACCGGCCGCGGCCGGGCGGGTCACTCTTGATTTTAAGAATGTCGAGTTGACAGACCTGATTCAGACCATCAGCGAATTGACTGGAAAAAACTTTCTCTACGATGAGACTGTGCAGGGGAAAGCCACTATCATCTCGCCGGATAGCATGACCCTGGATGCAGCGTACCAGTTGTTTCTTACGGTCCTAAACGTTAAAGGGTTTACCGTTGTTCCCTCGGGCAATACCAACAAGATCGTCCCCCTGAAGAACGCCAAGGAATCCAGCCTGCCGACTGTTGTCAACGGCGGGAGCAAGGTGACCGAGCAGGTCATCACCAGGGTCTTTCGCCTGAAATACCTCGACGCGGCAGTTGTTGCCCCCACCGTCCTTTTCCCACTGATGCCGCCCACGGCCAATGTTTCCGCCTATGCGCCCGGCAACAGCCTGATTATTACGGATACAGGGGCCAACATCGAACGCCTCGCCAAGATTATTTACGAGCTTGATCAGCCGGAAGGTGTAAGCGACATCGAGGTTGTTGCCCTGGAGAATTCCAAGGCCGACGATATTGCCAAGGCCCTAACGGCGGTCATGAGCCAGCCAGATGTCAAGCGGCGGGTCGGAACCTCAGCTGCAACTGAGGCCCCCCTTAAGATTATCCCGTATGCCGCGGGGCGTTGCCTGATCGTCATGGCCAGTAAGGAGGACATGGCGATCATCAAAACCCTGATTGCCCGGATGGACAAAGAAATCGACGGGACCCGCGCCAACATCCATCTCTGTTACCTGGAAAATGCCGATGCGGTTACCCTGGCGGTGACCCTTAATGAAATTCTTACCGGGGTCAAAACCGGCGCAGGGGGTGTTAAAAGGGATGGCCAGCCCGTCGGGACATCGGCCACCGGCTTATCGGCCACCGGCTTGCCGGGCACCGGGCCGTTGTCCACTGGCCCGTTGACCATTACCGCCGACAAGCCAACAAATTCGCTGATCATCAATGCCAGCCTGGATGATTACAAAACGATCAAGGAAGTCATCGATAAGCTCGACATCAAGCGCAAACAGGTCTATGTCGAGGCCTTGATCCTCGAACTCTCCATGGATGCTACCCAGCGGCTCGGAGCCTCATTACAGGGCGCTGCGAGCATTAATGGTAATAGTGTCGTTTTAGGGAGCAGTAACCAAAATACCGGTCCGGTCGGTCTTGGTGCGGCTCTTACAACCAGCAGTGGCGGGGTGCCCGACCTTTTGACCCAGGCCATCGAAGGGCTGCTGGTCGGGGGGTTTGCCAAACCGATTACCGTTACCGGTCCGTCCGGCACCCCGATTTCCGTTCCGGCCCTTTCGGTGTTGATTGACTTGTCGAAAACCGATACGGATGTCAATGTGCTTTCGGCGCCGCGTCTGCTCACCTCCGATAATGAAGAAGCTGAAATTATTGTTGGTTCCAACGTGCCGATCATCACCGGGCGGCTGACCGGAGTGAACAGTGCCAGCTCCAGCAGTACCAATCTGACCCAGAGCGTTGCCGTGGAACGTCAGGATGTTGCCTTGAAATTGCGCTTCACGCCGCAGATCACCGAGGGCGACCTTGTTCGCCTTAATGTTTATCAGGAAATCACGAATATCGCCCCGTCCAGTTCCACGGTTGGCGACCCCAATCAGGTCGGGCCTACCTTTACCAAGCGCGTACTGCGCAACACTGTTCTGGTGGAAAACCATAAGACCGTGGTTCTTGGCGGCTTGATCGATACCAATGTCACCGACTCGGTTACCAAGGTCCCGATTTTGGGAGATATCCCTGGTGTTGGCTGGTTGTTCAAGCGTACTTCTACCAAGAAGCAAAAGACCAACCTGCTGGTCTTTATCAATCCGACGATTATCAAGAACTCTAATGATCTCGATACGGTTACCAGCCGTAACCAGAAGGCGGCCAGTGGTTTCCTGACCGACAAGGTTCGCAATGCCCTGCCGGAGAATTTTTTTGGTGACTCCGCCGGCCAGAATGGGATCCTGACGGATACCTCGATCGTCAGCCCGCCGCAAAGCGGGATTCCTGGTCAAACCCCCCCGGCGGCAGGCCAGCAGGGCAACTAATGACCTCATCTCATCCCGGAAAGCAGAGCATCATGCGAAACTGGCGGCGGATTGGTGAAATACTCCATCATGATTTCATGGTTCCTCAGGAACGAATTGCGGCGGCCCTGGCGGAACAGGAGCTGAATGGCGAGCGTCTCGGCCAGATCCTCCTCAAGATGAAGGCGCTGGACAGCGCGACCCTGGCAAAGGGACTGGCGGTTCAGTTTGAACTTCCCTACCTGGAGTCGATTCCGGAGGAGTCGACGGCCGAGGGTCTGCTCGAGATGATCCCCATCGCCTTTGCCAAGGAATACCGGATTTATCCCCTGGCACAGCAAGACGGCGTTTTGCGGGTGGCCGTGGCAGACCCCTTGGATTCCCGCCCGCTGAATGACCTGAGTACCCTGACCGCAACCATTGCCGAACCTTGGGTCGCCACCCCGGAAGAGATCCTGCGCGCCATCCATCGCGGTTATGAAAAACAGGCCGGCAGCACCGGGGCCGTGATCGAGGAGATTGATGGCGGCAGTGGCGAGCTGGCCATGTCTCTCGAGCCCCGCGACCTGCTTGACAGCTCCGACGAGGCACCGATCATCCGCTTCGTCAACAGCCTGATCACCCAGGGCTTCAAGGAACGGGCAAGCGATATCCATATCGAGCCTTTCGAACGGGAACTGATTGTCCGTTACCGGGTCGACGGAATCCTGTACGAAGTTCTCCGGCCAACCCTCAAGGCGCACGCCGGGATTGTTTCCCGCATCAAGATCATGGCTCAGCTGGATATCGCTGAAAAAAGGCTGCCCCAGGATGGCCGTTTCCGAGTGCGCATGGGTGGCCGCGACATGGACATCCGGGTCTCGACCCTGCCCACCGCCTTTGGTGAACGCGTGGTGCTGCGGTTGCTCGACAAGGCTGCGGGGATCCTGACTCTCGAGGAGATCGGCCTGGAAAGCGACCTGCTGCAACCGTTCGAGGCAATGATCAGCAATAATCACGGGATTTTTCTGGTCACCGGACCCACCGGTTCCGGAAAAACCACCACCCTGTACACCGCCCTGACTCGCCTGAACAATCGCGAGAAGAATATCATCACTGTTGAAGATCCCATCGAATACCAGTTGCCGGGGGTCGGCCAGATCCAGGTCAACCCGAAGATCGACCTGACCTTTGCCAACGGCCTGCGCTCGATTCTGCGTCAGGATCCGGATATCATCATGGTCGGTGAAATCCGTGATCGCGAAACCGCTGAGATCGCCGTGCAATCGGCCCTGACCGGCCACATGGTGTTTTCGACCCTGCACACCAACGATGCGGCCGGCGCGTTGACCCGCCTGGTGGAGATGGGGATCGAGCCGTTTCTTGCCGCCTCGAGTATCGTCGGCATCATTGCCCAGCGTCTGGTGCGAACCATCTGCCCGCACTGCAAGGAAACATACCAGCCGCCCGAGGCCTTGCTGGCTGAGATTGCCAGGGAGAGTCCTCTGCCGGCCGGAGCCACCTTCTCTCGCGGCACGGGCTGCGACAAATGCATGCAGATCGGCTACTGGGGCCGGATCGCCATTTATGAACTGCTCAAGGTGGATGACACGGTGCGCGAACTGCTGTTGCAGAACAAGGATGCCGCTACGATCAAGAAAGCCGCCCTTGAGCGGGGCATGCGCTCCTTGCGGGCCTCCGGCCTTGCCAAGGCGCTGCAGGGCATCACCACCATCGAGGAAGTTATGCGGGTTACCCAGGAGGAGACCTAGGTGCCGCTGTTTGAATACATCGGGCTGGACAGCCAGGGCCGCAAGGTTTCCGGCCGAATTGACGGGCCAGGGCTTGGTCAGGTCAGCCAGCAGTTGCGCGAACGGGGAATCTTTCCGACTAAACTGCACGAGAGTTCCATTTTGGGGGCGCGCCGCCGCTGGTCGGATCTGCGGTCCATCATGCAACGCTGCTCGGCGGCGGAACTCGCCTCTGCAACCCGCCAGCTTGCCACTTTGCTCGTTGCCGGACTGTCGCTTGATACCGCTTTGGGCAGCGTTGCCGAACAATCCGACCAGTCGATGATCGGTCAGGTTCTGGCCAGTGTCCGCGAAGAGGTCATCCAGGGCAACCCGCTGCATGAGGCGCTGGCCAAGCATCGGACGGTTTTTCCCGACTTGTTTATCAATATGGTTCAGGTTGGGGAAAACAGCGGCACCCTGGACAAGGCTTTACACCGCCTGGCGGACTTTCTCGAGAGCCAGGACCGGACCCGCTCCCGCATCCAGGCCGCCTTGGCCTACCCGGTGCTGATGACGCTGGTCGGCAGCAGCGTGCTCGTCTTTTTGTTCGTGTTCGTGGTGCCGAAAATCACCCGGATGCTGCAGGAAATGGAAATGGCCCTGCCCTGGCCTACCCTGTTGCTGATCAATCTGGTCGATTTTCTCGTTGCCTGGTGGTGGCTGCTGCTTATCGCTCTGGGGCTCGGCTTTACGGCCTTGCGGCGTTATTGGCGTACCGAGGCCGGGCGCTTGCGCATTGATCGGATACTGCTCAAGGTGCCGGTGTTCGGCCGGCTGCTGCTGCTGATCGCCACAACCCGTTTCTCCCGCACCCTCGGCACCTTGCTGCAGAGTGGCGTGCCAATGCTTAAGGCTCTCGACATCGCGCGTAACCTGCTCGACAATCATGTGCTGCGTCAGGCGGTGGCGACGGCCAGGCTGCGGGTCCAGGAAGGAGGCAGCCTGGCCGTCGCTTTAAGGGAAACCGCAGTTTTCCCCTCGATGCTGGTTCAGCTGACCGCCGCCGGCGAGCAGAGCGGCAAACTGGACGATATGCTGTATCGGGTTGCTGACACATACGAACACCAGACCGACCTGTCGATCACCGGCATGCTTTCCCTGCTGGAACCGCTGATGATCCTGTTTATGGGCGTGGTGGTCGGTTTCGCGGTTCTGGCGATTCTGCTGCCGATCTTCCAGGCAAGCCAGGGGTTCGGTTGAGATCACAAAAACCAAATAATTAGTGTCCGTGTTTTTTGGCCAATGCCGGCAGTAAGCTGGACAGTTGTTAGGAGAGTTGAATATGTCATTACCAAGTTATCGTTCCTGCCGCGGCTTTACCTTGATCGAAATCATGGTGGTCGTGGTGATTCTCGGCATCCTGGCGGCGATGATCGTCCCCCGCTTGCTGAGCCGTCCGGACATGGCCAAGGTGACCAAGGCCAAGATTGATATAAAAAGCATCGAGGAATCGCTAGGCCTGTTCAAGCTCGACAACGGCTTCTATCCCTCCACCGAGCAGGGACTCAAGGCCTTGGTCACCAAGCCTGAGACTGGACGTATTCCTACCGGTTACAGCATCGAAGGGTATCTGAAAAAAGTTCCGGTCGATCCTTGGAACAAGCCGTATATCTATATTTCTCCGGGGGTTAACAGCACCGACTTCGACATCATCAGTCACGGTTCCGACAATGAGCCGGGAGGCGAAGGGTTTGCTGCGGATATCAACAGTTGGGAGATCGAGTAGGCGTAAGCGTTCACCAGGGGCACCCAAATTTCAGATAAACACGGAACTGTAAGCGTTCAGCAGTGCCGCAGATGCGCGTGTCAATTGTCGGCAGAAGTGTCCGACCAAGAGGCCTGTTCGCTATCCCAGCGAAGCTGGATAAAAGCCCCTAAGCCCGATGCTCGGGCAGGGGCTCTATACATACGGTATGCGGACCAGGCCGATGACAAAGCAGATGTGGTGCTGCTGAACGCTTACGAGTAGGCGGGGGTACTTATTGAGATTCAGACATCTTTCTGATCAATCCGGATTTACCCTGATTGAGCTGGGAGTGGTGGTCACGTTGCTGGCCCTGTTTTCCCTGCTCACCATTCCGTTGTTCGGCGCGACCGGGACCAGCAAAGTGGGTTATTCCGCCCGGCGCTTGAACGGCGTGGTCAAATACCTGTTCAACGAGGCTGCTTTGACCGGCAGGGAGCACCGCCTGATTTTCAATCTGGACAGCGGCACCTATCGCGCCCGGATTCTCCAGGCCGACGGTGAGATCACTGATCTTCCCGGGCTTGGCCGGGAGACCGCACTGTCCGGCAATGTCCGGTTTCGAGATCTGCAGTTGCCGGGTCGGGGCACTTTCACCACGGGTGAGGTGACGGTGCGGATTCATCCCTCCGGCTGGCTCGAGGAGACCAGCGTGCATCTTGAGGATGGCAGCGGAAACGCCATGACCCTCAATTTCATGCCGTTGACCGGAACCGCGGAAATCTTCGAGGGTTACGAGACATCTAGCCGTGGTTAAAAAACAACCTGCTCATTTCGTATGACCAAAACGGCACAAGGAGCCGTAAAGGAACGATAATTATCCAGCTCAATGCCGGGAATGAACAAAAACAACCCAAACCGTAACTATCCAGCAGTGCCGTAGCTGCTAGGCAGAAGCCTGCGAAGTGTGCTGGCGCCCATAAGCAGGCTGATAACAACGCAGATGCGGTGCTGCTGGATAGGTACAAGGAACGATTAATAATTTTGTCCAAGTTATTTTGTAACGGCTCCGGGCAACGGGCTTTTACCCTGCTGGAGATCATGGTCGCCTTGGCCATTATCAGCATTGCTCTGGTCGCGCTGTTGAGTCTGGGCAATCGCTCCATTGCGGTACACAGCCGCCTGCAGCATCTGACCCAGGCGACCTTGCTGGCCCAGCAGAAGATGGCGGAGAGCGAACTTAAAGCCCGCAGCGGCGGCGTGGCGCAATTGAACGAGAGTACCGGGACTTTTGCCGAGCCGTTTGCCGACTACCAATGGCGAATCACTATCAGCAGCACGCCCCTGCCGGCGGTGCAGATGGTTACGGTGACGGTACTCTGGGGCAAAGAGGAGCGTAATGAGCTTGTCGAAATCACCTCGTTCCTGTTTTGATACTTCGCCGCCCTTGGGTCAGCGCGGCTTTACCCTGATCGAAGTGCTGGTGGCGGTCAGTATGTTGGCCATCGTTATGACTGCGGTATACGGGATCTTCGGAGGGATAAATTCCGCCAAGTTGCGCCTGGAACGAGACAGTGCCGATTATCATATGGCCCGTGTAGTTTTCGACCGCCTCGGCCGCGAGCTGCACGGCGCTTATTACCGGAGCGCTGATCTGACGACCATGTTTCGCGGCGGGGTTAATGACGAGGGCGAATCTTTTTTGGAGCTGACCACTACGGCAGTGTCGCTGTTAAGTGCCACCGGCAGCGGAATTTCCGAAGTTCGCTATCGCCTGGCCCCGGATCTGGAGGCTGGGGAGGGCCGCCAGGTGTTGCTGCGTGCCGAACGGGCCAGGCAGTCGGCGACTGGCCCCGTTGATGACCGCATGATGCGGCTGGCGCCGGATGTCACCAGTCTGTCCTTGCGTTTCTTTACCGGCGATAGCTGGCAGGAGAAGTGGGATGCCCGGCAGAACGGCTTGCCAAAGCTGGTGGAAATTTCCTTGCTGGTCGGCGCTGATAAACAACGGCAGATCCCCTTTACCACGACCTTTGAAATTCCGGATGTCAGTGTGCAATGAACGGATTCGTAGCTGATCACAGGACAGGCGACGATGTTCGGCCTTTCCCCGGATTCAAGACCAACAGGGGAATGGCACTGCTGGTGGTCCTGGCCATTGTCGCTCTGCTGACCTCGTTACTGACCGAGCTGGCATTTTCCACCCTGGTCGATCTGCGCCTGACCGAAACCTTTCGCGATACCACCCGGGCCTATTATCTGGCAAGGGGAGGCATCACCGCCGGGCGCATGATCCTCCAGGATGATCGCAACCACTATGACGGCTTGGAAGAACTCTGGAGCCAGGGGGTCATCAATTACCCGGTCCATGACGGCTTCATCACTGTGCGCATTATCGACCAGGACGGCAAATTGGGGATAAACGCCTTGGTCAGCGGGAATACGCCGGACACTTTGATGGTCGATCGCTTCTATCGACTGTTTGTGGCTCTGGAACTCGACGATCTCGCCGACCCGGCCGAGTTGACCGCCAACCTGATCGATTGGCTGGACAGCGGCAACTCCCCTTACACGCAGATTCTCACCGGTGGTCTTGCCATCCCGGTCTCCGGTGCCGAAGACGCTTATTACCAGGGGCTGTCGCCACCTTATCCGGTCAAGAACGGCCGTCTGGATACCTTGGACGAACTGTCGTTGATCAAGGGTTTTACCCCGGAAGTCCTGCGCCGGATTTTACCGCATGTCGGCCTGCATGACCTTCCGGCGGTTAATATCAACACCGCCAGCGGGGCCGTACTCAAAGCCCTTGATCCTCTGGTGGATGAGGCAGTTGCTGCAACCCTGATCGCTTATCGCCAGGAAACGCCGATTGAGGAGTTGGCACAGCTTGACGGGGTTATTCCTCCCGGAGCCTACAGTGCTATTAAATCCCTCGGCAACCTTGAGCAGTTGGGCTTGCGGAGTAGACGCTACCGGATTGAGGCTGAAGCTGAGGTTAATGACGGACGGCGACGTCTGCAAGCCGAAGTGGACAAACAGGGAAACAGATTGTTATTACTAAAGGTAAACTGACTATCCAGCTCAAGGCCGGAAACGAGCATAAACAACCCAAACCGTAACTATCCAGCAGTGCTGTAGCTGCTAGGCAGAAGCCTGCGACGTGTGCTGGTGCCCATGAACAGGCTGATAACAACGCAGATGCGGTGCTGCTGGATAGTTACAAGGTAAACTGACTGCTATGGCAAAACGATTGATAGGCGTCGATATCGGCCGGCACACCCTGCGTCTGGCTGTCCTCACCCACGAACAGGGCGTCCTTTCGGTCGTTTCGGTTCTGGAAATCCCTTATGAAGAAACGGCGGCCCAGATGGCCCGGTTGCGGGATACCCTGAACGGCGATTTTCATCTTGGTGACCGGCTGGCTGCCTGCCTGCCCGGAGGTGCTGCCCTGGTGCGACGGCTGACCTTTCCGTTTCACGACCGGCGGAAAATTGCGACCGCCATTCCTTTTGAACTGGCCGCTCAGCTGCCGGTTGCCTTGGATGACTATACTACGGTCATGCAGCCCCCGGTTCGAAACGATGCAGGAGCCACCACCGTCGCCGCTGCGGTCAATACACCCCTGCTGACGGAAACGCTAGCCTCCTTCGACGCCCTGGGCATCCCCCTGCATATCCTGGACCTGGCACCGTATGCCTACGTCGCCGGTCTCAAAGAATTCCTGGTTGACGGTATTCTGGTTTCCGTCATGGAGCAGGGAACCAGTCTGGCCCTGGTTCGCGCCGGCGAGGTGCGCGATTATCGGCAGTTGCCCTTTGGGGTTGAGATAGAGGTGGCCGACCAGGCCCAGGCGATCCACCGGGAAGCCACGCTTCTGGAGCGCACCCAACAGCCGGGCGGGTTGATTCTGCAATTGATGGGCCCCCTGGCAACCCCGGAGCTGCTGACAGCTCTCAATGCGCTGCGGGATGAAGTGGAAATTCTCTCCATCGACATCAATGGGCAGACCATCGACGCCCCGTTCCTGCCTGCCGTGGCGCTTGCTCTGCGGGCGGCGGATACCGGCAAAGCTCAGGCCTTCAACCTGCGCCAGGGCGCCTTCGCCCTGAAAAGCGAATGGGCCGGCCTGCGCAAAAAACTGGTGATGATCGCCTGTCTGGCCGGGCTCGCCATGATTACGCTTGGGGTAAGCATGGGGATGCGCTATTACGACAAGCAGCATCAGGTCCGGATCCTGGAACAGCAGATGATGGTACTCTACAAGAAGAGCTTTCCAATGGCGGCAACCGTGGTCGATGTCCCCCTGCAGATGAAAAGCGCAATCCGGCAATTGCAGGAGGAATCCGGCATCATCGGCTCCGAGCAGCTTTCTTCCCTGCAACTGCTGCGGACCCTCTCCGAGATGCCTAAATCGTTAAGTATCGATGTCGATGAAGTCATCATGGAGCGCAACGAAGTGCGGATCTCCGGGCGAACTACCACCTTCGAAGAGGTAAATCGCATGGCGGAGACTTTTCGACATTCCCCCCATTTCGAGAAAGTCGAGGTTGCTGAATCGAAGATGGATCTGGACGGCAAGCGGGTCAGTTATCGTCTGCGCATGATTTTGCGCGGAAAAGGTGGTGCGGCATGATAAAAACACTGAATCAGAATCAACGTTATGCGCTTGCCGGCGGGGCGGCGATCCTCGCTTTGCTGCTGATTATTTTTGGCGTGCTGCTGCCCTTCAACGCCGTCAGCAAACGCCTTGACAACCGGATCAGCTCCCGCCAGGCGCAAATGAAAGAGGTGCGGCAGCTACAGGCCGACTACCTGGCTCTCAAAAAACAGGTCGGCAAATTACAGCGGGATCTGGATCGTCGTGAAGCTACCCCGCCCTTGACTTTTCTGGAACAGACAGCCAGCCAGTTTGGCGGTCGCGAGAATCTTGTCCTGATGCGTCCGCTGCAATCTGTTGTGCAAGGGAAACTGCGGATTGAAACCACCGAATTCAAGGTGGAGAGACTCGGCCTGGAGCAGGTTTTGCGGATCTTGCAGGAAATAGAGCAGGCCAGCCCGCCGATGCGGGTCGATCGGCTGCACCTCAAGCAACGCTTCGACAACGTCGCCCAACTTGATCTGGGCGTTACGGTCAGCGCTACCAGGAGAAATTGATGCAGTTTATGAAACGTTTTCGATTCAAGTCCTCCGCCGAGACCCCGGCCCCCGGGAACCCTCGGACCTCTTTGCGCCTTTATCGTGCGGCCGGATTCGGGATCTTTCTGCTCGGCTTGCTGGCTGGCGTTTACCTGGGCTTCCCGGACGAGGTTCTCCGGCAGCGACTGGTCCACGAGCTTGAATCCCGCTTCCCGGTCAGGGTTGAGCTGGCCGAAGTCGGTCTGCGACCGCTGCTGACCCTGACCGGCGAGAAAGGGGTCATTCGTGATCTTGATGGTTCCGAGGTCATCGGCAGTATTGAGCGGTTCAGCTTTTCCCCTTTATGGACCAGCTTCTTCACGGGAGATCCCGGGGTTAAGGGCGAATTTTCTTCTGGCAGCGGAGTAATTGCCTTCAGCTGGCAGCGGAGTGGGCCGCTGCTAATGCACGCCACCGACCTGCCGGTAAACTTCCCCCTGGCTGGAAGTTCGCCGCTGAGCCTTGCCGGCATCCTCGCCACCGGGCAGATCAGCTCTGTTGCCCACCTGAAAAATACGAGCAAGAGCCTGGTCGATATTACCTTCGAGAAGGCCGTGCTGCAGGGGCTCGAAGCCTTTAGTGGCGATGCGTCCGGCTTGCGCCTGGGACAGATTTCGTTGCGGATGACCGGTCAGGGGAGTACGTTTACCATCGAGCGGCTGGAAGCGAGCGGGGGCGATATGGTAATTTCCGGCAAGGGAATCTTTATGCTGGCCACCAAAGATCCACGGAACAGCCGGATCAATCTCGACCTGTCGGTACGTCCAGGCCGCCAGGAAGACCAGACCATGGCCAATTTTCTTGAACTTGTCGGTCCCCCGTTGCCGGACGGCGGCCGCAAGCTCCACCTGACCGGCACTCTGGCCAACCCCGTGATCAGGTAGGCGCTCGGCAGATGTACACCTCCTATTTCGGCCTCAATGAGAGTCCTTTCTCCATCGCGCCTGATCCGCTCTACCTGTACATGAGCGAGCGCCACCGCGAGGCTTTGGCCCATTTGCAGTACGGGATCAAGAGAGACGGCGGTTTCGTTCTTTTGACCGGCGAGGTCGGAGCCGGCAAGACAACCCTCTGCCGCAGTCTTCTTGAGCAGCTGCCCGAGGGGGTGGATATTGCCTTCGTCTTCAATCCCAAGGTCAGCGTCATCGAGCTGCTCGAGACCATCTGTGACGAACTCCGCATCGACCGGCCTGAACATGGCAGCGTCAAGAAGCTGGTTGACCTGCTGAACGTCTACCTGCTCGAAGCCAATGCGGATGGGCGGAAAACCGTACTCTTCATCGACGAGGCACAAAATCTCTCCACCGATGTCCTCGAACAGCTGCGTCTTTTGACCAATCTTGAGACGAACCGCCATAAGCTGCTGCAGATCGTGCTGCTCGGCCAGCCGGAGTTGCTCTCTATTTTGGACCGGGAGGAAATGCGCCAGTTTTCACAGCGCATTACCGCTCGTTACCATCTTGGCCCGCTTGATATAGCAGAGATAGGCTACTATGTGCATCATCGCCTGGCGATTGCCGGATGCAATCGTTCCCTGTTTCCTGAAATTCTCAACAAGACAATGTGGCAGCTGACCGGCGGCATCCCGCGCTTGATCAATCTGGTCTGCGACCGCGCCCTGCTTGGCGCATATACCCTGGACCGCCAGGAGGTCGACAGCCGCATTCTCCGCCAGGCCGCCCAGGAAGTTCTTGGCAGAATGCCGCACTCCGTAAAGGGGAAGAGGGCTGCGCTGGCAGCCGGTATGGCAGGTCTTGTTTTGTTGCTTTGCGTAGGCGCTCTCTGGGTCTGGAAGAACCAGCCATCCGCTCCCGAGACTGGCTCTGCCGCGCCGTTTAAGAAACAGATTCTGGGGAAAAATAATCCGGAGGCGGCCATCCGCTTACCTGAAGGGACAGACGAGAGTTTGCCCAGGAGGTGGCCCATGGATTTCGCCGCTTCCCAGAGCATGGAGAGTGCCTTTGTCGACCTGGCCGGGTTGTGGGGACTGTCCTACCGGGCTGACCGTACCGATTACTGTTCAGCCGCCATTGAACATGGCCTGGATTGCCTTATCGGCAAGGACAGTCTGGATACGCTGCGGAACATGAACCAACCGGCCATCCTGACTCTCTATGGTGATGATGGCATCCCATTTTATGTGGTTATGGCGGGGCTGACGCACGACCGGGGCCTTTTCATCGCCGGCGGCAAGCAACACGAGTTAGCCCTTTCGGCCATCGCCTCGCGCTGGTTTGGAGAGTACCTGTTACTCTGGCAGAGACCACCCATAGAGCGGGGGCTTTTAAAGCCGGGGGGAGAGGGAGCTTCGGTGGAGTGGTTGGCGAAGACCCTGCTGGAACTGAGAATCTATGAAGCAACCGGTCAGGAAGTGCGCTTGGAGGGGGCACTCCTCGGCGCTTTCAAGCGTTTCCAGCTCAGTAGCGGTTTGACGCCGGATGGCGTTCTCGGGCCGATGACCCTGATCCACCTCAATATCGCTCGGAACTTGCCAGGGCCACGGCTTTTCCCGCAAGGAGCCAACTGATGTCCTTCATCCTGGAAGCACTCAAGAAGTCGGAGCAGCAACGGCTCCAGAAGAACACCCCGAAGCAGGAGGTGCGCCAACGGACTCTTTTCCTCCGGTCGCGCCGCTCAGGCTGGTCCCCTTACTGGCTGGCGGCAGGATTTTTGCCTCTGCTCCTGCTCTTTGGCTGGTGGTTGTCCGGCAGGATGGAATCAGCCTCGGAAATGTCTCCGACGACGCTTGTCCCTTCTTCCTCTGCCCAGTCCAGGCAGCCAGAAGCGGCGCCTGTGCCTCGTGATTTTGGTGCCGCTCCGCTCCATCTATCCGAGGACTTACCGATTGAAGTCTCGACCGCCACCTCGACAATGAATCATGGCAAGGCAACGGATCTTGCGCCAGGAGAAAGGCTTAAATCCGCCGCCCCGATCACGGCAGAGGTCAGCGAACAGCCGGAAGCGCACCCCGGCGAAAAAGTGGTGCTCTACCTGGACTTGCCCAAGGAGTTGCGCGACCGGATGCCCCGGTTGATCATGAGCATGCACTACCACAGCCCCGACCCGGTGCGTAGATTGGTGCGGATCAACGACCGCCTGCTGCACGAGGGGGATTGGTTGAGCGGGGAGCTGCAACTCGAAGAAATTACCCCGACCGGGGCAACACTGAACTTTCTGGGGAAGTCTTTTATGCTTAGATAGCGGGCATCTTTTTAGGTTGACAAGGGCGCCGCCCATCTACTACAAACAATAAAATTGTGTAAAGAACGAGTAAAAAAAGCTTAACTGTCCAACTAAGTTTTTTTTGTAACCGATCAAGGGGCAACCCCCAAAGGTCAAATAACCACGGAACAAGCGGTCACAGGGTGCCGCAGGTTGCGGCAAGCGGGACGGCGATGCGTACTTTTGTACGTGAGCCGGACCGATCGCCGCAAGATGTGGTGCCCTGTGATCGCTTAAAGTTTTTTTGCCATTAACCTCATTGCTCAAGGGGAGAGATATCATGTTGAAACTGCGTTTTGTCGGGTCTGTTGCAATGGTTGGAGCGCTGACGCTCGCCGGGGTTTTTTTGCCGCTCCGGGGTTCTGCCGCAGTTAATCCGCTGGCGCCCGGCGACGATGCCAAGGCGCTTACTACGCATGCCCCTTACGCCAGCGGCCAATGTTCTATGTGCCATGAAGGGGCAGTCGATGGGAAAAAAACCGGCAAGAGTCCCGGTAAAATAGCCGCTGATGTCAATGCGCTCTGCGCCAACTGCCATGAAGACATGGAGAAGGCGCTTAAAGCCAGCCGGGTAGTCCATGCACCGGTCATGGCGGGCTGCACCTCCTGCCACAACCCCCACAACTCGCCCAATAACAGCCTGCTTCTTGCCGAGGGCAAGACTCTCTGTCTGGATTGCCATGGCGAGATCCAGAAGACGATTAACGAGTCCAAGGTCCAGCATAAGGCGGTGGTCGAAAAAGGGGCTTGCATGAACTGCCACACCCCCCATGCCTCCAACGTCCAGCATCTGCTCAAGAAACTACCCTTTGACCTCTGCATTTCCTGCCACAGCGAAGACAACAAGCTCGATGCCAATGGCCGCCTCTTGACCAATTTTACCAAGCTGCTGGCGAACAATTCCTTCCAGCACGAACCGGTGAAAAGCAAGGATTGCAGTGCCTGCCACCTGACCCACGGCAGCAAAAATTCCAACCTGCTGGTTGCCGAATATCCGGCTCTTTTCTACTCTCCGTATATCCCGGCCAATTACGCTCTCTGTTACCGCTGTCACAACGACCAGAACATGGCAGACCCCCAGACTACTACCACCACCGGCTTTCGCGACGGCTCGCGGAATCTTCATTATCTTCATGTCAACAAAACTGACCGGGGACGGACCTGCCGCGCCTGTCATGAGGTCCATGCCTCAAAAAATCCCCACCAGCTCCGCGATGGCGTTCCGTTTGGACCGCAAAACTGGATGTTGCCGATTAATTACACCAAGACCAAAACCGGTGGCTCCTGCACCAAGACCTGCCATCAGACCAAGACTTATGATAATACTAAAAAATAATGGCGTGAATGGGTCAGGAAAAAGAGAGCCTTCCCTGGGCATCAGTTTCTGAATAGCCTGCCCGTCCATCGGCTGGGTGATGTGAACAATCAGGTTCAACAGCAAACAGGTTGGAGGAATCCCATGCGAAATCGATTGGTTAGCACCCTGCTCCTCGGCGGTCTTATCCTGTTGCTGCCTCAGATGGCTTGGCCTGAAGAGAGCATGGCCTTCGCCAACCTGACGATCGGCAAGGACGTCCTCGATAACACGGCCTTGCCGACCATAGATGGCGGCCAGGCCAGCCTGCTGGATCCGAAAAAAGGCGCTAATGTTTTCATCTTCTTCCGCTCCGGAGCCGAGCCCTCGCGGCTCGGCTTGACGGAGATGGGAAAATGCGCGGAGGAGCTGGCCTCTTATTCGGTCCATTGGGTGGGCCTGGTGTCCGACCGCGATCCAGTTGAAGCGGTCAAGGCGATGGTCGCCGAAAGCAGATTTCCCGGGCCGGTCCTGATCGATACCGGCAACGCGCTCTACGGCAAATTCGGGGCACTGCTCCATCCGGTAGTCGGTATCGCCGATCAAAATGGTCTGTTCACTGCCTACCAGCCCTACGCCCAGATCAATTTCTGCGCCAGGGTCAAGGCCCAGGTGCTCCGAACCCTGGGGAAGATCAGTGAGGAAGAACTGCAGCGGCAACTGAATCCAGCCGCGACGGTGAACCCGAAAAACGATGATTCCAAGGCGCTCCGGAACCTGAAGATGGGAGAGCGATTATTTGCGGTCGGCAATTACGAACAGGCCCTGGCCACCGCCCGGCGCAGTCTCCAACTGGCACCGGACCTGCCCGAGGCTCACGGCCTGGCCGCCTTGTCCCTCGCCTCGATGAAGCAGTGCGCCGAGGCGGCTGAACATCAAAAACGGGCGCTGGCCGGCAACCCTCAGGAACCAAAGGCCCTCGAGGCACAGCGGCTCTGTAAGTAATAAAAAATTAAATAAGAGGTGCCGCGATGAATCCTTCCCGGATTTTGTTTTTGTTCGGACTCTTTTTGTTTTTGCTGGTGACCGGCGGAACATCAACAACCCTGGCGGACAGCCGGAACGTATCCCAGGTTTCCGGAGCCACAACTGAAAAGTTCGTTGCTCTGCTGGTTGCCGACATCCATGAAGGGCAAGCGGTGGAGACCACGGCCAGTGGCCGGGCGGAGTTTGAGGTGGTCGAGAATGGCGCCGGACTGGCCTACACCATCACGGTGTCGGGGCTGGAATCCCCCTACATGGCTCACCTGCGCCTGGGAAAGTCAATGGATCATCAGGGCTCGCTGGTGGTTTGGCTCTGGCCGGTCGATCGTAAACCCATTGAAGGAAAAAATGAGCGACATGATGGCCTGCTGGGCTCCGGCGTGATTCGCGCCAAGGAGCTCACTGGTGTCCTGGTCAACAAAAAAATGGCTGATCTCCTGGCTGCCATCCGGGATGGCAAGGTAGACGCCGATATTCACACCCGGCGCCATATGCCTGGGGAATTGCGTGGGTGGCTGGTCAAGGCGGAATAATTATCTCGGCAAATCTTGATGGTCTCGTAAAAAGGGAAAAAGGTCACAGGTCCGCGACACAAAATCAAATGGTTACGCAGCGGCAACCGTTGTAATCGCGACTTTTTGCGATTTCAACAAACCGTTGTGAAAAACAACCTTGATATTTGTAAAACAAAAGCGGCATAAGGGGCCGCAAGGAAAGGCACAGAATTGAACGTAACCAATCGCGGGGTAAGCCCACAAAGGTTAAATAACCTCGAAACAAGCGGCTCCTGAATGCAGCCAATCTCCATGTCTACAGATTTTTCCAATTTCCTCCGGATGACAGCGGCAGCCTGGCCAAGGGCTATTTTCCTGGCCCTGTTGCTGGCCTCTCCCGCTCTGGCCTTTGATCCGCCGGTTTACACCAGAAGGGTGAGTCCCGGGCTCGAGGTTTCCGGCCGGGCATCCACCGAACTCCAGTGGCGCCAGGAATCCCGTCGCGGTGATTATCTGCCGGCCTACCAGTACCTGCTACTGAACCTGCGGGATTTTGACCAGAATCTGCAGGAACGCCAGAGCTTCCACGCTTACGGCCGCCTTGGTACCGATCTGGCCAACAAGGATGATAACGCCGACAGCCGGCTCTATTACGCCTATTACGAAAAACAGCGGTTGCTCGATGACCAGGTCGATATCCGCCTGGGGCGCCAGTTTGTCGCGATCACCGCCGGCGCCTCCCTGATGGATGGGATGACCGTCGATTATCGGCCCGGCGGCCGCTTCAGTTACCGGCTGTTCGGCGGCGGCGATGTAGCCTTCTATACCGGTTATAACGCCAAAGATACCATTGTCGGCGGTGAGATGAGGGGCCGTTTTATGGATGACTCCCTGCTCACCGGGTTTTCCTATGCCCAACGCCGGGAGGATGCCGATCTGGCCACCGAGCTGATTGGAGCCGATTTCGACTACGGCTTCCGCAAGCTTTTGAATCTCTACGGAGAAATCCAGTACGACCGCCTTTCCGACCGGGTCAGCTACGGGCTTGTCGGCGGCAATTATCACGGCAGCGACCGATGGGGCTTAAGGGCGGAATACCTCTATTCTCTGCCGGTTTTTTCAAGCACCTCGATCTATTCGGTTTTTGCGGTGAGCAAGTACCAGGAGGCCATGGCCGAGGCCAACTACTCTTTCGGCCCGGGCCACCGGGTCTTCGGGCGCTACAGCCGGGAAATCTACGAGGATTTCACTGCTGCCGATGTCTTCGAGGCCGGGGTGGAAAAAATCCGGACTGACCGTTTTTCCGGTTCGCTGAGCGGTATCTGGCGACTGGACAAGGATGGGCAGGATCTGCACGGCGCCAGGATCCGGGCTGCCTGGCTTATGACCGAGGCCATCCAGGCCGGGCTCGGCGCCGAAATAGATGTCCTCCAGCGGCGGCTCGATGAATTCGAGGACGATACGATCAGCACTCGCTACTGGGCCTATTGCACCGCCCGACTGCGCCGCGACCTCGAACTCCAGGCCCGTCTGGAGAGGGCTGAAAGCGATGGCTTCTGGGGTTATGAGAATCGGGGCACCCTGCGAGTTAACGTGATTTTTTAAACAGGCTGTTAGATTTAAAGCTGAGTTGAGCAGCTTGCCTGCTCAAACGAAACTTATACCCCTTGGGTGCAAGAAGAATTATCCCGCCAAATCATCCAGCAGACGAACAGACTAACGGTCTTAACATGAAGAAATTTGCCGCTATATTGCTGATCATTTTCGCTCTGCTGTCCGTATCGTGGACGGCCTTGGCCCAGCAGGACTATGCCCCCACCTTCAACCATGATCAGCATCGCTACCTGATTTTCCCCGGTTCGCCCTGCACCACCTGCCATCTGCCGGAAAGCCCCACCGTTGTGCCGGAGCGCCGGGCCTGCCGGCAATGCCATGACCAGAAGTTCGCCGAACTGGTAAAATTGCCCGCCCTGCGCAATACCCACGGCCCGCTCTGGGGTTTCACCCACGGTCCCTTCGCTAAAAGCCGGCAGATCGATTGTGCCAACTGTCATCAGCAGGATTACTGCTTGAACTGCCATGTCCAGGGGCCTGCCATGGAGATGGGCAAGTTCGGCGGTGGTCTGGTCAATGTCCATCGCAGTGATTTCAAGGTCAGCCACCCTTTGCTCGCTCGGACCAACCCCAGGCTTTGTTCAACTTGCCACGAACCGGCCTCCTGCGAGTCCTGCCACAACAGTTTCCGCCGCGACACCGTGGGGGACGGTCGGGCGGCCAGCCCCTCCCACCGGAGGGTCTTTGACCTGGGAATCAACGGCGACATCGAAGCGATCCACGCCAATTACCGGGGCCAGGGAGCCCTGAGTCGTTGCGACGACTGCCACCTCCACGGCGGGGTCGCACCGAGCATGCATGTCTGGAGCAAGGACCATGCCCGGGAGGCCCGGCGTAGTCTCAATACCTGCCAGGCCTGTCATCCCGGCGGAGATACTTGCATCAGGTGCCACAGTGCCATTGGCGGTCCCGGCGGCATCAATCCACATGGTCCAGGCTTTGCAGGCCGTCGAGCGGATAGGTTGCGCAAGGCCTCCGGCGGCGCTACCTGTATCCGCTGTCATAAACCTTAATAGAATGGAACCAGTTTTGCGTAAGTCAAACCGTATTTCCTGTTTATCGGCCTTCCTGTTGTTTATTTCTTTGACTGCCTGCAGTGGCGGCGGCGCCGACCCGGCTGCGGGCAACATCACCATCCCGGTTTTCAGTACCGATGATCAGAACGTCACCTACATCGGCAGCGACCGTTGTCTGACTTGTCATGAAACCCTTACTCCCGACCCGGTGGCTAGTTACTTTGCCTCCCGGCATGGACGGCCCGGTTCGGTTGATGCCACTGCCGACCCCGCCTGCCTGAGCTGCCACGATCCCATTGGCGATGGCGGGACCCTGGCCCCCTGGTTTCGCGATCTCCCGCTTCCGGCCGGGGGGATGGCGGCGGTCGGGTGCGAAAATTGCCATGGCGCCGGCCCGCTCCACCTGGCGATAATCCCTGATCATCCTAATCCAGTGCCTGATTTCAACGTCTGCGGCAAGTGCCATGGCACCTTGCCGGCCAGCGTCCCTGAGCACGGCACCGGGATTTCCGCCAATATTCTGGCCGCATACCAGCAAAGCGCTCATGCCACCTCGTTGGGCACAATCGACTACCCCCTTTGCGCCCGCTGCCATAGCGATGATGTTTTTCGCCAATATGGCGCAGAAACCGCCGGGATGGACGGCGAACAATTGACCGCCTTTTTTCGCGACGTTGAGAGGTTGCCGGCACTCTCCCTTATTCAATGCCGAACCTGCCATAACCATGGCGGCATCCTCCGCGCTTCGGCAACCACTGGCGCGGAAAACGGCCAGACGGTGAGCAAATATTCCCGGCAGTTCAATCTCTGTACCGCCTGCCATCAGGTTTTTCTTACCGCTACCTTTAATCCGGCCAGTTCCACTTACAGCTATCTGCTGGATACCAGCAAAACGCCTTATCATGGCATCACGGATTTGGAAGGAAGGCCCGTTCAGGGCGTGGCGGTGATTTGGGACACCCATTTCGCCACTGCGGATGGCAGTATCGCCGGTTATGCGGTTAATCCCGCTGCCGAGCAAGCCTGTTTGGGTTGCCACGATCCCCATGGCACCACCAAGTGATTTTAATTGGTGGTGCTTTCCTGGAATGTTCTCTGTCTATTCGCCACGCCGCCTCGTTTTAAAAGTCTTCAGGGACTCGATAAGTCTTGACGGATCATAGTACGGGTTATCCTTGCTCCGTGCTTTCTCGGTGTGAAAGTACTGGTATTTGTAGCGCGTCTCCTGCCGGTGGCAATCGACACAGCTCGTCTTTGCCGGGTCTTCCGCTTTGAGGAAGGCGGTCTTCGAAGACAGGGTGCGGCTGGCCCTTCCTTCCAGCAGGGTGGCGCTCCACAGATGGGGATCGTGGCAGGTCAGGCAATGAATTTCCAGATCAAGGCTCTTGCCCTCTTTCCGGAGATCACCCTTTGCCAATAACAAAGGATCTGCCAGCAGAAAACTCTCCGGATGGCGGTACAGTTTAACGAGCGCTTTTTCTCCGGGTCCATTCTGCCGGTGGCATTCCAGGCACCGCCTGCTTTTCGGTTTTTCTTCCGGGAAGAATTTGCTGGTATCTCTTGCCCAGAGGGGTGCCTCTTTGCCCCGGTGGACAACGTGGCAGAACTCGCAGACCCCCTTCTTTTCCTTTTCCGACACATCGTGTTTGCTCTGAAAAACCCGGTATTCGGTCTTGTGGCATTCCTTGCACAAACCCCCTTTAGAGTTCTCAATTCTGAGAAAGCTGTTGCTGAGGTCTCCATCGGTCAGTTTGCCGGGGCCGAAGTCCTCTTGGGTTGGCGACCAGCGATGCGGCTGATGGCAGGATGCGCAGCTCACTTCGGTATCTTTCTTTTTCCCTTCCGCCTCTTTTGGCTTCTTGCCCAGGGTGTGGCTGATTTTCCCGGTAAGCTTCTTTTCGCCGACCTTTCCTTCCTCGTGGCACGACAAGCAGTAAAGGTTGGCCGGGTTCCTGCTTATTTCCGCCGGATAATTCCCGCTGGGCAGAGGCACGGCAAAACCGATGGGAGTCGGGCCTTCATGAACCAGATGGCAGGTGCCGCAGAGGCCGGATTCCTTGGGGCCTTCCTTGCGGATGTTCTCATATTTTTTTTCAAAAAGAGTTGCATCGTGCCCTGTCCCCTTCACATACTTTTCATTGAGATGGCACTTGCCGCACAGGTCGGTTTTGTTTTCCGCGCGGAGGAATTTGGTCTTGACCAGACCCCGCTCGTCCCGGTCGCTTTCTTTGCTGAGCTTGAGGCTTTTGCTGCCATGGGAATCGTGACAGGAAGAACAGTACACCTTGTTGCCCTCGCCAAAATCATCGGCAAACAAAGGCAGCTCGATTTTCAACCCCTTGGTGAGTTTTGCGGAATCTTTGCCCAGCGAATGGCTGTATGGCCCCTTGATTTCCACCTTGGTGACCTTTCGGTTCATACCGTGACAGGAGGCGCACACCTCCGTGGCAAGGGGCTCGCCACCCTTCAGCTTCTGGGCCCAGCCATGGGAGCCGTGGCAAAAACTACAGGTGCCGACCTCCTGAACCGACTTGCCCTTGGCGGTTTTGAGTTCCTTGCCGGTAATTGCCAGATTATGCGGGGTTTCGCGCACGACCTTCAGGCTGTCGTGACACTGAAAGCAAAGCTCGGAATCTCGATTTTCCAAGGCCAGGATATCGTTTGCTGTTCCTTTGTGGACCTTGTGACAGGAAAGGCAGCCCAGTTTATTTTCTTCAAATTTGGCGCCCGCCTTTTTTAACGGCTCGGAAGGCTTGATATCCTTCAGGTCCGCGCCTATCTTATGGGCGAGCAGCTTTCTTTCCGGCCCCTGGCCGGTCTTGTCCAGGTGGCACTCTCCGCAAATCACCGAAACCCCGGCCGCAGATGGAATCAGGTATTCGCGCGCGCTGCCGTGCACCTTGTGGCAAGAATTGCAGATGACGTCCTTCTGGTTGGTAGCCGGTCTTAGCCCCGACCTTTTGAGGCTCTCCGGAAAGCCCCCTTTTATCTCTTTCAGGGTCGTATGGAAGCCCTTGGCCGGGCCCGCGTCATAGCTGGGGTGACAGGCTCTGCACATCTCCGAATTACGGTTGTCCATCCGGAGAAACATCTTGTACGAGACGACTTCCTCGGAAGAACCGGAATGGATACTGTGACAGGTGCCGCAATATATCTCCCCCTTGACGCTCAGCGGGAATTTGCTTTCGTCAATTTTCATCTTGGCCGAAGGCTTCTTGAAAACCGTATGCCTCTTGCCTGCCCACGAGGCTCTGGAATCGACGACAAAGCCGTCATGGCAGCTGTAGCACATCTCTTCTGCGCTTACGACCCCGTAGGCATTTTTCATCAACACATTGGTGTTGATCCACGGGATAACGGTCTCTTCGCCGGTTTTAAAGTCGTCCATCCACATAACGTGGCAGACGGCGCACTCTCTTTTTGAGGAGGCTTCAAGGGCAAAGGCCAAAGAGAGCGACCCCAGGGCAAGGAAGACTGCTGTCGTAAAAGCCGCGATAAACCTCATCTCAGCGCTTTCCTCCCATCCGCCACATGCTCACTCGGTTTTTAAGCTGTTCCACGATATAAAAGCGGGAGCCCGCCGAGGTCATGTTGGTTGGCGTTACAAATCTGATTTTTTCGCCCGAAGTGCGCTGCATGATGCCTTGGAAAGCGCCGGAGGCATCAAAGACCTGAACGGCGCCGGTGTAGCTGTCGGATACATAAACAGTGTTCCTGATCAGCATGACCCCCTTTGGCCGGAAGAGCTTGCCTGGGGTAATGCCCCATCCTCCCAGCATCTGGAGAGGCTCTCCGGTCGAGGAAAATGCCTTGACCAGATTATTAATAACATCCACCACATAGACGACGCCATTGTCGTCAATCGCCACCGTTGCCGGATGCCTGAATTCGTTGTTGTTCTCCCCGAAATTGCCGAACCACCGCAGCCTGCGGCCGCTTCGGTCGTAAACATGGATGTGGTGATTGCCATTATCGACCAGGAATATCTCACCCTTTGCCGAGACGGCGCAGTCGGTAATCCTCGGTTTTTCATTATTCCCGACCGGGCTGGCGGTAAATTCTCCGCTGGCACCCCCATCAGGGGAAAATATCTTGACCTTGGCGGTTTCCGCATCGGCAACATAAATCGCTCCCCGCTGGTCGGCGCAAAGGCCTATGGCTCTATGGAAGTCTCCGCCAAACTGGAAAAGGTATTTCCCCGCGAGGTCGAAAACCGCCACCCGGTGATTGAGGCCGTCAAGCACATAGAGCCTGCCGTTCGCACTGACGAGGTCGGTGGGCTGGTTGAAGGGGATCCCCTGAGCGCCGGTTATCTCCCCGCTAAACTCCACGCCAGCCGACCCGGTGGCGGCCGCCGTGAAAGGCAGAAGGGAAAAGAGCAGCAAGAGAATAACCAGCATGCTCATGCTCCCCTTCCCGGTCATCGGCCGTGTCATAGGCTGCTCCCTCCCGCCCCAGTCATTACTGCACCACCCGGAGCCAGGGGCGGGCTTCCTGCTTTTTGTCAACGGGCTCCTCGCCTACCGGTTTAAAGAGGTGCGGAAGATAGAATTTTTCATATTTTTCGAGCATGCCCACTACGGCGGTGCCCTTTAGTTCGCCGATCTGTGCCGCGGTATAGCCAAGCTTTTCGAAAGGCAGGTACGACTCCTGCTGGTTATGGCAATCCCTGCATTTTGCCGGCAATTTGGACATATTTTTGTGAATGACCCTTTGCGCCTGAGTTTTTTGCAGGGGAGAGAGGGTTCTTTCCTTCTGCAAATACTCCGCGACCATCTGGATCGACTCGTCCGAGTCTATCCGACCGAATTTTCCGGTTTCGACGGTGAAGGGAATGATCTTGAAATTCACTTTCTCTGCGGGTGGAAGCCGGCCGATGGGCTGGTCAACGATCATCCCGCCCTTTTTGGCGTACCACTTGAAGGTCTGGGGCCGTTGCGGGGAATTTTCCCCATTGGGACGTTTGGCATGGCAGACCTCGCAGGAGAAGAAGGAGGCGTGCATATTCAAGAAAGCCCGGACCTCCTTCATCTTCTCGTGCGGCAGGTCACCGTGGCACTTGATGCAGGCCGACCGCTTGTCCGGGATGACGTCGAGGCCGATATGGTGGAAATGGCCCTTGATTTTTTGCTCCTCCAGAATTCGGTAGCCAAGGAAATGCTTGTTGGTCTCGGTGCTTTCAAGCAGCCGCTTCTCGAAGAGCTCGGTCTGCGAGCTTGCCGCTTTTTTTGCCTCATGCCGGCCCGCAGGCGGGAAGAAACCGTGGACGCTGAAAATGGTCAGCTTCAGGATCACCACGGAAATGGTGGCAAGCAGGACCATGACCGTCAGGCTGTATGCGACCTTGATGATCTTTTTCAACATGGGATCGCGGTGATGGCTTTCGTAAAAGGGCATGATCTCGTCGGCGAGGCCCTCTTCGGTCATGGTCTTGACGTATTCGGCGTAGTGCTCCTCGACCATCTCGTGTTCGGAGAGATAGCCGGTGAGAAAGACCTTCCCCATCGGGAATTTGTGAAGGTGGAGATGGGTATTGTAGAGATGGATGATGATCAGGAAGGTGGCCGCCAGCAGCGCCTCGTCGCTGTGGGCGATGATCGCCAGGTTGAAGGCGATCCCCGGCATGATGTGGGACAAAAGCTCCCTTTTCCAGAGGAGGAGGCCGGAGAGGCCCAGGAGCGGAATACCCCAGAAGACTGCGAAGAAGTCGAATTTCTCCTTCCACATGAACTTGGCGTACTCGGGTTTCTTGTCGGAGATGAAGAACAGGTACTTGATGTACTGGACGATATCCTGGCCGTCCTTGAGGTTCGGGACCATGGGCAGGGCGGCGAAGGCCAGCAGGCCGGCCTTCGGGGTCAAATTCCCGGCCTTTTTCAGGGGAAGCAGATGTTCTTGGTAGTAGACGTAAAGAAAATAGTAGATGTAGATGAGAAAAAGCAGGCACATCGTTACCCCGGCCCAGCGATGGATCTTCGGGATCATGTCCGCCCCGCCGATCATTGCATAGAAGGCGCCAAGATTGGGGATCTCGGCGAACTTGAGGGGGACCCCGGTGGCGATCAGGGTAAGCACACTGGAAAAGAGGATGAAATGCATGATCCTCTGGGCCAGGGTAAAGCGGTAGAAGTACTTAATGCCGTCCTTGATATAGATCGGCGAACGGTAGAGGAACATCTTCTTTGAGAAGCGCTGCTCCGGTGGCAGAATATCTTTATATAGGTTACTTCCCATCGTCGTTCCTCCTCTCTTTACGCAGAGCCGCATCCGGGAAAAGGAACCGCACCTGTTCGAGGAAGAGCAGCCCGAAGAAGATGAGGAGGGTAGCGGCCGTCAAAATGATGAAAAACCAGATCACGTACTTCTCGATGATGCTCTCCTGGTCGTGGGGATCGAGATGTACCTTGAAGTTCGCGAGATTTTCCGCGGCCTTGGGATGGCAGTCGGTCTGGCTGCACGTCTTGAAGCGATTGGCCTTGTGGATGGAGGATTGCGGGTCATGCTGGGAAAGAATCGTGTGGGTCGATTTCCCCTCCCTGACATGGCAATCGGTGCAGTCGGGCAGCCTCTCGCTGCCGGTGGAGACCCCCTTGCCGTGGAAGGTTTCCTTGTAGGTGAAGACCGCATTCTTCAGCTTGTGCCGCTTGATCAGCCCCTGGTCCTCATGGCAGCTCCCGCAAACCTGGATAACTTCTTCAGGCGCCCGGCTCTTGTTGAGCCTGCCGCTCACATGCATGTAAAAGGTCTTGATGAATTCATCCTTCTCGTGGCAGGCCCGGCATTTGCCGACGGCCCGCTCGGAAAGACCCGGTCGCACCAGCTTGTAAAAGGCCAGCGGCCGGTAGAGCGGGTTTTCATGACAGCTCTTGCAGGTCGGCAGATCCTCGGGATGCACGGTCGGTTTGCCATCCCAGCCGATTTTGCCGTGGACGCTTTTATCAAGAATATCCTGGATGGGCTTGTGGCTGAATTTCTTGGAGGTTGAAGGCTCCTGCACATGGCATTCCTTGGTGCAGTTGACGCCCCCCTCCTTGATTTCGTGAGGAATCTTCTCAAGACCCTCATGGCAATCCCCGCATTTGACCCTGCCGTGGGAGCCGACCTTCTCCATCTCCTCGTTGACGAAAAGGAGCCTCAGCTTTCCGTCGTCGTCCACTCTGGCCAGACCGGGATACCGGTGGCACATGAGGCAGTTCTCCTCGTCAGCCGCAAACAAGGCCGCGGGACAAGCGATCAACAGAGCAATGAGCAGTACCCCTCCACTAAAGCCAAGTTGAGCAGCTTGTCTGCTCAAACGAAACTTATGCCCCTTGGGTGAAAACCATTTCATCACGGACCCCCTTTTCCTGATCTTTGGCCGACCCGGCAACCGACAGAGCCGACAGACGGAATTATCATGGTTTGGCGGTAACTGTTCAGCAGATGCGGTGCGGCTGAACAGTTACCTATTTCCCCCCGTTTTCGTGACACGCCTTGCAGAGTTTTCCATTCCGCGCCGAGAGGCGCATATTTTTTTGCGGTCTGGGTTTGGCCGCCATCTTCAGCGGCGCACCGTCGCGGATTTTCTGCATTTTGTAGCTGATTTCCTTTTCCAGCAGCGGCCCCATTCGCTGCCACCGTCTCTCCACCTCTGCCGGAACCTTCTCTTCATCGTATTTCGCGCCCGCCGGGTGATCCTTGGCAAAGACCCCATTTTCATGCGGGTTATGGCAGGTGGCGCAGGTAATTCTACCCTCTTCATCCAGGGGAAAAATGAGCCGGTAATTTTCTTCGGAGGCCTTCATGGTTTTGAGGGTTGCAGGCTTCGGCTTTTCAAGATGCTCAAAGGCGCCGGCATGGGGGGTGAGGAGATGACAGCCGATGCAGAGCAGCGACATCTTTCTCCTGAGCTGGTAATCGCCAGGGCTGATGGTTGCCTTAGGGTCCAGGGCTTTTGCATGACAGAAAAGGCAGCGGTTCTCCGCGGGCTTTCCGTCCCGGAGTTGTTGTTCGTGGGGGTTGTATCCCTTCTGTTCGGCCTGGTCATGGCATCGGTAACAGATGGCGAGCTTGTCCTCATATGGTCCGCCGCGCAGGAAATTATGGTGCTGCTTTTTGTCCTTCAGGCCGCAGGCAAGAGCATGGTCATGACAGGTGCGGCAGGCGGTTTTCTTTTCTGCCGACAGGGGAAACTCCGAAGGGATCTTGATCCTGGCCGAGGCAAGCAACCCCACCGGGTGCAGCTCCATCGAACCCTTGCCTTTTTCATGGCAGGCAAGACAGCCCGCATCCTCCTCGCCTCGCAGGAACAGGTTGTTTTTTTGCGGGGGCTGGGCGTGACAGGCGATACATTTCCCGCTCTGCCAGTGGGGATTGATCTTGAAATACTCCTTTCCGTAAAGAGTCTCCAGCTCATGTTCGGGTAAGCGATCACCGGGCACCACATCTTGCGGCGATCGGTCCGGCTCACGTACTAAAGTACGCATCGCCGTCCCGCTTGCCGCAACCTGCACCACCCTGTGACCGCTTGTTCCGTGGTTATTTGACCTTTGTGGGTTTGCCACGTGATCGGTTACCTGTTCAGAGGCGGCCCAACTCAGCGCGGCCGTCGCGAGCAGGAGGACGACCGTGCTAAAACAGATTGTTTTTGAGTTGGCCATAACCGGCTCCGTGAAAATGGCAATCTGTGCAATCGCCAAAGGAAAATCCCTTATGAACGATTTCCTTGAGCCCATTCCCGGCATTGGCCGCGACGGCTTCATCCTCCGGGAAATTGGTGTGGCAGAGAGCACAGAGTTGAGTGAAGCGATACTGGGTAACCGCTACCGTTGCCTGCTGCACGGTCTGCCGTTCATCCGGGTCGGTCAGCAGGGTGCTGGCGCTGGCGCCGGATTCGGTGATCAGGTAGGGATTTCCTGAAGAATGCGGATAGTGGCAGGCCAGGCAGGGGAGAATCATATCGTTGCTATACCCTGCCCTGAATATGCCGAACTGTTGTACATCGCCGGGTTTTTCCCCATGAATATCAGCGGTCAACAATTTTTCGGCAGCCGTCGTGCCTATGCCGAAGAAAGTGCTTTTTATATCGGCAAACCCGTCGTCTATCAGCAGATTGTCCAGGAAGGTCAGATTGTCGAAGATCAGCCGGGGCGGGACAATTCCCGCCGCACCGTTGGTGTCGTGGCAGGAGAGACAGAAATCGTTGACCTCGGCATAGGCTGGGCCGTCAAAGGCGGTGAGATCGACGGCAGGAGTGAAGGTTCCGTTCATGTCGCTTCGCTCGTGACAAATTATGCAGACCGCATCGTCCAGCGCGCCGCTGCCGGTCAGGTCATGGATATTGGCTTTTAAAAACATCGCCGCGTCAGCGAAGGTGCTTGGCGGAAAGATATCAGCCCGACCGTGACAGATCAGGCATCTCTGCACCCCGCCTGCCTCGGGGGTCAGGCCGTTGGTGCCGTGGCAAGCCATGCAGGCGTCCTGCGCGTCGATTCCCAAGGTGTTCAGACTGTCCCGGATCTGGGGAACCCGCTGGTGATTAGCGGCGAGCCTTGCCATGGGGTGGCAGGCAAAACAGTCCACCCTTTCCCAGCCCTGTCCGCCGGCGTGCTGTAACGAGTTGGTAAAAATCGGCGCGGCGATCAATCCGGCCGGGGAGTCTCCGGCCCCCTCCGGGGAACTGCTTCCGCAGGCGGAGAGCGTCAGCAAAAGGGCAAGAGCCGACAGAAAGCTTTTGATCATTTTAATTGTATCTCCTTTGTTTTCCGCTGTGGCAATCGATGCAGAACCGTAAAGGATGGCAGGCCCCGCAAGACGCCGGATCGATCTGCGCCTCGACCGAATGGGAAAAACGATAAGTCCGTGGGTGCATCAACGTCTGGATGCTGTCCCTTCTTGTATGGCAATCCGCACAGAACCATTCCCGGTGGCAGGTGTTGCAGGAGTCCCGGTCACTTTTTGCCTCCAGGCCATGAAATTTTTTCCATTCTTTGCGCAGGTGGGTTTCGGGCCTGATCGCATACATATCGAGATGGCACATGGCGCAGCTGCCTGGGGCGCCGCCGATCCGGGTAGCGGTTTCGACGTGGCAGTAATGGCAGATCGCTTTGCCCGGAAAAAGGGTGCGTTCCGAAGCGGCGAGGGCCTTCTTGAAGTCCCTATCCTCGATCTTCGAGAACCGGTGGCAGTCCAGGCACGCAAAGCCCTTCTGGTCGAGGGGCTTGGCGTGGATTTTGTGGGCGAAGGTACCGGACGGCGTCCGGTACTCATACCACTGGCACCCGGCAAAAAGTCCGAAAACGAGAATGAGCGCGAGTATGACGGCAGTCCTTTTCATAACCCTACCTGCCCTCCCCTGCCGTGAGATTTCTCCCTGCGGGGAAGGAAAAATCGTAATCGAGCCGCATGCCGGTCCTGAAATCGCTCCTGAACTCAGGATTGTCGCTCTGCTCGACAAAAAGCGCTGCTTTGAGCGTAGGTTTCGGCCGGTAGCCAACTTCCCCGGTTATGGTGGTGGCGGTCTGGTCCTGGCGGGAAGGCGTGTTGATGGAGACCGCCTCCAGGCCTCCCTCCAGAATCCATTTGTTGTGGGGACGCCATCTGATCTTGGTTGAAATTCCGGTGGCGTCGGCGATAAAGCTTTCGAAGCGATAGATGCCGAGATCCAGGTCAAGGCCCATTTGCTCTATAAAATTTCCACTTACGCCGCCTTTCAGGATAGTGCCGGTTTGCCAGCCCCCGTCCGGCATCTTCAAGCGGGTAAAAACCGAGCTCTGGTAAATGGCCACGATCGGGTTGAGATCATAGAACACGGTATAGAAGGTCCGCTCCTCTCTCCCGTCGGAGAGGATCGACAAGACCAGTTCCCTGCCCTCGGGAAATTCGTTCTTGACGTCGTACAGGTCTGCCTCAAGGAGTACTCTTAATTTTTTGTCGTAATAGGTGAATAGCCGCGCAGACATTTTATCCAGGTCAGCCCGGTCCAGGTTGTAATCGGCGCTGCCGTCAACCGAGATTTTCAGCTCTTTGCCAAGCAATATCGATTGAAAGTCCCTGCCCACCCCACCACTGAATAATTCTTGATATACCGTGTCTCCGGAGCCTTCCCAGGAATAGCCGGCGTACGCCCTGGTTCTTTCGATCCCCTGGAGAAACAATCTGCCTCCGTAAATCGTCCCCTCGTTTGTGCTGAACAGCCTTTTGAATCTATCCGGGTCCAGGTCGAGATTTCTAGACGCCCCGCCAAACACCGCAACGCCTACCGGGCCGTCCGGTTTAAGGGAAACATTCATCCCGTCGACGGTAAGGAAGCGGTGGGTTGAGAGCGGGAATCTGCCGAGCTGGATGTCGGCCCTGCCTTCGTGGGTTCTGTACTCGAGGTAGCCGTAATAGAGAGAGGTGTCCGAGAAATTGGCGTCGAAGTCGTGGCCGAATTTCCCGTAGGCGTGCATCGATACTGCGGGGTGGAGAATTCGCTCGGCATCAAGGGACAGATAGTTATCCAGGACGGACTCCCTGTCGCCGTCCTTGTTTTCCCTGCTCTGGAAGAGAGAGGAAAATTTCCCCGATACCTCGGCGCCGAAAAGAGGGCAGGCCTGGGCAAGCATGACCAGAACCGCAACAACCGTGATGGCCCAGGGGCCCGGGCGACGATGGACTAAAGGAGTCATCCGCCACTTCCTTTATGATGGAGACTGAGCGAAGGCACTATCCGACAGGCAACGGTTACTTGCCGATAATGTGCCGCAAGCGAGGTGGATCGCCGGCTTTTCCAATGCAATATCAATACCCCTGGAGATCGTTCAAGCTGGCATTAAGTAGTTTTTTGGCATAGGGGTAATTGTGTACCCCGACACTGCCATCCCGGAAGACGAACTGGTAGTTATACGCCGCCCGGTTCACGGCAGTCAGTTTGGCCGCGGCAAAATTATTCGTATAGTTTACCCTTATGGTCTCGTTGGTGCTGTGGCCGGTAAGGCTGTTTATCCGCACCTGCAATTGGGCCATCAGAGCCGCGATCTCAGCCCGTTTTCCATTGAAATTGAACCTGTCTCCCGTAGTCGGCAGGGCCATGCCGGTCCCCGGCAGGTGGCAATCGCCGGCGAGGCAGCCGGCTGTATTGTAAACTCCGGTGTCTGGTTCAAAAAGGCGGCGCCGGTGAGTTGTGCCGTTTGCCGTAGTCATATGGCAGGTCACGCACTTGTCGGTTACCCGGTCTCCGTGGGTGACCACCACCGGCGTAGCATCGCCGTAATCATAACCGCCGACCCCCTCGACCATCAGCGATTCGTTCCCATGCGGATCCACGGTGATGTCGGGCAGGGCATTGTTGGCATTGTGGCAGTTGTAGCAGACGGCGGCCTTGCCCGCATTAACGGTAAGGTTCTGGCCATTGGCCCGGATGGTGGTGGCGCCGTAAAGTCTCAGGTAGTGGTGAGTCGGGTTGATCTCCCCGTGGGGGTCATGGCAGACGGCGCAGGTGACGCCTTTTGGGTCGGCTACCTGGGAGGGACCAATCTTGACGCCGTTGTTGAGTACCCGGCTCAGAAAAGCCTGTCCCACATGGCACTGGAAACAGGGATCGTTCTTCATTACGATGCCGCCGGAGCTCTTGTGGGCATTGAAATGAAAATCTTCCAGGTTCTGCGGGTGGGCCGATGAGCCGGGCAGATCGTCCGGGATTTCATGACAGCCGAGGCAGGGCCCGGCGGAGATATCGACCTTGTACTGGTGGGAGGGGATGTTGGTCTGCGAATCAAACTTGCCGCTCCCCGGTCCGTGGCACGATTCGCAGGTAACGCTTCGCAGATGACCATTGCCCCGGTCGAACGCCGGGGTATTCCAGTCGGCAACGTTTACCAGGAAGTCGTCATATCCGTGCGCCTCCAGGAAATCGTCCGTGCCGTTGCCGTCTCTGTCGGCAAAGAGGAACCCGGTGGTATGACAATCCATGCAGAGCGACGAGGTGCTGTCCTTGACTGCTTCAAAGGCGGTCCCGTGTTTGGAGTCCTGCCAGGGGGCCGCCAGATTTCTCAGTTTCGGTCTTCCGTAGCTGTCCAACAGGTTAGGATATCGCGAAAGAATACTGCCGTCGTGGCAGAAAACGCAGATGCTTGCAGATATATAACTTCTCGCCTTCACCGTATAGCTGCCGCTGTCCGTACTGAATGGGCTGATGGCCGTCAGCTGGACCAGATAATCGCCAAAGACATCGGCGACAAGTTCCGCCGAGCTGTTGCCGGCCGCTGACAAGATGATGGCGGCAATTGAGCCCACGGGTTTTGCCACGAGCTGCCAGGTGAAGGAGGTATAGGGGTTGCCGGTGGCATCGGTCAACCGGGCCGTTAGAAGCGCCCTTTCCCCCACCTGGATGAGAGTTCTTCCCTTGGCCCGGTCTGGATGCTGCGTGCCCCGGGGGTCTATGAAGGCGGGCCGCTCGAGTAAAGCGGTCTTGTAACCCTGGTAGGCCAACTCGATGAGCGGCAGGATCGCCTGTACCGGTTGAAAGTTCCGGGCAAAAGCCGGAATCAGCCTGACCGGGTTGGCGCTTGTCGAAACCATTGCGGTGACGGAGCTGTCCTGGGAGGTCACGGTACCACCCAGCGGGGCAACCAGGTCATTTTGATCTACGGCGATGATCTCGATGGCAGAAGGGTCGGCCCCCTGCCTCTCAAGGACCACGGGATTATAGGCGAGGGTGACGATCAGCTGGCCTGCGGGGTTGAGGGCTTTATTCCCCGAGCTGTCGTAAAAGGTGAGTTCATAGGTGGAGCCTGCCGGCACATAGCCCGAAAGATCGGAGACCGAGGTGGTCATCCTGATTTCAAGCCTGCCGGCGGGCAGGGCAACAAAATCGCTGCCGGTCAGCCTAAGACCGGTCAGGCTGGCGCTGATATTGCCGCTGCTGTCGATTGAGGCGCTGGTAACGCTGAGGGGGACGGCAACGCTTTCGCCTCCGCCTCCGCCGCCTCCGCAACCGAAGAAAAAAAGCGAACAAGCCGCCAATAAAAGAAGAAGGGCGATGGTATTTTGGTGAGCGATTTTTATACCGGCTCTACAAACCAATCCTGTCACACTGTCCTTATTTTGCTCGCTGGATAAGGCTCGCCAAGTCAGTTTTTGCAGGAAACTAATTGTTGGGAGTTATACTAAAGAATTAAAGGATGGAAAATCAACAAAAAAATACATTTTTTCAGCAAAGAAAAAAGATTATGACAAGAGAAAATCTCCTCAGGTCAGCGGCTTTCTCAGGGCGGCCATGATGCAGGCGAGAACCACCTTGATGTAAGCTGGACTTGGCTGCCAAGGAGCGGCAGCCCTAATGTCGGCCCATCTCTTCATCTGGCGGAGCAAAGTAGCCTATCACCGGCTGAAACCCAAAAAATAAGGAAAAGACTTGCACATGACCATAGCAATGACTATGGTTATAAACAATCTATCATAATCAGCAAGGAGCAAGCATGCAAACGGTCAAAGCGTCGGAATTCAAGGCAAAATGTTTACATATCATGGATGAAGTAAACCAGACGGGTGAAGAAATAGTGATTACAAAAAACGGAAAACCTGTCTCTATCTTAAAGCCATACCGAACAGTGCCAGCAACTATTTTTGGCCTGCATAAAGGAAAAATAGAGAGCAAAGACGACCTGATTGCCCCGCTGGATGTTGCTTGGGATGCCCAATAATGCTGCTTCTTGATACCCACGTTCTTATCTGGCTGGACGAAGGAAACCCACGACTGGGACAAATTGCCCTCCAAACAATTAACGAATTCTTGGCAATCGGTCAACTTGGCGTGGCGACTATCAGTTTTTGGGAGGTTGCCATGCTGGTCGAAAAGCAACGCTTGACCATAAAAACAGAACTTGAGGTGTGGCGAGCCGAGCTGTTGCAAACCGGCTTGCTCGAAATCCCTTTACGAGGCACCACCGCTATTCGTGCCGGCCAACTCAGCTTGTTTCACGGTGACCCAGCCGACCGCATGCTTGTTGCAACAGCCATCGAAAATGCGGCCACAATCATGACGGCGGATGAAAAAATTCTCTCCTGGGATCAATTCCACCCAAAAATTGATGCCCGCCTGTAAGTCGCCTGCTCAGGAGCAGGCATGACTATTTTTCCAGGTTACCCTCGCTCCGCTTCGACCATTTTGCACGCTATTTACAAAAAGTCTTGACTATTTATCATTATCGTTCAAAATAGTCAGCATGAAACGCCATATATTTTCAGCAATCAAGAACGATCTGGTCCGGAAGATGATCTTGGTAACCGGCCCCAGGCAGGTAGGCAAGACGCATCTGGCCAAGATGATGATGCCCGAGTTTACCAGTGCGCAATACCTGAACTTTGATGTCCCTGCGGACGCCGATGTCATCCGGAGCCGCTCCTGGCCCTTGCGCTGCGAGCTGCTGATCTTCGACGAACTGCACAAGATGCACGAATGGAAGCAGTATCTGAAAGGAGTTTTCGATGGCCGCGACCAAGGGCAGGCTATTCTGGTCACTGGTAGCGCCAGGATGGAAACCTTCCGGCAAGCCGGAGAATCGTTGGCCGGCAGATATTTCCATTTTCACCTGCTGCCTTTTTCCGTACGGGAACTGGCTGGAGAGATGTCGCCCGGCGAGGCCTTGGCCCAGCTGAACACCCTGGGCGGTTTTCCGGAGCCGTTTCTTTCCGGCTCAGCGGATCATGCCGCCAGGTGGCGGAGTCAGTACTATACCGATCTGGTCCGGGAAGATATTTTGGAGTTTGGTCGAGTCAATGAATTGCGGGTCATGAAGATATTGCTGGAGATGTTGCGCTCCCGGACTGGTTCTCCACTCTCATTCAAAGCCATCGCCGAGGATTTGCAGGTTGCACCCCAAACTGTTCGGCGCTATGTCTCCATCCTGGAAAGTCTTTATATCGTTTTTCTGGTTCGCCCTTTTCACCGTAATGTGGCGCGAGCCATTCTGAAGGAACCGAAGCTCTATTTTTACGACACCGGTCTGGTCATCGGCGATGAGGGGGCCAGACTGGAGAACACCTTTGCGGTGTCCCTGCTTAAACATGTCCGCTTTATCAACGACACCACCGCCAAGGGGTTGTTACTCGCCTATTTGCGTACCAAGGAGGGCCGAGAGGTCGATTTCGTCCTGGTTGAAGGGGAAACGGTGCGCGAATTGATCGAGGTGAAGACGGCTGACGCCAATCCAGCCCCGGCCTTGATTTATTTTAAGGAGCGTTTTTTCAATACCGCCAGATGCGTCCAGGCAGTCATGCACTTACGGCGCGAACAGTGCCTTTCCTGCGTAGAGATCCGGGAGGCCGCCTCCTACTTGGCTGAACTCGACGCCTGAACGCCCCCCCCAAGAATTCTCTGGAAAGAACAGAAAAGAAACCCTTCCCTGCCGACCCTACCGCCATCTTCTCCTGATTCTGCTGGTCGGCTCTCTTGTTTACTCCAACACCTTCCAGGTTCCTATTCGGCGGGCTTGAAGTCGGCGGCTGCCATACGGTCAATCTCAGGATTCACAGTTTTGTTTGCCCAGCGTAGCGGGCAAACAAAAACCCTCCGGGGGCTTCCCCGCCCCCGGAGCCCTAACCATCACAAAACCGGCATCATCGCGACTGCGACCGCACCCCGAAGACCCGGTAATACTTGCCATCGTTCCGGAAACCCCACTTTTCGAGGCCGAACTCGAAATTGAAGGTCCAAGCCGTCATCGCATCGCGGGGTTCCGCCCAAACCCACTTGCCGGTGGTCTTGAAGGCCGGGTCCATATTGCGTTCGCCGGCTCCTTTGGCATAGAGGGCTTTCAATTCACTTTTCGTCGGCATCCGCCAGCCGCCACCCGCCAGACTGTTGTTCGAAAACCACTCTTCCGCCTGCTGGTAATTCGTGTCCTGGTCCGGGCCCACCAACCATTCGAGTCCGGTCCGGAAGTCGCTGATCACCCCGTCCGGAGATGCCGTGAAACTGGTTTTGCCGCTGACGAGATCAACCAGCAGACCGCCACCTTTTATTGCATAGGCATGGTCGATCTGCATCAACCCGGGCAGCACCAGGGTCTTGCCCTTAGCTGCGCTGTCCACCCTGAGCCTGGCATGGGTGGTCCAGCTCTCCGACTTGGGCTTCAGCAGATAGGCCGATGCCGGTCGCAGTCCCTTAATCCGGAAGGTGCCATCCGGGCCGGTAACCGCCTCACACGGCTCAGTGCCTTCAATGGGCTTGATCAGGGCCGCGACAATCTTCACCTTGGCCACCGGATTGCCGTTCCAGTCCACCAGTTTTCCCTCCACCGTCGATGACTTTTGGCCACAGGCACCCACCCCGAGGAGGAGCAGCAGCAACCCTACCAATACCAATGCGCGATTTCCCATCCTTTCCTCCTTTTCATTTTCGGCTAAAAATAAATAAGGCAAACCGAATCGGTTTGCCTTATTCATTTGTATCACACTCAACGACTGAGAAATCGGGGTGGGCCGGAGCCCACCCCACAGGCAGAGCTAATCAAGCAAGCCCATAATTTTCTCAACTGTCGCCGTCCAGAGACCGGTGACGCTGGTGACATTATACCCGAAGGTGGCGGTGTGCTGGTTGAATGCCGCCAGTTCGCCCGCCTCGTCCTCGTTGATCATCTTCGCCCGGTGACAAGAGCCACAGGCCCTGGATCCGGGACCGGTAACCACGCTCGCCACCGTACCAATGTTTCTGCCGTACAGCAGATCGCCTTCGGCCATGGTGTCAGCCGCCGAGGAAATACTGGCCATCGACTTGGTCTGATCCGGGACGTTAAAGGTGCCCGACTCATGGCAAGATTTGCAGTTAAGGAGGGTGAAGTTGGGGTAGGTAGATTCGATGTGATGCTCGTAATGGAGCGCACTCACCGCATCGTCGTCAATTGTGTTCGGGTCGAATACCTGGAACGAATGGATCGCATGGACATAGGAATCAATCGACCGTGACTGCATCTCAAGGTGAGAGCCGCCAGAAGCAACGGTATGACACATTCTGCAGACCACGACGTTGCCGCCCCGGTTGCCGGAGTGGAAGGAGGTGGCCAGCTGATCGTGGCACTTGTTGCACTTGGCTGCGGAAACGATGGGAGCGTAGTAGTCAACGAACCCGTTCGCGGCAAAGTCGAAGGTCTTGGACGGGGCATTGAGGCCGACGTAAACGCCATCGATCGTCACCGCGGGGAGAACCGCGATTTCAGCCCGCTTGATCACCCCACTGGCAATCATCTCCGGAATGGTCGCTCCAGCCGGAATGGTTGTCACGGTCGTGGTCGGCGGAGCCCAGGCACCGAGATCCACGCTCACGGTATAGGTCGGTCCCGTGGCATCGACTTCCGTGAACAGGGTGTTCGCCGTCCCGAAGGTCTTCTCCAGCCTCTTACCGTTGGCATCGCTCGTGTGGCTGCTCACCAGGAAGTCCTTGGTGTTGTAGCCATAGAGGGAGACGTAGAAGGAAGGGGTCAGAGTGGCGCCCTCGGGAACATCATTGACGGTGAAGGTAGCGGTCAACACGTTGCCGGTTATGCTGGCCGAGTCGATGGTTGCAACAATCTCGTCGGCATACTTATCGCCGTCGGCGTTGTAGATCTCCGCGTTGTAGCCGGTATGAACCGCGCTGAATACCGGAGCGATCCCGTTCGCGGCCTTATGACAGGTGGTACAGTCGGTATCACTGCTAAAGTTGTGCGGGATGACGGTCTCCAGCCCAGGCGCCCGGCTGCCGGTATCCTCGGGGCCGGTCACCGGATGACAGCTCTTGCAGGTGGTCAAGGTGAAGTTTGCATCGGTGAGGATGCTGGTCAACTTGCCGGCGTGGCAGGTGGCGCAGTTGGCCATGGACTGCGGGTAGGCGAATTCCATGGCATGGGACATATGAACGTCGTTCATGACGTTGCGCTTGTAGGCGTAAGTCGCCTTCTGTTCATCCGTCAACACCCCATCCTGGGCGGCATAGGCGGCAGGATCGTCGACCAGCAGCTGCCAGGCCTGATGGCTGCCGGCTTTATCGTCGAGATGGCAAATTTTGCAGGCGACAAAGTCTTGGAGGCCCTCGATGTGCGCCGGGCGCTCGCCGCTGTGCTTCAGATACGGGGTGCCGTGGCAATTTTCGCAGGCCGAAACATTGGCCGTCGTGGTATAGGTGGGTACGCCATAGTGTACGCCATCGCTGGCCGAGTTGCCCCACATCGAATAACCGGAGCCAACCCCTTCCAGCATATCATCGGCGATATACACCACAATATCGGCATTTACTGCGGTGGGGTCAAAGGTGGCCGCGGTCTTCGTCACCCTGTATTTCCCATCCCCCAGATGGGTCGGAGACCCGAAGTCAAACACGGAGGCCCCGCCAGCGCCGCCGAAGTCGCGGGTTGCGTCGTCGTACTTCACCGCAGCGTATTTCTTCTTGCTCACGCCGGCCAAGCCGGCATCAACATACGGCGCGCCATTTTTGGTGATGGTGAACTCCATCGTCACATCGAAGTTGTCGCCGTTGGGAACACTCACAACACTGGCTTCGTCGATCACCAGCGTAAAAGCACTGGCATCGGTGTACTGATCGTAAACCGCCTGATGCTCGTCCCCAGCGTCACGATGGCAGGTGGCGCATGATTCAAGCTTGACCTGGTCCTGCAGCTCCGTAATCTGGGCCTGAAGATCAGCGACAACCGCCGGGTCTACGTCCTGGCCGTCAGCGCCGGCGGCACCTGCTGCACCTGGTGCGCCATCACTGCCGCCGCTGCAGCCTGCAAGCAGCAAACCAAGTGCCGCACAACAGAATGACATTTTAATAAATCTTCTCATCTACAATCCTCCTGACTTTTTTGTTGGTATGGGGTGAGACAAACACGTCAATTGTACTGCACAATTTTATTGCTCGCTCACCTCCTTTCCCGTGGCGTGTCCACGGAACACTATATATTTAATATTATTAGACAGTTAATTGCGAATATGCCTGATAATAACGACATCCCGCACAATTTTATTATTTGTTTATAGCCCCGATATTTTGATACTTCAAGGCCTGACGGTCAGCGACAACATTCAACAATTTTTATGCGAAAAATATGCCACGGGCATAGATAAAATTTAAGATGTGAAAAGACAATGAGATAGCTGGTGCCTAAGGCCATACCGCATCGAGGCTTGCAGGATGTTATGGTGAAATAACCAGGCCTGTTTGGGCAAATAACCAGGCAGAGACGAATTGCATCTTGCAGAGATGCAGGACGGCTGGTAATCTTTTTTCGGTAACTATCCAGCAGCAGCGCATCTGCGTTAAAAAATGACCTGCGAGTTCATCATCTTTGCCGGAGGGTTTTATGCGCTTGTTTTTTGGTCGAGACGGAGGCTGGATCCTGTTGGTTGCGCTCTTCCTGATTTTTATGGCGGGTTGCCGCGATGGGCGAAGCGTTGCCCCGGCGCCCAAAGCCGCCTCCCCTCCCCCGGCCGCCAAGATTGTTTTGGGCCTGCTTCCCGAGCTGGACATCTTTGTCCAGAAAAAGCGCTACGAGCCCATTGCCCGTTATCTCTCCGAAAAAACAGGGGCGCAGGTTAAACTCAAGATTCTTTCCCGCTACGGGAACATTTTAGAAAATTTTCAGCACGAGGAGCTGGACGGCGCCTTTTTCGGCAGCTTTACCGGAGCGCTGGCTATTAAAAGGCTGGGGGTTGAACCCCTGGCCCGGCCTGAATACCCTGACGGGGTATCCACCTACTCCGGCCTGCTCTTTGCCAGAAAGGCAAATGGAATAAAAACGGCCAAGGACATGCAGGGCAAGATCTTTGTCTTTGTGGACAAGGCGACCACCGCCGGCTGGCTTTTGCCCCTTTATTTTTTTCGCGCTCAGGGGATCCGGGATTACCGCACCTGGTTTAAGGACACCTATTTCAGTGGGACCCATGAAGATGCCATTTTGGATGTGCTGACCGGCAAGGCGGACCTGGGCGCGGCCAAGGATCTCGTTTTTTACCGCTTGGCCAAAGAAAATCCCAGGATCACCGAGGAGCTGGAGATTCTTGCCGTTTCCCCGAAGGTTCCGGCAAATGCCTTGGCTGTCCGCCCCGGCCTTGATCCCGCCCTGAAAAGCGCCCTGGCCGACAGCCTGCTCACCATGCACCAGAATGCGGTGGGGCGCCGCGCCCTGGCGCAATTCGGGGCCAGCCGTTTTATTGCAACCGAGGTGCAGGATTACGCCCCGGTTATCGAGTATGCCGAAGGTATCGGCCTGGATCTGGCAACCTATGATTATCGTAATGATTGATGGACTCGTAACAACTAAAAAACGTAACGCCAAGGCGCAGAGGCGCAAAGATAACATATTGAAATAAAAGGATTAAAACTTTGCGACTTTACGCCTTGGCGTTAAAAATTGAGTTATTATCCGCGGCGAGGGGTTTGCCGGCATGCGGATAAAAGCGATAATCGGCTTCCTGCTGCTGGTCTTTTTTTTCGGGGTTGGCGGCATATATATTGCCGTAAACAATGCCCGGATCATCGACAATCTTGAGAATGTTCTTGCTCTCCATAAGATGGCATTTTTCCGCGATAACCTGCTCAATGAGGTCAGGCTCATGCAGGCGGATCTCTATCTCGCCGTTTCTCCGCACCGCACCAATATCGGGGATTTCGTCGAGCACGGCGAGACGCTGGCTCTGGCCGGAGAAAGTTGCCTGAAGTGTCATCATAACGAAGCCACCAGGCAGCGTCTGATTCATCTGAGGCAAGACATTGATGAGTATCTGAAGAAGTCGAGCCGGGTGTATATGTTCAGCGCCAACAACGTGCGGCGGGACATCGAGGAAAAGAGCGCCTTTGTCTCGGGGATGCGGCTCCTTGGGGAAATTGACAAGCTGATCGTCCTTTCCGCCGACCGCTCTTCTCCGCAGATTGTCATGGCCCGACAGCAAGTGGTCCTGATGCGGAATACCCTGCTGGGGCTGGTGACCATCGCGCCTTTGATTTTTTTGGTTTTCTCCTTCCTTTTCGTGAAACGCTTTTCTTCGTCTCTGTCCGTGCTCATCGGGGCAACAAAAAAAATCAAGGCTGGAGAACTGACCCATACCATTGCTGAGCAGCTTCCCGATGAATTCAATGTGCTGGCCACCGCGTTTAATGAAATGGCTGTTTCGTTGAAAAATCAGTGCGAGGCGCTTGTTGTCGAACAGGGCCGCTACAAGGTGCTTTTTGAATCGGCGGATGAAGCCATCTTTATTATTGAGGGAGAGGGTGAGGACGCGGGAAGACTCATCGAGGCCAACAAGGCCGCCTCCGTCATGCACGGCTACACGGTGGACGAGTTGCTGACCATGCGAATCCAGGATCTGGACACGGCCGAAAGCGCGGCGCAAGCTCCGGAACGACTCCGGCGGATGCTGGCGGGTGGCAGTCTTGAGGCGCTGGTGGAGCACCGCCGGAAAGACGGCACGGTTTTCCCGCTGGAGGTCAGGGCCGGGCTGCTGGAAATCAAAGGGCACAAATATGTTCTGGCCTTTGACCGGGACGTAACGGCGCGGACCCAGACCGAAGCGGCCTTGCAGCGTTCCCGGCAACTGGCAATGGTCGGCGAGATGGCGGCCGGCCTGGCCCATGAGATAAAAAATCCGCTCGCCGGGATCAAGGTCTCCATGGAGGTCCTGATGAACGAGCTTGCCCTTACCCCGGAAGACAAGGAGATTTTTGGGCGGACTGTCCGGGAGGTGCAGAGAATCGAGGCTCTGCTGAAAAACCTTCTCAACTATGCGAGAACGCCCAAGCCGGTTTTTTCCCGGACCGACCTGAACCAGCTGCTGGAAAACACCATGGACAATGCGGCCCTGCTCCTTAAGTCCAAGGAATACGCTGCGGTCAATGGCATGGGGCTGGAGCTGGTCCGGAGCTTTGATCAGGCCCTCCCCATGATCATGGCGGATCCTTCCCAGATGCAGCAGGTCGTTTTGAATTTGCTGCTCAATGCCATGGAGGCAACCCCGGAAGACGGAACAATCACCGTGAGCAGCAGGCCGGGCCGGGCCGCCGGAACCGTAGAGGTGATAATCGCCGATACGGGAAAAGGCTTGAGCGAAGAGGCGGCCGTCAGGGTTTTTCAGCCGTTTTACACCACCAAGCCCAAGGGAAGCGGGCTGGGTCTGGCAATAACCAGGCGTCTTGTCGAGCAGCACCACGGCACCATTGAAGTTGCCGGCGTTTTGGGCCAGGGGACAACTTTTACCATCACCCTGCCGGTGGAACAACAGAGAGAGGATGAAAGCCAATGAAGATTCGGGGAAGGATTTTTGCCGTGGATGATGATGAGCTCATCGTAAGCATGCTTGCCAGGGCCTTGAAAGGCGAGGGATATGAGGTGCATTTTCAAACCTCCCCCCAGGATCTTATCGTCAACATCATTTCCTGGCAGCCCGACATTGTTTTTCTGGATGTCGATCTTAGCGAGGAGGTGTCCGGCTTCGAGATCCTTGCCGCCCTCAAGAAGGAAGGGATTGGGGCCGAGGTGGTCATGCTGACCGCCGACGACTCGGCGGAATCCGCCGTCCGGGCCATGAAACTAGGGGCAGTCGAGTATTTCACCAAGCCCTTCAATCTCGATGAGATAAAAATCATCACCGGCAATATCATCGAGAACATCCGGCGGAAGGCGGAGCTTGACTATCACCGGGAGAAAGTATGCCCCTATTTTGAACACGGCCTGGTCGGCGAATCAGCCTCCATAAGGGAAATCCTCCGGAAAGCGGAGAAGCTGGTGCAGGCCCGGGCAGAGACCATCCTCATTACCGGCGAGTCCGGCAGCGGCAAGGAGGTCCTGGCCCGCCATCTCCATTGCCGGCTGCAGAATGGCGATGCCACGGGGCCGGGACAGCGTCCTTTCTTTGCCGTCAACTGTACGGCCTTGCCGGAAAACCTTATTGAAAGTGAACTGTTCGGCCATGTAAAAGGCGCCTTTACCGATGCCCGCACCGACAAAAAAGGGATCTTCGAGTTGGCCGCCGATGGCACCCTGCTCCTTGATGAAATTGGGGATATGCGGCTGGATCTCCAGGCAAAACTCCTGCGGGTGGTGGAAGAGAGAACGGTTCGCCGGCTGGGGGGCAGTGTTGATCTGCCCGTGGGCGCCACGGTGATCGTGACCACCAACAAGGATCTCAAGGCCGCCGCGGAACAGGGGGGCTTCAGGAAGGATCTCTTTTTCAGGTTGAGCGCATTTTCCCTGGAGCTGCCGCCCCTCCGCGAGCGGGGGGATGATATCCTCCTGGTTGCCCGCCATTTCCTGCTTTATTTTGCCAGCAAATATCGCAAGAAGGGGATCAAGGGTTTTTCCGCCGAGGCAGAACGGGCCATGCTCTCCTATGGCTGGCCCGGCAATGTGCGGGAGCTGCGCAACTTGATCGAGCGCTGTGTGGTGCTTGAAGAAATGGAAACGATAACCAAGGAGCATATTCTCCCGAATATGGCCGGCTGGGCAGGCAGTGAACCGTCCGCCTCAACCGCGGCGCGGATTATCCTGCCGGAACAGGGGCTTTCCCTGGAGGAGCTGGAAAAGGATCTTATCCGGCAGGCCCTGGAACGAACCAACGCCAACCAGACCAAGGCCGCCAGGCTGTTGGGCATTTCCTATGATACGCTGCGCTATCAGATGAAAAAGTTTGCTCTGGCCTGAAGGCGGCGGCTAGAGAAACTCCTCGAAATAGTCCAGATCCTTATGGAAAGTCTCTTCCAGACCGCCCAGGGCAAGGAAGGCGGCCGCCAGGCAGACGGCGCCGACCGCCAGCGCGCTGGCCTCCAGGCTGAGATAGTTGCGGGCAAACTGGAAAGCGGTGGTGATGGGAACGACCATGCCCCTGACGAAGTTGGGCACCGTGGTGGCCACCGTGGCCCGCAGGTTGGTGCCGAACTGCTCCGCCGCCACGGTGACGAAAATCGCCCAATAGCCCCCGGCAAAGCCAAGGAGGGCGCAGACCCCGTAGAAGAAGAGAGGACTTTGGCCATCTTGGAGAAAGTATAGGGTGATCCCGGCCAGGGTCATGAGCATGAAGATGAGAATAGCTTTCTTCCGGCTCTTCAATAGCTGGCTCAGGAAACCGCTGGAAAAATCGCCGAAGATCAGCCCCAGATAACAGAACATCACGGCATTTCCTGCAGAAACCGGGCCGGTGATGCCAAGCGAGATGGCAAACTCAGGCGAAAAGGTGATCAGCACTCCGACCACGAACCAGATGGGGATGCCGATCACAATGGAGTTGAGGTAGCGGCGGAAGCGCTGCCAATCGGTGAACAGGGCCAGGAAGTTTCCCCGGCGGATCGCACCTTTTTTTCCCATGGCCCGGAACATCCCCGACTCGGCCACCTTGATCCGGGTGGCAAGCAGCAGCAGCCCGAGCACCCCTCCGATGACGAAGGCCGTGCGCCAGTCAAAAGCGTTGGCCACCAAATTGGCCAGGATGGCCCCGGATACGCCCACCGAGGCGACCAGCATGGTGCCGTATCCCCTGATACTTTTGGGCAGGATCTCGGAGACCAGGGTGATGCCCGCGCCCAGCTCCCCGGCCAGACCGATGCCGGCAATGAAGCGAAGCGCCGCGTAAGCCGGCATCGAGGTGGCCAGGCCGTTGGCCAGATTGGCAACCGAATAGAGGAAGATCGAAGCGAACATGATCTTGAGCCGCCCCTGGCGATCCCCGAGAATACCCCAGAGAATCCCGCCGGCCAGCATACCGGCCATCTGCATATTCAGAAGAAAGACGCCGTTATCGATCAGTCCTTGACCGGAAAACCCAAGGGCTTTGAGGCTCGGCACCCGGACGATGCTGAACAGCACCAGATCGTAGATGTCCACAAAATAGCCCAGGGCGGCGACGATAACCGGCAGGCTGAAGACCTGGCGAAGACCTGCCGGGCTTTGCGGCAGTATGTTTTTGTTCCGCATCCGGCACATGCTCCAAGGGCGAGGGTAAGGCGGGTTCCCGCCTGTTTTGGGTTATCGCCCTGTTTGCCGATCAGTTGTTCTTGCTGGCCAGTTAGGTTTTCAACGATCAGAGGGCTTGCCTTGGCCACTCCGCGGCAGGTTGTTCATTGCTTCAAAGTCAGCTTGTTTTTTTAACAGGGTTTTTAATCGTCATCTTCCAGCTCGTCGTCCTCAAGATCATCCAAGGTCTCGGCATCGTCCTCTGCTTCCTCCTCCTCGGTTCCGGCATCATCGACCGCAGGCAAGTCATCGTCCTCGGAAATGCCTGCTTCCTCGCTAGGTTCAGCGGCAAGGTCGTCGTCTTCCCCTGGTGAAGGCTTGCGGATTTTAGACGGGGGCAGAATGATGGCGGTGATTTTCTCAATATCTTGTCGAACCAGAGGATCTGCAAGACAGAAGGCACATTCGGCAATGTGCTTTTCCATAAAAGAAACCATGCGGGCGGGCGCCATGGACTCTTCCTGGACCTGAGCATACCATGATTTGACAAGCCTTTGTAAGCGCTCGCATTCCATCTCGTTACTACTCCTTTTTAGGTAACTATCCAGCAGCACCCCATCTTGCGGCGATCGGGCCGGTTCATGAATCGAGCCATATGTACCGTATTTTTTTTCTGATGCCCAGACTCTTTTGTTAAAAAAAAGAAAAATGTTGTTTCCCTGCGGGCAACAATATATCTTGGCACAGCGGATGGAAGTGGAAAGGGCTCTGGTGGCTTTCCCGGACTTCAAATCCGGTGCACCGGGTTAACAGCCTGGTGGGTGGGTTCGATTCCCATGCACTTCCGCCAAAAGAAAATGCAAAGTTAAAAGTGGAGAGTGAAAAATTGGGGGGAGAGTTCCCACGCCTCGTTTCGTTTCTCACTTTTAATTCTTCATTTTGCATTCTTCACTGCCATTAACGGATATCCCATTTTCTCTCGCTGAGCCACGAATTTTTCCGCAACCTTTCTGGCGATATTCCTGATCCTGCCGATATATCTGGTCCGTTCCGCCACGCTGATGGCCTTTCTGGCATCCAGCAGGTTGAAGGTGTGCGAACATTTGAGGCAGTAGTCGTAGGCCGGCAGGATCAGCCCCACGTCCAGCAACCGGTGGGCCTCGGACTCGAAGGTGTCGAAAAATGAGAGCAGGGCCGGCACATTGGCCTGTTCGAAGTTGAAGGTGGAAAATTCCACCTCGGCCTGATGAAAGATATTGCCGTAGGAGACCTCGGAGTTCCAGGCGATATCGTAGACGCTGTCCACCCCTTGCAGATACATGGCGATGCGTTCCAGACCGTAGGTCACTTCCACCGTGATCGGATGCAGCTCCTGGCTGCCTGCCTGCTGGAAGTAGGTAAACTGGGTAATCTCCATGCCGTCCAGCCATACTTCCCAGCCCAGGCCCGAGGCGCCAAGGGTTGGTGATTCCCAGTCATCCTCGACAAAGCGGATATCGTGCTCCAGCGGGTCAAGGCCGAAGCTGGTGAGGCTTTCGATATAGAGATCCTGGATGTTGGGGGGAGACGGCTTGAGCATCACCTGAAACTGGTAGTAATGCTGGAGCCGGTTCGGGTTTTCGCCATAACGGCCATCGGTCGGCCGCCGGGAGGGCTGGACATAGGCAACCTTCCACGGTTCCGGCCCCAAGGCCCGCAACAGGGTGGCGGGATGGAAGGTTCCGGCCCCTACTTCCATGTCATAAGGCTGTTGCAGCGCGCAACCTTGTTTTGCCCAGAATCTGCTGAGTTCGAGAATGATATCCTGAAAATACACGTGTTTCCCTTTGCCTTATTGTTCGGTCTTTTTGGTGAAATCAAGCTGGTACATGAGCACGGTGGCGGTCTGCTCGGAAAACATCTCCATGGTGCTGGTGGAAATGATGATGCCGACCATCAGCTCGGCCCTGGTTTTTTCGGCATTGGGCCGGAGCAGATAATCGGCGATGTAGCCGTCGATCTTTCTGGTTTGCCACAGCGGGGTAAGCCCGATGCCGTTCCAGGTAAGGGCATGGATCTCCCCGCCGGGATAGTTCTTCATGTTCTTGAAGATCCGTGACGAGCTGGAGAGGTTCTTGTTGATGATCACATCGATAATCCCGTCGCCGTTGACATCTTGCACGATGATGCGGCTGGGAACGTAGATGCGGTCATATTTTCCATTGCTGCCCAGTTCGTCTATATCCATCAGCGGCGGCGCCCCGCCGATGAAGCTGGTGGTACCGCCGTAATAATCGTCGCTTTTCCAAAGCAGGGAGCCGGAGGATCGCATCACCCGTAACCGGTCATCCCGGTCGATGGCGATGATCTCACGGCTGCCGTCGTTGTCCAGATCGGCAATGGTGAAGTCAAAAAGATTCACCTGGGGGGGAACCTCGATGCTGCTGCCGGGCTTAACCGTACCGCCGGCGAGTCCCAGCCTGAAGATGCCCGGAGCCACGGCCTTGTCGAAATCAGCGCGCTGGCCGGCGAGAACCGCCCCTTCCCCCGGAATCTGTATTACCCGCACATACCAGAGGGCATCCTTGAAGATATAGCTGGCCTTGTTTTCGCCAAGCCATTCAAAGGCGAAGGAGCTGGGATTCTGGTGGTCGGCGGCGCTTACGTATATTTCCGGCTTGCCGTTGCCGTTGAGATCGGCGACGGAGATGGCATGCACCCGGAAAGATTTGCTGCCGCTGATTTTGCCCACCTTACTCAGGCGGCTGCCGTCACGTTTATAGATATGTACGCTGTCTTGATCCGCCAGGATCACCTCCGCAACGCCGTCGCCGTCAAGATCGGCCGTTTCCATGGACTGAAGCGAGAGCTTCATGTTCTGACTCTTGGTGAAATCGAAGGCGGAGTTGATGCCCTTGCTGTAGACAAAGGGGGAATTGCCGGCGCGACCGCTAAGGGCCCGTTCCGGATGCGCGGTGGCATACTGGGGCGGGGCTTGACTGACAGCGGCCTGGGGAGTGGGCTGGGCCGAGGCCGGGCGTTTATGGGCAAATACTTTCTCGCTTATATCCCAGGCCAGGGAGTCGATGCTTTGGATTATTTCGCTTTCGCTTTTGGCCGTGGCATAAAAACTCTGGGGCGCGGCTTTGCCTGTCTCAAAGACCTTGGCATCCAGCGAAAGGCTGCTGCCCAAGGCGGTGATGCTGCCAACTACCAGGTAATCGGCCTGGAGATTCTTGGCCAGGCTGAGAAAACCCTCTGCCTGGGTTGGGGTTCCGGCGCCGGCCAGGGCCTTGTCCACCACAGCCTTGTCGATCACGGTGAGGCCGATCTCGGAAGCAAGGCGGCTGGCAAGCATGTCGCGGATGCCGCTGGTGAGATAGCTCATGTCCTTGGGCGCATTGGCCTTGAACGGCAGGAAAGCGATGCGCCCGGCCTGGGCGGCTCCGAGCGTTGGCAGCGCAAGATGCATGACGAAGATCAGTGCGGCGAGCAAGACCGGGAAGAAGGTATGTTTGCTTTGTTTGGGCATGACCGGTTTCCTTATTGAAAAGAAGAGTGATTTTCCGTAGAGTTCAGGCATAAAATAGCCGTTATCTGAGCAGAACATTTCGCGGACGGCCCCTTATGTCGAGCACGATCATGTTTAATGTTGCGGGTACTTTTGAACAACGGCTTAACTTTGCAAGCTTACCCCGAAGAAACGCCCAAGGGCAAGAGTTTTTTGTAGACACGAACTGCGGCGAAGTTGCAGGCTAAGGTTTATATAGCACGGCGGAAGCCGTTTTTGACAGAGTGAAAAGGCAAGGATGAAAACCACCATTTATCTTATCCGGCATGGCCTGACTGCGGCAAACAAGGAAGATGTTTTTGCCGGGCGCACCGAGGAACCCCTGCATCCGGATGGTGCGGCCCAGCTTGCCGAGGTTGGCGAAAGGCTGGCCGGCTGCGGCATCAGCAGGATATTTTCCGGACCCTTGACCAGAACCAGGCAATCGGCCTTAATTATCGGGGAATTGCTGGCCGTGCCGGTTGAAGCGGAAGAGGCTTTGACCGAGATTTATATTCCGCATTGGGACGGATTGAGCAAAGCGGCGATCCGGACGAGGTTCGGTCCTGAATATCCCACCTGGCTTGAGAATCCGGCCGGATTTTGTCTGCCGGGCTGCGAGACCATTGCCGCGGTGCAGAAGCGGGCCGTGGCTTTTCTGGATGCGCTTTTCCTTGCGTATCCAGGGCAGAACCTGCTGGTAGTAAGCCATTTGATCGTGGTTCGGGCCTTGTTTTTACATGCCCTCGGTCGGTCTCTCGCGGATTTCCGGGAGATCAAGGTCGCAAATGGACAGGTGGCGACCATTGTGCGGGATAATTTGGGGGGGATTGCAGTGGAGTTATGATGCGGTTTACTCTTTTACCCTGGTTTTATCGCTGAACGAATGGCTTTGTTTAGTAAAAATCAGGAGTAACTATCCAGCAGTGCCCCAGGTTGCGGTGTACCCAGTGGGTATAAGTTCGCTAGGCAGGCAAGCTGCCAAGCTCAACTATAAGCGGGGCGGCACCCCTGCGGGGCATAAACTCCGCGTACTTTTGTACGTGGTGATCCGGGCCGATCGCCGCAAGAAGGGGTGCTGCTGGATAGTTACAATCAGGGCAGGATAAGCCCGCCAATCACCTCGCTGATCCCGGAAAGTCGGTTGTCAGTCAGATAACGGCCAAGCCCTTCAACTATCTCCTGGCTGGCGCGGGGATTGACGAAGTTTGCGGTGCCGACCTCGATGGCGGTGGCGCCAGCCAGAAGAAATTCCAGGGCATCCTCCGTCGTGGTGATGCCGCCGATACCGATAACCGGAATTTTTACAGCCTGGGCCACCTGCCAGACCATGCGCAGGGCGATGGGCTTGATCGCCGGGCCGGACAGCCCCCCCACGATATTGGCCAGCCTCGGCCTTCGGCTTCTGACATCAATGGCCATGCCCAGCAGGGTGTTGATCAGGGAAACCGCTTGCGCTCCGCCTGCCTCCGCACCCCTGGCGATCTGGGCTATGTCGCTGACATTGGGGGAAAGTTTGACGATCACCGGCAGGGTGCTATGGGCGCACACCGCTCTGGTTACGGCCTCGGCCATTGCCGGATCGGTGCCAAAGGCAACCCCGCCCTTTTTCACATTGGGGCAGGAGATATTGACCTCAAGGGCGCTGATTCCTTCTACCTCGCTGAGCCGCCGGCCCAAAGTTTGATACTCTTCCAGGCTGTCTCCCAGGATATTGACGATCACCCTGGTGCCGATCTCCCGCAGATAGGGCATTTTTTCGCTGATAAAGCGATCAAGCCCCACGTTTTCAAGGCCGATGGCATTGAGCATGCCTGAGGCTGTTTCCACGATGCGAGGCGGCGGATTTCCCCGGCGCGGAGCAAGCGAGATCCCCTTGACCACTACGCCGCCCAGGTAGTGAAGATTGACGTAGGGCGCGAATTCCTTGCCATAGCCAAAGGTGCCGGAGGCGGTTAGCACGGGATTTTTTAAAAAGAGGCTGCCGATTGAGACACGCAGATCCGGGGTGGTCATAGCCAGGCCACCTCCTCAGCCTTGAAAACCGGGCCGTCCTTGCAGACATGGAGATAGGGGCCGGAAAGCTCTGCCTGGGGCACCGCGCAGCCGAGGCAGGCTCCGATCCCGCAGGCCATCGTGGCCTCCAGGGAAACCTGGCACTCCCAGCCCTGTTTTCGGCACTGGCCGGCCACCGCCTTCATCATCGGATGCGGGCCGCAGGCGCACACCGTCCACTTAAGTTCAGGGTCAAGATGTTGCAAAAGAAGCTCGGCCACAAAGCCATGGTGGCCGAGGCTTCCGTCATCGGTGGCCAGATGGGTTGTTACTCCGAGATCCATGAAATTACCGGGCAGGGGGCCAAGCTCGGCGGCTGTACGGGCGCCGAGCAAAACGACACATTTCGGAGGGCAGGTGTTGCGCAGGATCTCTCGCGCCAGAAAATAGAGGGGGGCGATGCCCATCCCTCCTCCCACCAGGCAGATCGCCTTACTGGCGGCGAGTTCAAAACCGTGGCCCAGCGGCCCGGTCAGGTTCAGTTGCTGGCCGGCGGTCATCGTGGCCAGAAGGCGGGTGCCTTTGCCGACAACCTTATAGAGAAGCTGCACCTGATCATGGCCAATGGTCTGGTGGATGGACAGGGGCCGCCGGAGAAGGGGATCGTAACCTGGTGAGGTCTGGACCATGACAAACTGGCCGGGTCGGGCATTGGCGGCGATCTCCGGAGCCCTCAGGGTGAGCCGGAATATCTCCGGCATAAGTTGCTCCTGGCGAAGGACTTCCGCCTGTTCTTCATATTTATTCATGTTTAACTATCTGTTTATATTGGTTATTTATAACTATCAAGCTCAAGAGCCGGAAACGAACAAAGGCAACCCAAACCGTAACTATCCAGCAGTGCCGTTCACCCAGAGGGCATAAGTTTCGTTTGGGCAGAGGCAAGCTGCCCAACTCAGCTATAGCTGCTAGGCAGAAGCCTGCGAAGTGTGCTGGTGCCCATGAGCAGGCTAATAACAACGCAGATGCGGTGCTGCTGGATAGTTACGATTATTTCCCTTGCTTGGGAAGAATAAGCGCTAATACTCGTTCGAGATCATCGTGGGAATAGTACTCAATTTCCAGTTTTCCCCGGGTGCCGCTTTGGACGATCCGGGCCTTTGTATCAAGATAATTGACCAGCCCGTTGGCCAGCGATTTGCAATATGATTCCGGCAATTCATTCGCCGACTTCCTGGGCTGACGCTTTACCCCGCCGCCTGACGCCGCCATTTTTTTCTTCTGCTTTTGGGCCAAGGCCTCTGCCTGTCGGACGTTAAGCCCCTGCTCCACGATCTCGTTTCTGACCTCGCGCATGGCCTCTTCATCGCCAACGCTGAGCAGTACTCTCGCATGCCCCATGCTCAAGATGCCGCGCACCAGATCCTGCTTGGCAAAATCAGGCAGCTGATTGATCCGCAGAGCATTGGCCACGGTTGACCGCTCCTTGCCAACCCGTTTTGCCACATCCTCCTGGGTCAGATTAAATTCCTTTACCAGGCGGAGGTATGCTTCCGCCTCTTCCAGGGGGTTCAGGTCCTGACGCTGGATATTTTCGATGAGCGCCAACTCGAGGCGATCAAGGGGGGTGACATCTTTTACCAGAACAGGCACCTCGTCAAGCCCCGCCATTTTGGCGGCCCTCCAGCGCCGTTCTCCGGCGATGATCTGGTAGCGGCCTTCACCCCCATGCTCGCACACTACCAGGGGCAGCAAAACGCCTTTTTCCAGGATCGAGGCCGAAAGTTGAGCCAGCGCCGTATCATTTATATCCTTCCGCGGTTGACCCGGATTTGCCTCGATGGCATCGATGGGGCACAAAAAGTATTCCCGGCCATCGGAACCGCTGGAGGGCAACAGGGCGTCAAGGCCCTTGCCGAGGGCGGGGATTGTTTTTTTAATCATGCTTTCACTTCCTCTTTTGCCGCAATCTTTGGTTGCTTGTAACTATCCAGCAGCACCGCATCTGCGTTGTTATCAGCCTGCTCATGGGCACCAGCACACTTAGCAGGCTTCTGCCTAGCAGCTACGGCACTGCTGAATAGTTACGGTTTTGGTTGTTTTTGTTCGCTTCCGGCCTTGAGCTGGATGGTTACGGTTGCTTGCGCAGAAATTCTTTTCCCAGCTGCAAATAGCTGAGCGCTCCGGTTGAACGCTTATCGTAGACGATTGCCGCCTGGCCATGGCTCGGGGCCTCACTGAGACGAACGTTGCGTGGAATCACCGTGTCGTACACCCTCCCCTGGAAATGGTTTTTCACCTCGGCTACGACCTGGTGGGTCAGCCTGTTTCTGCCATCAAACATGGTCAGCAGCAGCCCTTCTATGGCAAGGGCTCGGTTGTACGAGTTTTTCACCAGCCGGATGGTTCGGACGAGTTGACTCAACCCCTCCAGGGCAAAATATTCGCACTGGAGGGGGATAAGAACGGTGTCCGCTGCGGTAAGGGCATTGATGGTCAACAGGCCTAGGGAGGGAGGGCAATCGATGAGGATGTAGTCATAATCTCCACGGACAGAAGCGAGAACCTTGCCCAGATAGCGCTCGCGTTTTACTGCTGACATAAGTTCAACCTCGATCCCGATCAGGTCGATATGGGTGGGAAGGACAGAGAGCTTTTTCAATCCCGGCACCGGCTGCACAACCGCTGCGGTTTCGGCCTCGCCCATATAACAATGATAGAGATGGGTTCCGCCGTTGGCGCGGCTGGCCCCCAGGCCGCTGGAGGTGTTTCCCTGCGGGTCGGAATCCACCACGAGAACCTTTTTGCCCAGCAGCGACAACGAGGCGGCCAGGTTTATGGCGGTGGTTGTCTTGCCCACCCCGCCTTTCTGGTTCGCGAGGGCCACAATCTTTGCGCCGTCTCCCATGCTGAAAAACCTCCACAGTGTGGCTTTCTGGTTGGATTTTGTCATTTTTCTTTGTGTGGGGCAAGGGTGGGGCGGCGCAAATGGTCCGACGGCCCAGCCCTTGAGTTTGAGCATAATACCACAATCTGTTGACGGAGAGCTTCTAATTTATGCGACACCGCTCTTTTTTTGCAAGACATGGAGCGGTAGATTGTTTCACGTGAAACATGTGTAATTTTATCTTTTAATTCTGAACGGTTAGGATGGCTGCAACCAGTTCGGCGGTGCGAATCATATCCCGGATATCGATGGATTCCTCGGTGGAGTGCACATGATCCATGCCGATTCCGATGATAGCGGTCGGCAGTCCCTTACCGTTGAAAATATTGGCATCACTGCCGCCACCAGCTCTTTCGTAGCGGATCTCTCGCTGAAGGGCCGTGGCGGCGCGCTCAACCCTTAGCAGGATTGAGGCATTGCGGTTAATATTCAGGGCTGGATATTCCGCGGTAAGCTGGAAATCAAGGCGAGGCCGGACCCCCGGGACGAGCTGGGCATCAGGTTCCGGAGACCACCGGTCGATGACGGCCTGCACCGTATCCTTAATATGCCTGGAAAACTTGGCTAGTTTTTCCGTCGAGTGGCTCCGGACCTCCCCTTCCACCCGAACGGAATCAGGAATGATGTTGGTCGCAGTGCCCCCGGTGATGCGGCCAATATTGGCGGTGCTTTCCTCGTCAAGGCGGCCCATTTTCAGCTCGGCAAGGCAACGGGCCGCAAGCTGGATCGCATTGATTCCCCGCTCCGGGTGCAGGCCGGCATGGGCGGCGGCCCCGGTGATGGTGAAATGGAAATGGTTGGCTGCCGGGGCGCCGATGATCAGCAGATCAACGCCGGTGCTGTCCAGGGCATAACCCTCCTTGGCGCGAAGCATGGAAAGGTCCAGGGCCTTGGCCCCACGCAAGCCGACCTCTTCGCAGGTGGTGAAAACCAGATCAAAGGGGAGATGCGGTGTTTGCGCCTCGGTGATGGCGCGGATGGCCTCGATGAGAATGGCGATGCCCCCTTTGTCGTCCCCCCCGAGGATGGTCTCGCCAGCGCTGAAGAAACGAGTTCCCTCCCGCAACACCTGTATCCCCCTGGCCGGTTCGACGGTGTCCAGGTGGCAATTGAAAAAAATAAGTTCTCCCGGCAGGGTGCCGGGGAAGTGAATCACCAGATTGTTGGCGTCAGAGCCGGTTGCCTTGGCCGAGTCATCCTCAAGGGTGACCGCCTCGGGAAACTCCCGGGCAAAGAGGTCTTTGAGAAACAGGGCCATTCCGGCTTCTTCGCCGGAGGGGCTGTCAATGCTACACATGGCAGTGAAAACCTGGGCAAGGCGTTCGCTGTTGATATTCATACATGCACCTCTGTTTAGTTGTTGCAATAGTGAAAGAAATTGTTTTATTATTAGGAATAATTCCCAAAAGCTGCTTTTGGTTCCAAAAGTCTGCCCGAGGTTTGCGGACAAGAGTTCTTTGGCTGACAGAGAAAGAGGATAATGCACCTGCCGTGACCAGGCGAGAAAATTATCTCGAAAACCAATGGCAGGGGCGGGTTTTGTCTCAACGCTCAAGGGAAAAGGTTTATCGCAACTCATTGGCAATACGAAGGTTTCGCCTTGCGAAACATAACCGTTCAACAGGATACCGGAGGTGACAGGATGGCAATATTCAAATGTGAAAAATGCGGGGCAACCAAAGAAGGCAGATGCAAACCCAAAAAATGCGCCGATTGCGGCGGCAGTGACTGCATGATCAAGAAGGAGGAAAAGGCCTCGGGCTGCGGGTGCGGGTGCAGTTGCAAGGCGAAAAAATAACCACTGCGCAAGAATGATTGACTCGTAGGTCATTTTTACACCCAGAGGGTATAAGTTTCGTAGGAGCAGGCAAGCTGCTCAACTCAGCTTTACCGTAGAAACGCAAAGTAGCAAAGTTTTTATCCTTTAATTTCAGGATGTTGTCGTTGCGCCTCTGCGTCTTGGCGTTACGTTTTTCAGTTGTTACACGATCATCAAGAATGGTTTCTGTGAAGGCTTCCGTTGCTGCGGAGGCCTTTTTTATTTACAGGAATTGCGCCGAGGCGATGCTCTACAAACGGGCATTGCGGGAAGTAGCATCGCCGTATAGGATAAACAAAATAGGTAACCGTTCTCACCGAGGCGGCCACCAAAACACCAATAACCGCCGGACTGTAACCGTTCAGCAGTGCCTCAGATTTGGACAAGCGGACCGGCGCTGCGTACCTCGTGTACGTAAGCCTGGCCGATCGTCCGAAGATGTGGTGCTGCTGAACGGTTACCAAAATAGGCACCCAAGAGGCAGGTTTGCCGCAGGCAGGGCAACAGATCAGGCAAGGAGGCGGAAGATGAGCGAGGCAGGCAGTCAGACGACGATCCACACCATCGTTTTTGAGCCCAGCGGCCGCACGGTGCAGGCCGGGCCGGGGATGTCGATCATCAAGGCGGCCCGCGAGGCAGGGATTCACATCAACGCCTCCTGCGGCGGCAGCGGGGTGTGCGGCAAATGCAAGGTCATCATTGAAAAGGGCGCGGTTGACGGGGGGCTCAGTGAAAAATTCAGCCCCCAGGAGAGGCAGGGCGGCTACCGTCAGGCCTGTACCGCAACAATTTCCGGGGATGCTATAATCAGGGTGCCGGAATCATCCGGCCTGAAAAGTGGGGGGTTGGGGACGGCCGTGCCGCTCAGGCATCGGGCGCGGATGCATGTCTACGACATTGAGGAGCTGCGCGAGCAAGGGATATTTGTTCCCCCAGTGGCCAAACTCTGTCTGAAGGTTCCTCCGCCCACCGCCAAGGATAACATGGCCGATGCCGGCCGAGTTATCCATCTGCTAAGCATCTGGCACGATGAACACCGGGTGGTGTTCAATCTTGCCGTATTGCGGATGCTGCGCAAGGCTCTGCGGGAAAACAATTTCCGGATCACCGTTACCTGTGCTCGGCCGGTCAAGGCCTCGGGCAAATCCTATCTCACCAACATCCAGGGCGGCGACTGGACCCACCGCAGCTTCGGCCTTGCCTTTGACATCGGCACCACCTCGGTCTACGGGGTGCTGGTGGATCTGAATTCCGGCAAGGTTCTGGCCCGGGCCGGAGAATACAACGGCCAGCTGGGCTATGGCGAGGATGTGATCTCTCGGGTCATCGTCGCGGAAAAAAAAGAGGGGTTGGAAAAGATGCAGGAGCTGGTGGTGGCCACCATCAACAGCATCATCGACACCCTGCTCTCCATGGCCAGGCCCGCGGGCAACGGGGAAAAAGGCAGCATTGGCCGCGAGGAGATCACCTCCATCACCCTGGCGGGCAACACCACCATGACTCACCTGCTCCTTAAGCTGGAGCCGGATAACATCCGCCGCGCCCCTTACGTGCCGGTCACCACCTTTCTGCCGCCCATCCGGGCCACCGACCTGGGCATTCACCTGCCGTCCTCCGCCGTGGCCCTGGTCTACCCGTCCATCTCCAGTTATGTCGGGGGCGATATCGTCGCCGGGGTCATGGGTTCGGGCATGTACCGCACCGAACTGGTCACCCTCTATATCGATATCGGCACCAACGCGGAGATCGTCGTCGGCAATCGGGAATGGCTGGTGTGCGCGGCCTGCTCCGCCGGGCCGGCCTTTGAGGGGGGCGGCATTACCCACGGGATGCGGGCGGCCCTTGGCGCCATCGAGGATTTCAGCCTAAATCCCCGGACCCTGGAGCCGATGAACATTACCCTGGGCAACAAACCGCCGGTGGGGATCTGCGGCTCAGGATTGCTGGCCATCATCGCCACCCTGTTTGAGCACGGGGTGGTCGGCAGAAGCGGAAAATTCCGCCGGGATCTCGGCACGGACCGGATCAGGGAAGGGCGCAGCGGCCATGAGTATGTCCTGGTCTGGCGGGAAGAGGCGGGCACGGACCATGATATCGCCCTCAATGAGGTGGATATCGAAAATTTCATCCGGGCCAAGGCGGCGATCTATGCCGGGATCACCACCCTGGTGGAACAGGTGGGGTTGGCCATCACCGATATAGAGCAGGTTATCCTTGCCGGGGCCTTTGGCAGCTATATCGACCTGGATTCGGCCATGACCGTGGGATTGCTGCCCCAGGTGGATGCCGAGCGGGTGCTCTATGTGGGGAACGGGTCGCTCATGGGCGCCTGGATGAGCGAGATGAGCAACCATATCCGGCGGGATGTGGTGGAGGTGGTGCGAAAGATGACCAGTTTCGAGCTTTCGGAGATGGCCTCTTTTCAGGAGCAGTACATCGCCTCCCATTTCCTGCCCCATACCGATTTGGGCCTCTTCCCCCGCGTGGCGGAAAGGCTTGCCGAGATGCGCCGGGAGGATTAAGCGATCACGGGGCAAACCCACAAAGGTCAAATTACCACGGAACTAGCGGTCACAGGGTGCCGCAGGTTGCGGCGCACCCAGAGGGTATAAGTTTCGCTAGGCAGGCAAGCTGCCAAGCTCAGCTATAAGCGGGACGGCGA
>MGTD01000018.1:88244-116510 GCA_001799285.1 Deltaproteobacteria bacterium RIFOXYD12_FULL_56_24
GGAGGATTAAGCGGCCAGCTCGGCTACGCTGCCGTTCAAGGAAACCGCCATGGCCCTGGCCGGGCAGACGGAAACACAGAGGCCGCAGGCGGTGCATTTGTCTTCGTCGAAGAGCACCGCCATGTCGGGTCGGTGGAGCGAGAGCGCGCCGGTGGGGCAGACGCCGGTGCAGGCCCCGCACTGGTAGCATTTCTCATCATCACGGCGGATATTGCCCGCCATGCTCTGCACCTTGACTCCCATTTCCTTGAGATAGGCGAGGCCCTGCTTGACATTGGCCTTGTGGCCAATGAATTCGAGCACCATGACCCCCTCCTGCTGAAGCAGGATGGTGGCCTTGAGAATGTTGAACTGGAGGTCGTGGTTCCGGACCAGGTTGCTGATGATCGGCTGGTCAATGACTTCCTTGGGGAACTTCAGGACATAGATTCGGTTATTCATGGCTGCGTCTCCGTGCGGTCACAGGGTGCCGCAATCCGCGGCACCCTGTGACCGCTTTTAGCTGAGTTGAGCATCTTGTCTGCTCAAAAACGAAACTTATACCCGAAGGGTGATTCAATGGTTATTTGACCTTTGGATGGTTGCCCCGTGACCGGTTCCGCGTCTCCAGATGGGCGGAAAGCTGCGCTAAGACAGTCTCCACCGGCAGATCGGTTGACAGGGTTATGAGCTGATCCGGGGAAAGTTCTGCCGGGGGCTCAAACCGCTCCTTCTGTTTCAGATAGATTTCCCAGCGTCCATCCGACACTGCCTGCGGGTCAAGAGCCCTTTTGGCCATGCGGCGCTTCATTTCCTCTTCCGGACAGATACAGAGAACACAATATAGCCGAACCCCGAGACGCTGCGCAAGCATCCGGACCTGATCGCGGTCGGTTTTTCGCTGGTACGAGGCATCAAGCACCACGCCCCTCCCCTGGGCCAGATCTTGCCCGGCCCGTTCGAGCAGGGCCGCATAGGTCTTGGCGGTGAACTCGCTGGTATAAATCCCCTGGTCCGCTGTTTCGCGCTGACGGGTCTGGGGAGAGAGCCCGGCCAATTCCTTGCGCACCACGTCGGAGTTGTAGTAGCGAAGATTGCGGCGCTCGGCCCAGGCCCGGGCCACGGTGCTCTTGCCCGTGGCGATCAGGCCGAAAAAAATAAACAGTTCAGACCGCGGCATAGCTTTGGGCCAGGGCGAAGTATTTTTTGGCTAAAGCCAGGCTGTTTTCGGCAGTGGCAGGATCAACCTCCGGGGCATGGGCGGTGAAAAGGCCGATCTTGCCGCGGACATAAGCCCGGTAGCATTTATAAAAGTTGAGCATGGGCAGCAGGGTGGTGTCGCCCGCAGCCTGGCAGAATTGCTCGATAAAATAATTGGCAAGCTCGGGCAGACCGTGGAAATCCAGGTCCATGGCGAGAAAAGCCACGTCGCTTGCCACATCGCAATAGCGGAAGCGCTGGTTGAACTCGATGCAGTCGTAAATATAGATCTCCTCGGCCAGACAGATGTTGGCGGAATAGAGGTCGCCATGGCAGTCGCGAACCTTTCCTTCCTTGAGGCGTTCGGCAAAGAGTTCTTCCTTGGCGAGAAAAGCGCGGGCGTAGGTGCTGATCGCCTCGAACTGCGCCAGACTCAGGGCGGGACAGCCGATGAAGCCCTGGGTCTGTGCAAAATTTTCCAGCACATTGACGCTCACCGCCTGGGCGGTGCCGAATTGTTCAATGGCACTCCCTGTTTCGGCCTTGGCGTAAAAGGGAACCAGGATGGTGATGATCCGGTCGAGGATCTCCCTGGTGAGTCCGCCCTGGGCGATGACCTTGGCCATCATCCGCTCTTCCGGCATCCGGGCCATTTTTACCGCGTATTCCACCGGGGTTCCGGGGGTGTCCACGAAAAAGGCTCCGTTCTGTTCGGTAATCGTCACCAGGCCAAGGTACAGGGAGGGGCACAACCGCCGGTTTAAAAGCAGCTCCTGTTCGCAGAAATATTTACGCTTTTCCAGGGTGGTGAAGTTGAGAAAGCCGAAGTCAACGGGTTTCTTGATCTTGTAGACAAAGGGTCCGGCCAGAAGTACGTAGGAGATATGGGTCTGAACCAGGGTGATTTCCGACGCGGGATGGGGGTAGGCCTCCGGTTTAAGCAGAGCCTGGATAAAGGGCGGCAGGGTTGAATCAGCCATGAAAATCCTCCAGAGCAGCAATATGCCGTGATTTGGCAGGAACATCGGACAGACAGCACAAGAAAGCGCCGATCATAACAGAATCATTTCTTTTGGTAAACCATGGAGCGTCCTGAATCCATCGCAAAAAGAGACGGATCATGCCGCAGTAGTTTCGGCGGGATGGGGTTGAGGTTCCGCAAGCTCTCCAGCAACGTATCCAGGTCAAAACCGGCGCAGCCCTGCCGGTTTTTTTCCAGGGCCGTCACCGCCCGGTCAGCCATTTTCGCCCCTGCCTCGAAATAGCCGTACTCTCCTTTGATATAAAAGCCCGCCGCCCGGATCATCGCCTGGAGAAGCTCTTTTTCCGCGCCCTGCGCTCCGCGCCAGGCCTGCTCTAAAATCTCATGCACCTCGAAAAAAAGCTCCAGATCCCAGAGGACCAGTCCTTTGGCCAAGGCGTCCTCGGCGCCGGTGCGGGCGATTATCGCAAGGGCCTTGGCGTACCCGGCCAGCCGCGCCTCAATATAGGCGGCATATGGCGCCGCCAAGCCTTGTTGCCGATACCGTTCGGCAACCTTAAAGGCCGAGTAAAGATCATTTTGCGCCAGCGCCAGAGGCAGGGCCGCGGCAAGCTCGTTTCTGATATCGCGGCTCAGGCGATCCTGAAACGGTTCAAAACGAGGCGCAGGCATGGCGGATTATTTATAAAGGCCAGGGTATAGCCTTTTCAGGCAGTCCGGGCAGATGCTGTGGGTGAAATCGGCCGAGGTTTTGGCGGAAATGAATTTTTCCACGGTACTCCAGGAGGCCGGATCGTGGGGGTCGCCCTCGGCGTGGCGGATTTTTTTGCAGGATGAGCAGATGGGCAGCAACCCCTGCAGGGTGTTCTTTATCTCAAGGAGCATTCTGGCCTGGATGTGCAGGCCGAGAAGGACGAAGGCGGCGCCAAAGAGAAAAACGAGACCGACGAGGAACTCTCCGACAAAGGAAAGGCGGAAAAAAAAGAGCCCGGCCACCACGCAGTACCCCAGGAGGAAAAAGAGCATCAGCCCGCGGTGCAGGCGCATGGCCAGGATGATCTGCGTTTTGCTGCGCTTGGGGATGAAAGGGGTGAGGATGTGCAGTTCCCTGGTCTTGACAAGGCTGAAGAGCATGACAACGGCTCCGCTCAGGATCATAACGATGCTCAGGATGTGCTGCATGGCGGGTGGCGCTCCTTGTGATTCATGATCCGTGCCGCAAGTATAGCTATTTTCTGTTCAGGAGGCCATTTTTTTTCTGAAGAGGCCGTTGGCCGCACAGGCAGCGGGAGCAGGATCCAGGGTGAGGGTGAGGAGAGTGTTCGGGTTCGCCCGACTGAGCGGGGCTCCGTCCTGACCGGTGAGAGAAAGCACGGTGTGCTCGGTGTTGTTGAGGCCACGCCCCAGATATTCGAGGCGGTCGCCCACCGCGAAGGGGTTGCGGGTCTCGATAACCGGCCGGGAGCCGACCTGGCGGACGATCCCCACCGGGGCATAATCGTAACTGAGCAACGGCCCGTTGTAGAGCATGTCGGCGGTGGTTGGCACTTGGTCGAAGAAGTTTTCCGTGTAGCCTCGGGAACCGATTTTCAGCAGCTCCTCCCGGAATGTTTGAGGCAGGGTGGCGGCAAACCCCTGCGCTGCCCAGTAATCAAGGGCGGCCCGGTAGAGGCGGGTTATGGCCCCCACATAGTAGACGCTTTTCATCCTTCCTTCGATCTTGAGGCTGTCCGCCCCGGCTTGGATCAGCTCGGGCAGCCGGTTCAAGAGGCAAAGATCCTTGGCGTTGAAGACATAGGTGCCGCGGCTGTCTTCCTCCACCGGGAAAAACTGGCCCGGCCGTTTTTCCTCTTCCAGCCGGTAGTGGTAGCGGCAGGGATGGGCGCAGTTGCCCTGGTTGGCATCGCGGCCCGTAAGATAGAGGCTGAGTAAGCAGCGGCCCGAGTAGGAGATGCACAAGGCGCCGTGTACAAAGATCTCCAGCTCCGCCCCGGCCTCGGTGGCCGCCTGGCGGATTTGTGCGATCTCGGCCAGGGAAAGCTCGCGGGCCAGATTGAGCCGCTTGACCCCCTGGCCGGCCCAGAAACGGACACTTTCCAGGTTGGTGACATTGGCCTGGGTGCTGAGATGGATCGGCAGTTCCGGCACCTCCCGCCGGGCCACGGCGAGGATGCCGGGGTCGGAGATGATCAGGCCGTCCACTTGCGCCTCGCGCAGACCGGCGAGATAGGCGGGCAGCTCGGCAAGATCGTCATTGTGGGCAAAAATGTTGAGGGTGGTGTATACTTGCACCCCACGCTCATGGGCATAGGCCACGGCCCGGGCGATTTCCTCCTCGCCGAAATTGGTGGCATGGGCCCGGAGGCTGAATTTTTTGCCGCCGAGATAGACAGCATCCGCGCCGTAGTGGATGGCGGTCTGCATTTTTTCAAAATTGCCCGCTGGGGCAAGGAGTTCCGGGAGTTTCATCGACAAGCCTTTTTGTCCTGGGGATCGGATGATAGAGAATTTCGACACTATATACCAGAAAAAGATTGTTGTCGCCATGAGCGGCGGGGTGGATTCCTCGGTGACCGCCGCCCTGCTGCAAAGGCAGGGGGCGCAGGTTCAGGGGGTGTTCATGGCCCTGGCCCAGCCCGATCTTGCGGAGCAGCTCCGCTGGGTCCGCTCGGTTGCCGCTTTTTTAAAAATTCCCCTGACCGTGGTGGATCTTGCCGAACCATTCCGGCGGGAGGTGGTGGATTATTTTTGCGCCGGCTATTTTGCCGGCAAAACCCCCAACCCCTGCATGGTCTGCAACCGCACCATCAAATTCGGCCGGCTGCTGGATGAGGCCGTCAAGAGCCTGGGGGCGGAGTTTTTCGCCACCGGTCATTATGCCCGGACCAGCGGGGATCGCGCCACCGGCTATCGGCTGCTCAAAGGACTTGACCCCAAAAAGGACCAGTCCTATTTTCTCGGCCTGCTTACCCAGGCGCAGCTTGGCCGCCTCTGCTTCCCCCTGGGCTGCTTCCGGAAAGAAGCGGTTTACGGCCTGGCCGCCGAATTCGGCCTGACTTTCCGGCAGACGGCGGAGAGTCAGGATGTCTGTTTTCTCAAAAATCAGCAGGTGCCGGAGTTTCTCGCCGCCCATTCCCCCGGTCAGGCGCGGCCCGGGCCGATGCTCACCTTGCAGGGCCGGGAATTGGGGCGCCATGGGGGCATCCACCAGTACACCGTTGGCCAGCGCCGGGGCCTGGGGTTGCCGGATGCCACTCCCTGGTATGTGGCAGGGCTTGACCCTGGGCAAAACGCGGTGCTGCTCGGCAAAGAGGCGGACCTTTGGCAGCAGGAGGCGTTGCTGCCAGAGGTCCATTGGCAAAGCGGCCAGCCGCCCGCCTTGCCCCGCGTGTGCGAGGTGAAAATCCGCTCCCGCCAGCCTGTCTGCCAGGCAGAGATCGCCGGGCACGCCGACGGCGTGGTGCGGCTGACCTTTAGCGAGCCCCAGCGCGCCGTTACTCCCGGCCAGTTTGCGGTTTTTTATGAGGGCGAGGTGGTTATCGGCTGCGGCGAGATTGCCAAATGAGTAACCGTTCAGCAGCACCACATCTTCGGACGATCGGCCCGGCTTACGTACACGAGGTACGCAGCGCCGATCCGCTTGTCCAAATCTGCGGCACTGCTGAACGGTTACAGTCCGGCGGTTTTGGTAGTTTGGTGACCGCCCGGTGAACGGTTACCCAAATGATGCAAAATTTGTCTTTAGTAAATGCTCCGAAAAAACTATACATTGATCAGAATCTTGTTTGTCAGGTCTTTGCCCATTGGTCTTGCCATCATTACCGCTCACCCGAAAAACGAAAGGAGTACCATGAACGCATTCATCTCCAAGACCAAGATCGTGGCCACCTTGGGACCGGCCTCTTTTTCGGCTGCCATGCAACGGCGTCTGCTGACTGCCGGAGTCGATGGTTTTCGGCTGAATCTCTCCCACGGAAATCTTGAGGAACATGCAGGAGTGATTGCCGGCCTGCGCAAGCTCAGTGCGGAAATGGGCCGGCCGGCAGCCATCATTGTAGACCTGCCGGGGCCGAAAATGCGGTTGGGCAAGGTGCCAAAGCCCATCACCGTGCGGCGGGGGGCCAAGGTACGTTTTATCCCGGAAGGGGTTGCCCGTCCGGGGCCCGGCATCTTTCTGCCCCATGAAATTTTCGATCTGGCCGAAGGGCTGAGGCCAGGGTCCATCATCTTTGTCGGCGACGGCATGATGCAGTTCAAGGTTAAATCCATCCAGGGAGAGATCGTTGAGACCGAAGCCTTGGTTGCGGGGGTTGTCCGTTCCAACAAGGGGGTCAATATTCCGGGCTATAATACGTCGAACGGAGTCTTGACTGAAGAGGACAAGCGCGGCATTGCCTTTGCCATCGAGCACAAGGCCGATGTGATCTGCATCTCTTTTGTCGGCGGCCCGGAGGATATGCTGGCGGCCCGGGCTCTTTTGCCGCAAACCGGTAAGTATCGCCCCTGTCTGCTGGCCAAGATCGAGCGGCGGCAGGCGGTGGCCAACCTGGACTCCATTTTGGCGTTGGCTGATGCGGTGATGGTGGCCCGGGGCGATCTCGGCATCGAGCTGCCCATCGAAGAGATCCCTGGGTTGCAGAAGGACATCATCCACCGGGCCAACCTGGCGGCCAAACCGGTGATCGTCGCCACCCAGATGCTGCTCTCCATGGTGGACAACGCTCGGCCCACAAGGGCCGAGGTTACCGATGTGGCCAACGCCATCCTCGATGGCGCCGACGCCATAATGTTTTCCGAGGAGACCGCCATCGGCCATGATCCGGTGGCGGTGGTCCGTATCGCCAAGAAGATCGCTCACCAGACCGAACGACGGCTGGTCAAAAGCGGCGGCGTTGCCCTGGAGGTTCGGGCCGCGATCCGTTCCGAGGACAGCATCGACGATCTGATCAGCAGCGCCACCTGCGATGTTTTGGAAAACCGCACCGTGGATCTGGCCGTAACCCCTACCGCCACCGGAACCACGGCCCGGCGCATCGCCCGGTTGCGGCCGAGGCCCTGGATTGTGGCGGTCACCGATAATCAGACGGTCCGCAATATCCTGGCCCTTTCCTCGGGGGTTTTCCCCTTGTGGGTGCCCTCTGTTGCCCTGTCGGACCTCGAGTTGGCCGAGTTGCTGAAAAGCGCCGGTCTACTAAGGTCCGGGGTGCAGCGGCTGGTGATCACCGCCGGCACCCTGTTCGGGGTGGCAGGAACCACCAATAGCCTGAAGATTATTGATGTTTCGTAAGTGGATTAGCATGGCAAGGACATGAACAGCAAAATCTCGGGCAAAAAAACAATCGCCGTCACCACCCTCGGCTGCAAGGTCAACCAGTTTGAATCCGCCGCCTTTCTTTCCGAACTTGGCCAACGGGAGGTGGAGCTGGTCCCTTTTTCCAGCCCGGCGGAAGTTTATATCATCAACACCTGCGCGGTTACGGCCAAGGCGGGCGCCCAGTCGCGCCAGTTGATCCGCCAGGCCCTGCGCGCCAATCCCGAGGCCCGGTTGATCGTGACCGGCTGCTATGCCCAGATCGCCGCCCAGGATATCCTCGAGATCGCCGACTGCCCCATCTGCATTGTGGGCAACGACAGCAAGCACCGGTTGGTGGAAGTGGCCCTGGCCGACCGGCACTGCGATCTGGAAATGCATCTGGGCAATATCGGGGGGCGCAAGGAGATCAACCCCCTCACCGTTACCAGCTTCGGGGCGCGGACCAGGGCCTACCTCAAGGTGCAGGACGGCTGCAACAGTTTCTGTTCCTACTGCATCGTGCCCTATACCAGGGGACGCAGCCGGAGCCTTGCCCCGGATCAGGTGTTGGCCCAGGCCGAAATCTTTGCCGAGCAGGGATACAAGGAACAGGTCCTCACCGGCATTCATCTTGGCCATTATGGCCATGATCTTGCCCCCAGGACCAATCTGCGCGAATTGCTGGCGCGGCTTTTAGCCCGGAACCTGCCGGTGCGTTACCGGTTGAGCTCCCTGGAGCCGACCGAGATCACGGACGAGCTGCTGATCCTCATGGCCGAATCAGCAGCGGTCATGCCCTATCTCCATATCCCCCTGCAAAGCGGAGACGACCGGATCCTCAAGAAAATGAACCGCCGCTATCCCGCCGCCACCTTTGCCAAGGTCGTGGCAGACAGTGTGGTGCGTCTGCCTGATATAGCCATCGGCGTGGATGTGCTGGTCGGCTTTCCCGGCGAGGACGAGGCTGCCTTTCGCAACACCTATAATCTGCTTGAGTCGCTGCCGGTGAGCTATCTCCATGTCTTCCCTTATTCAAAAAGGCCTGGAACCCCGGCCGCCGAGATGGCGGACCAGGTTGCCAAGGCAGTAAAAGAGGAAAGGGTTGCGCTCCTCAGAGATTTGCATCATAAAAAACGGACCGCCTTTTACCAAAGCCATCTGGGCAGCACCCGGCAAATTCTGGTGGAAAGACGCAAGCCGGGCCGTCTGCTCAAGGGCTACAGCGAAAATTATATCCCGGTCTCCTTTGCCGGGGACAGCGCCCTAGTGAATCAACTGGTCACGGTGCGCCTGGAAGAGCTTACCGATGACGGGGTGCTGGGCCGGATTGTCTGATTGATGATTAGCCACGAAAACCACGAAAGACACGAAAAAATGGTGGTTGTTTTGCTGGCGCATCAGCCGTAGAAACTCAATTTTCTATGTTTCTTTATTGTAGTTTTCGTAATTTCCGTGGCGAAATTTTTTTCCTTTTTTTACGGGGCCATCATGCTTGGGGAAATAATTGCCATCGGCGACGAGCTTACTTCCGGGAGGGTGCTGAACACCACCAGCTACTTTGCGGCCAGCCATCTTTTTGCCGCAGGCCACGAGATTCTGGCCATGACCACCATCGGGGATGAGCCTGAGCTCATTGGCCGCACCCTGCAACGGGCTTTGCAGCGGGCGGATTTTGTTATTGTCACCGGGGGCTTGGGCCCGACCACCGATGATTTGACCAATGCCGCCGTTTCCTCGGCCCTGGCCCGTCCCGCCACCTTTTATCCCGAAATATTCAAAAAAATCCAGACGTATGGCAAGAATCTGCCGGCTGGCCAGCAGCTCTCCCTGGAAAAACTGGCCTGGTTGCCGGCTGGAGCCCATGCCCTGCACACGGAAGCAAAAATGTCCGGGTATTTTCTGGTCCAGGACGGCAAACCCATTTTTTTCTTGCCGGGGGTGCCGCAGGAGATGAAGGATCTGCTTCTGGAAACGGTGCTTACTCGGCTGGCGGTCTGGGAAGGCGAGGAGGTCCGCCAGGTGCGCCAGAGGGTGTACCGGGTGGTGGGCTTGCCTGAGTCGGAGATCAACCGGAAGCTTGCCCATCTGGAAGGCCGTGATCCCCGGGTGCGAATCGGTTACTATCCCGTGTTTCCCGAGGTGCATGTCAGCCTGACCGTGACCGGGGGGACAAGCCGGGAAGCCGAGGCGGCGATGCAAAAATATGCCGCGCAGGTGGCTGCCGCCCTTGGCGATTACTGCTACGGCTTCGGGGGGGACACCCTGGAAGACGTGGTGGGAGCCCTGCTCATCGAGCGCGGCCAGACGGTAGCGGTGGCGGAATCCTGCACCGGCGGCCTTATCGGTCATACCCTGACCAAAACCGCCGGGAGTTCCGCCTATTTTTTCGGCGGAGTGGTAGCCTACAGCGATGCTCTGAAGGAGCGGTTGCTCGGAGTCAACCGGGAAATCATCTTGCGCGCCGGCGCGGTCAGTGCGGAAACAGCCCGGGCCATGGCTGAGGGGATGCGGCGGGTGACTCCTGTTGACCATGCCCTTGCCGTAACCGGCATTGCCGGACCTGCCGGCGGCACGGAAGAAAAGCCGGTGGGTACGGTTTATTTCGGTCTGGCCAGTCCGGACAAAACCCTGACCTTTCTCTGCCATTTTTCGGGTGATCGCGGGCAGGTGCAGGCCAGGGCCTGTCAGACGGCGCTTGATCTTTTACGCCGTCATCTGCTTGGTCTTGAAAATGGAGGCAGGACGGTGTAAAACGAACCGACGATAAATTTCTTTGCGTTATTTTTTGTTTTTACGATTTCATTATGTTTTGGGAGACATAAACCATGGCCACTGCCGAAGATAAGAACAAAACCCTTGATACCGCGATTTTTCAGATCCAGAAGCAGTTCGGCAAGGGATCGATCATGCGGCTGGGTACCGACGAGCGGGAGGCAGTGGCGGTTATCTCCACCGGCACCCTGAGTATCGATATTGCCACCGGGGTCGGCGGCGTGGCCCGGGGGAGGATTACGGAAATTTACGGACCGGAGTCTTCAGGCAAGACAACCCTGGCCCTGCATATTATCGCCGAGGCCCAGAAAGCCGGAGGCAGCGCGGCTTTCATCGATGCCGAGCATGCGCTGGACATCAGCTATGCCGAGCGCATCGGAGTCAAGGTGGACGATCTCCTGGTCTCCCAGCCCGACTTTGGCGAACAGGCTCTGGATATCGCCGAGATTCTTATCCGCAGCGGGGCGGTGGATGTTATTGTCGTGGACTCGGTGGCGGCCTTGGTGCCCAAGGTGGAGATTGACGGCAACGCCGGGGATTCCCATGTCGGGCTCCAGGCCCGGCTCATGAGCCAGGCCATGCGCAAGCTCACCGGGGTACTCAAGCGCACCAATACCGCGATCATCTTTATCAATCAGATCCGGATGAAGATCGGGGTCATGTTCGGGAGTCCGGAAACCACCACCGGAGGTAATGCCCTTAAGTTTTATAGCTCGCTCCGGCTCGATATTCGGCGCAAGGAGGCGATCAAGGACGGGCAGGAGGTGATCGGCAACCGGACCAAGGTCAAGGTGGTGAAAAACAAGATGGCCCCACCCTTCAAGGAGGCCGAGTTTGACATCATCTATGGCGAAGGGGTCTCCAAGGTCGGGGATCTGCTCGATCTGGCCGTGGCCCAGGATATTGTCGAGAAAAGCGGAGCCTGGTATTCCTATAACGGCGAACGGATCGGCCAGGGCAGGGAGAATTCCAAGCTCTTTTTAAAGGAGCATCCGGAGCTGTGCGCTGATCTTGAAAGAAAAGTCCGCCTTGGGTATGGTTTGCCGGCGATGGGTGAAAAAGGACCGGTGGCCCCAGTCATGGCCGCCGACTGATTTTTTCTGGCAAAAATATTTTTGTAAGAAGCGGGATGCGAAGGCGTTCCGCTTCTGTAATTTGAAGGAATGCAACAATGACCGGACAAGACATTCGCAAGCGATTTTTGACCTATTTTGCCGACAAGGGCCATACGGTGGTGGAAAGCTCCGGCCTGGTGCCCCATGACGACCCGACCCTGCTGTTCGTCAATGCCGGGATGGTTCAGTTCAAGCGGGTTTTTATGGGCGAGGACCAGCGGGACTACACGCGGGCCGTGACCTGCCAGCGCTGCGTACGGGCCGGCGGCAAGCACAACGACCTGGAGAATGTGGGCTACACCGCCCGGCACCATACCTTTTTCGAGATGCTCGGCAATTTTTCCTTTGGCGATTATTTCAAAAAAGACGCCATTCACTATGCCTGGGATTTCCTCACTAGGGAGGTAGGCCTCCCCCCGGAAAAACTCTGGGTTTCGGTGTTTGACGACGACGACGAGGCCTTCAGGCTCTGGGAAAAGGTAAAGGATCTTCCCCCTGGCCGCATTGTCCGGATGGGGGAAAAGGACAACTTTTGGGCCATGGGCGACACCGGCCCCTGCGGCCCCTGCTCGGAGATCCATATCGACCAGGGGGTGGAGGCGGGCTGCGGTAAGCCGGACTGCAAACTAGGCTGCGACTGCGACCGTTTTCTCGAAATCTGGAACCTGGTGTTCATGCAATTCAACCGGAGCGAAGACGGCACCCTTACCCCGCTGCCCAAGCCGAGCATCGACACCGGCATGGGGTTGGAACGTATTGCCGCCGTAACCCAGGGAAAATTCACCAACTACGATTCCGATCTTTTTGCCGGGATCATTGCAGCCATCGCCTCTGCCGCCGGGGTCCGGTACGGCGAGAATGGTGCGGTCAACACGGCCCTGCGGGTCATCGCCGACCACAGCCGGGCCACCACCTTTCTGGTGGCCGACGGGGTCTTGCCTTCCAACGAGGGGCGGGGCTATGTGCTCCGCCGGATCATGCGGCGGGCTATTCGTTACGGGCGCAGCCTCGGGCTGAAAAAGCCTTTTCTAAACGGAGTGATTGAGGCGGTCATCGCGGAGATGGGCGAAGCCTATCCCCATCTCCACGGGGCTCGGGAGCTGCTGGTCAAGGTGGTGCATAACGAGGAGGTCCGCTTTCTGGAAACCCTGGACAACGGCCTGGCCATGCTTCATCAGGAGATGGGGCGGTTGCAGGACTCCGGGGAGAAGGTAGTAGCCGGGGAGTTCATCTTCAAGCTCTACGACACCTTTGGTTTTCCCGTGGACATCGTCAAGGATATCGCCATCGAAAAGGGGATGCTGGCCGATGAGGCCGGATTCAACGCGGCCATGGAGGTGCAGCGAAAGCAATCCAAGAAATCCTGGAAAGGCGCCTCGCTGGCCGAAATGGGACCAGGGGTTCGCGCCCTGCTCGACCAAGGGGTGCGCAGCCGCTTTGTCGGTTATGAGACCCGGCATCATCGCGGGGCCATCAGTGGCCTGATAAGCGAGAGCGGCGAAAGCCTTGAACAGGCGGGCACCGGCGAGCAGATCTCTCTGGTCTTTCCGGAAACCCCGTTTTATGCCGAGTCCGGCGGCCAGAGCGGCGACCGGGGCATGATCATCGGGCCGCAGGGCAAGGCCAGGGTGGGAAATACCGTCGCCGTGGGGGAAGGGCTTATCTTGCATCAGGCCGAGGTGATAGAGGGCAGTCTGGCTCTCGGCGAAACCGTCGAACTCAAGGTGGCCGAAGGCCAGCGCCGCCGCACGGACGGCAATCATACCGCCACCCATCTCCTGCAGGCCGCCCTGCGTGAGGTGCTGGGCGAGCATGTCAAGCAGGCCGGCTCCCTGGTCAATCCGCAGCGGCTTCGCTTCGATTTTACTCATTTTTCTCCGTTGACCCGCGAGGAGATTGGCCGGGTCGAAAAAATTGTCAACGAGGGAATCAGGGCCAATGCCCAGGTGGCCACCGCAGTGCTTGATCGGGAGGAGGCCATCCGAGGCGGGGCCACGGCCCTGTTCGGCGAGAAATACGAGGCAAAAGTCCGGGTGGTTTCCGTGGGGGAGATCAGTAAGGAGCTGTGCGGCGGCACCCATGTAACGGCGACCGGCGAGATCGGCCTGTTCAAGATCCTGAGCGAAACCGGCATCGCCGCCGGGGTGCGGCGGCTCGATGCGGTAACCGGTCCCGGCGCCCTGGAGCGGTTCCAGCAGGTTGAGGCGCAGCTGGGCATGCTGGCGGCCAAACTCAAGACCACGCCGGAGGAACTGGCCGGAAGGCTTGAGAAAATGCTGGCTCGCCAGAAAGAGCTGGAGCGGGAGGTGAGCCGGTTGACCGCGGATCTGTCCGTCAATGATCTGGAGTCCATGCTCGCCAATGCCCAGGAAATCGTGGGGGTGAAGGTGGTGGTCGCCCGGATCGCCATGGATTCGCCGAAAACCATGCGCGAGGTCGGCGACAGGGTGCGGGACGCACTGGGCAGCGGCATCGCGGTTTTAGGCGGGGTCTTTGAAGGCAAGGTAAGCCTGCTGGCCATGGTCACCAAGGATCTGAGCAGCCGCTTCCATGCCGGCCTGATTGTTAAAGAGGTGGCGGCCATGGTGGGCGGCAGCGGGGGAGGGCGTCCAGACATGGCTCAGGCCGGAGGAACCATGCCGGATAAACTGCCGGAGGCGCTTGCGGCGGTGCCCAGTATTATCTCCGGACAGGGAGCCGAAACCGCGTAAGCGATCACAGGGCACCGCATCTTGCGACAATCGGCCCGGCTCACGGACAAAAGTACGCATCGCCGGACCGCTTGCCGTAACCTGCGGCACCCTGTGGCCGCTTGTTTCGTGGTTATTTGACCTTTGTGGGCTTACCCCGTGATTGGTTACGAAACCGCCTCTTAACAGGCAGGACCAATAAGCTGTTGGGCTTTGTTTCCGTAGAAATACCCAGGGAAAAAACCGGGGAAAAAGCTACGGGGAAATGTATTGACAGGCCAAAAAAATTCGATTAGAACCGTTCAATTGTTAATGAACAGGCATTCATTTCCTGCGGACATACCAAGAATTTTTTACATCTTAAATTATATAGAAAATGGGGGCCAGTAATGATTACCATCGACCTGACCATGCTCATTCAGATTGCCAATATGCTCTTGCTTATTGTCGTTCTGAATGCAGTCTTGTACAAACCGATCCGTGCAATCATCGAAGAACGGCAGAAGAAGATCGGCGGTCTTGATGAGGGTATTGACCAATTTAAAAAAAATGCCGTGTTGCGGCATGATGATTTTTCTCAGAAGATGAGGGATGCCAGGGCCAGGGCTAAAAAAGAGTATGAGGCCGCCCGAAATGCCGCTCTTGCCGAAAGTACGGAAAAGCTGGCGGGAATCCGCAAGGAGGTTGACGCGCGGAAAGCCGGGCAGCTTGCCGAAATAGAAAAGCAGTTTGTCGCGGCTCAGGCCGAGTTACAGGGGCAGATCTCTGGTTTTGCCGGCGAGATGGCGGGTAAGGTTTTAGGGAGGGCTCTGTAAATGAAGAATGGATCTTGGAAAAAGACCGGTGCCGCCGTCTTGGCGTTGCTTATGGTTCTGGCTTTTGCCGCCGCCGCATATGCCTCTGGAGATGGCGCCATCCCCAGAGAAAAATGGCTGGATCTCCTGTGGCGGACCACTAATTTCGTTGCTCTGGCCTTCATCTTGGTGTTTTTCCTGAAGAAGCCTTTTGCCGATGGCTTGAGCGCCCGACGGGAAGGCATTAAAGATCAGCTCGAGGCTCTGGAGTCCAGAAAAGCAGAGGCAGAGTTGATGTACCAGGAGGCGGCAGCCAAACTTGCCAGGCTTGATGAAGAGGTGGAAGGGATTATCGCCGAAGCGGTCAAGCAGGGTGAGGCTGAGAAGGAAAAGATTATTGCCGATGCCGAACGCAATGCCGGAGATATTCAGCGACAGGCCGAGATGGCGGTGGCGCACGAGCTGGCCCTGGCCAAGACCAGGCTGAAAGCGGAGATTGCCGAGCAGGCAGTGCTGCTGGCGGAAGAACTGGTCAAAAAGAATATTCAGCCTGCGGATCAGAGCAGACTGGTTGAGCTGTCTCTTGAAAAGGTGGGAGGTATTCAGTGAAGAATACGGTATTAGCCAGACGATATGCCAAAGCGTTGTTTGCGGTTGGCAAGGAAGAAAATGCCTTCGCGGATTTTACCAAGACCCTTAATGAGATGGCCGAGTTATTTGCCGGTATGCCGGAAGTCGCCGATGCCCTGACCAATCCGCTTTATCCGGTCGATGCTCGGGAAAAGGTCATGGAGCATCTTCTTGCCTCCATGCAGGTTTCCCAGGTCTTGGGCAATTTTTTCAAATTATTGGTCCAGAAGAAGCGTGCGGATATTCTGCCCGAGATCGCTGCGGTATTTCAGGCGATGGTCGATGCGGATAACAATATGTGTCAGGGGACGGTGGTCTCAGCCATGGAGCTGACCCCGGAACTCAGTGCAAAGGTCAAGGCAATATTGGAAAAAATAACCGGCAAGCAGGTCGTCCTTACGGCCCGGGTTGACCCGTCCATCATTGGCGGGATCGTGGCCAAGGTCGGTGATCTGGTGTTCGATGGAAGCATCAAGTCACAGCTGGCCGGTTTAAAAGAATCCATTAAGGGGAGTGTATAAGACAAATGCAGATCAAAGCCGAAGAGATCAGTCAAATTATCAAGGGGCAGATCAAGGATTACGAAAGTAAAGTTGATCTCAGTGAAACCGGCACCGTAATCTCCGTTGGTGACGGTATTGCTCGCGTGTACGGGGTTGAGAAGTGCATGGCCATGGAGTTGCTGGAGTTCCCCGGCGGGGTTCTGGGCATCGCCTTGAACCTGGAAGCGGACAACGTTGGCTGTGCGCTTCTGGGTGACATCCGGAAGATCAAGGAAGGCGACACCGTCAAACGGACCGGTCGTATTGCCGAGGTCCCTGTCGGCCCCGAGATGGAAGGCCGCGTCGTTGACGGCGTGGGCGCCCCCATTGACGGCCAGGGTCCGCTTAATGCCAAGCACAGCTCCAAGATCGAGGTTCTGGCCCCCGGCGTTATCGCCCGTAAGTCCGTGCATGAGCCCTGCTACACCGGCGCCAAAGCGGTTGACGCCATGACTCCGGTTGGCCGCGGCCAGCGCGAACTGGTCATCGGCGACCGGCAGATCGGCAAGACCGCTCTCTGCGTTGATGCGATCATCGCCCAGAAATACACCGATGTCCACTGCGTCTATGTGGCCATCGGCCAGAAGAAATCCACCGTGGCCCTGGTGGTCGAGGCGCTTCGCAAGCACGGCGCCATGGAATATACCACCGTGGTCGCGGCCTGCGCCTCCGATCCGGCGCCGATGCAGTATGTCGCCGCCTTTGCCGGTTGCGCCATGGGCGAGTACTTCCGGGACAACGGCCAGCACGCCCTGATCATCTATGACGATCTGAGCAAGCAGGCGGTTTCCTACCGTGAGCTCTCCCTGCTTCTCCGTCGTCCGCCCGGTCGTGAAGCCTACCCCGGCGACATCTTCTTCAACCACTCCCGTCTGCTGGAGCGTTCCTGTAAGGTGAACGATGCCCTGGGCGCCGGGTCTCTCACCGCGCTGCCCATCATCGAGACCCAGGCCGGTGACGTTTCCGCCTTTATCCCGACCAACGTTATCTCCATCACCGACGGTCAGGTATACCTTGAGCCCAACCTCTTCTTCGCCGGTGTTCGTCCCGCGATCAACGTCGGCCTTTCCGTATCCCGCGTAGGTGGCGCTGCCCAGGTCAAGGCCATGAAGCAGGTAGCCGGCACCCTTCGTCTGGATCTGGCCCAGTATCGCGAGCTCGCGGCCTTTGCCGGCTTCGGTTCCGATCTGGACGCCGCTACCCAGGCGCAGTTGACCCGCGGCGCCCGTCTGGTTGAGATCTTAAAGCAGCCCCAGTATCAGCCGCTGCCCATGGAAAAACAGATCTGCATCCTCTTTGCCGGTACCCGCGGCTATCTCGACACCCTGCCCATTGACTCCCTGGCGGAGTATGAACAGCAGCTCTATGCCTATATCGAGAAGAACCAGCCGAGCATCTATGATGACCTGAAGGAAAAACAAGCCATTGATGCCGCTCTGGAAGAGAAAATCAGAGCGACGCTCCAGGCTTTCGGGGAATCTTTCAAGGCTGCCAAGGGCCTTAAATAAGGGGGATAAGGTCTCATGGCGAGCCTGAAAGATGTAAAAATGAAGATCGGTGGGGTGAAGAAAACCGCCCAGATCACCAAGGCCATGAATATGGTTGCCGCGGCCAAGCTTCGCGGGGCGCAGCAGAAGATGGAGGATTTTCGTTCCTATGCCGAGAAGTTTAACGCGGCCATGGGCAATCTTTCCTCGGCCATGGATTCCGGCGCTTTTCCGCTCATGGAGAAGCGTGAGGTCAAGACGGTGGAGATTCTGGTGGTCACTTCCGATCGCGGCCTGTGCGGGAGTTTCAACGCCCATATCCTGAAGATGGCCGACAAACTCATGGCCGCTCTGGAGGCCCAGGGCAAGAAGGTTACCCTGGTCTGCGTCGGCAAGAAGTGCATCAGCCATTTCCGGAAAACCGGCAAGATTCGGCAGCGGTACGCCGACCTGATGGGCACTTTCCAGATGTTCAATGCCCGGACCATAGCCCAGGATATCGCCGGCAACTTTCTCTCCGGAGACAGCGATGAAGTGCGCATCGTCTACGGAAAATTCAAGAGTGTTGCCGTGCAGCGTCCCGCGGAGCTGATGTTTCTGCCCATCCAGCCGGACGCCGTAGCGACAACGACGGCAACTTCCTCGTCAGCCGGTTCCTATATTTATGAGCCGAGTACCGAGGAAATCATGGAAGTGCTGCTGCCGCTCTACATGAATGTCATGGTCTACCATGCCATGCTCGAAGTCAGCGCCAGTGAGCATGCCGCCCGGATGAGCGCCATGGATAACGCCACTAACGCCTGCAAGGATATCATTCACAGCCTGACCCTGATTTACAACAAGGCGCGGCAGGCCGGCATCACTGCGGAATTGATGGATATTGTCGGCGGCGCCGAGGCGTTGAAGTAACCAAAGATAAAATCAGGCTGAATCATTCAGCTGTCATAGCTTGTCAACGTAAGTACTAGGCTCAAGGAGGCTTTCTAATGAGTGAAGCAAGAGTTGGTAAAATTGTTCAGGTCATCGGACCTGTTGTCGACGTTGAGTTTGAGCCGGACAACCTGCCGGAGATCATGAACGCCCTGCTGGTCAGCAACAAGGGGATCAGCGAGGTGGAAGGCAATCTGGTCATCGAGGTTGCCCTCCATCTTGGCGACAACGTAGTCCGCTGCGTGGCCATGGATCAGACCGACGGTCTGGTGCGCGGTCAGGCTTGCACCGATACCGGCAAGCCCATTGAGATTCCCTGCGGCGCTCCGGCCCTGGGCCGGATCATGAACGTGGTCGGTCGCCCGGTTGATGGCCTGGGACCCATTGCCTCCGACAAGATGCGCACCATCCACCGACCTGCCCCTGCTTTCACCGATCAGTCCACCGAGGTGCATGTTCTTGAAACCGGCATCAAGGTTATCGACCTGCTGGTTCCCTTCCCTCGCGGCGGCAAGATGGGGCTGTTCGGCGGGGCCGGTTGCGGCAAGACCGTTATCATGATGGAGATGGTTAACAACATCGCCATGCATCATGGCGGTATCTCGGTATTCTGCGGGGTTGGCGAACGGACCCGTGAGGGTAACGATCTCTACCACGAGATGAAGGAGTCCGGCGTTCTTCCCAAGGCGGCCCTGGTTTACGGCCAGATGACCGAGCCGCCGGGAGCCCGTTCCCGCGTGGCTCTGACCGGCCTCTCCGCAGCGGAGTACTTCCGGGATGAGGAAGGCCAGGACGTACTCTTCTTCGTAGACAACATCTTCCGTTTCACCCAGGCCGGCGCCGAGGTTTCCGCGCTTCTTGGCCGTATTCCTTCGGCGGTTGGTTATCAGCCTACCCTGGCCACCGACCTCGGTGCCCTCCAGGAGCGGATCACCTCCACCAACAAGGGTTCCATCACCGCGGTCCAGTGCGTTTACGTACCGGCGGACGACCTGACCGACCCGGCTCCGGCCACCACCTTTGCCCATCTGGACGGCACCGTGGTTCTTTCCCGGCAGATCGCCGAGCTTGGTATCTACCCGGCGGTTGATCCTCTGGACTCCACCTCCCGGATTCTCGATCCCAATGTTTTGGGTGAAGAGCATTACCTGGTTGCCCGTGGCGTGCAGACCAGCCTCCAGAAATACAAGGACTTGCAGGACATCATCGCTATTCTCGGCATGGACGAGCTTTCCGAAGAAGACCAGACCCTGGTAACCCGCGCCCGCAAGATCCAGCGCTTCCTTTCCCAGCCTTTCACCGTAGCGGAGACCTTCACCGGCATGGCCGGCAAGTACGTCAAGGTTGCCGATACCGTGCGCGGCTTTAAAGAGATTCTGGAAGGCAAGCATGACGAGCTGCCCGAGATCGCTTTCTACATGGTCGGCAGCATCGAAGAGGCGGTTGAGAAGGCCAATAAAGAGAAGGCTGCTGCTTAAGGAATTGTTGAAACCGCAAATAAACCGCGATTACAACGGTTATTGCTCTGTAACCTGGTGATTTTGTATAGTGGACCTGTGACTTTTTGCGCTTGTTACGAGTTCATTCTGGAATTGACGTACTTGCCGGGCCATCCTACTTTGGGCGGGCGCGGCTGGGATTTGAGGATTACCCATGGCTGAAAAATTAAAGTTGGAAGTGGTAACTCCCAAAGGGGTCGTAGTGAGCAAGGAGGTTGACATTGTCACCGCTCCCGGCTACGGCGGCGAGTTTGGTGTTCTTGCCAATCATGCGCCTTTCCTGAGTACGATCAAGACCGGGGTTCTTACCTACAAGAGTGGTGGGCAGGACGAAGTCTTGATGGTGAGTGGCGGTTTTTGTGAAGTGTCCAATAACAAGCTGACTTTTCTCGTTGAATCGGCAGAGCGTGGGACGGATATTGATGTCGAGCGTGCGATGCGAGCCAAGGAACGGGCGGAGAAGCGGCTGGCGGAAGCACAGGCCCATAAGGAAAATTTTAATCGAACCAGGGCCGAGGCCGCTTTGCAGAGAGCTTTAAGCCGGCTTAAGGTTGCCGAGAGACGCAAGGCTTCCTGAGAAGACGACCAGTAAAAGTTTTAAAAAGCCGCTCGGCAACGAGCGGCTTTTTTTTATCTGGCAGAGTGAAGAGAAAGATTCAGCGCCGTTCGCTGAGATTCGCCTCAACAACAAAAGGACCGGCCTCGGTTGCAAAGGGGATGACAATGGTTGGCGCCCTGGAGTAATAGGGAATTTCCACTCCGGCGCCAACGACCATGTTGGGGATAGCCAGGTCGAATTTGTGTTCAAGCCTTGCCAAATGGACCTTGGCGCCACCACAGATCATATTGGTCAGTTCGCCGACTGCGTCAACAACCTCATCGTCAATTTTCGCCTTGGGATCTTCCATCAGCATGTTGGCGACAATTTGCAGGATGCATTTTTCCGTGAAGCTCACGATCATGGAGCCGGAGATCTCGTCTGAGGTCATGCCTATGATGCCGGTAACCTCGCCATAAGAGGTGATGCCGTCTTTCAACCGAGGTTTTTGTGGAGTTGCTTGAATTTGCGCCATTGTTGCCAGAACATTTTTGGTGGCAATTAAAAATGGATTGATAAATTCTGCCTTCATGGATGTCCGTTCATGATTTCGCCGGTGAGTAGTTATGTTGATGTAAGCGATCACATGGCACCACATCTTGCGGCGATCGGTCCGGCTCACGTACAAAAGTACGCATCGCCGTCCCGCTTGCCGCAACCTGCGGCACCCTGTGACCGCTTGTTCCGTGGTTATTTGACCTTTGTGGGGTGCCCCATGATCGGTTACATGTTGATTGCTGAAAGTTATTGGGTTTAACTTGTGGGATATCTCCAGAATTGTCAAGAGCCATCTGAAGCAACGCGCCAATTCGGCCGGCAAGTAATTGGCTGTCCAGAAATATGTATGAAATGATCTGCGAAACAGATTAATATATGAATTATAATCTAACCTGTCGTTATCATGATAAATATCGGTACTTGTACGGATGGTTTTTAATTTTCCGGGTAGGAGGCAGTGATGGAGACAAAAGAAAGAATGAACATTCCCCGGCAATTTTCCCGCGAATTGCCCGTTGCCGGGCGGATCACAAATTTTACCGAGGTTGTTTCCGGCTATCAAGCCGAGGCTGCCCTGCTTGAGGCGGAGCGTTGCCTGCAGTGCAAAAAGCCCAAATGCCGGGAAGGCTGCCCGATTCACAATGATATCCCCGGCTTTATCAGGCTGTTGCGGGAAGGCAAGATCGAAGAGGCTTATTGGAAGGATCGGGAGACCAACTCGCTGCCCGCCATCTGTTCGCGGGTCTGTCCCCATGAATTCCAATGTGAAGGCCATTGCATCCGGGGGAAAAAAGGCGAACCGGTGGCCATCGGCATGCTCGAACGCTACATCGTCGACTGGATGGTGGCCAATAACAAAAATCTGCTCCAGCCTTGCGCCCTGCCCAATGGGAAAAAGGTGGCCATTGTCGGTTCCGGGCCTGCCGGGATGTCGGCCGCCTATTATCTTGCCCATGCAGGCTACCAGTGCACGATCTTTGAAAGCCTTCCCGTTTTCGGCGGCATGCTGGCGGTGGGTATCCCGGCTTACCGTCTGCCGCGCCAGATTATTGCCGCGGAATGCGAGGCCTTGAAAAACTGCGGGGTAACCCTGGTGCATGGAGTGACCATCGGCAAGGATAAAACCCTACGGGATCTGCGGGAGGAGGGGTTCACCGCGGTATTCCTCGGGCCTGGCGCCCACTTGAGCCGGAAATTGGGCGTGGAGGGAGAGGGTCTGGCCGGGGTGGTGCACGGGGTTGATTACCTGCGCAGGGTCAATGTCGGCGAGGCGCTGAATCTCGGGAAGAACGTGGTGGTGGTCGGCGGCGGCAACGTGGCCATTGACTGCGCCCGCACCGCCCTGCGCACCGGTTCGGACAAGGTCTTCATTCTCTACCGGCGGAGCAAGGCGGAAATGCCAGCCTCCCAGGCGGAGATCCATCATCTCGAGGAAGAGGGGGTGCGCATTGAGATGCTCGCTGCCCCGGTAGCGATCCATGGTGAAAACGGCAGGCTGCGCAGGATAGAATGCATCCGGATGGAGCTTGGCGCCTGTGACTCCTCGGGGCGTTGCCGGCCGGTGCCCAAGGAAGGCTCAAACTTCATGCTCGAGGCGGATGCCATCATCCCGGCGATCAGTCAGGATGTGGACGTCACCGCCGGTTCCGGTCTCGAACTGGCTCTGAGCCGCTGGGGAACCTATGTGGTGGACGAGGTGACCATGCAGACCTCGGAGGAGTGGGTATTTGCGGCAGGCGATGCGGTGCTGGGTCCCCAGACCGTGGCCAAGGCCGTCTACCAGGCCAAGGAGGCCGCCGAGTCCATTAGCCGCTATCTCGAGGGCCGGGATCTCAGGGAGGGGCGGCAGCCCTTTGCCCTGGATTAAGAGAGTTTTTGGGAAAAATCGTAAAAAAGCCCCGCCGGTGGAAAACCGGCGGGGCTTTTTTGCTTCCTCAACGCTTGTGATTGCTGGCCAGGCTCATGCTTTCCACATATTGGCTTACCCCGGCGGCGAGGTGATTGGCCACCTCGGCAAGGTAGGCCTCATTTTTTAGCCGCTTTTCCTCTTCCGGATTGCTCAAAAAAGCGATTTCGGTGAGGACGGCAGGCATCTGGGCGCCGATGAGTACCAGGAAAGGAGCTTTCTTTACCCCAAGGTTCCCGATATCATTGAATTTTTGATTCAGACCGCGCACCATTTTCTCCTGGACCAGTCCGGCGAGCTTCAGGGATTCGTTTATTTTTGAATTCTGCATGAGATCCAGGAGAATGGATTGCAGGTCGCTGGTCTGCTTGGCCGAGGTGGCGTTTTCCATGGCTGCCAGCCGGATGGCGTCCTTGTTATTGGTCAGGTCAAGGACATAGGTTTCGATCCCCCGGGCTTCATGGTTTGGGGCGGCATTCACATGGATGGAAAGGAACAGGTCTGCTTCCCTGGCATTGGCAATGGCGGTTCGCTCTTCCAGGGATATAAAGACATCGCGGTCGCGGGTGAGGATAACCTCGTAGCCGGGGTTTTCCCTGAGTACCTTGGCTACCATGAGTGCCACCTCCAGGACGATGTCTTTTTCCTTGAGTCCGTTTGGGATGCAGGTGCCGGGATCCTTGCCGCCGTGGCCAGGATCAATAACGATTCTTTTCAGGCCCCGGACCGGCTGCCGCGCCGTAAGGGCTTCCGCCTTGCCGGAGGCGGCGGTGCGCGGCACATCGATCACCACCCGAAAAGGATCGGTAAGAGTAAAGACCTTGTACTCAGAGATATTGGTCTGGGTGTCAAGGACAACACGCACCGTTTTGGGGTCGAACTGAGTGCTCCTGACTTGATGCAACAGGCCGTCCTCAATGGGTATGGTCTTGACGGTTTCCGGGCTGAGTCGGCTGTTGCGCAGATCAAGGTAAATCCGGTCAGGAGAAGATTTGCCCCTGACAAGCAACTGGTGCTTAAAGGTTACCGGGGCGGTGGTCTCGACAACCAGGCGGGTGTAATAGTTGTTGGACCAGTAGCGGATGGGCAGCACCGTGGCTGGCCCGGATTTTTTTGCGCCATGGTCTTTTGGCGGCGGTTCGTCGGCCGGCGGCAGGGTAAGGCATTTTTCCCCATCCCTTGCCGGGCTCGGGCCGAGCGTGGTTTTTCCATGTTTGATCCGCAGCAGCTGTTTCTCGGCCGCCCCGGCCATGTCGCCTTCCGGGTAAATGGCGATGATTTTCGTATAGGCACGGGCCGCCTTGGCCGGATCATTTTTGTCGGCAAGATAGATGGAGCCCAGAATAAAAAAGGCGTCATCGGCCAGGAAATTTCCCGGATACCGGGAGCTCAGTTCTTCGTAGGAAGCAATGGCCTGGTCAAGATCCTGGCCCTCGCCGCTCTGCTGGAACAGGGTCTGATAAATCTTGCCCAGCATGAACAGGGATTTGGGGGCAGCCGCGTGGTCGGGCGCGGCCTTGTAGATGCTGCGGAAGGCGGTGACGCAGGTGCGCCAGCTGTTTCGGTCCTGGCCGCCCTTGTCGCGGGCGGCCAGATTTTGGTAATAGGCCTTGGCTTGTCCGTATTGCCGGGCTATGTCCTCCTGGCTTGGCCGGGACCAAGCCGGGGCGGCGAGCATGAGCAGCACGAGAATCCAGAGCGGCAGAGGGAAGGCAAAAAGCGGGACAAGAGGCCTTTGCCTTGCGGCTTGCGCCTTGCGCCTTGTGTCTTGCCTGAACTTACTCCACATCGGCCAGCCTTTTTAATTCATAGAGCAAATCCAGGGCCTCGCGAGGCGACAAGCCGTCGGGATTGATCTCCCGCAATCGGCGGGCAGCCTGCGACTCCCCGCCGCCGAAAAGGGAGAGCTGACCGGGATGCGGGGGTTTTCTTTTTCCGGGCGAGGTGGCGATGCGCGGCTCGCCCTGCCGGTTGAATTCGCCCTGCTCGATATTATGCAACAATTCCTTGGCTCTGGCAACCACCCTGGCCGGCACCCCGGCCAGGGCGGCAACCTGGATGCCGTAGCTGCGGTTGGTCCCCCCCGGCAGCAGTTTATGGAGAAAGATGATGGTGTCGTTCCACTCCCGCACCGCGATGTTGTAGTTCTTGACCCGGCTGTTGGTGGCGGCCAGTTCGGTCAGCTCATGGTAATGGGTGGCGAAGATGGTCTTGACCCCTTTGCCGTTTTTGTTGACCAGCTCCTCGGCTACGGCCCAGGCAATGGAGAGGCCGTCAAAGGTGGAGGTGCCGCGGCCGATCTCATCGAGGATCACCAGGCTCCGCTCGGTGGCGTTGTTGAGGATATTGGCGGTTTCGTTCATCTCTACCATAAAGGTGGACTGGCCGCGGCGCAGATTGTCCGAGGCCCCGACCCTGGTGAAGATGCGATCCACCACCCCGATCTCCGCTGCGGCGGCAGGGACGAAGCTGCCCATCTGGGCCATGAGGGTGATGAGCGCGGTCTGCCGGAGTACCGTGGATTTGCCGGCCATGTTGGGGCCGGTGATGATCAGGACCTCTTCGCCCTCCTGATCAAGATGGATATCGTTGGGAACAAAGCGGCCCGGCGGCAGGGCGCGTTCGATCACGGGATGGCGGCCCTCCCGGATGATGATCGCTTCACCGTCGGTAATTACCGGTTTGGTGTAGCGGTATTTTTGGGCCGCCTCGGCCAAGCAGCAGAAAAAATCGATCCGGGCCAGGTATCCGGCGGTATGGAGAATTCGGGAGGAACCCTCGGCCGCCTTGGCCCTGATCTCGGCAAAGAGCCGGTATTCCAGGGCCAGCCGTTTCTCCTGGGCGCCGGTCACTTTTTCCTCGAATTCCTTGAGTTCTTCGGTGATGAAGCGTTCGGCGTTGACCAGGGTCTGTTTGCGGATGAAGTCTTCAGGCACATGGGCAAGCTGGCCTCGGCTGATTTCGATATAGTAGCCGAAGATTTTGTTAAAGCCGACCTTGAGATTGGCGATGCCGGTGCGTGCGCGTTCGCGGGTCTCAAGGCCCAAGATCAGCGTCTTGCCATCATGTAACAGGCTGACCAGCTCATCAAGCTCCTCGTTGTACCCGTGCTTGATCAGGTTACCTTCCCGCAAAGTCACCGGGGCATCCTCGCGGATCCCCGTCTCCAGCAGGGCGTATAATTCGGCCAACTCATCCATTATGCCCAGGTTGGCCAGCAGGCCATGGGCCCCGGCCAGTCTCTCTTTGAGCTTGGGCAACTGGGCGAGAGAACACTTCAGTGCCGTGAGATCGCGGGCATTGGCCGTGCCCAGCACCACCCGGCCATTGAGGCGTTCCAGATCATAAACCTTGGTCAGCAGCTGGCGGAGCTCCTCCCGTAAGCCAGGAGCGAGGCAGAACTGTTCCACCGTGTCCAGTCGTTGCCGGATGGCCTCGGCATCCTGCAAGGGGAATAAGAGGTTCTTCTTGAGCAGTCGAGCCCCCATGGGGGTTTCGCACAGGTCGAGGGTGGCCAGCAGCGAACCCTCCCGGGCGTCGCCGCTGAGGGTCTGGGTAAGTTCCAGGTTACGTCGGGAAGACTCATCCATGAGCAGGATATGGTCAAATTCGATGGGGGTGAGCCGCTCGATATGGTCCAGGGTGGTCTTCTGGGTTTCCTGCAGGTAGAGGAGCAGGGCGCCCGCTGCCCCGATCCCGGCCGTGAGCTCCTCGCAGCCGAACCCCGCCAGGTTGGCTACCCGGAAATGTTCCAGCAGCCTCTGCCGCGCCGTCTCCGGATGAAAACCTGCGGCAGGCCGTTTGGTCAGGCAACTTTGCGGCAGATAGGCCCGCAGTGTATCTGCTAAGCGCGAATCATCCCCGACCTCTTCGGGCAGGAGGATTTCCGAGGGCGCCAGGCGGCCGAGTTCATCCAGGAGCGCAGGCAGGTCATCCCGTTCGCTCACCAGAAACTCGCCGGTGGAGAGATCGAGCAGGCTTAAGCCCCAGGCTTTGCCCTTCCGGCAGATGGCGGCCAGATAAAGGTTGTCCTTGTCGTCGAGGAGCTGTTCGTCGGTGACAAGGCCCGGAGTGACCACCCGCACCACCGCGCGTCGGACCACGCCCTTGGCCTCTTTCGGATCCTCCACCTGCTCGCAGATCGCCACCTTGAATCCAGCCCTGATCATCTTGGCCAGATAGGTGGAAACCGCGTGGTACGGGATTCCGCAGAGCGGCACCCGGTTCTCGTCATCCTTGCTGTTGCGGGAGGTGAGGGTAATGCCCAGGACCTTGGCAGCGGTCACGGCATCGTCAAAGAACATCTCGTAAAAATCGCCCAGCCGGTAAAAAAGAATGGCGTCCTGATGCTGGGCCTTGATCTCCAGATACTGCTGCATCATAGGGGTGATTTTAGGGCCTGTTAATGAATTAATTGTGCTTTTTAATTGTAAGCGATCACAGGGCACCACATCTTGCGGCGATCGGTCCGGCTCACGGACCAAAGTACGCATCGCCATCCCGCTTGCCGCAACCTGCGGCACCCTGTGACCGCTTGTTCCGTGGTTATTTGACCCTTGTGGGGTTGCCCCGTGATCGGTTACTTTTAATTTGTTCATTTACAGGCCTTTATGCCGAGCATGTCAGTTTCAATTCGAGGTGATTTGTGAATAACGGCTTAATGGCGGCGAGTGTGGGTTTGGTCATGGTTTTTTACTTTTGTTCCGTCATTTCGTTGCACCCCCTGGCCTGGATTTGATAAATCCGGCCTTGCAGGGTTTCTCCGACCTCAAGAATGGCAAAGGTGCCGCCTGTTCCGGCTTGACCGGTGCCGGTGAAACTGCCGGGATTGATGTAGAGAACTCCGCCGAGACGGTGGCAGACCGGCCGGTGGGTGTGGCCGTAGACAATGCAGTCCGCCTCCGGAAAGATCTCGATGAGACGCTGCTCAAAATCATAAGTGTTGCCTGCCCGATGGATCAGGCCGATGGTGAAGCCGCCAACCGTGATTTGCTTGTGGGGCGGCAGGTGTTGGCAGGCCAGGGCTGAACACATATTGCCGTACACCGCGTGTACCTCCTTGCCGGGAAATACCGTCAGGATTGCCGGATCGGTGAGGTCTCCGGCATGGAGGATTATCTCCGTGTCATGGAAGCAGGCCGCTACGATCTTTTTGAAAGTCTCGGTGGGCCGGGTAAGATGTGTATCGGACAGGATACCGATCTTGAGAGGATTCATTGGTTGCGCGCCGTACAGGGTCTGGGTCAAGGGAGATCAGATATCCAAGTGTAGCCGAAAAGGGCGGCAAGTGAATACTCCACCGGCTAAAGCCGGTGGCTTCGGATAACAGCTAAAGCTGGCGGGGTCGGCTA
>MGTD01000019.1:0-42722 GCA_001799285.1 Deltaproteobacteria bacterium RIFOXYD12_FULL_56_24
CAGGTCTTCGTCGAGAACCTCCATCTCCTCAGGGTGTTCTGTCTCTGTCGCTCCGCCGTCTCCCTCCGTCCCCAGGCCCTCGCCCGAAGCAGGCTCTTCCTTCGGCACCTCTGCCAACTCATCGGCAGCGATGATTTCCACCTCCTCTTCCAGGAGTTCGATATCCTCCGAATCTTCGGCCACGATCTCCTCGACCAGGTCTTCGTCGAGAACCTCCATCTCCTCAGGGTGTTCTGTCTCTGTCGCGCCGCTGCCTCTCTCCGCCCCCAGGCCTTCGCCCAAGGCAGGCTCTTCCTTCGGCGCCGCTGCCTCCGGCGCCGCTGCCTCCGGCGCCTCTGCCTCCGGCGCCTCTGCCTCCGGCGCCTCTGCCTCCGGCGCCTCTGCCAACTCATCTTCTTCGAGGATTTCCACCTCCTCTTCCAGGAGTTCGGTATCCTCCAAATCTTCGACCTCGATCTCCTCGACCAGGTCTTCGTCGAGAACCTCCATCTCCTCAGCGTGTTCTGTCTCTGTCGCGCCGCTGCCTCTCTCCGCCCCCAGGCCTTCGCCCAAGGCAGGCTCTTCCTTCGGCGCCGCTGCCAACTCATCGGCAGCGAGGGTTTCCGCCGCCTCTTCCAGGAGGTCGATATCCTCCGAATCTTCGACCTCGATCTCCTCGACCAGGTCTTCGTCGAGAACCTCAACAGCCTTATTGCTTTCTTTTTTTGACGGTCCGGTCTCTGCCTCTGCGTCCGGGGTGGTGCCCCCTCCTTCTTCGGTAGTTTTTGCTGTGGCGTTTCCAGCCCAGCCACTTGCTTCACCACCGGTGGTGCCCCTTCCTACTTCCGGCGCAAGACCGGCTATCTTTCGTAATTCTTTTTGGGTTTCGGCAAACTCCGCCAGCAGATCCTTGACCTCCTGAATGTTTTGTCCCTTGATGTTTTTGGAGAAGAAATCTTTGAAGGCCGTGAACATGTCGTGCAGAAGATGCGGGTTGTCTGGAGAAAATCCCATCTGTTTGAGGAGGTCATCCTTGCGCTCTTCGGAAACAATAAAGACATTGTTTCGACCCAGAATGATGCCGGTCTGATTTCCCCCTGTCTTGGCGAGATCCTTCAGGGATTTATTGAGCGCGGACTTGAGGCTGCTGAAGTTTTTCTTGCGGGCTTTGAGTTCATCATTCCGGCACCCTCCCCAAAGTTTGAAGATGATCTCCTCGGTGGGGATGCTGGAGATGGTTTGCAGGGATTGCTCGTCAACAAAATACGCGCGGACAGCCATGGCTAATTCCGCTTTGAGGGTTCCCGGGGGCAAGGGCAGGTTATTCAGGGTTTCATCAAGGTCTTGGAGGGTGAACAGGGAAGGCATGGAGGACTCCGGCTGAAAGAATCGACACGTAGGGGCACGGCATATCGTGCCACTCTACAAAAGTAGACGGATAATGGGTTGTATAAATTCTCCGTGGATTATATGTTATTTTTGTTGAAATCGCAAAAAACCGCGATTACAACGGTTGTCGTTGCGTAACCATTTGATTTTGTGTCTCGGACCTGTGACCTTTTCCCCTTTTTACGAGACCATCTTTTTTCGTGAAGGTGGTGGAATTCCTTTACTGTTTTCTTGTAAGGCAATAATCTTTTGCACCCAGAGGGTATAAGTTTCGTTTGAGCAGGCAAGCTGCTCAACTCAGCTTTATCGTTTGAAAATCATGGGGAGAGCAGCATGGCAAAGCCCATAGTCATTGTCGAGGCGTTGGCCAAGGGCAAGACCTTGGAAGATCAGCTTGGCGGGGAAGTGGAGACCCTCCTGGTGCAGGTGGCTCCAGCCAAGGCCTCCTATGTCTCGGATAAGGACCAGATGCACCAAGGCAAGCCGCATTTCGATTTCACTCCGGAAGCAAAGGAGAAAGCATTTCTGGATAGACTTCTGGCCTGTCAGGGCCGGGAGATATATCTCGCCCTTGACGGTGACTGGCGGGGAGAGTTCTGGGCTTGGCTGATCAACGGCTATTGGGCCGCGGTCGCCCCCGGCAGTATGCAGCTCAAGAGACTTGCTTTGACCGGCCTTGCCGGAGAACCGCTTCGGGAATCCTTTCGGCAGATGGAGCCGGTCAACGGCGAGAAGGGCGCGGCGACCTATGTCCGGATGCTTTTTGAATCCTGCCTGGGGAGACACCTGCAACGCCTCTTGGGCAGCCGTTCCGGCCCCAATGGCCTGCCGCTTAATTATCTGAGTCTCACCGCTCTTTTTTTGCTGGCGGAGAGGGAAACCGAGATTCGGATGTATACGCCGGCCGCCAAATGGAAAATGGAGGTTAAGATCAGCAGCGGGGGGGAAGATAGCTTTCTCAGCCTGAACGAGGCCCGCGGGGTCACGGCCGATGGATTTTTGCGCAACGAGAAAGAGATGCATGCCGCAGTCAACCTGTTCAACAAGGCGTCGTTTCAGGTTCTGGACGTGGTGGGGTCTCCCCTTGCCGTGGCCCCTCCGGAGCCGTATCGTTTGGTGGAACTGTTGCAGGACGGGGTTGCCCAGGCTGGGCTTTCGCCGCTTGCGGCAATGAGCGCGATTCGCAATCTATATTGCGGTATACAGGTGGATGGTCGCTGGCGGGGGCTGATCACTGCTTTTCTTCCTCCGGCCATGGCGCAGGAATCCCAAGCAGTCCAGTTTGTCAGGATCAGGGAGCAGATCGGGCTAAGGCTGGGAATGGCCTGCCTGGGGCCAGAAATCAATCCGGAAGACACCAGGGGCTTGGTCCTGCCCACCGAACCTGCGCTTGGCCCGGAAGAGCTTTCCGGAAAACTGGGGGCGGACGAGGATAAAATTTACCGTCTGGTCTGGGCCAGGGCTCTGGCAAGTCAGATGAAAGAGGCGCAAGGCGAGTTGCGCACGGTAACGGTGGCGGCCGGGGCGGACTGCATCTTCCAGGGCAGCGCCAAGGTTTTGTCCGATAAGGGGTTTCTTGCCATCTATCCTGGCTGCCAGGAGCATGAACTTTTGCCGGCGCCCTCTTTTTTGGCCGAGGTGCAACCAGGACAGTCGCTGCGCTGCGTGCAGATTATTCCGAAAAAAACAACCGGCCTTTCCTCTGAATATTACAGCGTTGTGAGTTTGGCCGCTGATCTGGCCGATTTTTTTCTGGCGGTCGACGGGATGACCGTGGCCATGCTCCAGCAGATGCTTGACAATGATTATCTTAGCCTGATGCCGGACGGATCTTTCCGTTGTGCCGAGAACACCCGCAAGCTTGTCAGCGTTATGAATCGCGCTTTTCCGACCATGAAGGGGATCCAGCTTTCCGCCTATCTGGCCCAGACAATCGAGGAGGCGGTGAGCGGCAGAAAACCCCTGGCCTTTGCTCTGCAGCAGTTTGAGCAGACCATGATGATGCGGGGCGAGGTCCTGGTGAAAATGGTGATGCCGATTACTGCTCAGAGGCGGGGAATAAGCTCGCGCAACGTGATCAGGCGGGTCGAGCAAGTGGTTCCCGCAAAAGTTCAGGCAGAAAAATTGGTGCGGGATGCCTCTGTTACGGAGCCGCCTGAGGTGGCAGGGGAAAGCACCCAGCCGGGGCCGGAATCCAGCAGTGAGGCTTTTGCCGTCCCGATTTCGGCAGTCGAGCCGGCAACGGATGAGGCAACGCAGCTTTTGCCTGCGGAAGAAGCTCAGGAATTCCTTGCCCTGGATGAAGCAGCGGCGGCGGAAGAGGTGGAATCTCCTGAGCTTGCCGCAGCCACGGAAGAGATGTTTGCCGAGGCTGCGGCCTTCGAGAGCTCTGGCGACGAACCGGGATCATCGATGATGGATCCTGGGCTTTCTGTCACCAGGGAAACAAGTCCTGCGTTGGCGGCACCGGTCAGAATGTGCCCTGATTGCGGCAGGGTGCTGCTGTTGAAGGAAGATCGTTTCGGCAAGTACTGGTCCTGTTCGGGGCATCCCGAATGTCGGCATTCGGAATCATACGAAAAAGACGGAGGGGTGGGGCTGCTCTGTCCGGTGTGCCGGATTGGCTCCGTGGTTACCAAACATACGCCGACCGGGAAGATTTTTTATGTTTGTCCCGAGCAGGATTGTGCCTTTATGGCTTGGTCCAAGCCACATGCCATACCATGTCAGGTATGCGACTCGCCGTTTCTGGTGGAGAAAAAAGGGCTTGATGGCCTAGTTTCTCTGCGCTGCCCCAAGGCCGGCTGCACCTACACGCTCCCGCTGTCCGGAACCGGCGGTGCAGAGCAAGAGTCTGCCGGCGCGCCGGTGAAAAAAAAGGTGCTGGTGCGCCGCGTTGCTCCCGGAAGCGGGGGGGCGGGCGGGGCGGGCGGGGCAACGAAAAAGGTTCGGATAGTTCGGAGAAAGAAATAAGAAGTTGTAGCAATCAGCTTGCGGCTGTCAGTTTACTTGTAAGCGTTCAGCAGTGCTGCAGATGCGCGGAAGAGGTCTGCGAAGTGTGCTATTGCACATGAGCAGGCCGATGACAAAGCAGATGTGGTGCTGATGAACGCTTACGTTTACTTGAGGATTGTTTCCAGGTAGGCCAGGATCTCCTCGGCTAGGGCCGAGTTGTCAAGCAACAGGGAAAACTCGTGGTTGTATTTGAGGGCTGACTGGGTGAGGTTGTGGCTGCCCACTAAGCAGTAGCGGCGGTCGATGACCGCCAGTTTGGTATGGGTAGTCCGATTCGGGGAGTCGAAAAAAACCGCGATGCCGCCTTTTGCCAGGGCTTGGGCCGTCTCCTGATTAGCCTGGTTTAGGCTTTGGTCATGGCCTGAATATTCCAGGATAACCCGCACCTCCACCCCCCGTTGTCTCGCCGCCAGCAGATCCCTGACCAGTTCTGCCGGAAGGTTGTTTCTGGTCTGGCTGGTTTTGAAAATAAACATGGCCAAATCAATGCGCTGGCCGGCGTTTTTGATCAAGCCGGCCAACGCCGCGCCATAGTCCCCATCGGCCAGAATCCGGACGGTGTCTGGTTGGCTGGCAATTTTTGTCTTTGGTTGCGGGCTGCCTGCCAGGGCCGGACTTGAGGCCAGCAGGCATAGCAGGAGAACAGCCGCCCAGGATATCGGGCGGCAGACTCTCTTCCCGCTTTGGCTGGCTGGAGAGATCATCTGGGCCACCAGTCCACGCCCATCCGCCGGATAAGGTTGAAGCCGCCGCCCAGCACCAGGTTGTTGGTCAGTCCCACCTGGTCGAGGATGATCTGAATCTCGGAGGAGCGGGTGCCCGCGTCGCAGATGATGAGCATGGTTTTGGTTTTGGGTAACTCCTGATATCGGTCCCGGATCTCGATGTAGGGGATGGAGAGCCATTTATCCTTGCCGTATTTGTCGACAAAGACTCCGGTCTCGTTGGGGTGGCGGAGATCAAGGGCCACCCAGTTCTGGTGGCTGGAAAAATCGTCCATCCAGTCGAGAAACTCCCTGGTGCTCACATACCGCAGCCGCCCGGCGGCCAGATTGTCGGCCACGTTGGCCGTGGCGTTCAAGGCGTCGAGGGCGGTGGCAAAGGGCGGGGCGTAGGCCATTTCCAGCTGGCTGAGATCGTCGATGCCGCCGCCCTGGCTGATAACGGCGGCGGCTGCGTCGATCCGGGCCAGCACTGCGTCACCCAGGGGGCCGAACCCCTGGCAGCCGAGAACCTTGCGGGTCTTGGTGTCAAAAATCAAGCGGAGCGGGATCACGGCCTGATTGGGGAAAAAATGAGCCCGGTCGGACTGGGCCGTGGTCACGGCGGCAGCGGCAAAGCCCTCGGCCAGGGCCGCGTCCAGGGAGAGGCCGGTGGCGGCGATGCTGCGTTCAAAGGCCTTCATTATGAAACTGCCGACCCAACCCTTGTATTTGGTGGGGATGCCGGCCAGATTGTCGCCGACGATCCTTCCTTCGCGGTTGGCCAATGAGCCCATGGGGGCGATGGAGCCCTTGCCGGTGAGGATGTTTTTCACCTCGATGCAGTCTCCGGCCGCATAAATGTTTGGGTCCGAGGTTTGCAACCGTTCGTTGACCACGATGTTGCCCATGGCGGAGACGAGCAGCCCGGCAGCCTGGGCCAGTTCGCTTCGTGCTCTTACCCCCACGGCCATCACTACCAGATCAGCCTCCAGGGTCCGCGTGGGGGTAACCACCCGGCAGACCTTGCCGTCTTTTCCCTCAATAGCTGAGGCACCCTCGCCGGTGAATACCGCCACCCCGTTTTCCTTGAGATGCGTTTCCAGCATGCGGGCAAAATCCCAGTCCACCAGACGGGGCATGAGTTGGGGCATGAACTCGAGGATGGTGGTTTCAAGTCCCCACAGTTCGGTGAAGGCCTCGGCCATCTCAATGCCGATGGCGCCGCCGCCGATGATCACCGCTCGGCTCACCTCGCCTTTGGCGATCCGCTCCTTGATGGCAATGGCCTTGTGCAGATCGCTGATGGTGAAAACCCCGTCGAGATCCACGCCGGGAATGGGCAGGACGTTGGGGCGGGCGCCGGTGGCCAAGACCAGATTGTCGTAGGGGATGGACTCCTGAACGCCGGAGAAGAGATCCTCAACAAGGATGAGTTTTTGCCGGCGGTCGATGGCCAGGACCAGGGTGCTGGTTCTGGCTGTGACCCCCTTGGCCTTGAGAAAAAAGGCTTCGTCCCTGGTCATGTGGAAGCTGGTGTTGCGTAGCTCTTTTTCGTCGGAGACATCGCCGGAAACAAAGTAGGGAATGCCGCAACCTCCGTAGGAGATCAGGCTGTCCTGGTCGATGATGGTCACTTCGGCGTCCGGCTGGAGGCGTTTCACCCGGCAGGCTGTTTTAGGCCCGGCGGCAACCCCGCCGATGATCACGATTTTTTTCCCCATGGCAACAGTCCTTATGATGATAAAGTTAGCGGCAAATTTGTCGTCAGAATGAATGGTAGCCTATCGCGATTGTCCCTTTCTGTCAATCGGCGGCGGCGAAAGAAAAGGAAAAGAGTAAAGAGCTGCGGAGATGAAAACCAGGGGTGTAAACATGTCATTTTTTATTGACAAAGAGTTTGCCACTGGATATGGTCCTTTGACTGAATCACTGTTCACATTTTGCATGCAGTTGTTTGCCCTGCCTCGCGAAAACTCTTCAGTGCTGCGAGAGGGTAGCAGCGATGCGGTGCGGACTGTTTATGTATTTTGAAACCCATTTAAATCACCTTAGTTAGGGAGGAATCGCCAATGCCGAAGCATGATACGCCTTTGTTGGACGAGCTCGAAAAAGGCCCTTGGCCGAGTTTCGTCACTGACCTGAAGCGTCAGGCAGAGAAAAAGCCAGAATGTTTTGATATTCTGGGTCAGCTTGAGTTGTCCTACAAGGACAAGATTACCCATTGGAAACACGGCGGCATCGTTGGTGTATTCGGTTACGGCGGTGGTATTGTCGGCCGTTATTCGGATGTGCCGGATCGGTTTCCCGGAGTGGCTCATTTCCACACCGTGCGTCTGAACCAGCCTTCCAGTATGTTTTACAACAGCGCAAAGCTTCGTGATATCTGCAATCTCTGGGAAAAATACGGTTCCGGCATGACCAATATGCACGGTTCCACCGGCGACTTGGTTCTGCTCGGCACCACCACCCCGAACCTTGAGCCTCTGTTCTACGATTTGACCCATGATCTTAATCAGGATCTCGGCGGGTCCGGTTCCAATCTGCGGACCCCGTCATGCTGTCTTGGCCGGGCTCGTTGCGAGTGGGGCTGCTTTGACACCCAGGATCTCTGCCACACTCTGACCATGCACTACCAGGACGAGATCCATCGTCCGGCCTTCCCCTACAAGTTCAAATTCAAGTTCTCCGGTTGCCCCAATGACTGCGTTGCCGCCATCGCCCGTTCCGATTTTGCTGTTATTGGCACATGGCGGGACGACATCCGCATCGATCAGGCTGCGGTCAAGGGCTACATCAGCGGTGAGTTCGCTGCCAATGCCGGCGCTCATTCCGGTAAGGATTGGGGCAAGTTCGATATCAAGGCCGAGGTTCTTGACCTCTGCCCCACCGGCTGTATGTGGATGGAAGGCGATACCCTCAAGATCGACAACTCAGAATGCACCCGCTGCATGCATTGCCTCAACGTAATGCCCCGCGCGCTTCGTCCTGGTTTGCAGCAGGGGGCAACCATCTGTGTCGGCGCCAAGGCTCCGATTCTGGACGGCGCCCAGTTCGCCACCATGACCGTTCCCTTTGTTGAGGTGAAGAAGAACGAGGATGGAGAGTTCGCAGAGATTGTTGAAGTTATCGAGAAAATCTGGGATTGGTGGATGGAAGTCGGCAAAAACCGTGAGCGCGTTGGTGAGACCATCCAGCGTATCGGTCTCCCGACCTTCCTGAAGGTTATGGAGATCACCCCTGCGCCGCAGCATATCAAAGAGCCCCGCTCCAATCCCTATGTTTTTTGGCAGGAAGACGAAGTCGAAGGCGGCTGGGAGCGTGATGTTGTTGAGTTCCGCAAGCGTAACGCCCAGTAAGGTGTGTGGCTGTTGTTTGATACAACATTGAACATATTTGACATTACGATATAAAGCTAAGTTGAGCAGCTTGTCTGCTCAAACGAAACTTATGCCCTCTGGGCGCAAGGAGGAATTATCATGGGTTACGATCCAGCGAATCCGATGGCCGACAGAATCACCGATATCGGTCCCCCACATTATGAGCAGTTTTTCCCGCCGGTAGTCAAAAAGAACTACGGCAAATGGCTGTACCACGAGATCCTGCAGCCCGGCGTTTTGATGCACAAGGGTGAGAGCGGCGACGAGTGCTACACCGTCCGCGTTGGCGCGGCCCGTCTCATCAGTATCGAGCATATTCGCGAGGTTTGCGACATTGCAGACAAGCATTGCGATGGTTATATGCGTTGGACCACCAGAAACAATATTGAGTTCATGGTGGACAACAAGGCAAAGGTTCAGCCTCTGCTGGACGATCTGAAGAGCCGTGGCAACAAGTTCCCTGTTGGCGGCACCGGCGCCTCTGTCAGTAACTGCGTGCACACCCAGGGTTGGGTTCACTGCCATACCCCGGCTACCGATGCTTCCGGCGTGGTCAAGGCCGTCATGGACGAGCTGTTCGACTACTTCACCAGCCACAAACTGCCGGCCCAGGTTCGGGTTGCCCTGGCTTGTTGCCTGAACATGTGCGGCGCGGTTCATGCTTCCGACATCGCCATCCTCGGCGTACATCGTAAACCTCCGATGATCGACCATGATGCGATCACCGGGCTCTGTGAGCTGCCTCTGGCCATCTCCGCCTGTCCTCTAGGCGCGGTAAAGCCTGCAACCGCGAAGAACAGCAAAGGCGAGGACGTTAAATCCGTCAAGGTAAACGCTGATCGTTGCATGTTCTGCGGCAACTGTTACACCATGTGCCCGGCCATGCCTCTGGCAGATCCGGACGGCGACGGTATTGCCATTCTGGTTGGCGGCAAGGTTTCCAACTCCAGGTCCATGCCGATGTTCTCCAAGCTGGTTATTCCCTTCTTGCCCAACACTCCGCCCCGTTGGCCGGAGACCGTTGCCGCGGTGAAAAATATCCTGGAGACCTACGCCAAGGATGCACGCAAGTACGAGCGGGTTGGCGAGTGGGCTGCCCGGATCGGCTGGGAGAAATTCTTTGAAAAGACCGGGATCCCGTTCACCATCAAGTCTATTGACGATTATCGTCTGGCCTATGATACCTGGAGAACTACCACTCAGTTCAAGTTCACCAGCCATATCAAGTAGGGCGACAGCTCTTCAGCAGATTCAGGGTCAGTAGTTTCTTTATTTGAGGAGCTACTGACCTTGTTCCTTTGATTGTTGATGTGCCTGCGTAAAACCTTATTGAAAGGAGTAAGTACCATGGCATTAAGCAGAGAAGATTTGAAAGCCAAGATCCTTGAAAAAGCGTTGACCGGACCCAAGGCCCAGCTCTATGTTAAGGATTTTTATGCCTGTGATCCGGAATCCGGCCCCCGTGATATTAAAAATGCGGCTAATGATTTGGTAAAGGAAGGCAAGATGACCTTCTGGTCAAGCGGCAGCACTACGATGTACGCTGCACAAGGCCGGGCCAAGGACGAAGAAAATCGTTAGTTTTATTTTTTTTGAAAGCCGCGCGAAAATAACTTGTCCTTTTCTGCTTCGCCTTGACGGCTGTCTTTCGCGTCATTATTGCAGGACTTGATGTTCAAGCTATTTTTGCGCAACGGCTCAGTTGGTATATGAAAAATGCAGAGGGTTTCCTCTGCATTTTTTTTTTGGTGATGGTCCTGCCGGTTTTTTGGGGAGGGGAGGCTGGTCATGCTCAGTGATTTAGACAAGCTTTTTGTCGCCATTGATCAAGTATTCGAGTCGGTGCGTCAGAGGCATCCAGAGGAGATCGCCTGCGGGAAGGGGTGTGCGGACTGCTGCCAGGCGGTATTTGATGTGTCTTTTGTCGAGGCGGTTAATCTTCAGGCCCATATTAAGCGGCTGGCACCCCTCGTGCGGGAACAGATAGCAGGGTCGGCGCTAGAGGCCAGGCAGGCCTGGGAGCAAATTATGGCTGCGGGTCTCGATCCGGCTGTGGCCAGAATCAGGTGTCCGCTTCTTGATGGGCAAGGACTCTGTCTCTGCTATGAAGCCCGCCCGATAAACTGCCGGACTTACGGGATTCCCACGGAGATTGACGGCAAGGGACATGTCTGTGGCCTTTCCGGGTTCGAGCCGGGGAAATCATACCCCACGGTCAATCTTGCCTCCCTGCAACGGATACTCCACGAACTTTCCGTTCAGCTGGCAGGAGAAGCAATGGGCTCAAAGCGCTGGCCCATTGCTTTGGTGATTTTTGAACAGTCTATTTTTCAGGTTGAAAGTCGGTAGTATTTCAGTCTGTTGGTTAGGTAGCCGCAGGCTATCCACCAGTGCTGGTACTATTTATTTTATCCCTTCTCGATCTCCGTTGCTTTTTGTAGGAACTTTTCCGCATGGCGGGTGTGTCTGAAGTTCTGGTGGATCGAGGCCGCTGTCCGGTATGCATCCGCAGCCTTGCTTTTTTCCCCTTTGGCCAGATAGATTTCCGCTAGAATCTCCAAGGTATCCACGGACCCCTGGGGATTTCTCAGGGCGCTGTATTCATTAAGGACATCACCATATAGGCGGATGGCTTGGTCATAGTCCTTGGCATCGTACATGAGTTTGGCTCTTTTCTTTTCAATGGCAAAAAGGCTGAAACGATCCGTGTGTTTCTGGCAGATGGCATAGGCCTGGTCGTAATGGCTCAGGGCCATTGCTGTATCGCCTCGGGTCGCGCAGATATCGCCCAGTTTATCCGAGGCGTTGGCAACGCCATTGTCATTGCCTTCGAGCTCGAAGGCAATCAGGGCGTTGTGAAAGGCGTTGGCTGCCTGGGCCGGCTCGAGGTTCTTGAGAAATTCCTGGCCGGCCTCGTAGTCCAGTTGGGCCTGGCTTTTTTCTTCCTTTGCTTCCTGTGCCTGTTTTTGTTGTTCAGTCATTTTTTGGCTCTCTTGTTCTCTGCAGCCGGGCGAGTGCTTCCCTGGCAAGTTCGGCCACGGTGGTGCGCACGGGTTGCCCCTGCTCATAAATGGTTAATTCGGCTTCATCGCCGGTAAGTTTTTCGATTTCGCTTTCAACCTCGGTGGCGGCAATTCGGCCCATGAGTCGGACCGCATGCCCCCTGGTGATTGCTTCCGGGTGGCTGACGAAGGGGAAAAGGCTGTAAAACGGGGTGGCGCGGACCTGGTCCGGCCGTTTTTCCGCGAGGGTCCCCAGTGCCCACAGTACCTGCACCCTGGTGGAGGGAACCCCCCGATGCATGAGCAGGTGCCGGGCAAAGGCGCCGTAGATATCCGGACGCGCAGCGATGATGGAGCCGATGGATTCCAGCAGCCCCCAATGGGCGGCGGCTGAATCGGCACATGCCTCGTAGAGCCGGTGCAGCAGGTCGCTTACCGCCCCTGGTTTCCGGGTGGAAAGTCGCCGGCAGACCTGGCCCAAAATATGAGCGTATAGCCAGCGCTTGCCCTCGTCCGGGTCATAGAGCAGCCGCTGAATAAACCGCAGGGTCTTGAGATCGTCAAAGGCCAGGTCAACCAGTCCATCGATGTCCTGACTCTCCATCATTCTGGTGACTGTCCCCTTGTCGGCCTTCTGCTTCTTGCGTTTGGCGTCGCGGTCCGGCTCCATGGCCGGGAGGTCGCTTGCCGGATTTTCCTGGCAAAGGGCGCCTGCCTTGATTTTCTTGTCTGTTTGCAGGCGGGTGGCAAGGGCGGCCAGCTCCTGGTTGAGGCGGACAAAATAGAGAACCCCCGCTACCTTGCGGCCATCGACATTCTTGATTTCGTAGACCTGATGGGTCTGCTCGTCGTAATTGTCGATCCGACCGGTAAGGTAATCCTCGTCGGGGAGCAGTTCCCAAGCCAGATCCCAGTTGTCGTCGCAGGCATGGACTATGGCCTCGACCATGGCCGCTCCCACATTAAAGCCGGTGGGATCGCAGGTATAGATAGCGCCGCATTGGCATTCACCCAAGGTAAATTCGTCCAGCTTGCGCTGCATCGGTTCCTTGGGGCGACCCACTTCCTGGCCGCAGAACGGGCACCAGGGACGAACCTTTATCTGCGTATTTTTCACCATGATTACAGCTCGTTCTCTATGGCCTCGACCAGGCGTTGGTCAACCGTGTAGCCGAGTTCCTTCGCTTTGGTGAGCGATTTTTTGGCTGCTTTGAAATCATTGTTGTAATAGAGCGCCACGGCGAGATTGTTGTGAGCCATGGGGGCGTCCGGTTCAAGCTTCACCGCTTCCCTGGCCGCTTTGACCGCAAGCGCGAAATTTCCGGCCATGACCTGAGCCGAGGCCAGGTTGATCCAGGCCATGTGCATCTTCGGGTCGTTCATCGTGGCCAGGGTATAGGAAGCGATGGCCTTTTCCGAGTCGCCTTTTTGTTGCCAGATCAGGCCGATGTTGTTGTGGGGCAGGGCCAGGGCAGGATTTACCTGTACCGCCGCCTGATTGGCGGCCAGCGACTTGTCGAGCTCGCCCTGTTCAAAATGCATGGCCCCGATGTTGATCAGGGCTTCCACGGCATGAGGGTCAATCTCCAGACATCTTTCCAGCGACTGCATGGCCTCGGCGGTTCTGCCGGCCTTGCGGTAGACCAGGGCCAGATGGTGATGGGCCACGATATTGTCCGGGAGTTCAAGGCATTTCTGCTTAAGTTCTTCAATGATCTTGGTCAAGTCTTCCTGCTGGGCAGACATAGAGGTATCCTCGTTTTGCAAAATGGTTGAAAATCGTTAGCCGTTATAACAAAATAGCCATGTCGTTTAAATGGCAAATCGGCATAAGGATCCGTAACGGAATGGTTAATAACCGGAGTGCTAACGACCTGTGTATTCCGTAACGGTTCCTAAATCCGCTTTGTAATTTCAAGAGAAAAGCAGATGGCGTTTCAAAAAAGCTCTGGCGCGGTAAGCACCGGCAAAAAGCCAAAGTGGGGATATATATAAGCATGGCCATAGCGGTGTGCAAGGTGGCCAAGGTACCATATGCTGAAAACTTCGTCAAAATCTTTGCCGGTCTTGGTGGTGGCCGCGAGTTGACCGCCGCAACCGCTTGACAGCGGAGGCCCTGGATGTTTTTCTGTGCGCGGGATAATCAGAATGCGAAGGATACTAAGTAATGAAGACTATGGGAGGGAAGGGTTTGGCCGCAGAACGAGGATATTCCGCAAAAGGTCTGATAGTGGCCGGGCTGGGGGGCGGCTCAGGGAAAAGCGTGATTGCGGTTGGGATGGCCGCGGCTTTTTTTGGGCAAGGGCGATTGGTCGTTCCTTTCAAAAAAGGGCCGGACTACATTGACGCAGGCTGGTTGGCCCTGGCCGCAGGCTATCCTTGCTACAATCTTGACCCCTATCTCATGACCCCGGAAGCGCTTGGCCATTCTTTCCGCACCCATGCGCACGGGCGGGAGTTGGTCATTATCGAGGGGAACCGCGGTCTATATGACGGGGTTGATGCCGAGGGGACCTTCAGCACGGCCGAGCTTGCCAAGGCTCTTGGGCTGCCGGTGCTGCTGGTAGTTGACTGCACCAAGACCACCCGCACTGTGGCAGCCCTGGTCCTGGGCTGCCAGAACTTTGATCCTAAGGTGAAAATCGGTGGGGTGATTTTAAACCGGGTGGGCACCCCCCGGCATGAGACCATTGTCCGGCAGGCAGTGGAGCAGTATACCGGAATCCCGGTTCTGGGCGCCATGCCCCGTTCCAGGGAAGACGTCTTCCCGCAACGGCATCTGGGGATAACCCCTTGCCATGAGCATACGGGAGCCGAGGCGGCGGTGCAGACTTTGGCCGGGAAGGCGGAGCGTTATCTGGATCTTGCCGGGATAGAAAAGATGATGGCTCCCTGCGCCAGCGAGCCGGAAGCGCGGCGCCCGGAGCAGAAGGGTGGGGAAGAGCCGGTGCGGATCGGCATCCTCAAGGATGCAGCCTTTCAGTTTTACTATGCGGAAAACCTGGAGGCCCTGGTCCGGTGCGGCGCTGAGCTGGTGGAGATCAATGCCCTGACCGCCCCGGAGCTGCCGGTGCTTGACGGTCTTTATATCGGGGGGGGATTTCCGGAAACCAGCGCCAGGGCATTGTCCGCCAATGGTTCCTTCAGGGATTCTCTGAAAAGGGGTGCCGAGGCAGGACTACCCATTTACGCGGAGTGCGGCGGTCTGATTTATCTTGGCGAGAGCATGGTGCTTGGTGATGAGGTTTTTTCTCTGGTGGGTCTTTTTCCGGTACGCTTCGGGCTGATGAAAAGGCCCCAGGCCCATGGCTATACCGTACTTAAGGTCGAGGGCCAGAATCCTTACTATCCGGAGGGAACCGAGATCAAGGGGCACGAATTCCGTTACAGCCGGGTGGAGGAGTGGGGCGGGGAGAGCAGCCGGCTTGCCCTGCGGATGGAGCGGGGGGTGGGGTTTGTTGGTGGCCGGGATGGGCTGGTGTTCAAGAATGTCCTGGCCCTGTACACCCATATCCACGCCTTGGGCACCCCGGCCTGGGCACCGGCTTTGCTGGCCAGGGCGCGGGAGTATCGGGCGGCGCGGGGTTAAGGTCAGTGGCTGGTGTAAACGCCGAGAACCTTGGCCTCGATCTTCATTCTGGTGGCACCATCAGGCAGCGGGTCCTGCCAGTGGATGAACTGGGTCAGCACCCTGGCAAAGGCGCCATTGTCCTCTTTGCAGGCATCGCAGATGCTCTCGGCCTCGTCCCGGTAGATGATCACCTTGCTGGCCGGCTCGCCCTTTTTATCAACCGCCGCCATCTTCCGGCAGCCGCATTCCAGCCGGATGACCGCCACCCCGATCCCGTCGGGGCTTCCTTCCAGAATACCGGCAATCATGGCCTCTTCATTTTTCTGGGCCTTGAGTTCCTGGCTGGGGGGGGTCTTTTTTTTGATTTTTGGTTTGCTGCTCATAAAAAAGGGCCTTTTGGGACAGTTTGAGAATAATGCAAAGAAACGCCTGCCAAAAACAACGTTTGGTATCCTAAAAGATCAGAGCAAACAGGTCAACCTGAATCGTCTTTTCTCGTGGGTTGGCCAGATTGTGGCATAGTTTCTTTTTTATTGACAAAAAAATGGGGGTGAATTAGAGGGAAAGGGAAATTTATCTCTTTTCCCGGAAGCAATGGACTCGATATGCTTGTTCGGGTTTGTGGCAGTTAGATCTTGGCTATCAATTTATTCAACCTTTATATGGAGGAAGTACCATGTGGCAGATTGATGTTGACAAGGATAAGTGTACTGGTGATGCAGAGTGTGTAAATGCTTGCCCCGCGCAGGTTTATGAGATGGTTGACGGCAAATCCGAGCCGGTTAACGCTGACGAATGCCTGGGCTGTGAGACCTGTGTGGAGGTTTGTCCCGAGGGGGCAATCACCGTCACCGAGGTGTAATGGAGAAATTCAGGAGCCGTTAAACAATTTGTCCATGGACGTTCTTTCCTGGCTCCTCATGCCGTCCTTGCCAGGGTAATGGTAAGGTGTTTTGTGCCAACGGCTTGCAGAATAATCTTTGAAGTGTGTAGGCCTATTCCCACGATTGGGGATAGGCCTATTTATTTAGGAGCCGTTCAGAAACAACATGGCCATTTATGTTGCCTTACTGTACGGCTCCTTATGCCATTTGGCTGCGCTAAAACGTCCACGTTATTTTTTACAATGGCTTAGGAGCCGTTCAGAAACAACATGGCCATTTATGTTGCCTTACTGTACGGCTCCTTATGCCATTTGGTTGCCTAAAACGTCCATGTTATTTTTCGATAATGGCTTAGGGGCGGGGCCTGGGTTCTTTATGCAAGTCCGGAAGGGGGAAGCATGAGCTGGTTGGCGCGATTCAAACCGAGGGCGAGCACCAGCACCAATCTTCTTGTTGCCGCTCTGATGTGGAGTTTTATCGGCCTGTATCTGATGGTGCGGGGCTACCTCCTGTCCGAGGTTTTGTCTGGGATTTTTCTGGGGCTGGCCCTTGGACTTGGCACGCTGAAGGCTTTCCTGGTTATTGAACGAGCGGCCCGAAAGAATATCGCTCGGATTTTGGCGCGGCCTGCGGGGATGTGCCTTGGCGGGATATATTCCTGGGGAATGTGGGGATTGGTCATCTGTATGATGCTTGGCGGGCGTCTGTTACGTAATTCCGCCGTGCCTCCCTTGGTGGTTAGTGTTATATATCTTGCTGTCGGCTGGGCGCTCTTTTGGTCGAGCAGGCTTATCTGGCAGGCATGGAAGGCGCGGAAGTCTCTTCGCTGGTAACCGTTCACCGGGGCGGTCACCAAAGTACCAAAACCGCCGGACTGTAACCGTTCAGCAGTGGTGCAGATTTGGACAAGCGGACCGGCGCTGCGTACCTCGTGTACGTAAGCCTGGCCGATCGTCCGAAGATGTGGTGCTGCTGAATGGTTACCTTTGCTGAAAGAACGGGTTTTGATATGGGAACTCCTTCCTGGAACAGAGTGGAGGTCGATCTTGGTGTCCTGCGCTATAATTTTCAGCAGGTGCAAAAACTGGTCGGCGCAGACGTGGGTATTCTGGCGGTGGTCAAGGCCGATGCCTATGGGCATGGGCTTGTCCCGACGGCCCAGGCTTTTGCCGAGGCAGGAGCCACGGCTTTCGGCGTGGCCGAGGTCGAAGAGGGAGTGCGGCTGCGGCAGGCCGGGATAATCGGGCAGATCGTGATTATGCTCGGGGTGGACCGGCAGGGGGCGGCGGAGGCGGTGGCCCATGATCTCACCCCCGTGGTCTATACCATGGAGGCGGTGGAGGCGTTTGCCGAGCAAGCGGCACGGGCAGGTTGCAGGAAAGGGGTGCAGATCAAGGTCGATGTCGGCATGGGGCGTTTTGGTCTTCTCCCCCACGAACTGGAACCGTTCCTTGCCGCCTTGCGCCGGTTTCCCGCGCTTTATCTTGCCGGAATCGCCAGCCATTTCCCCAAGGCCGATGCGGAAGACGACGCAATTACTGAAGAGCAGTATCGAGTTTTTCAGGAATTGCTGGCCGGGATACAGGGCGACGGTGACGGGCGAATCATCCATACCGCCAATTCGGCCACTCTGTTGCGGTATCCCGGAATGCGCTGTGATATGGTGCGGCCTGGCATTTCACTGTATGGCTGTTATCCGGCGGACTGGCTGCAGCAGGCTTCGGGCCTGGACTTGCGGCCGGTTATGCGTTTTGCCACCACGGTGCTCCAGGTCAAGGAAGTACCTGCGGGGCAGGGGATCAGCTACGGACACCGATATGTAACCGACAGGCCCACCCGGCTGGCGGTTCTGCCGGTTGGCTATGCGGACGGCTATTTGCGGCGAATGACGGGCAAGGCCGAGGTTTTGCTGGCCGGGCAGCGGGCGCCGGTTCGTGGTATGATCTGTATGAACGCCTGCATGGCCGATGTGACCGAGATCCCCGGAGTAAAGGCCGGAGATGAAGCGGTGTTGCTTGGTCGGCAGGGGGCGGGGGAGATCAGGGCCGAGGAGATCGCCCGCTGGTCAGACACCATCAATTATGAGATTCTCTGCCTTTTTGGTTCCTGCAACCGGCAGGTTTATATTGACAGGGAGGCTTAGGAGGTTGTTCAGGCCATAGTCTTTCAGGTAATAGCCTGAAAGACTACGTAACCGTTCACCGGGGCGGTCACCAAAGCACCAATAACCGCCGGACTGTAACCGTTCAGCAGTGCCGCAGATTTGGACAAGCGGATCGGCGATGCGTACCTCGTGTACTTAAGCCGGGCCGATCGTCCGAAGATGTGGTGCTGCTGAACGGTTACAAAGACTACAGCCTATCCACCTGACAAGTTCTTCTGGGATTAAATTGCGATGATCAAGACACGTCTGAAGACACTGATAGACCACTGCTTTAACCAGGGAGTCGAGGCCGGGTTCTGGTCCGCTGCCGCGGCGGGAGCGTATTCCCTGGATGAACCCAAGCACGCGGGCCAGGGCGATCTGGCCACCAATCTGGCCATGGTGGTGGCTGGAAAGGATAAAAAGAATCCCAGGGCCATTGCCGCCCAGCTGGTGGAGATGCTTGCCCCCCATGCCGAGCTGCTGGACCGGGTGGAGATCGCTGGGCCGGGCTTTGTCAATTGTTACATCAACAAGAATGTCTGGCAGTCGGTGCTGCCCGAGGTTTGCGGCCAGGATGCGACCTTTGGTCTGAGTAAAATCGGGCAGTCCAAGAAGGTGCTGGTCGAGTTTGTCAGTGCCAATCCCACCGGTCCCTTGAGCGTCGGGCACGGACGGCAGGCGGTTTTAGGCGACGCCATCGCCGGTCTGCTTGCCGCCACCGGCCATCAGGTCACCAGGGAATATTATTACAACGACGCTGGCCGGCAGATGCGGGTGCTGGGTGAATCCACTCGGGCCCGCTATCTGGAAGCGCTGGGCCTGCCCTTCACCTTTCCGGAAGACGGTTATCAGGGCCAGTACATCCGGGATATCGCCCAGGCGCTCATCGAAGAGCACGGCGATTCTCTTAAGGATGAGCCGGAGGTCACGCCGTTTAAAAACAAGGCCGAGCAGGTCATCTTTGCCGACATCAACGGGACCCTGCACCGCCTGGGCATCGTCTTTGACAACTATTACAACGAACATTCCCTCTACGAAAACGGCCTGGTTGATGATGTGGTCGCCTCCCTGCGGGAAAAGGGGCTGGCCTACGATCAGGACGGGGCGGTGTGGTTCAAGGGCACCGAGTTCGACCTGCCCCAGGACCGGGTGATCATCAAATCGACCGGCGAGCCCACCTACCGGCTGCCGGACATGGCTTACCACCGGGAGAAATTCCGCCGCGGCTTCGACTGGATGGTGGATATCTTCGGCTCCGACCATATCGCCACGGTGCCGGATGTGCTGGCCGGGGTCAAGGCCCTGGGCTATGATCCGGGCAAGGTGACCGTGGTTCTGCACCAGTTCGTCACCCTGCTCCGCGACGGGCAGCAGGTGAAGATGTCCACCCGCAAGGCCAATTTCGTCACGGTGGACGAACTGCTTGACGAGGTCGGCCCGGATGTGGCCCGTTTCTTTTTTCTTATGCGCAAGGCGGACAGCCAGCTGGAGTTTGATCTGGATCTGGCCACTAAGACCAGCCAGGAAAATCCGGTCTACTATGTTCAGTACGCCCATGCCCGGTTGCACAGCATCCGCAGGCAGGCCGAGGCCAAAGGGGTTGCCCCTGGTAGCCTGGCGGAGGCGCCGCTTAACAGGCTGATCCTGGAGGACGAGACCCTGCTGCTTAAGGCCATGGCCTCTTTTCCCGCTCTGGTGGAGGGCGCGGCCCTTGATCTGGCTCCGCACCGGCTGGTCTTTTTTCTCCAGGATCTTGCCGGGCAGTTCCATAGTTACTACAATAAGCACCGGATCGTCTCCGCCGAGGATGAGGAATTGAGCCGGGCCCGGCTCTGGCTGGCCATGGGCTTGCGGATCGTCTTGCGCAATGGCCTCGCCCTGATTGGGGTGAGCGCTCCGGAATCCATGTAGGGCAAAGGGGTATGCCCTGTTAAAGCTGAGTTGAGCAGCTTGTCTGCTCCTAAGAAACTTATGCCCGCTGGGTGTAAAGCTGAGTTGAGCAGCTTGTCTGCTCCTACGAAACTTATACCCGAAGGGTGCAAAGATCAGCATGAGGAGGCGTTGTCCGGGGATGCCCGGCAATGGAGAATCCGCTTATGAGTGCAGCGAACAAGAAAGACAGATTTGTTATCCGTTTTGAACTGGGGTTGTTGGGGATGCTCAGTCTGACCCTGGTCACCGGCTGCATTTTTTTATGGATGTTTATTATCGGCATCTGGGCCGGGCAGACTATCCTCCAGCCTGCCCCGGGAGAGGGAAAATCCTCGCTGGCAGAGATTGCCGGGGCGCTGCAGCCGGAAACGACCGTTGTCGAGCCCCTAGTTTCTTCCGAGCCAAAGAAAGATCCGGAGCCGGAACAGGTCCCTAGTTCCGAATCGGAATGGGCTGCAGCCGAGCCTTCCTTTTTTGCCCTGCAGGTTGCCGCGGTACCTGATCAGGACCGGGCGCAACAGGAGGTGGCTCAATGGCGGGAAAGAGGTTATGAGGCTTTTCTCTTGCCACCCGAGGATAAGGATGATCCTTTTATCCGGATCTATGTAGGCAAGTTTGACAAGCTGGCCGAGGCCAATCAGCTTATCGCCAAGCTGGAAAAAGAGGAAAAGATCAAGGCCTATATCGCCTTGCTGCCAGCTTCTCGGCTTCAGGCCCCCCCTGATTAATGGTGAGACCGTTATGATTTTTGAAATCGCAAAAAAACGCGATTACAACGGTTATTGCTTGGCTCTTTTTGATTTCAGGTTACGGACCTGTGGCTTTTTTCCTTTTTAGCGAGATTGTTCATGATTCGTGATGCCAGGATGGACGATGTAAAGGTAATGTATGCTCTGTTACAGCATTTTGCCAACAAGGATCTGCTCCTTGGCCGGTCTTTGAGTTCTCTCTACGACCAGCTACGTGATTTCAAGGTCTTTGTCAAGGAAGGAGGTGACCATTCTCCCCCCGGGCAGATTCTCGGGATCTGCGCCTTGCATGTCTGCTGGGAAAACCTGGCGGAGATTCGTTCCCTGGCGGTGGCGGAGGAAGTTCAGGGCCAGGGGATTGGCCGGCAGCTGGTGGAGGCCTGCCTGGCCGAGGCCGATCATTTCGGTATTACCAAGGTTTTTACCCTGACCTACCAGCCCGTTTTTTTTGAACGGCTCGGATTCAGGCCTATTGATAAGAGCGAACTCCCCCATAAGGTTTGGAGTGATTGTATTCAGTGCCCGAAATTTCCGGATTGTAACGAAGAAGCCTTGGTCTGGGAAAAATAAAAAAGCGTAAAAAACTATGATCGCGTTGGGGTGTGCCTTGCGGCATGCCGGCGGCGTTGACCTCCTGGAGCGGGAAATATGGTCGGTTCTGTTTTGAAAATGATTTTTGGCAGCAAGAACGAACGGGTTCTCAAGGCAATTCAGCCCCTGGTGACGGCAATCAACCAGCTGGAGCCCGAGATCAAAAAGCTCGATGACGCCTCTCTGGCGGCGAGTACCGGACTCTTCAAGGAGCGGCTCGCTGCCGGGGCAACCCTGGACAGCCTGTTGCCCGAGGCCTTTGCCGTTTGCCGGGAGGCGGCCTGGCGGGTTCTGGAAATGCGTCATTTCGACGTGCAGCTTATCGGCGGCCTGATCCTCCATCAGGGCAAGATCGCCGAGATGAAAACCGGCGAGGGAAAAACCCTGGCCGCCACCCTGGCCGTATATCTCAATGCTCTTACCGGCCGGGGCGTGCATGTGGTCACGGTCAACGATTATCTGGCCCGGCGCGATGCCGAATGGATGGGCAAACTCTACCGCTTTCTCGGTCTTTCCGTAGGTTCCATCCTGCATGAGATGGATGACGCGGCCCGCCGGGAGGCCTACGCCTGCGACATTACCTACGGGACTAACAACGAGTTCGGCTTTGATTATCTGCGCGACAACATGAAGTTTGATCTTAAGGAGTTCTGCCAGCGCGAGTTCCACTTCGCCATTGTCGACGAGGTGGACTCCATCCTGATCGACGAGGCAAGAACTCCGCTGATCATTTCCGGACCGGCTGAGATGTCCACCGAGCTCTACGAGAAGGCGGATCGGATCATCCCGAACTTCAAGGTCGACGAGCATTACACCATGGATGAGAAGGCCCGGTCGGTTTCACTCACCGAGGATGGAGTGTCCCTGGGCGAGAAGCTTGTCGGGGTGGACAACCTCTATGATCCCCGGAATATCGAGTGGCTGCATCACTTGAACCAGGCCTTGAAGGCCAATGTACTATTCAAGCGGGACGTGGACTATCTGGTGCGCAACGATCAGGTGGTGATCGTGGACGAGTTCACCGGCCGGGCCATGGAGGGCCGCCGTTTCAGCGATGGGCTCCATCAGGCCCTGGAGGCCAAGGAGCGGGTCAAGGTGGAGCGGGAGAATCAGACCCTGGCCTCGATTACCTTCCAGAACTATTTCCGGATGTATGAAAAACTCGGCGGCATGACCGGCACCGCGGACACTGAGGCAGCGGAGTTCAAGAAGATCTACAATCTCGACGTGGTGGTGATTCCCACCCACAACAACATGATCCGCCGGGATTATGCCGATGTCATCTATAAGAACGCCAAGGCCAAGGATCGCGCCATCATTCGGGAGATCCAGGAGCTGCATAAAAAGGGTCAGCCCGTGCTGGTCGGCACCATCAGCATTGATGTTTCCGAGAAGATCTCGGCCATGCTGAAAAAAGCGGGGGTGCCCCATGCGGTGCTCAACGCCAAGCAGCATGAGCGGGAGGCCGAGATCGTTGCCGATGCCGGGCAGAAGGGCAAGGTGACCATCGCCACCAACATGGCGGGGCGCGGCACCGACATAAAGCTGGGCGAAGGGGTGGTTGAGCTGGGCGGCCTGCATATCCTGGGTACCAGCCGGCACGAGAGCCGACGGATCGACAATCAGCTGCGCGGCCGTTCGGGCCGTCAGGGCGATCCTGGCTCCTCCCGCTTTTACCTGTCGCTTGAGGACGACCTGTTGCGGATCTTCGGTTCCGACCGCATCTCGGGGATCATGGACAAGCTGGGCATGGAAGAGGACGAGCCCATCGAGCACGCCATGATCAGTCGGGCCATCGAAAACGCTCAGCGCAAGGTGGAGGGGCATAACTTCGATATCCGCAAGCACCTGCTCGAATATGACGACGTGATGAACAAGCAACGTGAGGTCATCTACCGCCAGCGCCGCGAGGTTCTGGGCACGGACGATGTCCATGAGGTGGTGACCGATATGCTGCCGGAACTGGCCGAGATGGTGGCGCATGAATTTGCCGAGTCAAGGGTCTCCTCGGAAGAGTGGGATTGGGCCGGAGTCTCTGAAAGGATGTTTGGACTGTTCGGGTTTGCCGGGGAGTGGAGTGAAGCGGAAAAAAAGGAGCTTGATCCGGCCGCCTTTGCCGAGCTGATCATCACCGCTCTGACCGACCGCTATGCCCGGCGGGAGCAGGAGATCGGTGCCGCCAACATGCGCCATCTGGAACGGGTGGTCCTTCTGCAGATCGTTGATCACCACTGGAAAGAGCATCTGCTCAACATGGATCACCTCAAGGAAGGCATTGGCCTCCGCGGCTATGGGCAGAAGAATCCTCTGGATGAGTACAAGAAGGAAGGCTTCAACATGTTCGGCGAGATGATCGGGACCATGAAGTCCCAGACCGTCAGCACCCTGTTCCGCCTCCAGCTGGTGCGGGACGAGGAGGTGGCCGAGCTGGAGCGCGAGCAGCGGCAGCAGCGGCAGCCCATGCAGCTCAGTCGCGGCGTCGATGAGGATGACGAGCACAAGCCGTTTTCCCGCGAGGGAGAGAAGATTGGGCGTAATTCAGACTGCCCCTGCGGCAGTGGACAAAAATATAAACGGTGCTGCGGCAAGAAATGAGAGCTGCGGCGATAGCGGTGGTTCTTGCCTGTCTGGGCCTGGGAGTTGGTTTTGCTTGTCGGCAAGCAGAGGCTCCGGCATCTGGCTCTGTTTTGACCGATCCGCTTACCGGGATGAAGTTTGTCTATGTCAGGGGCGGCTGTTACCGCATGGGTGACACCTTTAACGATCCCGGTTCGCATGGGATGAGTGTGCACGAGGCCTGCGTTGATGATTTTTGGCTGGGCATGTACGAGGTGACCCAGGAGGAATGGGGGCAGGTGATGAGCAAGGGCGGCAACCCAGCCGCCTTCCAGGACGGGCCGCGTTATCCGGTAGAGAGTGTGAACTGGCAGGACGCCCAGGATTTTATAGCTGAGTTGAACAGCATGTCTGCTCAAACGAAACCTGGCAGCGGCAGGCAGTATCGGCTGCCAACCGAGGCGGAGTGGGAGTATGCGGCCCGCGGCGGTGGGAAGGAGATCCGCTTTGGTACCGGAAAAGATACCATTGGGCCGGACGAGGCGAACTTCGATGCCGGGAAAAAACATAAAGAGCTTTATAGCCGCTCTGGTGAAAACAGAAAAGCACCGCTTGCGGTGGGGAGTTTCCCCCCCAATGGTTTAGGTCTGTACGATATGACCGGCAATGTCTGGGAGTGGTGTTCGGATTGGTATGGCGAGGATTACTACACCAGCGCGAGCCGGGACAACCCTAAGGGGCCGGCCTCCGGCACGCATCGCGTCTTTCGCGGCGGCAGCTGGTACTGTAGCCCTGGGCACGTGCGGGCCTCTTTCCGTGACGGGGGACTGCCGGATCTGCGGGCCGCTCATCTGGGGTTGCGGCTGGTGTTGACTTCGGAGGAGCAGCGGCAGAGGTAGGGGATTGGCTGAGGCAGAGGCTTGACAACGATTTATGGATGACGTGAGCATGACACAACCGAACTTCACCATACCGGGCTTTAGGGCTGCGGCGGTAAACTCCGGCATTCGCGGCAAGGATCGACTCGATCTGGCCCTGATAGTGAGCGACAAGCCGGCCGTGGCAGCCGGGGTGTTCACCGCCAGCCTGGTCAAGGCGGCGCCGGTGCTGCTTGACATGGAGCGATGCAAAACCGGCAAGGCCCAGGCCATTTTGGTCAATTCAGGAATCGCCAATGCCTGCACCGGCGAGGAAGGGATGCGGCTGGCCCGCTTTACCACGGCCATGGCGGCGGATGCCTTGAATATCGCTCCGGAGCTGGTGCAGGTCTGCTCCACCGGCATCATTGGCCAGCAACTGGAGCTGGCCTGTTTTCAGCGGGGGATTCCCAAGGCGGCGCAAGCCCTTGCCGCCGACGGCCTTGCCGATGTGGCCCAAGCCATTATGACCACCGACACCGTGCGGAAGATCGCGGTTCGCACCGCCCTCATCGACGGCAAGCCGATCAAGCTTCTCGGCATGGCCAAGGGCGCGGGAATGATCATGCCCAACATGGCCACCATGCTTTCCTTTATCCTTACCGATGCGAAAATCGAGCACGATCTTCTTCAGAGTACCCTGAGAAAGGTGGTGGCCAGCACCTTTAACGCCATAACCGTGGACGGAGACACCAGCACCAATGACACGGTGCTGCTCCTGGCAAACGGCCTGGCGGAACACCCGCCCATTGCCGAGGACCGGCCCGCGGCGCTCTCGGCCTTTGCCGCCGCCCTGGAGGACCTGTGTAAGGAACTGGCCCTGATGATTGTCCGGGACGGGGAGGGGGCGACCAAGCTGGTGACCATAAGGGTGCAGGGGGCGGCCTCGGAGGTGCAGGCCGAGCAGGCGGCGAGAACCGTGGCCAATTCCAGCCTGGTCAAGACCGCCTTTTTCGGCGAGGATGCCAACTGGGGCAGGATCATCGCCGCTCTGGGCCGCTCCGGCGCTCAATTTGATCAGCACCGGGTGGATATCGCCTTTGACGAGGTGCTTATGGTGCAGCACGGCCTGGGGCAGGGCGGTGAGGTAGAGGCCCTGGCCACGGCGGTCCTCAAGAAACCGGAGTTTGTGGTCACCATCGACCTGCATGCCGGTGAGGGACGCAAGGATATTTACACCTGCGATTTTTCCCTGGATTATGTGAAGATCAATGCGGACTACCGCTCTTAGGGCGACGTCCTGCCCCTGATTCAGTTGAAAATTTTTCGGCGGAGGCGGCATGCGTAAGTTTCTTTTTCCGGCCCTGCTCCTTGCCGTTATAGCCATCGGCCTGCTCCATCTTTTCACCCCCGGTGATTTCTTCCTGTCTCACAACATCTATCGGCGGCTCAGTTACTTTCCCATCGTTCTGGGCGGCCTCTGGTTCGGGGTGCGCGGCGGCCTGGCTCTGGCGGTGCTTTCCTCCATTGCCTTCATCCCCCATGTTCTTCTCTATGTCGGCCACGGATCGCAGGCGGTAAGCGAGCTGATGGAGATTGTTCTCTATCTGGCGGCCGGTCTGCTGGTCGGAGTGATCTCCGGGCGACAGACCCGGCTGCGGGAAGGCTACCAGCAGCTGGCTGAAAAACTGCAGGCCTCCTATGCCCGGCTCCATGATGAAACCGCCCAGCTTATCGAGGCGGAGACCAGGCTGGCCGCGGCCCAGAAATTTTCCGCTCTGGGCCGACTCTCCGCCTCCCTGGCCCACGAGATAAAGAATCCCCTCGCTTCCATCAAAGGTACGGCAGAGATTCTCCGCGAGGAATTTCCTGGAGATCATCCAAAGCGGGAGTTTGTGGATATTCTTTTCAAGGAAACCGGCCGCTTGCAAGACACGGTGGAGGAGATTCTCCGCTATGCCAAGGGGCGGCCGCCGGAAAGAGAAGAGATCCTTGAGCCCCTGGCAGCGGTGGCCCGGCACGTCGGCGCCCTGCTGGAAAGACAGCTGCGGGAAAAACAGGTGCGTCTCAGCCTGCCGGAAAATGACGAGGCCCAGCAGCTGCTGGTGGAGGGCGCCAAGTTTTCCCAGGTTCTCCTGAATCTTGCGCTTAACGCTCTGGACGCGGTACGGCCTGGCGGCCGGATCTGGCTTTTGGCCGAAACCGCAGCGGATGGAGGCTGGCTGATCTCGGTCTGTGACGATGGCCCGGGCGTACCGGAGGCGGAAAAGGAAAGAATCTTCGAGCCGTTTTATTCCGGCAAGTCCGATGGCACAGGTCTTGGCCTGGTGATCAGCCGCAAGATCGTGGAGAGTTACGGCGGCAGCCTTCGGGCCACGGACCGTTCGGGAGGCGGGGCCTGTTTAGAGATTCTTTTGCCCGGCAAAAACGGCCCCGAGGTCAGGCTGACACCGGAGGAGATTGCATGATAAGCGGTCACAGGGCACCACATCTTGCAGCGATCGGTCCGGCTCACGTACAAAAGTACGCATCGCCGTCCCGCTTGCCGCAACCTGCGGCACCCTGTGGCCGCTTATTCCGTGGTAATTTGACTTCCGGGGCACCCTCCCCCGTGATCGGTTACATTGCATGAAACCCAGGATACTGCTGATCGATGATGATCCGAGTCTGCGGCGGGTTACCGAGTACAACCTGAGCAGCGCCGGTTTTACCGTACTATCTGCGGCTTCGGGCCGGGAAGGATTGGCGCTTTTTCAGCAGCACAGCCCGGATCTGGTCATTACCGATGTGCAGCTTGGCGATCTGGACGGCTTGCAGATTTTAGCCGCGGTGAAAAAGGATTCGCCCCTTACCCCGGTGCTGGTGATCACGGCCTTCGGCTCCATCGAACTGGCGGTCAAGGCCATGCAGGAGGGGGCTTTCACCTTTCTGGCCAAGCCCTTTGACCGGGAGGCCCTGCGGCTTTCCTGCCGGAAGGCCTTGGAGATGCGGGAGCTCTATGAGCAAAAACAGCAGCTGCGCGGCGAGGTCAACCGGCTCACCGGCACCGAGGGCATGGAAACCGCCAACCCGGCCATGGCAGCCTTGCTCGACACGGCAAAGCGCGCGGCCAACAGCGAGGCAACCGTGCTCATTGCCGGGGAATCGGGGACCGGTAAGGAAGTGCTGGCCAGGCTTATCCATCAGCACAGCCCCAGGGCGCAGGGATCCATGGTGGCGGTGAACTGTGCCGCCATCCCGGAAAACCTGCTGGAGAGCGAACTTTTCGGTCATGTCAAAGGAGCCTTTACCGGCGCGGTGAGCAGCCGCAAGGGGAGGTTTCAGTCCGCCGCAGGCGGCACGTTGTTTCTCGACGAGATCGGTGAGCTGCGCCTGGATTTGCAGGCCAAGCTGCTCCGCGCTATTCAGGAACGGGTGGTGGCGCCGGTCGGTGCGGAGCAGCCGGAGGCGGTGGATGTCCGGTTGATTGCCGCCTCCAACCGGGATCTCTACGCGGCCATCGGCCAGGGCACCTTCCGGGAGGATCTTTACTACCGGCTTGGGGTTATTCTCCTGCATCTTCCGCCCCTGCGGGAGCGGCGGGAGGATATTCCGGGGCTGGTGGCTCATTTTCTCCTGAAGGTGGGCGCTCCAGCAGGGGTGCGCTTTTCCGTCGGCGCCTTGGCCAAGCTCAAGGCCCATCATTGGCCCGGCAATATTCGCGAACTGCAAAACATTGTCGAGCGCGCGGTTATTCTGCGCAAGGGGCTGCGCATCGAGGCTGCTGAACTCCAGCTTGCTGCCGCTCACCAGTCGGCATCCGCAAACGGGCTTCTAGAAATCCCGGATGAGGGCCTTTCCCTGGAAGCGGTGGAGCAGGAGCTGATCAAAAAGGCCATGCTCAAGGCCAACGGCAATCGTTCCGAGGCTGCTCGCCTGCTCCGGATTCCGCGTCATGTTCTGATCTATCGCCTGGAAAAATTCAAAATCTTGTAACTGCCCAGCAGCACCGGATCTTGCGGCGATCGGGCCGGCTCACGTACTGAAGTACGCATCGCCGTCCCGCTTACCGCAACCTGCGGCACTGCTGGACAGTTACTTTTTCTGATGAAGAATATTCTTTAAGGGCCTTGGCGAATATTCTTCATAATTCCGCCGCCTCTCTCTGTTTTTCATCCGAGTCCTTTTCGTTAAACCTTTCAGACAAAGGGCTGCCGTCATTCATTGCGCGGCTGGCATGACGTTTGCTAAGTCTGGATGGTGTTTAAAGAAAACAGGAGGCAGTAATGGAAACGGAAAAGAAAAACATGAGGCGTTATATCTTTGGAACCATGGCGGGAATCTTAATCCTGGCAGGGGGTTGGTGGGGATTGGGCAACGCCCCTTCTTTTGCCGGGAAGCTGGAAAGCACAACATTTCTGGTGCCGGGGATATCCTGCGGCGCCTGTCTGCCCCCCATCCGCGAAGAACTTTTTAAGCTGCAAGGGATGGTGGACATGCAGGCTGAGCTGGATAGAGGTCTCCTGCGCATCGATTACCGGCCTCCCCTGAGCGAGGAAGCCATTGTCCTGGTGTTAGGCGATCTCGGCTATCCGGCAAAATCGGTGCCGGAGCAGGGTGCTTCGGCAGGCGGAGAAGCAGCGGTAAAGGGTTGCTCCTCCGGTTGCGGCCCGAATGGCTGTTCGGCAACGGCGTCTTCCTGGGGAGAACTTTGCAGAAAAATATTCGGTAGCGGCAAGCCATAAGGAAAACAAGGAGAAGCGTGGTGAAAAAAACATCTGTAGCAGTGGTGGCGGTGGCAATGTTTGTGATGCTGATCGGCACGGCCATGGCCGGGTTTTGGGGGGATAAGGTGAAGGTCCTCACTCCGAGCAACGGTCGGCTGGAAATCCCGGTGGCCTCCGTCAATGACGGCAAGGCGCACTATTTCAAGGCTCAGGCCAGCGACGGGATCATGGTTACTTTTTTTGTTTTGCAAAGCAATGACGGCGTCATCAGGGCGGCCATAGACGCCTGTGATGTCTGTTATCGGGCGGGCAAGGGCTACGAACAGAGCGGGGAGGAAATGGTCTGCCTCAACTGCGGCATGCGTTTTGCTTCGGCCAGGATCAACGAGGTGAAAGGCGGCTGCAACCCGGCTCCCCTGACCAGAGCAATCGAAGGGGACAAACTGGTGATCGCCATGGCCGACATCGACCAGAACAGTTGGTATTGCAAATTCAAAAAGTAAGTAACTGTCCAGCGGCACCGCAGCTGCTTTGTCATCGGCCTGCTCATGTGCACCAGCACACGTCGCAGGCCTCTTTCGCGCATCTGCGGCACTGCTGAACAGTTACTGTTTTTCTGGTTTGCATTTTGAATTGAAAACAAAGGAAGAGGCAACACCGCAGATGTCTTACGATCTTGAAAAATACCGGGAAAAACGGGAACGAGTCTTGGGGGTGAAGAGGCGCGGCCTGGAGTTCGGCCGCGTGATGACTATTTTCTCCCTTGTCGTTCTCCTTGGTTTGGGATTGGTGGTCATCCCCAGATCCATCGCCTTCTTGCAAAACCGGCAGCTTGAGGACGCCATTTACAAATTATCCGGAGAGCGGGCCGGAGCGGAACAGGTGCTGGCGGAACTAAAAAAGCAGGAAGGGGTGCGCGAGGTGGTGATGGACCCCCACGGCTCGCGAGTGGTTGTTACCTTCAACAAGGGAAAGCTTGATACTGCAAGGATTTCCGCCTTTTTCCTGCAGCAGGGGGCGCAGGCGGTGCTTCTCAATGAGGTCGGCCACCATCAGCGGCTGCACACCATGAAAAAGGAGGCCGCTGAGAGCGGCGGCCGGTAGCGGCCATGCTTGCGCGGAGAAAAAACAGATGAAGCTCTATCATATTTCTTACAACAACCTCAAGCGTCGCAAGGGCAAGGTGATCTTTCTCGTGCTCGGCCTGGTGCTGGGGATCGCCACCATTGTCACTCTGCTGTCCATTACGGAAAGCATGACCCGCGATATCGAAGACCGGCTGGACCGCTTCGGCGCCAACATCGTCATGGTTCCCAAGAGCGAGAATCTTGCCTTAAGCTATGGCGGCATCACGGTGGGCGGCGTGAATTATGCGGCCCAGGAGTTTGCCGAAAAAGATCTGGTCGGAATCCGGGAGATTGAAAATCGCGAGAACCTCGGGGCGGTGGCCCCCAAGGTCCTCGGCGCGGCCCAGGTCATGGGCCGGCAGGTGCTCCTGATGGGGGTAGATTTTGCCGTGGAACTGCCGCTCAAGACCTGGTGGCACCTGGACGGAACTGCTCCGGCTGGCTCCGACGAACTGATTGTCGGGGCAGAGGCGGCGGCGACTCTGGATCTTGCCCTGGGCAACACCGTGCCTCTCGGGGGCCGGACCTTTACGGTGGCCGCCATCCTCCAGCCCACCGGGGCTGCGGAAGACGGCCTGATCATCGGCGATCTTCATGCCATGCAGGAGGTGCTGGGCAAGCAGGGCATCGTTTCCCTGGTGGAGATCGCCGCCTTCTGCCGGGATTGCCCGATCACCGAGCTGGTCTTGCAGATCGCCGAAAAATTCCCCGCTGCCAAGGTCACCGCCCTCAAGCAGGCGGTGATGGCCAAGATGCAGTCCGTCGAGTTGTTCAAGGCCTTCAGCTACGGCATTGCCGGGCTGGTTATTTTTATCGGGGCGCTTCTGGTTTTTGTCACCATGATGGGCGCGGTGAACGAGCGGACCCGCGAGATCGGCATCTTCCGGGCCATCGGTTTCCGGCGGGGCCATGTCATGCAGATCATTCTGCTGGAGGCCATGGTGGTCGGGTTTCTCGGCGGCTTTCTGGGTTTTGTCATAGGCAACCTCATCGCCTGGTCGGTGCTGCCCCTGGTCATCCCCAAGGGAACCTTTGCCGGGGTGAATCTCTCCCTCGGCGCCCTGGCCATTCTGCTTTCCATTTCCCTCAGCCTGCTGGCCAGCCTCTATCCGGCCAGGAAAGGCAGCAGTCTTGACCCCAGTGAAGCGCTGCGGGCCCTGTAAGGAGAAGTCATGCCAGCAAAAGAAAACGCAGTGAACCATCTTATAGAGATAAGGGATATCGGCAAGGATTACCAGGCCGGCGCTAATACGGTGAGCGCCATCCGGCACATGAACTTTCAGGTGGACGATGGGGAGTTCATCAGCATCATGGGCCAGTCCGGTTCCGGAAAAAGCACCCTGCTGGCCGTGTTGGGCGGGCTCAATCATCCCAGCCGGGGGCAGGTTCTGGTCGATTCTCTGGATATCTATGGGCTGAGCAGCGAACAGCGGGCCGATTTTCGCAGCGAATATATCGGCATTATCTTCCAGTCCTTCCAGCTAATCCCCTACCTGACGGTGCTGGAAAACGTCAAACTGCCCATGGCCATTACCGGGATCTCCGCTAAAGAGCAGGACGGGATGGCCCGTTCGGTTCTTGCCAAGGTGGGGCTCGAAGCCAAGGCGGATCGCTTGCCGGATCAGCTTTCCGGCGGCGAGCAGGAACGGGTCGCCATTGCCCGGGCCATTGTCAACCGGCCCCCCATTCTCCTGGCCGACGAGCCGACCGGCAGTCTCGACAGCGAGACGGCCGCAGGGGTCATGGCCCTGCTCCGCCAGCTGAATAAGGAAGGGTTGACCATCATCATGGTGACTCATAACCCGGATGCCTGCCACCATGCCGATCGGACCATTCTGGTCCGGGACGGGCTCTGTTTGACGCAGTGAGCCCATAGCCGGAAGGTAAGCGATCACAGGGCACCACATCTTGCGGCGATCGGTCCGGCTCACGTACCAAATGTACGCATCGCCGTCCCGCTTGCCGCAACCTGCGGCACCCTGTGGCCGCTTGTTCCGTGGTTATTTGACCTTTGTGGGATTGCCCCGTGATCGGTTACGCCGGAAGGTATTTCAGGTTGAGTCCGGGTTATGGCTTTCAGCGGTTGTATTTTTCTTCGCAGGAGAGAACCAGTTCATTTTTGGCCTCGGCCAGAATCTTCCTGGCCTCGGCCACATCCAGGGCAATCTGGCGGGCCAGCTCTTCAGGGCCGGAGAATTTCATCTCGCTGCGTAGAAAACGGAGCAGGTTGATCTTGATCTGCTTGCCGTAGATATCCTGATTGAAATCGAAGATATGGGTCTCGGCGGAAAGGTGGCTGCCGGCAAAGGTGGGGTTATAGCCGATGTTGAGCACCCCGCCGTAGCATTTGCCGTCGTAGATCACCTGGGTGACATATACGCCAAGGCGCGGACTGAGATCCTCTTCGGAGAGGGCTAGATTGGCGGTGGGAAAGCCCAGGAGCGGGCCGCCGCGCTGCTTGCCCATTCTGACCTCGCCCCGGATCTGGTAGTAGCGGCCCAGCAGTTTCCGGACATACTTCATTTTGCCCAGCCCCACCAGCTCCCGGATTTTGGTGCTGCTGGCCAGCATGCCGTCCACATAATACGGCTCCACCACCGAGACAGTGAAGCCTTTGCCCTGGCCCTGCGCCTGGAGAAAAGGGATATCCCCCTGGCGGCCCTTGCCGAAGGCGTAGTCGTAGCCGACCACCAGATCCCGGACGCCGATGGCCTGGCGCAAGACCTGATCCACAAAGACTTCCGCCGGGGTGGCGGCGAACTCCCTGGTGAAGGGGATGATGACCAGTTTGTCGATGTTGGCCAGGGCGATGAGTTCTTTTTTTTGCTCCAGGGTGGAGATGAGTTTAAGGCCGATGTCGGGGCGGACCACCTTGAGCGGATGCGGCTCAAAGGTGACGGCCACGCTGGGGCCTTTGTTGCGGTAAGCCCGGCTGACCACTTCTGAGAAGAGAATCTGGTGGCCAAGATGGACGCCGTCAAAGTTGCCGATGGTGACTGCGGCCCTGGGAAAAGGCCCCGGTATGTCGTTGATGTTTGTATATATATCCATGGTGTTGGCATCCTGATTTGGTGTGCCCACACAATAGGCGACAACCGGGAAAAGGTCAAGCCGGCGCCGGGCGTGATTTTTTATGGCGGATCAGGTAAAAAGACACGAACGGCATAAGGAGCCGTACCGGACTGATTGTGAAAATACATGTTATTTCTAAACGGCTCCTAAGCCGTCGATAAATGATAACTTGAATTGTTGTGATCCCGCGAACGGCATAAGGAGCCGTACCGGACTGATTGTGAAAATACATGTTATTTCTAAACGGCTCCTAAATTGTCTTGACAAACACCATCCGAAAAAATTATTATCGCTTCTCATTGATGTGCCGAAGTGGCGGAATTGGTAGACGCGCTAGGTTCAGGGCCTAGTGGGGGTTTCCTCGTGGAAGTTCGAGTCTTCTCTTCGGCACCAGCGAAAGATCAAGGGCTTGGTCAGATTGACCAGGCCCTTTTTTTATCCCTGCTCGCCATTTGCTAAACACTTTGCTGCCATGATTACCTTCTCGGGCCAGCCGTACTTCCTCATAAATGTGAGGTTAAGTTGTGCCGTGGCTTAGGGAAGGTGAGGCCATTGCGTTGCGTTTTCCGGTCATATGCGTGCCTGCCTGAATTAAAATACTATGGCAGAAGTTGGTGATATGCTATAGTCAAATATCGGATTTATCTCCGTTTTATATGGTGATTATGGATGCGCTGGTGTTGTAAGCCCATAGCAGCTCTAATAGTGACGATGTTGTTGTTTTGCGTGCCGCTCAGATCGGGCAGCGCAATCCCTCCTTCTAATTTCCTTTATTTCAATCCTGATTCCATTCACAACAACCTGTCCGGCCTTAAGGAAGCCATGGATGCATTTTTATCCGCATCAGGCTTTTCTTTCTCCTTTCAGCCGTTTGCCAGGTTTCACGATTTTGATCGTGAGGTGCGCAACAATGCGTCAGCATTTATCTTTCTGCCGGAATGGTATCTCCATCAAGATGGCAACGATAAACGATTCAAGCCGTTTCTGCTTCCGGTCCGTCGTGGGGGCACCACCTATCGCAAGGTATTGCTCGTCGCCGCTGATTCGCTTTTGACGGCGGAAAAGCTGGCCGACACTACCATTGCCATGACGCCGGTGGGGCAGGCCGGGCTTGCCGTATTGGATGAGGCTATTTTCAAGCGGATCGGCCTCCGCGGCAAAGAGCTTAATTTTATTACCACGGCCAAGGATTCAGATGCCATTTTTGCCCTGGCTTTGCGGCAGGTGAATGCCGCCCTTGTTTCCCAGGATAATCTTGAGCATGTCGGCAGCATTAACCCGCGTCTTTTTAAAATGGTCAAGGTCCTTGCCGTTTCGAATCCTGTTCCTTTGCCGGTGCTTTGTTATGTTAATGGCGCGGTTTCGGCCCGCGAAGTCGACAGGATGCGCAAGGTTCTCCTCGCCGGCAAGGACGGTGGCCCGGCAGCACATATTATGGATATGCTCAAAATTGATACGTGGCGGATTCCCAATGCTGAGTAAATTGATGAACCAGAGATTGTTTTTTACACCCAGAGGGCATAAGTTTCGTTTGCACCCTAAAGGGCATAAAATCCGACAAGCTGCTCTCCTCAGCTTTTCACCCAGAGGGTATAAGTTTCGTTTGAGCAGACAAGCTGCTCTACTCAGCTTTATCCTTATGATGCTTGGCATTTTGCTTGCCACTCCTGCGCAGGCTGCCGAGCCCAGCGGACCGGTTGCCATTTTGCTTTCAGACAGTGAAAAGGCCTATGAGCAGCAGGTTGTTATCTTCAGCGAAGAAATTGGCCTGCCGGTGCAGGTTTTCAATCTGCATGGCAGCCTTACCCATGATCCGCTGTTGAAGAAAAAACTTTTTGCGGTAAAGCCTTCCCTGATTTTTGCCCTGGGCGCCAAAGCCGCTTATGCGGCAAAGCTCTGGACTAAAGATCGTCAGGACATTCCGGTTCTTTTCGCCATGGTGTTGAACTGGAAGCGTTATAAGCTGCTGCACGACAGCAGCAATATTGCCGGGATTGCCGCTGAAATTTCGCCCGGCGCCCAGTTTATCAATATGACCTTGTTTTCCCCGGCTATCCGGCGGATTGGCATTATTTACAGCCCTCGTTCTGCAGCAATTCTCACCCAGGCCAAGGAAGCTGCTGCGTTGCTCGGCCTGGAACTGGTCGCCGAGCCCATCGAACGTTCGGGGGATTTCCAGCGCGTTTTCAAGCGGCTCTCAAGCCAGGTTGATGCCTTTTGGGTGCTGAACGATCCTGTGGTCTATACCCTGGAAAATCTGGACTGGCTTGAGAACCGCTGCCTTAAGGATAAGCTTCTCTGTGTCGGCCAGAGCCAGAATCTGGCCAAAATGGGCCTGGCGCTTACCATCAATCCGGATGTTCTGCAGATTGGCGCCCAGGCTGCGGCCATGGCCCGCAACATCCTGTTGCATGGGCAGAAGCCCGTGGTAATCGGGGCGATGGAACCCATCGGCACCCAGCTTTTCGTCAATATTAAGACCGCGGAACGCATAGATCTGTCTATCACCCCCGAGGCCCTGAATATAGCTACTTCCATTATTCGGTGAGATGATCAGGCTTTTTCATCTTTTTCAATGGCGGTATGGAGGAAATGGGATGCGTACAAAACGAGCTCTTGTAGCAGCGCTTTTGTCTTGTTTGTCCTGCTTTACCGTGGCCAGGGCTGCGGAGCCCCTCCCTGCGAGTGCCGACCCGGACGAGGCTACCTTTGCCGAGATGTTCGGCCGGGGGCCGCAGGAGGAGGATGTCTACCGCACCGACCGGCTGCTGCTCACCGCCACCGGCTCGCTTAAGCCGGTCCATCTGGCTCCCTCGGTGGCCTCGGTCATCACCGCCGAGGATATCAAAGGGTTGGGGGCCACTACTCTGGACGAGGTGCTGGAGTCGGTGCCGGGGTTGCATGTGGAGCCGTCCGGCATTGCTTATTTCTCCTCAATCTGGTCGATTCGCGGGGTACATACCAGCACCAATCCCCAGACCCTGCTGTTGATCAACGGGGTGCCTTTTATTTCCAATTATCAGGGCAGCCGTTATGTCGGTTATCAGATGCCGGTGGCGATGATCTCGCGGGTTGAGGTGGTGCGGGGTCCTGGTTCGGCCCTCCATGGCGCCGATGCCTTTGCCGGGACGGTCAACGTCATCACCAAGGACAACTTCGAGATCGACGGTACCCAGGCCGGGGCGCGCTACGGCTCTTTTGACAGCTCCGACCTCTGGGCCCAGCATGGCGGGCAGTACAATGGCTGGGATGTGGCCTTCGGGGTGGAGCACCGCAAGACCAGTGGCGACAAAGGCAGGATCATCGAGCGGGATTATCTCCACGCCTTCGGGGCGGGAGCACTCTCCAATGCTCCCGGCTATATCGATACCTGGAACGAACAGCTCGATACCCACCTCAACCTGCGTAAAGACAACTGGACCCTGCATCTCTATGGCACCCTGCAGGACTCCAGTCTGGGAGCCGGGATATCCCAGGCCATCACCTATGGCAACGATATCGACACTAAATCCCTGCTTGCTGATCTGACCTGGCACAACGACAAGCTGGTGGAAAACTGGGAGCTGGAGAGCCGGATCTACTACTCCTATATTAATGCGGATTCCTTTTTGCAATTCTATCCGCAAGGCGTTCCCAATTTTTTACTTGGTAATCCAATCTATACCGCTCAGGACGGTGGCATCGAGGCCGGCGGATTGTACAAGGGCTTTCGTGATCACCGGCTCCGCATCGGCGTCGGCGCGAAATCCTACGATCTTGGCCGGGACCAGTACAAGAATTTCGCGGCGCCTGGCGCCACCAGCCCTCCCGGACCCATGGTGCATGTGACCGATCCGGCCTATATCTACATCGACGAGGCGAGCCGGACCCTGTGGTACGGCCTGGTTCAGGATGAGTGGCAACTGGCCCCTACCTGGACCCTCACCGTTGGGGTGCGTTATGACGAATACTCCGACTTCGGCTCCACCGTCAACCCCAGGGCGGCCCTGGTCTGGGAGACCCGCTATGACCTGACCACCAAGCTGATGTATGGCCAGGCCTTCCGCGCGCCCTCCTTCGGCGAACAGTACGTCAAGAACAACCTGCAAGTTGAGGGAAACCCACGCCTTACCCCGGAGGAGATCGAAACCATCGAACTGGCCTTCGACTATCAGCCGACCAAGAACCTGCGTCTGATTCTCAGCCTGTTCAACTACGAGGCCACAGACCTTGTTGAAATTATCGGAGCATCGTTTCCTCAGGCATATACCAACTACGGCGAACAGGAGGGGAGGGGTTTCGAGGTAGAGATGGACTGGCGGCTGCACCAGGATTTTAGACTTCGCTCCAACTTGGCCTATCAACGCTCGATCAACAAGAAACTGGATGACGCAGTGGTGCCGGACGCCCCGGAGATGCAGTTTTACCTGAACCCCAGTTGGACCTTCCTGCCGGATTGGACCTTCGATGGCCAGTTCTACTGGATCGGCGATCGCCACAGGGCCAAGGGCGACCCCCGGGGAGACATTGGCGACTATGAGGTAGTCAACCTGCTGGTCCGGCGCAAAAATATCATCAACCACTTGGAGGCGGCAGTGGGAATTCGCAATCTTTTCGACGAAGTCGGCCGCATCCCCAGCCCCTTTGCGGCCGCAGCCCCTGAGGGTGCCTTTATCCCCAACGACTATCCTCTCGAAGGACGTTCAATCTTTGCCCAGATAAGCGGCCATTTTTGATTTTTCTGAGCGTGGCAGGTAAAGAAGGCTCCGATCTTGCGGCGTCCCCCTTCAATCTTCAGGAAATTAGTAACCGATCACAAGGGAGTACCCCGGAAGTCAAATAACCATGGAATCACCCTTCGGGTATAAGTTTGTTGAAATCGTAAAAAGCCACGATTACAACGGGTATTAATGTAACTGCTTGATTTAGCGTGGTGGGCCTGTGAGCTTTTCAGACTGTTACGAGTTCATTGAGTTTCGTTTGAGCAGACAAGCTGCTCAACTCAGCTAAAAGCGGCCACAGGGCACCACATCTCACGGAAATTATGCGGAAACAGCCGACAATCAGCGTATATCTGCTGGGGATGAACCTGCTTCTGCTTTGCGGGCTCTTTCCTCTCTTCAGTTATTTTATCCTCCGTGAAACCGCTCAGCTTCGTGACGTCCAGCTTGAGCGCAACGTCAATATGATCCGCCAGAGCCTGGTCATCAGGAGCGCCTCCCTGACCCGAAGTACGGCCATGAGCGTCAGGGAGGCCGTGGCCGGTTATGACTTTACATTTTTACAGAATCTGGTTGTCGAGGTGGCCAGGGACGATCCGGAAATTCTTTACTGCATGATCATGGACCTCTCCCAGAATGTTGTCGCGCATAGTGATATCAATCTGGTCGGTATTCGTTTAACAGGGGAGCTTGATAATAAGGCCGCTTCGTTGATGAAGATGAAGTTTCCTGCGCAAAGGCCGAGCGGGATAATCCCGGTTGAAAATTTTGGGCCGCCGAAAGAAAATGCCAATGGCAAAGGCGTGTTGGAAACGGTTTTCCCCGTTTATAGCGGGGACGAGCTTTGGGGGATAATCCGTTGCGGCTATTCGTTGGCGCCCTTGGAAGACGAAATAGCCAGAACGAAGACGGAGTGGCTCGAGCAGATGAGCCATGTCACTATCTACATTGTTTCAGTCCTGGCTGTTTTTTTTCTTGCGGGACTGACGATGGTTCTTGCCACGACCCGTTACTTTGTCCGGGCGACCAGGGCGCTGCATACCGGGGTGCAGCAGGTAGCGGCAGGGGATCTTTACCGGGAAATAGCCCCGCAGGACATGGTTTGCCGGGAATTTGCCGATCTGGCGGGCTCGTTTAACCGGATGACCCAAAAACTGCGCCTGATGCGGCAACAGCTTGATGAGTATACCTACTCTCTTGAAAAGAAGGTCCTGGAACGGACGCAGGAACTTCAGATGGCGCAGGACATTATGGTTCGGCAAGCCCACGAAGCAGGCATGGCCGAGATTGCGATAGGCGTATTGCATAATATCGGCAACGCCATTACTCCCGCGCAGGTGGGGACCACGGTGTTGTGTAACCATCTGGCCGACAGCCCTCTTCGCCACAGACTGGCGGAATCCCTTGCCCCGCTCCTCGATTTTCTTGCGGGAAAGAGGGCGCTCAGCCCGGCAGAAAAAGAGCGCTGCTTTAATATCATCCGTTATCTGCCCGACGGGATTACCGAGGAGTTGGACAATGCCGTCAGCGAGCTTCGGGCGATTATCGACAAACATCGGCACATAGAAAGCATTATCCGCTTGCAGATGCGCTATGCGCGGATTATGGATTTTTGTGAGTTGCTCGACATCAACAATCTCGTGAAGGATGCGCTGAAAATTCTGGGGGACGATATTGCCAAGCGTAAGATTACGGTGGTAATGCATCTGGAAGAGGTGCCTCCGGTTAAGGTGGAGGAGACCAAGCTGCTTCAGGTTCTGGTAAATCTGCTCAAGAACGCTTATGAGGCCATGGATGGCTCCGAAGGGGAAGAGCGGGAGTTGGTCATTACCACCAAGACCCGTCAGTATAAAGAGCAACTAATGGTCCTCTTTTCCGTTGCTGATAGTGGCTGCGGATTTACAGAAGAAGAAAAGAAAAGTTTTTTCAAGTTTGGCTATTCCACCAAGGAACGGGGCAGCGGCTTCGGTTTGCATGCCTGCGCCAACTACGTGATTGCCAATAACGGAGTTATTGAGGCTGCAAGTGACGGGCCGGGGAAAGGGGCGCGGTTTAGTGTGCTTTTCCCTGCTGCCGGGTAGCCTCAGAAGGAGCGAAGCAAGATAATGATGCGGGATATGAGGCAACAGGACCGGCGTATTCTGGTGGTTGACGACGATCGGGATGTCTGGAAGGCATATCGGCTGGTTTTGACTCCTCAAAGCGGATATTCCGGGACCTCCGCTGAAAAAATAAATCGGTTGCTCTCCCCTGAAATGGATGATGATCCGGCCGCGGCAATTTTTTCGCTGTCTTTTGCCGCACAGGGCCAGGAAGGGGTCGCCATGGTGCAGGAGGCGGTGGCCAGGGATGAGCCTTTTGCCTTGGCCTTTATCGATGTTCGGATGCCGCCTGGCTGGGATGGCATGGAGACAGCAAAGCGAATCAGGGCACTGGACCCGGAGATCGAACTGGTAATTGTCACCGCTTATTCAGATCGCAGCATTGAAGAAATTGTCCGGGCGGTGGGTTCTTCGGAGAAGCTGCTTTTTTTGCGTAAACCCTTCGACCCCGATGAACTCAGACAGCTTGCCCTCTCTCTTACGGCTAAGTGGGCTCTAGCCCGTCTGGCCGACAAGCAGCGCAAGGATCTGGCCGTTTCGGAGTATCGGTTTCGTTCCCTGGTGGAGACAACCAGCGATTTTGTCTGGGAAGTAGATCGCGAAGGACGTTTTCTTTACTGTTCCCCGATAAGCATGGATCTGTACGGGTATGCTCCGGATGAACTGTTGGGGAAACAATTTTTTGCGGTGCTGGACGCCCCGGAAAACCAGGAGCAAGCCCGCCGGATTTTTGACGAGTGCGTTGCCGCCGGCAGTCATTTTCAGAATGTGGAAAATACTTGTCTTACTAAATTCGGGACAATTATTGTCATCGAGTCAAGCGGTACGCCGGTGTTTGATGAACGAGGGCAAGTCTGCGGCTATCGCGGCATAGACCGGGATATCACGGGGAGAAAAGCGAACGAAGCAGAGCGGCAACGACTGGAAACAAGACTCCGGCAATCCCAGAAGATGGAGGCCATCGGCACCCTGGCCGGCGGCATCGCCCATGATTTCAACAACATCTTGTCCCCCATTCTCGGTTACACCGAACTGGCCCTGACCAGGATTTCCCCGACCGATCCCCTGGCCGCCGACTTGCAACAGGTCATCAAGGGGGCCATGCGGGCCAAGGATCTGGTTCAGCAGATTCTCGCCATCAGTCGCCAATCCCCCAAGGAGCGAAAGCCCCTGCAACCGCATCTGGTGGTGAAGGAGGCCCTCAAGCTGCTGCGGGCCTCACTGCCATCCACCATCGAGATCCGCGAGGATATTTCCACCGAGTGCGGAGCCATTCTGGCCGACCCGACCCAGCTGCATCAGATCATCATGAATCTCTGTACCAACGCCTATCATGCCATGCGGAAAACCGGCGGGGTGCTGGGGGTGAGTCTCGCGGAAGTGATTGTCGGGGAAGAGGACAGCAAGGTAACAAGTTTTGAGCTTGTCCCTGGAAACTATGTGCTGTTCGAGGTCAGCGACACCGGTTGCGGCATGGACCAGACAACCCTGGCCAGGATTTTTGAGCCCTACTTTACCACCAAGGCCATGGGGGAAGGGACCGGCCTGGGGCTTTCCGTGGTCCACGGCATTGTCAAAAGCCACCATGGCCAGATCACCGTATACAGCGAACCGGGCCGGGGCACGAGATTTAATGTTTATCTGCCCAGAGCCGCGGAAGAGAATATCTTGCAGATCGGGGCGGTCTGCCGGGAGACCATCCCCACCGGCACGGAGCGGCTGCTGGTGGTGGACGACGAGGAGATGATCACCGGAATGCTGCTGGTGATCCTGCAAAATCTCGGCTATCAGGTCACTATTTCCAACAGCAGTCTGGAAACACTGGAGCTTTTGGCACAAGATCCCGCGGGCTTTGACCTGCTGATCACTGATTTGACCATGCCCGGCCTGACCGGCTTTGAGCTGTCCCAAAAGGTTCTGGCCATCCGTCCGGACCTGCCCGTTATCCTCTGTACCGGCTTCAGCGAACTGATCAACAAGGAACAGGCTCAGGCCATGGGGATCCGGGCCTACCTGATGAAACCGGTTTCGGTGCGGGAGTTGGCCCATACGGTGCGCAAGGCTCTGGATGAGAAATAACCAGGTTCCGAGTAAGCGGTCACAGGGCACCACATGTTGTCGGCACTTCTGCCGACGATTGACAGCGGCGATCGGTCCGGCTCACGTACAACAGTACGCATCGCCGTCCCGCTTATAGCTGAGCTTGGCAGCTTGCCTGCCTAGCGAAACTTATACCCTCTGGGTGCGCCGCAACCTGCGGCAC
>MGTD01000019.1:42739-57672 GCA_001799285.1 Deltaproteobacteria bacterium RIFOXYD12_FULL_56_24
GGTTCCGAGTCTGAGGCGGCTGCCTCTCTTTTTGTTGACCCTTGACCGGGGAACCGTGCTATAATGCATGCATTTCTCCTTACCATGATAACTTAACGGAGTCGCAGAGCATATGGACATAGCTACTCTTATCGGCCTGATTATGGGCTTCGGGGCCGTGATCGGCGGCCAGCTTCTTGAGGGCGGCCAACTAGCAGCCCTTCTTCAGCCCACTGCTGCTGTCATTGTGTTGGGGGGGACATTGGGGGCAACCTTTGTTTCTTTTCCTCTCAAGGATCTTCTCCGGGCCTTTCATAACGCCGCCACGGCCTTTTTTCCCCAGGAAGAAAATCCGGAGGATCTTATCGGCAAGCTGGTTGGTTTTGCCAGGATCGCCAGGAATAACGGGTTGATAACCTTGGAGGAGGATGCGCAGCAGGTCAAGGATCGTTTTCTGGGTCAGGGGTTGGAAATGGTGGTGGATGGTCTGGAGCCCGAAGAGGTCATGTCGGTCCTGCAGATCGAACTCACCAATTTCGAGGAACGACACAAGGTCAGCGCCGAGGTTTTTGAGGCAGCAGGCGGTTTTGCCCCAACCATTGGCATCATCGGCGCGGTTCTGGGGTTGATTCATGTAATGAACAATCTTTCCGATACCTCCAAACTCGGTGCGGGGATTGCCGTGGCTTTCGTGGCCACAATCTATGGCCTGATGGTCGCCAACATTGTCTGTATTCCCATCAGCACCAAACTCAAGAAAAGACTGAAGGAGCAGATTCTTCAGCGGGAGATAGTGATCGAGGGCCTTCTCTCCATCCAGAAAGGTGAGAACCCCAGGATGATTGAAAAGCGACTGCGAGGGTTTACCCTGACCAGCGGGACGCTGATTTACAGTCGAAGCAGAGGGGGCGTTCATGAGCAGATTTAAAAGGCGAAAATCTCCCGAGAAGGAGCCAAAACTGGAGCGGTGGCTGGTTTCCTATGCCGACTTTATTACTCTGCTTTTTGCCGTATTTGTAATGCTTTACGCCATGTCCATCGTGGACCAGAAAAAGATGAATGAGGTGCAGGCCTCGATCCAGGCCTCTTTTTCCCGGGACATTTCCCCCACGCCCCCCAAAGTTATCGGTGACAGGGATTTTGGCCTGATTCCCGAAGTGCTTGACCAGTCATCGCTATCCCGGGGGCAGGATGAGGCCTCTGCCGCCGAGACCAGGAATTTTTCCCGGATCAAGGAAGAAGTTCTGGCCAATCTTCAGGAGTTTGCCGCCAAAAACGAGGTGGGGTTGACTGTCAACGAGCGGGGGTTGGTGATCAGTCTGAAGGAGGCGGGGTTTTTTCCTTCCGGAACTGCCGGGGTGCAGGCGCAAGCCCTTCCCCTGCTGGACAAGATCGCCGCCTCCATCTCCGGTTCCGCCAGTCCCATCCGCATCGAAGGGCATACGGATAATGTGCCGGTCAAGTCTCCTGCCTTCCCTTCCAACTGGGAACTCTCCACGGCCCGTGCCAACAGCCTTGTCCATTATCTCATCGAGAAGCACGGCTTCAATGGCGCCAACCTGTCCGTGACCGGGTATGCTCAATACCGCCCGATTGCGGATAACGCCACCGACGAAGGCCGGAAGCTCAACCGGCGGGTAGATATCGTATTGCTCTCCCGGAAGGGGGCCCAGGGCGAGGTGCTGCGATCCGGCGCGGAATAGCGGATGGGCCGCAGTCCGGGGAAATGGGATTGTGAGTTCATGTCTCCCCCTTCGAGAATGATCCCTGTCGCGGTGACTCCGGAGGTCGATCTGGCCCATCTCTGGTCTTTGGTTTTGCACGCCGCAGGGATTCGGCATAGCCTGCGGCACGGCGAAGCCGGCTTGCAGCTTCTGGTTTCAGAGGAAAACAGTGCCCGCGCCAGGGAAGAGTTGCGCCTTTTTGCCGAAGAAAACCGCAATTGGCCGCCGGAACGGGCCGCCCGAGTCGAGCGGGAGGCCATTGTCGAGAAGGCGCCGATCGTACTCCCGGTCATGGGCGGTCTGGCTGTTTTTCATGCCATTACCGGCGGTTGGGAGAGTAACAGCCACTGGTTTGCCGGCGGCGTTCTTGATCGGGCTCTGGTGGTCAGCGACGGGCAGTGGTGGCGGCTGATTACCGCCCTGACTCTGCATGCGGATAGCGTCCATCTGCTCGGCAACATTTTCTTCGGCGGCATTCTGGTCTATTGCCTCTGCCGGCACCTTGGCATCGGCATTGCCTGGTTCTCGTTGCTGCTCACCGGTGTCATCGCCAATGCCATCAATGTATTTTTTCATGATGATCCCTATCATTCCATCGGTTTCTCCACCGCAGTATTCGGCATGGTCGGCATGTTGAGCGGCATGCGTCTGCGCCGGATCGGCGGTTGGCAGGAGATGGTGCTGGCCCTGGGCAGTGCGGCAGGCCTGCTGGCGCTCTTGGGCTCTTCCGGGGAGAGGACCGATCTGGGCGCGCATTTCTGGGGAGTCACCGTCGGCCTGCTGGTAGGGATGATTCTTGTCTCTCTCGGCCTGGCCGGAAAACGGGCGCTTGCTCCCGGCAGGCAATGGCTGCTTTTTGCCGGTAGCCTGGCAACGGTGTTCGGTTCATGGCTGTATGCTCTTTACAGCCCCTGGAAAGGCTGGTAGGGTAAACCCTCAAGTGAGGGCAGGGTGGGTGGATGTTGCTCAATGCTGCATGGTGACCAGGTAGGAATTTATTGTATCTTTTCTGCTTACGAACCTTCCAGGGCTTGATCTGGACAGGCATATAATTTTTTCAAAAAAGGAGTTATGCCCATGGCTTGGGATGATCAGGATCAGCAGTCCCCTTGGGGCAAGAAGAAAGGTCCGCAAACCCCGGAAGAGCTCATTGCTATCTTGCTCAACAAAATCAAGGTGTTTTTTGAGGGGGTGAGTGAAGGCGGGGCGAAGGGCGGGACCGGCAGCGGCAATCGTCCAACCTCCAATTTCCCCGGGGCCGGACTCTTCGGCCGCTTCGGCGGCATTGGTCTGGTCGTCGGCATTTTTATCCTGGGCAACATTGTCTATTCCGTCTTTTATACCATCGCCCCGGGCGAACAGGGCGTGGTGCTGCGCTTTGGCAAATATGTTAAAACCACCGCGCCTGGTCTGAATTTCAAGCTGCCCCTCATGGATGAGGTCATTAAGATCGATGTGGAAAACGTCCGCAAGGAGGAGTTCGGCTTTAGGACAGTGTCCGCCGGGCAGCGCTCCGAGTTTGCCAAGTCAGGGTACGAGGCCGAATCGCTGATGCTCACCAGCGACCGCAATGTCATCGACCTGGAGTGGATCATCCAGTACAAGGTGCAGGATCCTATCTTCTTTTCCTTCAAGGTCAAGGATGTCCGGCAGGCGGTCCGCGATATCTCCGAGGTCGCCTTGCGCCGTATCGTCGGAAACATGACTTTCGATTACGTACTCAGCAACCGGGAAATGCTGGCGGCAAACACCCAGCGTGAGGTGCAGGAGTCCCTGGACCGTTACCAGGCCGGGGTCAAGATCGTTACCGTCCAGCTGCAGGACGTTAATCCCCCGGAGCATGTCAAACCTTCCTTCAATGAGGTCAACGAAGCGGACCAGGACATGAAGCGGCTGGTGAACGAGGCGGAGGAAGCCTATAACCGGGAGGTGCCCAAGGCGCGGGGCGATGCGTTAAAGATGCTGGAAGAGGCGCAGGGCTATGCGGTGGAGCGGGTGAATCTGGCTCAGGGCGAAGCCTCCCGTTTTCTGGCTATTCTAAAGGAATATAAGGGCGGGCAAGATGTCACCCGCCGGCGGATGTATCTGGAGACTATGCAGGAGGTGCTGCCCAAGGTCTCCGAGATTTATGTGGTTGACGGAGAAAAGGGTGGACTCCTGCCGTTCCTCGATGTGAGAGGCGGACGCAAGGCCGCGCCCACAGTGCCCTAGCCGGGATCGGGTATTTTGTAAGAGAGGGCAACGAAGATTCGGTGCTGCTGGATAGTTACCACAGGCCAAGAAAAAAGACAGGGGAAGCCAGTGAATAAGATACTGCGTGGGGTTTTGATAGCGGTGGCGGTTGCAGCGGGAGTGGTGCTGCTTAATGCGTTTTTTGTTCTGCCCGAGGGCAAGCAGGTGGTGATCACCCAGTTCGGGCGTCCGGTGGGCAAGCCCATTACCGAGGCCGGGCTGAAATTCAAAACCCCCTTTATCCAGGAAGTGACTTTTTTTGACAAGAAGATTCTTATCTGGGATGGGGATCCGAATCAGGTGCCGACCAACGACAAGACCTTTGTATATCTGGATATTACGGCGCGCTGGCGCATCTCCAACGCTCTGGTTTTTCTGCAGGCGGTCAACAACGAGAGCCGGGCCCAGAGCATCCTCGATGATATTATCGACGGCACGGTAAGGGATCTGGTCAACAAGAATGACCTGGTCGAAATCATCCGCAGTTCTGATTGGAACCCTGAAGAGATGGGCTTTGGCCCGGTGGGCAAGGATGAGCAGATCCGCTTCGGCCGCGACAAGATTGCGGCCATGATCCATGCCGCCGCCTCCAAGGTCACGCCTCAGTACGGTATCGAGTTGGTGGATGTAATGTTCAAGCGGGTCAACTATATCGAAACGGTCCAGCAGCGGGTGTATGAGAGGATGATCTCGGAGCGCAAACGGATTGCGGCGGAAAAACGCTCCACCGGCGAGGGGCAGAAATCGGAGATCCTTGGCAAGCTCGAACGGGAATTGCGGGAGGTCAGCTCCGCGGCCGTCCGCGAAACCCAGAAGATCAAAGGCAAGGCCGATGCGGAAGCTTCCAGGATTTATGCGAATGCCTACAACCAGGATCCCGAGTTCTACGCCTTTTCCAAGAGCATGGATGCCTACCGGCTCACCATGGGGGAAAACACCCGGCTGGTGATTTCCCCGGATTCACCGTTCTACAAGTACCTGAAAACTCTAAAGTAGCTGTAACTATCCAGCAGCACCCCATCTTGCGGCGATCGGGCCGGCTCACGTACAACAGTACGCTTCGCCGTCCCGCTTACCGCAACCTGGGGCACTGCTGAATAGTTACGGTTTGGTGGTTTGAGTCATTTCCGGCATTGAGCTGGATAGTTACAAGTTGCGTCCAACAGAATCATGTTTTCAGTTGGACGCGGTTAGTTTTCCGCACTGAGCACTCCGCACTTAAATCTCAGCACTCCTCATTTTAGGTCCAGCGGGGTGAGGGGGTAAGCGGGCCGGTGTTCCTCTGCGGAAAAGGGGACCCGGCCCTTTTTGTTGAGCAGGGCCAGCAGCTCTTCCAGCTGGGCCTCGCTTTTCAGGTCTGAGCGATTCAGCAGGGTGAAGCGGCAACCGCAGGAGGTCAGCTGTCCGCCGCACCAGGGGCAGATCTCCACCGGACAACCCAGGGTGTGGAACTCGCCGTCCGCCACATGGCAGAATGGGCAGAGATCGTGATGGAGGTGGGCCGGCACATAGACCGGGAAAGTGGCCAGCTCCGCATATTTTTTGAGAAAGGCCTCGCGGTCTGCAAGATCGAAAAAGGTCAGCACCTCCTCCTCCCAGATGCCCTCGGCAAGGGGACCCAAAAATTCGGCCTGTTCGCTGGTGGCCAGATAGAGATAGTCGGCGATGCTGGTGCTGGCGCAGACCAGGAAGGTTCCCTGTCTGCGGTCCAGCAGGCGGAGGACGGTGATGGCGTCTTCCAGCCCCTCGGGCAGATAGCTGTAAAAGGCGTGAAAGATGTTAAGGCTCACATGGTCCGTGGCGTGTTTTTCCACCAGGGCAGTGGCTTTGGCTAAGCCAGCCGGGGGGACGGCGTATTGCATGAGCAGCTTGATGTCGGCGAGTCGTTGATCCAGGGTGGGCAAGGTTCTTCCTCTAGTTGGAATTTTATTCAGGCAAGCGTTGTCCGCTCTTTTATCTCGGCAAGCCAAGCCTTTGTTTCCGCGGCGATATCGTCGGCCTCGGTCAGGGCCGTGACCACGGCTAAGCGTCTGGCCCCCAGGGCGGTAAGCTCCGGGATATGTTCTTTTTTGATGCCGCCCATGACCGTGAAGGGCAACCCGCTTCGGGCGCTGAATCTTGGGATGGCCGCAGGCCCGAGGAAGGTGGAGAGACCGTCCTTTGTCCTGGTGGGGTAGAGCGGGCCGATGTTGAAATAGGAAGCCCCGCGCCTTTCGGCGGTGGCGGCCTGTTCTTCGGTGTTGCAGGACACCCCGATGATGAACTCCGGCGCCAGAGCGCGGACCTCTGTCGCCGGGAGGTCGCTGTTGCCGAGGTGGACCCCGTCGGCGCCACTTACCAGGGCAATATCCACCCGATCATTGACGATGAACAGGGCGCCGGCCTCCAGGGTTTTTTGGCGGAAGATCCTGGCCTTTTCAAAAAGTCGCAGAGTGTCGGAGTCCTTGTCCCGCAACTGGACGATTTTTGCCCCCCCGGCCAGCACCCCGTCCAGCCAGGCAATATCGTCGCGTCCCCTGGCCAAACGCTCGCAGGAGACTGGGTACAGGGAAACCTCTTCGATGAATTTTCTGAGCCGTTGTCGGTAAAGTTCGGTTTTGTCGCGCATTGTCACGGCTATCCTTGCGGGCGGCTGATCCCAGGTTCTTACTTGTTGAAAAAAAAAGGTATCCAAGTATATTAATCGATTCAAGATGATCTTTCATTACGGTTTTTGCGAAAACACAGGCGAGCAGCCGGTGCCGGCGAGGTGCAGCGGCGAAGGGTACTTATGGGAAATGTGATTATCGGTCAAGAAAAAGCAGAATTGAAGCTTGACGGCAAGATCTACCATCTGCCGATTATTGTCGGCAGTGAGGGGGAAAAAGCGATCGACATCCGGTCCTTGCGTGCCCAGACCGGCTACATCACTCTGGACAGCGGCTTCATGAATACCGGTTCCTGTAGCAGCAGCATCACCTTCTTGGACGGGGAGCGGGGAATTCTCAGTTATCGCGGCTATGCCATCGAGGATCTCGCCGAGCATTGCAGCTTTGTCGAGGTTGCCTATCTTCTGGATCACGGTGATTTGCCTACCCGGACTGAACTGGGCAGGTTCAGCCAGATGCTCGGCAAGTATGCCATGATCCACGAGGACATGATCCGTTTTTTTGACGGCTACCCTCCCAACAGCCCGCCCATGGCCATTCTCTCCTCCATGGTGAGTTCCCTGTGTAGCTTTTACCCGGAGATGCTGAACAACCCGCTGGAAAACATCGAAGAGATGGCGGCGCGCCTGATCTCCAAGGTTAGGACCATTGCGGCCTTTTCCTATAAAAAATCCATGGGCCAGCCCCTGGTTTATCCGCGTCACGATCTGAGCTATTGCGCCAATTTTTTGAATATGATGTTTGATTCGCCGGTCGCTCCTTACGAGATCAACGACACGGTGGTCAGGGCCCTAAACAAATTGCTGATCCTCCACGGCGATCATGAGCAGAACTGCTCCACCGCCACGGTGCGAGTGGCCGGGAGCGCCCGGGTTAACCTTTACGCCTCGATCTCCGCCGGCATCAACGCCCTGTGGGGGCCGCTTCATGGTGGAGCCAACCAGGCGGTGATGGAGATGCTCTCTCAGATTCATGAGGAAGGCGGGGACTATAAAAAGTATATCGCCAGGGCAAAAGATCCGGCCGATCCTTTTCGGCTGGTTGGTTTCGGGCACCGGGTTTACAAAACGCACGACCCGCGGGCCCAAATCATCAAGAAGGCCTGCGATGATGTGCTGACGGCCCTGAATATCTCCGATCCTTTGCTGGATATAGCCAAGGAGTTGGAAGAGGTGGCCCTGCGGGACGAGTATTTTGTGGAGCGCAATCTCTATCCCAACGTGGATTTTTACAGCGGCATCATCTACCGGGCCATCGGTATCCCCACCAATATGTTCACGGTGATGTTCGCGTTAGGCCGTCTGCCCGGCTGGATCGCCCATTGGAAAGAGATGTGGGATGATCCGGACTGGCGGATCAGCCGACCTCGGCAGGTCTATGTCGGTCCCAAGCGACGGCCTTTTGTGACCTTGGCTGAAAGGGAGTAGGGATCAATCGGGGCCATTCGTCGGGCGCCTTCAGACGCAGCCGCACATGGCCTGGTAGTTTTCACATTCCCGCAGACAGAGAAAGGGACAGGGCTCCTTGTTGAACCATTTTTTTCTCGGGCACCAGTAGCGGTCCTTGTACGGTTCGTTGCAGCCGTTGCTCGTGATCTTTTGCCGTTCCCTGGCTCCGAATCGAACCACTTCGCCGAGAATCGAAAACCGAATGATTGCCATTTCGAGTCCTCCTGCCTGTGTGGGTTGAGGAGTGGGCCTCCGTGTCCACCTCTTATATTCTCTATCGGCAATGTTGCGGGCTCGGTAAAGGACTTATTGACTTCTGGCGAGGGCTGGTGTTAATAAATATCCTTTGTCCTTGCGTCTGGACGAGGGGTGTTGCCACACCGTCGATTCTACTCTCCTGATTTGTTTGCAGATTTCGCCAGCCGCAATAAATACAGTCACGATTTTTTTTAAGGGAGATTGCGTAGATGCGTACTGATATCCTGCATAGCGGAGCAGGGGAACTGACCTATGAAATCCGCAATATCGTTATTGTCGGCGAGAAGCTGCAGAAGCTGGGTACCAAGGTCTACTGGGAGAATATCGGCGACCCAATTGCCAAGGGGGAAAAGATTCCTAAGTGGATGAAGAAGGTCGTTGCAGATCTGGTCATGGAGGACGCCACCTACGGCTATTGCCCGACCCGGGGCATGCTGGCCACCAGAGAATTTCTCGCCGCCAGGACCAACAAGCGCGGCGGGGCGCAGATCGGCCCCGATGACATCATCTTTTTCAACGGCTTGGGCGATGCGATCAGCAAGGTTTTCGGTTTTCTGCGCCCCACCGCTCGGGTGGTGGTGCCCTCGCCCAGCTACACCACTCATTCCTCGGCGGAAGCGGCCCACGCTGGTGACCGGCCGGTAACCTATTGGCTCAATCCAAACAACTACTGGTACCCTGATCTCGACGACCTGGAAAAACGGATCAAGTATAACCCGGCTGTGGCCGGTATCCTGATTATCAACCCGGACAACCCGACCGGCGCGGTTTATCCCGAGGAGATCCTGCGGGGCATGGTGGCGCTCGCCCGGAAGTATGACCTGTTTGTGATCTGCGACGAAGTTTACCAGGCCATCATCTACAACGGCCAGACAACCCTGCCTCTGGCCGAAGTGATCGGGGACGTGCCGGCCATCTGCATGCGGGGTATCTCCAAGGAAATGCCCTGGCCCGGCTCCCGCTGCGGCTGGATTGAGGTCTACAACGGTGACCGCGACCCCATGTTCGCTAAGTATGTGACCTCGATTTTGAACGCTAAGATGGTGGAGGTCTGCTCCACCACCCTGCCGCAACGGGCGATCCCGGCCATCCTCAGCCATCCGCAGTACGTGCCCTATCTGCAGGAAAGGATCAGTCGCTACGAAAAATTATCCAACATCGCCCACGATGCTCTCAAGGACATCGACGGGGTGTTGGTGAACCGGACCAACGGCGCCTTCTACATGAGCGTGGTTTTCAAGGAAGGAAGGCTGAACAGCCGGCAGACCCTGTCCATCGGCAACAAGGAGGTTCGGTCCCAGGTGGAAAGTCTGGTGGGCGGGCCGAATGTCGCCCATGACAAGCGTTTTGTCTACTACCTGCTGGGGGCCACCGGCGTCTGCGTGGTGCCGCTTTCCTCGTTTGCTACCGAGTTGCAGGGGTTCCGTATCACCCTGCTTGAGCGCAACGAGGAGCGGTTCGTTGAGATCTTCAAGATCATTGCCGATGGGATCAGGCAGTATCTGAATTCATAACCCGTAAGCGTTCAGCAGCACCACATCTGCTTTGTCATCGGCCTGCTTATGTGCAATAGCACACTTCGTAGGCCTCTTGGTCGGACACTTCTGCCGACGACTGACACGCGCATCTGCGGCACTGCTGAACGTTTACCGTCCTGGGTTTACCTGAAATTTGGTATCCTTGATGAACGATTACTATAATCCGGCGGCGGAGTATAAAAAAATCCTCTTTCCGTTTGGCGGGAAGAGGATTTTTTTGCCTGGCCTTTTCTGCTTGGTCTTACAGCTTTCTGGTGGAGAACACGATTTGCTGCATTTCTAGTTTGAGCCGACGGTTTTTCAGGTCGGAGAGGCTGAATGAGGCAACCTTGTCCCCGATGAAGACATGATACACCTGGAACGGGCCGGGAAGCTGCTTGTGACGGCATTTCTGGACCACCATTCCGCCGTTGTTCCCCCGGTAGCGTTTTTCGATGATGAGGTCGGGGAAATGCTTTTGGGTCAGCAGCACATCAAGGGGGGTTGCCTCTGGGGTTGCCTGGCTGTCTTCAGTCCCAAGGATGGATTTCAAAGTTTTGCCGATTTTTCCGCTGAGGCTGTCATCGGGCACATGAAAATAGCCCCGGTGTTCCCCCTTGTCTTTGTCCGTGGTCAGGGTCGCAAAACGGGAGGTCAGTTGAGAATGGCCGTCCCTGCCAAGGACCGGTCCGTCTCCCTTGGTTGAGACCAGATGCCACGGACGGTGGTAGGAGAAGGCCAAGCCCGTTTGGTAATCGGTGAAAACCTGGGGCTGCGGCGGTGCAGGCGGTCGGTGCGGCGGTGTTTGCGCCGGGTGTGCTTCCGGGCTCTGGGCAACGGCCTTGGCCGGGGGGATTTTCCTGGCTGTTTGGCTGGCGTTGTCCTTGGGGATCAGAGGAGCCGGTTTGCTTTTGGTCTCCAAGCGAATTGGCGGGGCGGGTTTTTCCGGCGAGGGGCTGGTGGCCGCCTTCGTTTCCTGGTTTGGCCGGGCAGTTGGGTCGTGCACGGCGGGCAGGCTGCAGCCGTCGACCAGGAAAAACAGGGCGAACATGGCTGGGATATAAGCAGGTTTTTTCATGGGGTCTCCATTGCCTCAAGCTGCGGGGAATGTCTGCCGATGAGGCTGTCAATTGCAGAAATGAAGCAAGAAATTGCGGGACAGAAAAAGATTATTGAAATCGCAAAAAGACGCGATTACAACAGTTATTGCTTGGTGACTCTTTGGCTTTATGCTACGGACATGTGGCCTTTTTTGCATTTTTACAAGTGTATCAACATTGATGGACTCGTAACAACTGAAAAACGTAATGCCAAGGCGCAGAGGCGCAAAGACAACATGTTGAAATAAAAGGATTAAAACTTTGCGCCTCTGCGTTAAATAATTAGTTATTATGAGTCCATCACCATTGAGAGAACTTTAATGAGAATTCTATCCGGGATCCAGCCCTCTGGCCAGCTTCATATCGGCAACTATTTCGGCATGATGCGCTCCATGATCGCCAGCCAGGATGCCAGCGAGCTGTACGCCTTTATCGTGGACCTCCATGCCCTCACCTCGGTGCAGGACCGGGAGCGTCTGGCGCGCGGCACCCTGGAGGCTGCCACCGATTTTCTCGCCCTGGGGCTTGATCCGGAACGCTGCATCTTCTGGGTGCAGTCCGATGTGCCCGAGGTCACTGAGCTGGCCTGGATTCTTTCCGTCCTCACCCCCATGGGGTTGCTGGAGCGCTGCCATTCTTATAAGGACAAGGTCGCCAAGGGTATTGTTCCAAGCCACGGCCTGTTCGCCTATCCGGTGCTGATGGCGGCCGATATCCTGCTCTATCAGGCCGAAAGGGTGCCGGTGGGCAAGGACCAAAAACAGCATCTGGAAGTGGCCCGCGATATTGCCATCAAATTTAATAACATCTTTGGCGAGACCTTTGTCGTGCCCGAGTCGGTCATCGACGACAGCCTGGCCACCATCCCCGGCCTGGACGGGCAGAAGATGTCCAAATCCTACGGCAACACCATCCCCATCTTCGCCACCGAAAAGGAGTTGAAGAAAAAGGTCATGGCCATTGTCACCGATGCCACCCCGGTGGAAGCGCCCAAGGATCCGGAAAAGTGCAACCTTTTCAGCCTCTACAAGCTCTTTGCCCCGCCGGACCGGCTGGCCGAGGTGCATGATCTTTATGTGCACGGCGGAGCCATGTACGGCAAGATCAAGCTGGAGCTGCTTGATCTTCTGTGGGAGTACTTCCGCACTGCCAGGGAAAAGCGGGACCAGCTGCTGGCCGATCCTGCCCAGGTGCGGGAGATCCTCCATCGGGGCGCGGCCAGGGCCAGGGAAAAGGCGGTCGTCACCCTGGATCTGGTCCGGGATCGGGTCGGTTTGAAGTATTAAGGGAGACAAGCTCTCGCAGACTCCTGTCTTTTGGCGTCACCTCGTATTTTATTCCCCTTGCTCCTCCTCCCTTTTCTCCACCAAGGCAGCAGGAATAATGCTGCCCTTGCCATACCGGTCGCTGATGGCATCGATTGCCTTATAGAGCCGGCAATCTTTTGCCTTGGCCCGGCTCTCGCCGAACAGGGCCAGCTGACCGCCAGACCCCGCAGGGCTGAGGTTTGCCAGCGATACCCCAAGCAAGCGGATGGGGCGCAGACCGATCTCGGTCTTGGCCAGCAGCAGGCAGCCCGTCTGGTAAAGCGATTTGTCATCGGCCACCGGCTCGGGCAGGGTGAGCGAGCGGGTCACCTGCACGAAATCCCGATATTTGACCTTGATGGTGACGGTTCTGCCGACCAGTCCATGGCTGCGCGCCCGCTTGCCGACCTTGATGCAGAGGGCCAGCAGTTCCTGTTCGATCCTTCTTTTGTCGCGCAAATCTTCCGCAAAGGTCTCCTCGTTGCCGATGGATTTGGCCTCCTGGCTCGGTTCAACCGGGCGGTCGTCAAGGCCCCGGGCTGATTCTTGCAGCATGATTCCGGCCTTGCCGAATTTGGCCGTGAGGATGGCCGGGGGCAGACGGCTCAGGTCGCCGATGGTTTTCACCCCGATCAAGGCCAGGGCCTCCCTGGTAGTCCTGCCCACCCCCCACAGGCGGCCGATGGGCAGGGGGGCGAGAAAGGCCTCTTCCTGGCCGCTGGGGACAATGGTCAGGCCATCGGGTTTATTGAGATCGGAGGCGATCTTGGCCACCAGCTTTGAGGCGCCGACCCCGGCCGAGACGGTGAGGCCGACGGCCTCTTTGACCTGCGCCCTGATCTGGACGGCAATATCCTCCGCCGGTCCCATCAGGCTCCGGCTGGCAGTGACATCCAAAAACGCCTCGTCCAGCGAGATCGGTTCCACCAGCGGGGTGAAACGCTGAAAGATCTCCATGATCCGGCGGGAAATCTCTTGGTAGCGGGCCATGCGGACCGGGAGAAACACGCCCTGCGGGCAGAGCCTTCTGGCGGTGAGGATGGGCAGGGCCGAATGGACCCCGAACTTCCTCGCCTCGTAAGAGGCGGCGCAAACCACGCCGCGGTTGGAGTTGCCGCCCACCACCACGGGAAGACCCTGGAGGGCCGGGTTGTCGAGAATCTCGATTGAGGCATAAAAGGCATCCATGTCGAGATGGATAATGCGGCGGTTGGCTAAGGTCGGCATGAAGGCGGGGCACTCCGGGGTATGAACTGGATAAAGATTGTTTCTTCATGATAGCCGCTTCTTTCGCGGATGCAAGGGAACGATTGCTCTGGGGGCGAAAAGAAGTGCGGCGATAGCGGCAAGGTTGGCCGAGTGTCAACAGGCTGACAGAAAGGCGGGAAAATTTTTCCGTTTGCAGCGGCTGAAATTGCCAAAGTGCTCAGGGTAACTGTTTTTTTTGTCATTATTTTTTTCTAATTATTTAAGGAAGATAAAAGGTGTTTGTAGTGTGCATTCTTGTGTGGCGAGGCTTTGGCGAAGAAAAGTTTCGGCATTTGGCATGAAAATGGCATTGATCTTGGGTAAACAATCTTTTCAACAAAGGAACCGTTGCCATGAACGTTGCACTTTCTCTCTCTGAAATGGAAATGACAGGGCCGATCGACGTGGATCATTTGATGGTGGAGCTTGATCGCTACCGCCGTCAATCGGAGTGGTTGAAACAGGTCAACGAGCTGCATGCCAGACTGGCCGGCGCCACCGACCTGCAGGGCATGATAGAGGCTTTTTCCGTGTGGCTGACGCCCTTGGTTCAACACGATCTGATTGCCTACCGGAGCCTGGACCGGAGTCGGCTGCATATTATCTGCTCCTGCCATGGGCCGGAGCGGCGCCTTGCCATGCAGACCGCCGAAGAGGTTTTTGAGAAGATAGATTGTCAGTGGGATGACACCTGTTGTGAATGGGGCTCATTTTTCGTGCAGCAATGGCAACTGTACCTGGGTGTTGACGCTAAGGCTGAAAACCAGGGCTGCCTGATGCTGCTGCGGCGGGGAACCAGCATTGAGGCAAAAGAAGCCCAGATTTTGCGGGATACGCTGGAGATCCTGGGAGAGCCCATGCAACGCGCCCTTATGTATGAGGACCTGTTTATCCAGGCCCGGCGTGATATACTCACCGGTCTTGACAACCGGCGGGTTTTTGAGGAACGCATCGGGCCCATGCTGGAGACCGCCCGGCGTTCTGGCCGGCCCATAACCGTGGCCAGCATGGATCTGGATCATTTTAAGCAAATCAATGATATCCTTGGGCATGGCGCCGGGGATACCGCCTTGCAGATGGTGGCCAGGGTCTTGACCGCGATGGTGCGTAACAGTGACCTCTTGGTGCGGATGGGCGGCGATGAATTTGTTCTGGTCTTGCCGGATACCGCGCTGGAGGCGGCCAGGATGTTGGCCGAGCGGTTGTGCAGTTCCATCGACGGCCTGGCGATCAATGCCGGCGACGGCAGCAGGATGGGGGTGAGTATCGGCCTTGTCCAGTGGAATCCGGAGACGAGCAAGGACGAGTGGCTGCAGCGGGCTGACGAAGTACTCTACCAGGCAAAAAAGGCAGGGCGTTGCCGGGTGTGTGTCGAGGGAATGTAGCTATTTCAAGGGCCTGTAAAGAATTTTGTGTAAATGGGTTTTGATTTTTCATTTCCAATAAGTCGGCATTCTATCGCCAAACAAAAT
>MGTD01000020.1 GCA_001799285.1 Deltaproteobacteria bacterium RIFOXYD12_FULL_56_24
AGTAACAGGCCAACCTGCATGTTCTCCCTATGAGCTATTTTCAGTTCGTGCCCCAGACATTCGTACAAGAGGTTTCGGTTGGCAAGTCCGGTGATTCCGTCATAGTTGGCCCGATAGGCGATCTCCTCTTCCGCCTGTTTCCGGCGGGTGATGTCGTGGAAAACGATCACCGCTCCGGTAACGAGGCTCCCTTCCATCACCGGATTTATACTGTATTCGACAGGGAAAGGACTGCCGTCCTTGCGAAGGAAATTATCGGTATCCGAATTGTGAGGTACGGCACGCTGGAGAACCGATTTGATTGGGCATTCGGTGGTCGGTTTCTGGTCATCAGGCGCCGGGAAAATCAACAAGCAAGGGTCACAGCCAATGAACATGTCTTCCTCGCGACCGAGAATTTGCAGGGCCGCTCTATTCACGAAAATAGTTATTCCTTGCGCATCAACGCCAAATACCCCTTCCCCGGCAGCCTGGAGAATCGAATCATTTCTGGCGGCAAGTTCCCATCTCGCCCGTTCGTCAGCGTTGAGTTTCTGGGCCAGACGCCTGGCCCAGAGGAAAAAGAAGACGGCGAGAACAATAATGCAGAGCCCCCCAATGACCGTTATCCAGGTCATCCCGGAAGTAAGAAAACGGCCTGGCCGAGGCTGAGTCCAGGCAACCAGGCCGCCTGGGGTGGCGTCAGCGAGAACCAGGGGGACGGCGGCGTTTCCCCCCAGCGGGTTGTCGGAGATGCCGAGATCATGGACCCCCATGATTTTTCCTGCTTCGCTCAGCAGATCGTCCCTTATTGAACGGGCGAAAATCAGAACTGCCAGCTGATCAGGATTGGGAGGGGAGTCATCCTCTTCCGGAGAAAAACGGACGGCGGCCGCCAGATGCAGGGTGTCATCATATTCGACGATGCCGATGGCGACGGAGTTCGTGGCTGGAGCTGACAAGGGGAGTCTCTGCGCTTTGGCCACCAGGGCCGCCATGGATGGGGATATGCGGATGGCCGCCGGGTCGGGTCCGGCTTCCATCTCGCCGGTGGCCAGAAAGCGGGGCCGGCCTGAGCCGTCAAGCATCATGCTGAACGAAAGTCCGAAGCTTTGCCGGGCATAATCTCCGGCGTTGTTTTCCCACCATTCCCCATTCGGCTTCTTGATCAGATTTTCAATGGCATCATCCCAATTAGTGTAGTCCCGGACATGGGAGGCCATCTGTTTAGCCTGGAGGGTGGTCAGCCCCTGGTAAAGGGAAATAGAAGATTCCTTTGCCTGAGTGTTCTGGAGATCGGCGATGTGCATTAAAAGTGTCAGCCCTATCGTGAGTCCGAGCCCGATGGCAATGACCGTCACTTTTACCAGAACGGTGAGAAGCCTGACGGTTGATGGGGCGGTGCCGGGTGGGATTTTGCTTTCCGGCAAGTGAATATCTGGTTTTACCAAAATAACAACCTCATCGGTGGGGAAGGCAGGATACGGAAGGTCCGTCCGGTGTTTTTGCGAGAAACCCACGGAGGATCAAGTAATTCCCCGGTTTTTGCTTGTGGTCAATATTTATATTAATTGTAATCAGTTGGTTAACTCGTACGGGTGGGCCAAACTAAATCTTCCGTGAAGGGGAAGCCCCCTGGAGATGGCAAATGGATGTCTGATCGCCGGACCACATAAAAAGATCAAAAAGTTCGGACAGGATGGAAGGTGGTCAAATAATCCACAGGGATAACTCTCGCGGTGGAAATGGGAAATCTCTGTTTTCCCCTTGACTTTACTTATCATGGATTTCCCCGATTAGGCTCTTGGCTTGGCTTGGCGTGGCATGAAATGCTGATAGCATAGTGTGAAAATATTTTAAATATTTAAATCTTAAGTGCGTTATATACTGTCTAGTTTGCCTTTTCTCGCTTGACTCCTTTTGCTTATTTTAAGGAATGAGCGAGTATAACATGACCCTACGGGGAAGCCATTCTTTAACTTGTTGAATTAACGGAATTAAACCTTTTTTTATTGTGGAGTCTCAGGTTAAGTCCGAAAAGCTCCTGGTGTTATGTATATTGACAGAAAACAGGTTACTGGTACGATGTGGTATGAGTGTAACCGCCAAAATTTTTATTGTATGTGGGAGTTATTTCTGGGGATGATAATGCGGCTTGTAATAGGGATCGGTATCGTTTTGATTTCGATCTCATTGTGTTTTCCTGCCTTATCCACGGAACAGCGCAGACTTGCGCTGGTTATCGGTAACGATGATTACCAGAAAGTAAGCAAGTTGAAGAAAGCCGTCAATGATGCGGATGCCATGGCCGGTGAGCTGAAAGCAGCCGGCTTCGCAGTTGTCCAGTACCATAATCTCGATTACCAGGATATGGTAAAGGCGGTGGAGTCTTTTGCAAACCGCGTCAATGGCGGGGATCAGGTCGTGGTGTTTTTCGCTGGTCATGGGGTGCAAATCAAGACCGGTGGATATCTGTTGCCTGTTGATATAGAAGCTGGCAGCGAAAGGCAAGTTGAGAAAACTTCTTATGGACTGGCTGATCTTACAGACAGGCTGAGCGAAGCTAAACCTTCCTTTACGCTGGTCGTGGTTGATGCCTGCCGGGATAACCCGCTTAAATCCCGGGGGCGTAGTATTGGCAATACCCGTGGTTTGAGTGCCATAGAGCCGCCAAAGGGTCAAATGGTGGTGTACTCGGCCAGCAAAGGCCAGCAGGCTTTGGATCGCTTGAGCGAAGAGGACGAAAGCCCCAACAGCGTGTTTACCAGGGCATTCATCGCTAGGATGAAAAAACCTGGGGTTAGAATCGAAGAGATGATGAGGGAAGTACAGGATGCTGTGGAAAAGCTTGCCCAGTCAGTGGACCACGAACAACGCCCTGCAATTTATAATGAATCGCGCGGCAATTTTTATTTTTTTGGTCCGACCACGGTCAATGTGCAGACATTTCCCCCTCCCTTATCACATGTCGGTAAATCACAGTCTAATGCCTTGGTCGTTCATGATGATACTGAAACCTATTTCTGGAACGATGTGAAGGCTGGTGGAAGCAGAGAATATTTTGATGCCTACCTGAAGAAATATCCAAATGGAAAATATGTCGATTTGGCCAGGATCGAATTGAAGAAAATGGCCGACCGGGAAAAAACTGGAAAAGGCAGGGAAAACGACAGTAACAAACAAACAGCCAAACAGTTAGAAGCGAGAATCGCCAGGATCGAGTTGGAGAGCTGGGAGCAGGCGAAGTCCGGGAACAGCATCAGCGCTTACGATGATTATCTGAGCCGCTATCCTGAGGGCCAGTTTGCGGCTCTGGCCCAGGCGGCCCGAAAGAAACTCGTGCAGGAGGCCGCAGAGCGGGAGCGTCAGGCGCGCGAAGAGGCGGCGAGCCAGGAGATGCAGGCGCGCAAGAAGCGCGAAGCTGAGGCGAGAGTTGCCCGGATCGAACAGGAGAGCTGGGAGCAGGCGCAGTCGGTTAACAGCATCAGTGCTTACGATGATTATTTGAGCCGCTATCCAGTGGGGCGGTTTGTGGCGTTGGCTCAGGGAGTCCGAAAGAAACTCGTGCAGGAGGCCGCAGAGCTGGAGCGTCAGGCGCGCGAAGAGGCGGCGAGCCAGGAGATGCAGGCGCGCAAGAAGCGCGAAGCCGAGGCGAGAGTTGCCCGGATTGAACAGGAGAGCTGGGGGCAGGCGCAGTCGGTTAACAGTATCAGCGCTTACGATGATTATCTGAGCCGTTACCCGGAGGGGCGGTTTGGGGCGCTGGCTCAGGCGGCCCGGCAGAAACTCGTGCAGGAGTCTGCAGAGCGGGAGCGTCAGGCGCGCGAAGAGGCGGTTCGGCAGGAGGAGCAGGCGCGCAAGAGGCGCGAGGCCGAGGCGCGGGCGGCTAGGATTGAACAGGAGAGCTGGGAACAGGCGAAGTCCGGGAACAGCATCAGCGCTTACGATGATTATCTGAGCCGCTACCCGGATGGGCAGTTTGTGGCGTTGGCCCAGGGAGCCCGGCAGAAACTCGTGCAGGAGGCCGCAGAGCTGGAGCGACAGGTGCGCGAAGAGGCGGTTCGGCAGGAGGAGCAGGTGCGCAAGAGGCGCGAGGCCGAGGCGCGGGCGGCCCGGATCGAACAGGAGAGCTGGGAGCAGACGAAGTCGGTTAACAGCATCAGCGTCTACGATGATTACTTGATCCGCTACCCGGATGGGCGGTTTGCGGCGCTGGCCCAGGAGGCCCGGCAGAAACTCGTGCAGGAAGCAGAGGCGCTGGCGGCAAAGATCGAGCAGGAGAGCTGGGAACTGGCCAAGTCCGAGAACAATCTCTCTGTTTATGAGAACTTTTTGAGTAGGTATCCAAAAGGGCGGTTTTCTGTTAAGGCTCAGGGAAATTATCAGATTTTACTGAAACAAAAGCGTGAAGAAGAAGCACGGATGATGGCCGTCCAAGTCGAGCAGGAGACCTGGGAACTAGCTAAATCCGAGAACAGTGTCAGCGCTTATGATAATTATTTGAACAAGTATCCTGATGGCAGGTTTGCAGATCTTTGCCGCGTCGCCAGTCAGAAAATTTTAAGGGATGATTTGGTTTATGCCGCCAAGAACCTTTTTGCGGTGACAGCGGATGGGGTGATAAGCGATGCTCAGAGCGGTCTTGAATGGGTCGCTGGCCCGGATGAGAATACCGATTACTCTCAGGCCGAAAAGTGGGTGGTCACCTGTGGCGTTGCTGGAGGTGGTTGGCGGATGCCCACCATGCTTGAATTGAAGGAACTGTACGCAAAAGGTGTCGATACGCACAATTTTCAGCAGATATTCAAGACCTCCGGCGCTTTTGTCTGGGGTGAGCCAAAGGATTGGTTGTCTGCCTGGAATTTCAACTTTCGCATCGGCAAGGAGCAATGGGATACCCGCTACGACTCTGCTAACAACAGGGTTTTTGGGGTGCGCGCACGACAAAGATAGTAGGGGGGCTGTGCCATCCTGGGGGTAGAAGCAATTTGCAAAGTGCATAACCTGAGGTAAATATTCGGGCGCATAGCACCCGGATATTTACTCTGGTGGGGAAGGCCACACGGTGTACCGCGTTATCGCGAGTGGTGCAGCGGACCCGCGGAGTCAAAGAGCCAGGGCATGTATTGGCATTTTTTTGCTTGATCAGGGGAGGCGCGATATTTGACTGGAATGAATTGCCTGGTGCATAATCCTACGGTTAGGGGGGCTGAAGAAGGGTTGCTTGGCTGGGGGACAGGGATTCGAACCCCGATAGGCAGAGTCAGAGTCTGCAGTCCTACCGTTAGACGATCCCCCATTGGGTGCCGGGCAAAGAACCGTTGAAAAATAGAGGAACAGGCCGATTATGTCAAGGAGAATTGTGGCTCTTTCGCAGGTTTGTTCATGAGTAACAGAGAAGCCGGGACCGGAAAGAAGTATAATCAAGAAGGTATAACGGTCCAGCAGTGCCGCAGATGCGCGTGTCAATTGTCGGCAGAAGTGCCGACAAAGAGGTCTGCAAAGTGTGCTATTGCACATGAGCAGGCCGATGACAAAGCAGATGCGGTGCTGCTGGACCGTTATGCTCAGGAAATCACAAAGCCTGCGTACCCGACCACCTGATTGGTGTCGCCGCTGGCCTCGCCGGAATCGGTATAGCGGATGAGCCGAGCCTGGGTCGCCCCCAGGCGGAGGGCGGCAATCAGGGCAATGGTGGTGGGCATGATGCCGCACATGGTGATCTTGTTGACCAGCACAGTGTTGTACAACCCCTCGGGGTCCAGGGTCTTGATCTGCTGCATGGCCAGGGAATCCTTGGCCGTGGCGGAATCCCGGGATTCGTAATGGGTCATGTCCGAACTGGCCACGATGAGGACGGGCTTGCCGTATTGCGTGATGGCGGCGGCGAGCGCTTCCCCGACAATCTGGCAGGATTTGAAGGAAAGATGGGAGATCACTATTGGGGTCAGGGTCATGTCCGGGCGGAAGTACTGCAAAAACGGCACCTGCACCTCAAGGGAATGTTCAAATCGGTGGGCCAGGGTGTCTGCCTCGACCAATTCTGTTTGGGCAAGGATGCTGTGGGCAAGAACGGTGTTGATCGGCACTTCGCCCAAGGGCATTTTCCAGGCACCTTTCTCCATCACGGCCACGGGCGCGCCGTAGCCATGATGATTGGGCCCCAGCACTACGATGTTCTGGGGAATCTCCACCGCAGCAAAGGTTTCCCCTGCCACCGCCCCGGAATAAACATAGCCGGCATGGGGCGAGACCACGGCCAAGGCTTTTTGTTTTGCGGTGGTGGCGGGGATGAGTCCGTCAAGGGCCTGTCTGAGGGTGGCTGGGTTCCCGGGGTAAAACTGATTGGCAACCGCAGCCTCTCGCTTCATGGCAGTCCTCCAGACGCGTTGATGGAAACAGACAGAAAAGGTGTTTTTTAATTATAGCCCAGAACGAGGGAGCGATGCAAAGAGATATCTGATTGTCTGAGTAATCAGCAAGCGATGCAGGGGGGGAATTACGGAAGCTTGACCTGCCATGAGGTGCCGGTAGGACCATCTTTAAGGTCAATGCCTTGGGCCAGAAGCTGGTCGCGGATCTCATCGGCCCTGCCCCAGTTTTTTGCTTCCCTTGCTGCTGTTCTTTCTGCGATACCCTTTTCGATCTCTTCCGTGGTTACAGAGAGGGTTTTAAGGATTTTATCCTGCTCTTTTTGCATGTACCTCACCGGATCCTCGCTGAGCAGCCCCAGGGTATTGGCCATTTCCCTGGTGGTTTTCGCGCCGTCCTTGAGCAGTTGCAGGTCGAGACTGGCCGGCCTGCCAGGCAGATGCTGGCGGATCTTGTTGAGAATTTTCACCCCTTCGAAAAGATGCCCCAGGGCCTGGGCTGAATTGAAATCGTTGTCCATGGCCTTTATGAAACGCTCGGCCATGGACTCGATCTTCTCCCGGTCCTGTTTGGAGATGGCGCCGGCCGCCTGATCGTTGCCAATGGCGGGCAGTTGTTCGATCTCTGCCAGGCAGGTGTACAAGCGGTTGAGTCCGGCCACCGCATCGAGCAGGGCCATTTCCGAATAATCAAGCGGGTTGCGGTAGTGGGTGGAAAAGATGAAGAGCCGCAAGGCCTCCGGGGCAAACTTGGCGAGCACCTCCCGGATGGTGAGGAAGTTGCCCAGGGACTTGGACATCTTTTCCTCTTTGATCGTGACAAAGCCGTGGTGGACCCAGTACTTGACGAACTCTTCCCCTGTGGCGCCTTCGCTTTGGGCCATTTCGTTTTCGTGGTGGGGAAAGATCAGATCCTTGCCGCCGCCGTGGATGTCAAAGGAGTTGCCCAGGTATTTGCGGCTCATGGCCGAGCATTCGATGTGCCAGCCGGGCCGGCCTGGGCCCCAAGGGCTTTCCCAGGTGGGTTCCCCCGGTTTGCTTCCTTTCCAGAGGGCGAAATCCATGGGGTGGTCTTTTTTCTCGTTCACCGAGATGCGGGCGCCTGCCTGCATGTCTTCCAGATTGCGGCCGGAAAGGGAGCCATAGCCGGTAAAACCGGTCACCCTGTAGTAGACATCGGCGTCAACCTGGTAGGCGAGGCCTTTCTTGATGAGATCTTCGATCAGGGCGATGATCTCCGGCAGATGTTCGGTGGCCTTTGGCTCGATGGTGGGGGGGAGAACATCGAGGCTGGCCATGTCTTCGTGAAACATGGCGATGAAGCGGTTGGAGAGCTCTTCGCAGGTGGTGTTTTGCTCTTGGGCGCGCTTGATGATCTTGTCGTCGATATCGGTAAAGTTGCGGACAAAGGTGACCTCGAAGCCCCGGTAGCGCAGCCAGCGGACGATCATGTCGAACACTAGGGCGGATCTGGCATGGCCGATGTGGCAGTAGTCATAGGCGGTGATGCCGCATACGTAGAGCTTGATTTTCCCCTCTTCCAAGGTGACCAGGGGGGATTTCCGACCGGTTTTGGTGTTGTAGATCTCGATACTCATGGTCTGTCCCAGCGAGTTGATATGCGCAAGAGATAAAGTCGAGGACAGGAAAGGGGAGACAAGCACCTGCTTTACGTCCGTTGGTCTCTGCCGTATTTAAGATAAAGGAGTTATCCCCTTTAGGGAAAGTTATGTTATATACCCGTTTCCAGGAAAGAGGGCAAGCCTTGTTGCGGGCAGAGGCAGATGGCAAGACAGGGTCTTCGTCCCAAGCGAAGCAGAGATCAAGGAGTTGTGGTCATGAAGATAATCGAGCAGCGCAATCTTGAAAACAATATGACCTTAACCGTCTATGACCAGTCAAAAAAGATGGTCGGAGACCGTTGGCTGATCAAGATTATCTGCGAGGCTGATCTGCCGGTGGCTGACGAGTTTTTCTCCCGTCTGCCCGAGGCGGATCTTGCCTTGCAGGAAGAGGTCCGGGAGAAGATGGCTGGGTCGGTAAAGTTTTCCGCCACCAAGGAGAGAACCTTTGTTGCCGAAAACGAAAGGGCTGCGCTGGTGGAAGGCATGGTGGCCGATATTTTGACCAACATGGTTACCTATCTCAACAAGCCGGGATTTCCGGAAAAGCTCTTTGCCCGCAAATATGAAGAGATGCGGAAAGCCTGCGAGACGGCCCGGCATTACCGGCGCCTGCAGGATGAGGACCGTGGGGGGGATGAGGGCGAGGAAGAGCCCGCTGATTTTTCCGCCTGCTTTAAAGAATAGGAAAAGGGGCGCCAAGGCAGGGCGGTCGCCCATGTTTTACACCCGAAGGGCATAAGTTTCGTAGGAGCAGACAAGTTGCTCAACTCAGCTTTATCCTTGACAAACTCCCCTGATAACATAATATTCCGCTTTTTAGCTGGCCGGAAATTTGGGTTATTTTAGGTTTTTTTTGGCCTGCATTGTCGGCGCACTATCTATATTGATTGCCAAATTGATTGCCAAAATCCGGGAATGATCTTGGCCGCTTTTTTTAAACAAAGGAGAAATAATGAAAGTTCTGATCAGTGACAACCTGTCGCCCATAGGTGTTCAGATTCTCGAGGAGGCCGGGCTTGAGGTTGATGTGAAAACAGGCCTTCCTCCGGAGGAGCTTAAGGCTATAATTTCTGAATACGACGGCCTGGTGATCCGCAGCGCCTCCAAGGTTACCGAGGAGATCATCGAAGCGGCTACGAAACTGCGGGTGGTGGGGCGGGCCGGCATCGGCCTTGACAACGTCAATATTCCCGCGGCAAGCAAGAAGGGGATCATTGTCATGAATGCCCCGGATGGCAACGCCACAACCGCGGCGGAACACGCCATTGCCATGATGATGTCGCTGACCAGAAACATCCCCCAGGCCACGGCCTCCATGAAGGAAGGCAAGTGGGAGAAAAAGAAATTCTCCGGGCGGGAAGTAACCGGCAAAACCGTGGGTATTGTAGGGATCGGCCGGATCGGCAGCATTTTTGCCGACCGAGCCCAAGGGTTGAAGATGAAGGTTATCGCCTTTGATCCCCACATGCCCAAAGAGCTGGTCGAGAAAATCGGCGTCGAGTTGGTCAGCCTGGAAGAGCTGTGCAAACGGGCCGATTTCATCTCCGTCCATGTGCCGCTCACCAAGGAGACCAAGCATCTGCTCTCCACCAAGGAATTCAAGCTGATGAAGAAGGAGTGCGTTTTTCTCGATTGCGCCAGGGGCGGGGTGGTTGACGAGGATGCGTTGTACCATGCCCTGAAGGATGGAGAGATCCGCGGCGCCGGGCTGGATGTCTTCGAGGTGGAGCCCACCACCAGGGAAAACTGCAAGCTGCTGAGTCTGGATAATTTCGTCTGCACCCCGCATCTGGGCGCTTCCACTGCGGAGGCCCAGGAAAATGTCGCCGTGGCCATCGCTGAACAGATGGCGGACTATCTGCTCCGCGGCACCATTACCAATGCGGTCAACGTGCCTTCCGTGAGCGCGGATGTTCTCTCCAAAGTCGGCCCGTACATTACCCTGGCAGAGATGCTCGGCTCCTTCCACATGCAGATCGCCAAGGGCGGGGTGGAGGAGGTCAATATCGAATTCTGCGGCGATCTTTCCGAGATGGTCACCAGCCCGATCACCGTTGCCTTCCTTAAAGGGTTGTTTACCCCGATCCTGCAAGACGCCGTCAACTATGTAAATGCGCCGATTATTGCCCAGGAGCGCGGCATCAGGGTGGTTGAGGCAAAAACCAGCAAGAGTGATGATTTTCTCAATCTGGTAACCATTCGGGTGAAAACCACCGAGGGAGAAAACGTCTTGGCCGGCACAGTGTTCGGCAAGAACGAGCCGCGGCTGGTGCGCCTCAACGGCTTCCGCATGGAGGCCCTTCCCGCCGGGCCGATGCTTTTTGTCCAGAACAACGATGTCCCAGGGGTGATCGGCCTGCTCGGCACCACGCTGGGCAGCGAAGGGGTTAATATTGCCCGAATGACCGTGGGTAAGCAGCGGGAAGGGGATCTAAACCTCAATGTGATCCTGTTGAATACCGATGTCTTGCTGCCCAAAACGGTGCTGGACAAGGTTCTTGCTCTGCCGAACATCCATGCCGCCATGGTTCTTGAGTTGCCTGAGTTGCTGGGCGCTTAGCGTTTTTTTCTTTTGCCCGTTGGGGATGGTCCATGACTGAAAACGAGAAAAGCGAAAAGGGGTGCTGCCCGGAGGGCTATATCCGGAAGGGCGGCAATTGCGTGCTGCCGGAGGTAACCTTTACCACCCTGATCATGTCCTTGAATTCCTCAGCCCTCTATCATCTGGGTGAGATGCAGAATCCGGAAACCGGCCAGACCGGCAAGGATCTGGCCTTGGCCAAGCACACCATCAGCACCTTGCAGTTGTTGAAGGACAAGACCAAGGGGAATTTGATCGACAAGGAGGAGGCGCTTCTCGGGCATGTGCTTGCCGACCTGAAACTGCGTTATGTGAAGGTCAAAGGCTGATCTTTTTCGTCCACTCGCCCAATCACGATCGCCTGGTTTTCAATTTCTGAAATCAGGCGATTTTCTTTTGCGCCTTCGGAAACAGGGGTAATAAACCTTTGCTGAACAAAAAGATCGGCAGCCCGGCTGAGCTTGTCTGCGAGGCGCCAGCAAAAATAAATCTCTATCTTGCCATCAAGGGGAAACGAGCGGACGGGTTTCACGACCTTGAAACCAGAATGGTCAAAATCACCCTGGCCGACCGGCTGCGTCTGACTAGGCGGGATTTCGGGATCACGGTGCATTGCCCGGCCAGCGACCTGCCCACCGGGGAGGGCAATCTGGTCTACCGGGCCGCGCAAAGTTTTTTTACGGCCCTGGGCACCGGGGGGGGCGTTGATATTGTCCTGGAAAAAAAGGTGCCGATTGCCGCAGGGTTAGGGGGGGGAAGCAGTGATGCCGCCGCCGTCCTGCGGGGGCTGAATATGCTCTATGGTTTGCCGTTTTCCTCCGGGGAGCTTGCCGATCTGGCGCGGCCGTTGGGGGCCGATGTGCCTTTCTTTGTTGATGAATGTGCCGCCGCCTGGGCTACCGGGATTGGCGACGAGATCAAGGCCGAGGATATTTTCTATTCCGGCTGGATAGTTTTGGTAAACCCTGGATTTCCCGTGTCCACCAAGTGGGTGTATGAGAATTTTACGTTGACAACGGGTGGCAATCCATATATCTTAGGCCGCGAATTCGTGCATGGTAATGATGCATGTGCCGGGCCGGGGAATCTTCCTTTATATAACGAGTTAGAGGCCGTGACCATCCGAAAATATCCGGAGCTCGGCCGCATCAAAGACGAGCTTCTGGCTGATGGTGCCCACGGGGCCTTGATGTCCGGCAGCGGCCCCACCGTGTTTGGTCTTTTTGCCAACGAGGCGCAAGCGCAACAGAGCGTTGCTCGATTTGCAAAGCGTTTCGGCCGGAATGTTTTTCTTGCCCGACCACTGAGCACGGCAAAGCGTTGAGAAGTTGGGGCGTCGTCAAGCGGTAAGACACAAGACTTTGACTCTTGCACTCGCAGGTTCGAATCCTGCCGCCCCAGCCATTTACTCTCCTCTGGCGCGCAAGGTTTGCGGGGGAGTTTCGAAGCGGCCAAAACAAGATAACTCGAAATTCAGGCAACAGAATGAAAGATATGAAGGTGTTTGCCGGCAACGCTAACCGCCCCTTGGCCGAAGATATCTGCAACTATATCGGGGTGCCCCTTTCCAAGGCGGAAGTTCGTCGTTTCAGCGATGGGGAAATCTTCGTCGAGATCGGTGAAAACGTCCGCGGTCGCGATGTCTTTATCATCCAGCCGACCTGCCCGCCAGTTAATGATCATCTCATGGAGCTGGTGATCATGGTTGACGCCTTGCGGCGCGCCTCCGCCCGGCGGATCACCGCAGTTCTCCCTTATTACGGCTATGGCAGGCAGGATCGCAAGGTGGCGCCCAGGGTGCCAATCACCGCCAAGGTTGTAGCTGAGATGATGATGGTGGTCGGGGTACGGCGGGTTCTGACCATGGACCTCCATGCCGGGCAGATTCAGGGATTTTTCAATATCCCGGTGGACAACCTGTTTGCCGCCCCTGTTCTGCTTGATTACATCTCGCATAAATTGAGTAATGACGTGGTGATGGTTTCCCCGGATGCCGGCGGGGTAGAGCGGACTCGGGCCTTTGCCAAGCGGTTGAATGCCAGCCTGGCGATTGTTGATAAACGCCGGGAGCGGGCCAACGAATGCAAGGCGATGAACGTCATCGGCGACGTTGCCGGAAAGACCGCGATTTTGTTGGATGATATGGTCGACACCGCCGGAACCCTGTGTGCGGGGGCTGATGCCCTCATCGAAGCGGGCGCCAAGGATGTCTATGCCTGTTGTTCCCATGGGGTGCTTTCCGGCCCGGCCATTGACCGGCTGGAAAAATCCAAGATTACAACCCTGATCATCACCGATAGTATTCCCCTCAGCGAGGCCGCCCGGAATTGCCCGAAGATCAAGGTGCTTTCCGTCTGCAAGTTGCTGGGGGAGGCGGTGAAGCGAATTCATAGTGAGGATTCTGTCAGTTCATTATTTGTGTAGTGAGTAAGGCAGAGACATATACAACCGGAGGCCACCATCTGCTGTGATGGCCGTGGCTGGTTTTTTGGTATGAGAATCGGTACATGAGGAGATTATTGCAATGTTACAAATCGATATGACGGCGCGAGTCCGGAAAAGTGTTGGTAAAGGTGCGGCAAGGACAATGCGCAGGGCGGGGAACACCCCTGCTGTTATTTATGGTCCGCTGGGTGCTCCTGTTTCCCTGGAATGCAACACCAGGGATCTCACCAGAGGGCTGCTCTCGATTCACCGAAAGAATGCCTTCATCAATCTGGAGATTGAGGAAGACGGCAAGAAAACGATCCGCCAGGTGATTACCCGGGAGATTCAAACCGATCCTGTTCAGGATACGGTCATTCATGCCGATTTTTATGAAATCTCCCTTGACAAGCCCATGGTGTTTCAGGTGCCGCTCAAATATGTTGGCAAGGCCAAGGGCGTTGACCTGGGCGGCGACATGACCATCGTTAAGAATAAGGTTGCCGTATCTGGCAAGCTGCTTGATATCCCCGATGTTATCGAGGTTGATGTTGCGCCTCTGGATCTGGGTATAGCCTTAACCTGCAAGGAACTCGGTCTCTCCGAGGGAGTGAGCCTCGTGAGTGATCCGGATGCTGTTTGCGTGTCTATATCCGGCGCTGCAGAGTAAAATCTCTGAAATAATTTTTTTCATTCAATACCGCGTGGTAAAAGCCGAAGAGAGGAGCTTCCTTTTTTCGGCTTTTTTTGTTCGGACAGGGGCGGCAGCTGCGTGGTGATTGTTTGCCTGTAGAGAGGGGAATACCGTGTACATCGTGGTTGGCTTGGGGAATCCAGGGAAAGAATATGCTGCTACCAGGCATAATATCGGTTTTATCTTTCTTGATTATCTGGCGGAAAAATATCGTTTCGCCTTCAAAGGGACAAAATGGCAGGCGGATACGGCGAAAGATCTGTCCTGGGGGTATCCCGTTCTTTTCGTCAAGCCGCAGACCTATATGAACAGAAGCGGCCTCGCCGTTAGAGCGGTTGCCGATTTTTATCAGGTCGCCTCCAGCAGGATCATCGTGATTCATGACGATCTTGATCTTCCTTTGGGACGCACCAAGATCATGACCAACCGGGGCGCCGGCGGGCATAACGGGATCCGTTCCCTGATTGAGCATCTGGGCACCAATGATTTCGTGCGGGTGCGGGTTGGGATCGGGCGTCCGGATAATCTCGAGAGGGTTAGCGATTTTGTCCTTTCCCGCTTTGAGCAAGAAGAAACGGAAAAGATGTGCGAAGAGCTTAACCGCCTGGAGATGGGGATACGTCTGGTCATGGAAGAAGGGCTTCCCGTGGCCATGAACCGGATCAACGCTGATCAGATGTAGCCTAATATGTTGTAATATCATGTTTTTTTAAGTTTGGATTGATAATTCTGACAGGTGTGGTATATTGCCCCCTAATCTTCATTTATTCGTCGGTACCGGAGCGCTTCCTTGTAGAAAAAAGGAACAGGGTGTTCCATAATTGACGAAAGGGAGGCACGAGTGTTTAACGTTGGTGATATGGCAGTATATCCGGCCCATGGCGTTGGCAAGATAGAATCCATCGAGCAGAGGCAGGTCGGGGACAAGCAGCAATCCTTTTATGTGATGAAGATTCTTGATTCCAGCATGGTTATCATGATTCCAACGGTTAGTTGCAAGAGTGTAGGGTTGAGAAATATCATCAGCTCCCAGGATGTGAGTAAAATCTATGACATCCTGAATGAAAAGGATGTGGCCATCATCTCCCAGCCCTGGAATCAGCGATACAGGGCGTATATGGAAAAGATCAAGACCGGTTCGGTCTACGAAATTGCTTCGGTGCTTCGTGATCTTTTTCTCTTGCGCGTGGATAAGGACCTTTCTTTTGGCGAACGCAAGATGATGGATACCGCGAAAAGCCTTTTGGTGAAAGAAATTGCCCTGGCCAATGAATTTAACGAAACCGAGATCCAGGTGGAAAAGAACATCGAGCAGATTTTTTCCTGATTCCGCCAGAGGGGCCGAGATGTTCTCCTCTTACCTTTCTTTGTAATTTCCCGCCTGTGCTATCATTTGGTAGCGCGGGCTTTTTTTTTTGCTTTTCCTGAATTTGGCTTTTTCGCATTTTAAAAATGACCCTACTTTACCCACTGTGAGCCTATGAGTCAGAATAGCCTTTTTATCGTCGAGAGAGGAGGGCAGCGTCTTGATCTGTATCTGGCAAGCCAACTCGACCGTGAAGGCTTGACGCGGTCACGGATTCAGCAGCTTATCCGGGGCGGCATGGTCCTGGTCAATGGGACTGTCCAGAAAGCCAAGTATCTTCTTCAGGCCGGGGACCGCCTTACGGTGACTATCCCTCCGAGTCCTTCTTCGGAGCTGGTTGGTGAGCCTGTCGATTTTATTACTTTGCATGAGGACGAGGATCTCATTGTTCTCGCCAAACCCCCAGGGATTGTGGTGCATCCAGCATCAGGTCACCGTTCGGCAACCCTGGTCCATGGCCTTCTTCATCATTGTGGCGGGTTATCCGGGATAAATGGGGAGTTGCGCCCCGGTATCGTTCATCGCCTTGATAAGGACACTTCCGGCGTCATGGTGGTTGCCAAAAGCGATTTTGCCCATCAGGCGCTGGCCGGCCAGTTCAAGCAGCGCCAGGTGAAAAAGATCTATCAGGCCCTGGTCGAAGGCAAGCCGACCATCCAATCCGGCCGGGTTGCTCTGCCCATCGGCCGGCATCCCGTGCAGCGGAAAAAAATGGCGATTCGGGAGGATGGCCGGGAGGCCGTGACCAACTGGCGGGTTCTGGAGAGATTTGCCCAGGGGTTGACCCTCTTGGAGCTTAGTCTGGAAACCGGGCGCACCCACCAAATCAGGGTACATATGGCTGCCCTGTCTCACCCGGTTGCCGGTGATTCCGTATATGGCCGGAAGAATTCCCGTTATGCCGAGATGGGGATCAGCCGGCAATGCCTGCATGCCCATACCCTGGCCTTTATTCATCCCCGGACCGGGGAGGATCTGCAGTTTATCGCGCCGCTTTGGCCGGATATGCTATATACTCTTGAGTTGTTGCGACAGACAGGCGGCGCTTCGCTTATGGGGTAAGCGTTCACCAGGGGCACCCAAATTTCAGGTAAACACGGAACTGTAAGCGTTCAGCAGTGCCGCAGATGCGCGTGTCAATTGTCGGCAGAAGTGTCCGACCAAGAGGCCTGTTCGCTATACATAAGGTATGCGGACCAGGCCGATGACAAAGCAGATGTGGTGCTGCTGAACGCTTACCTTGTGGGGGGAGGGTAACAGTGGCAGAGCAGGCACAGACATCGGTGGTTGCCATCACCGGGGGGATGGGCTCCGGCAAGAGTTCCGTGGCTGCCTGTCTCTGCGAGATCAGCGGAGCCAGAGGGCTTAATGCCGATACCGTTTGCCGGCAGCTTCTTGAGCCTGGGGCTACTGGTTGGTTGGCCGTGCAGGGGGCCTTTGGCGAGAGATTTTTTTTGGCGGATAAGCGGCTTGACCGGACCTTGTTGCGTAAGGTTCTTTTTGCAGACCACGAATTTCGCCGGGAACTCAATGCCCTGCTTCACCCCTTGGTGCGAGAGGAAATCGCCGCCTGGCTAGGCAAAGAGAAAGGAAATTTTTCCCTGGCCCCAGTGCGGTTTGTGGTGGAGGTGCCCCTTTTGTATGAGGCGCACTGGGAGCCTGATTTTTCGCAGATTGTAGTGGTATATTCAGATAAGCAAGCCTGCCTGCGCAGAATCATGCTTCGTGACCGGATAGGCGAGGCTGAGGCCCAAAAAGCTTTTGCGACCCAGATGCCCTTGCTGGACAAGGCCCTTCGCGCGGCTCATGTTATTGATAACAGCGGGCCTTGGCCTGATACCGCCTTGCAGATCGTGCATCTCCGAAATTTGCTTTGGTGATGAATCAGGTCAGCGGATTTCGTCGCTGTCCACATAGGCATAGGCACTGTGCTTGTGGATGGACTCAAAACTTTCCACACTCACGGAAAACCAGGTGATGGCCGGATGGGCCATGGCTTGTTCCGCCACCTTGCGTACCGCGTCTTCGACGAACATCGGGTTGTTGTAAGCCTTTTCCGTCACATATTTCTCATCCGGCCTTTTCAAAAGGGAATAGACCTCGCAGGAACCGCCCGCCTCGGCCATGGAGATGAGCTCTTCCATCCAGATGAAGCCTGAATACTTGACGGTGAGGTTTACCTCGCCCCGCTGGTTGTGTGCCCCGCAATCGCTGATTTCCCTGGAGCAGGGGCAGAGGGTGGTCACCGGCACCCAGACTGCCAGAACGAAATCCTCATCCCGGCCAAGGCCGCCGGTGAACCGGCAGGTATATTCCATGAGCCCGGCCGTGCCGGTGACTGGCGCTATTTTTTCCAAAAAATATGGAAAGGTCATTTCCACATGGGCCGATTCGGCCCGCAACTCTTCCTTCACCTCGGCCAGCAGGTTTCGAAAGATCCGGTTGCTCATCTCGTCCTGGTAGGTGTTGAGAACCTTGATGAAGGTGGAGACGCAGGACTCCCGGTATTGGCGTGGCAGACTGACCTGCAGGCTGATGCTGGCCACGGTCTCCTGGATGCCCCCGGATTTTTCGCGCACCCGCACCGGATAACGGATATCTTTTATGCCGACGGTATTGAGTTTCATGATGCAGATATATACACCATTTGCGTGCGTGCGGAAAGTGGGAAACGGGGAGAGGGCCGGGCTGTGGATGGGCCTTGGCCGGAGGGCGCGAACTGTGGTAGGCTGGAGTGTGCAGGGGAGGCGGATCGAACGATGAGTGAGGAGATTCAGGTCCGGCTGGACAAATGGCTGTGGGCCGCCCGTTTTTTCAAGACCCGCGCCCAGGCCTCCCAAGCGGTGGCCGGGGGCAAGGTTCAGGTGGGTGGCCAACGGGTAAAGCCCTCCCGACTGGTGGCGGTGGGCGATGGGCTGCAGATCCAGAAGGAGCAGGATGAATTTGTCATAGTTGTCCGGGCTCTCAGCAGCCAGCGGCGGGGCGCGCCGGAGGCGCAGCTGCTCTATGAAGAGACCCCGGAGAGCATCGCGGCCCGTCTCCAGGCCAGGGAGGCCCGGCGGCTCTTGCGCATTGTTGGCGCCGCGCCGCCGGGCCGGCCTGGCAAGCGGGACCGGAGGTTGATCAGGAAGTTTACCAAGAAGGATTTGTAGGGTGCCGAGCTGGCCGATTTTTTTCGCCGGACCATCTGTTTGCTTTGCGTCTTCGCCTCTTTGCGTTACAGTGTCGAGGCAAGGTTGACGGGTTCGTATCAACTCGAAACTTGCTTCAAACAGGTGCTTCGACAAGCTCAGCATAAACGGAATATGCGTTAAGGAAATGTCCGTTCGCCCTGAGCCTGTCGAAGGGTAGTTATTTTGAGATGAAATTCAGGAGAAGATCATGAGAAAGATAGAACGGGCATTGATCAGTCTGACCGATAAATCCGGGATCGAGGGATTCGCCCGGGAGCTTGAGCAGCTGGGGATCGAGATCCTCTCCACCGGCGGTACGGCTAAAAAGATGCGGGATAACGGGATCAAGGTCAAGGATGTTTCCGAATTTACCGGTTTCCCGGAGATGCTCGACGGCCGGGTCAAGACCTTGCACCCCAAGGTGCATGGCGGCATCCTGGCCCAGAAGGGCAACCCGGACCATGTGCGGCAGATGGCCGAGCATGGCATTCAGGCCATCGACATGGTGGCGGTCAATCTTTACGCCTTTGAGAAAACCGTGGCCAATCCGGCCTGCACTTTGGGGGAGGCCATTGAAAACATCGACATCGGCGGTCCCACCATGCTGCGCTCAAGTGCCAAGAATTTTCAGGATGTCACCGTGATTGTCGACCCGGCCGATTATCCGCAGGTGCTGACCGAGATCAAGGCCACGGGCAACACCACCCTCAAGACCCGTTTCCGCCTGGCGGTAAAGGTTTTTGCCCTGACCAGCAGCTACGACACCGCCATCGTCAACTGGCTGAATACCGTGGATGTCGAAGCCAATCCCTATTTCAAGTAGGTGGCGCCAATGAAGATGGCGGTATTGCTCTCCGGCTCCGGCCGGACTCTCGATAATTTTCATGCGCGGATTGCGGCCGGTTCTATGCAGGGGAGCATAGAGGTGGTCATTGCCAACCTGCCCGACGCCCTCGGCTTGACCAAGGCCAGGAAGTACGGCTATCCGGCCTTTTTTGCCCAGGATAATGGGGCCATCAACGCGATTCTGCATGAGTACGGGATCGAGCTGGTACTGCTGGCCGGATATTTGAAGCTTTATCAGCCTCCGGTCAACTTGCAACGGGCAGTGCTCAATATCCACCCTTCCCTGATCCCTTCCTTTTGCGGGGCTGGGATGTACGGCATGCGGGTACACCGGGCTGTCAAGGCGCGGGGGGGCAAGGTGAGCGGCTGCACGGTCCACTTTGCCAATGAGGTGTATGACGAAGGGCCGATTGTGGTCCAGCAATGCGTGGCCGTTGACGATAACGACACGCCCGATGATATCGCGGCCCGGGTTTTTGCCGCGGAATGCGAAGCCTATCCAGAGGCGATCAACATGGTGGTGGCCCGGGGTATCGATTCTTTCTGGCCGTAATCAGGCGGTTGACATCCTTTAATTTCGGAGGTGAAAAGATGGAAAAACGGATCATGTCGGCCGAGGATATAGACCGATCCTTGCACCGGATCGCCCTGCAGATCGTGGAAAACAACCACGGGGTTGCCAATCTGGCCATAATCGGCATTCATACCGGCGGGGTTTTTCTCGCTGACCGGATTCAGAAGCTGATTCAGGACCGGGAAAAAATTGTGCTGCCCACCGGCACCCTGGACATCACGCTCTACCGGGATGACTGGAGCCTGGCCAGCCAGAATCCCATCGTCAAGAAAACCAGCATCGCCTTTCCCATGGAGGAGATGGTCGTGGTCCTGGTGGATGATGTCATTTTCACCGGTCGCACCATCCGGGCTGCCATGGATGCCCTGATGGACATCGGCCGGCCGCAGTGCATCCAGCTGGCCGTTTTGGTTGACCGGGGTGGGCGGGAGTTGCCGGTCCAGCCCGACTATGTGGGCATGGACATCCCAGTAAAAGCCGATGAACATGTGCATGTTCGTCTTGCCGAAAAGAGCGGGGCCGACGAAATCGTGCTTGTCGGCCGGAATTAGTTTGCTTTCGCGTCAACCCCAGGGAGAGGATTTTTTTTGTAATTCAGGAAGTGGTGCGGGACGCTCTTGTTGCTCGGGGGGATCATGAGTAAGGAAACCCATTCAGACACGGACTTGCAGCAAATCAGGCTGCGGATCAAGGAAAAGCAGCGGAGCTACGCGAGCTATAACCTAAGCCCTGCCCAGAATGATCTGTTGCGCACCTTTTTCGATCTTGCCCAGGAGTTCGACTCCAACGAGGATTTTTACAGGGTTTGCGTGGCGGCCCTCTTCGAGTTTCTCGGCCTGCATAGCCGGCTTTATCTTTTTGATAAGGAGCAGGAGAAACTGGGGCTTGTCTGCGAAAGCCGAAAGGGACTGTTGCTGAAACCGCTTGCCGCCCCGGACCATGTGCGGTTGAGCTTTAAAAGTTACGAGAGCGAGCATTCATTTTTGGTGCCGATTCATCGCAAACCATCCCACGACACGCAGGACAGCGAGAGGCAATCGTTCAATCCTCAGATACTGGGGGTTCTTGAAGTATATCCCCTTGAAAAAATCTCCCAGGCCGATCGGTTTTTTCTGCGCAAATATACGAACCGTATCGGCTACAATCTTCATAACCGTTTGATTGCGCACGAGAATATCAAGCATCTTCAGTTTATCAACAATCTGGTGATGGACATTGAACACAACGTCATCACCCCCAACATGTATTTTAAACATCTGTTCAATCAACTTAAAGCCATGATCGAGGATATTGCCGAGCTGGAGAAACTCCTTGCCGGATTTAATGCCGCTCCGGCTGTGCCAGGTGTGAGCGTTGAACTGGTGGCCGGCAAGGTGAGCGACCTGCACCGGGGCCTGCTTGAGAATCATCGGGAGTTGCTGGAGCATCATGCCAACTACAGCCTTTTCCTGGAGAGTCTGTTCCGGCGGGATCACTTTGCCCAGGGTCGTTTTGTTCTGCGTCTGAGGAAATGCGCCATTGATCGGGAGATTGTTTCTCCGCAGCTGGACCATTTTTTGAGCAGATTCGGGGCTCGGGGGATTGCGGTGGAAAAGCCCGAGGATATGCAGGAGGAAGAAATTTTCCTGCGGGTGGATGTGGGACTGCTCTCACAGGTCTATGCCAATCTTTTTTCCAATGCGGTTAAGTATACTGGGGAAATAACGAATCGGAAAGGGAAGATCAGAAAGGCCATGGCCTATGGCCGCGAAGTGCTCGCCGATTATTTTGGCCCTGGCAAGCCTGGGGTAAAGTTCAATGTTTTCACCACCGGAGAGCACCTTTCCAAGGTTGAGGCGAAGACGGTTTTTAGCGAAGGCGTCCGTGGAGAACGGGGTAAGTCTCGGCCCGGAACCGGACATGGCCTGACTTTTGTTAAGCAGGTGGTGGAGATTCATGGCGGTGTGGCAGGTTACGAGGCCACGGAAGAGGGGAACAACTTTTATTTCATCCTGCCTCTGCCGGAACCGGACAGCCTCACCGTTGCCCAGGCTTGAAGCGGAATTGCCGAGTCATGTTCCGTAAACGTTCACCGGGCACCTCATCTGCGTTATCGGCACTGCTGCCGATGATTGACAGTCAGCGGCCTGCTCATGTGCGACTTGCACACTTCGCAGGCCGCTTTGTCGGACACTCCTGCCGACGACTGACACGCGCATCTGGGGCACCCGGTAAACGTTTACAGTCCGGTGAAATTTGCACGTTCAACGATACTGGTGAACGATTACTATGTTCCCCCTAAAAGATGATATTCCCTCCCGTCATTTCCCGGTAGTCAATCTCTGGCTCATCATCGTCAATATCCTCTGCTTTGTCTATCAGTCGAGTCTTGGCCCGGAACTGGAAGGGTTCATCATCACCCATGGTTTTGTCCCGGTTCGCTTTGCCGCCGAACAGGCGGGAAACGTTAGCTCTCTTGGCAGTTACCTGCCGATTTTCAGCGCCATGTTTCTCCATGGCGGCTTGCTGCATCTCTTTTCCAATCTGTGGATGCTGTGGATTTTTGGCTATAACGTGGAAGGCCGAATGGGGCCTGGCCGCTATCTGCTCTTTTATCTTCTCTGCGGGGTAGCCGCAGCCCTTGCCCAGTTCTGGGCCAACCCCCAGGCCCAGGTGCCGATGATCGGGGCGAGCGGCGCCATTGCCGGGGTGCTGGGCGCCTATTTTCTTCTCTATCCCCGCGCCCGGATTCTTACTTTTATCCCGGTGTTCATCCTTTTTTATCTGGTGGAAATTCCGGCCTACTTTTTTATCGGCGTCTGGTTTCTCATGCAGTTTCTGCAAGGCGCCGCCCAACAGGCTGCGGTGGGGTTGGGCGAAGGCGGAGTGGCATGGTGGGCCCACGTCGGCGGCTTTGTGGCAGGAGTATGTCTGTTGTATTTTTTTAAACGAAGCCCTGGGGAAAAGTCGAGGCAAGTTTTATTGTAGCCTGGACTATGGATGTCTTATTGGCCATAACCGCTTTTCTTGTGCTCGACATAATGGGCCGCGGCCAGAGCCGCAGTGCAGCCATCCGCTGCGGCAGTGACTATCTGTTTGGCGTATTTTTCCTTCAGATCGCCAATGGCAAAGATGCCCGAGGTGCTGGTTTCGCATTTGTCATCGGTAATCACATAGCCGTTGGCATTCATCCTGGTGCCCGCCGGCACCAGGGAATTGTTCGGTTCAAAACCAATAAAGATGAATACTCCGTCGGTGGCCAGGATGGAGATTGCCCCGTCCAGGGTATTTTTGGTGGTCACTGCGTTCACCCCCTGCTCATCCGCCTGAATCTCTGCAAGAACCGTGTTCCAGAGCACGGTGATCCGCTTTTCATTCAGCACCCTTTTTTGCAGGATCATCCCGCCCCGGAAGGCGTCCCTTCGGTGAGCAATATAGACTCGCCTGGCGAGTTTGGCCAGATACAGGGATTCTTCCAGGGCGCTGTCGCCTCCGCCCACCACCACCACGGTTTTGTCGCGGAAAAAGAAGCCGTCGCATACGGCGCAGTAGGAAACCCCCCGGCCATAATAGCGGTCTTCCCCAGGAACCCCAAGTTTTCGCGGGCTGCCGCCGGTGGCAAGAATAACTGCGTGGGTTGATAAGCTTTCCCCGTTATCCAAAATGACGGTATGGTGGTCAAGCCCCGGCTCAACACCAACAACCTCGCGATTCATCATCTCAAGGCCATAGGCGGCGGCATGCCGGGAAAATTGCAGGGCTAGATCCGAGCCGCTGATTTTTTCTGTGCCGGGCCAGTTTTCGACCTCGCCGGTATTGTTCAACTGCCCGCCGGGGATGCCTTTTTCGATGAGCACTGTCTTCAGGGCGGCCCGTTGGGCATAGATCCCTGCGGTATAGCCGCCTGGCCCGCCGCCGATGATGATAAGGTCCTGGTGCGCTTTCTTGCTCATAGAGAACTCCTGTGCAGATGGGGTTGGGAATATTTTATTATACTGTAAATATGGCGGTGATCAAGGAAGTTACTGATCCTGTTGGCGATGGGGATCGACTTTGGTATGATAGGTTGCCGGGATTTTCTTCCCGTGGCGGGCGAGAGAAAAAATACGGAGGTTGCTAGTGTTGTTGAATGACTGCAAGCAAAAGGTCGAGCTGGCTTATCCCTGTCCGTGGGTCTACAAGATCATCGGTCGGGATCAGGAGGAGCTGCGGGCGGCCATCGTCGAGGTTGTCCAGGCGCGGGAATGTCTGGTCTCCCAGTCCAATTCGAGCAGCGGCGGCAAGTATCTCTGTCTGGACGTGGAACTTGTCGTGGTCAGCGCCGAGGATCGGGAGGCCCAGCACCTTGCCTTCAAGGGGCATCCGGCGGTACTCCTGGTGCTGTAGGCCGCTGGCCGGGAAGGAGTTCCTTCTTGCTGCGCCGCAACAGTCCGGGGGCGCGGTCTGTTTTTATTCCACCACCTCGAAGCCGATGGCGGCGATGGCTTGTTTGATGGCGGCTATCGGCACCTCTTGGTTCTGCTTGAAGGTGGCTTCGTTTTTTTCGAGGGAGATGTTCACCTCGCTGATGCCGTCGATGGCGTTGAGCGCCGAAGTGACCGAGGCCACGCAGTGGCCGCAGCGCATACCCTTGATCTGGATGGTTGGCATGGGAAACTCCTTTGTCGGGGTTTGTGGTTGAATGCTGTAAAGGATTATATTAAAAGCTGAATTATGATCGGGCGCAATATTTTTTATCCGATAAAAAAATACCGTGAAAGAGCAGGACAAGCAAGGGAGTATCCATGGCCTCGACAATTGAAAAACAACGGCTCGCTATCCGGGGCATGCACTGTGCATCTTGTTCCTCCCGCATCGAAAAGGTGCTGGCCACCACCGAGGGTATTCGGAAGGCTACGGTGAATCTTGCCGCCGAGAGCCTGGAGGTGGAGTGGGATGCCGGTCAGCTCAGTCTGGCTGATATTGCCGGGATAGTCAAGGGGCTTGGTTTCGAGCTGGTGCTGCCGGAAAAGGAAGTCCGGCTGGCGTTGGCCATTGCCGGCATGACCTGCGCTTCTTGTTCCGCCAGGATAGAAAAGGTGGTGGGCGGTCTTGCCGGGGTGCGGAGTATGCAGGTGAATCTGGCCACGGAATCGGCAATGGTGATTTTTGCTCCCGAACTGGTCAGTCAAAGACAGATCCGCGAGACCATCGCGCGCCTTGGCTTCAAGGCCAGGGTGGCCGGGCCGGCCGGTCGAACTGATTTTGAGCGGCAGCAGGAGGAAGCCCTTGCCCGGCTTGGGGCCATGGAAAGGCGTCTCTATCCGGCTTTTGCCTTTGCCGTTTTGTTGCTGCTTCTTTCCATGGGCGAGATGGCCGGTTTACCGCTGCCCTCGTTTTTGGCTCCCCATCAGGCGCCTTTCACCTTTGCTTTTGTTCAGTTTTTTCTGGTGCTGCCGATCATGTGGTCGGGCCGGAATTTTTATCTGCTCGGCCTCCCGGCCCTCTGGCGGGGGGCGCCCAACATGGATTCGCTCATCGCTATCGGCACCGGGGCCGCCTTTGTCTACAGCACCTGGAACCTGATCGAGATTGGCCTGGGCATTGAGGTCATGGCCAGGGTTATGGATTTGTATTTCGAGTCCGCCGGGGTGTTGATCGCTCTGGTTTCCCTGGGTAAATACCTGGAGGCCCGTTCCAAGGTGCGCACCTCGGACGCCATTCGCCAGCTCATGGCCCTGGCCCCCGAGGAGGCCACCCTGGTGGTGGAGGGGGCGGAGGGGCAGAAAAAAATCCCGGTGGCCGAGATCGAGGTCGGCGATGTCCTGCTGGTCAAGCCCGGCGAGCGCATCCCGGTGGACGGCTCGGTGATCAAGGGGCGCTCCAGTGTGGACGAGTCTATGCTCACCGGCGAATCCCTGCCGGTTTCCAAGGAGGTCGGCGATCCGGTGGTGGGCGCTACTCTGAACAAGAACGGCTTATTACAGGTGCGGGCCGACAAGGTGGGGCAGGACACGGTGCTGGCCCGGATCATCACCATGGTCCGCGAGGCCCAGGGCTCCAAGGCGCCCATCGCCAATCTGGCGGATCGGATCAGCCTTTATTTCGTGCCCACCGTTATTGTTCTGGCTATTATTGCCGGTCTGGCCTGGTATTTTCTCGGCCAGGCAGAGTTTCCCTTTGCCTTGCGGATCTTCATCGCCGTGCTGGTCATTGCCTGTCCCTGTGCCATGGGACTGGCTACGCCGACCTCGATCATGGTCGGCACCGGACGCGGCGCCCAGCTTGGGGTACTGGTCAAGAGCGGCGAGGCTCTGGAGATGGCCCAGAAGATTGACGCCATCATCTTTGACAAGACCGGCACCCTGACCCACGGCCGCCCGGAATTGACCGACCTGCATCCGGTCTCCCCGGAGATGGATCGTGACCGCATTCTTTTCCTGGTGGCCAGCGCCGAGAGCGGTTCGGAGCATCCCCTGGCCGAAGCCATTGTCAAAGCGGCCAGGGAAAAGGGGCTGACCCTGGCCGAGGTTGTTGATTTCGAGGCGGTTCCCGGCCGGGGGATCCGGGCCATGGTTCAGGGCGAGAAGGTGCTGCTCGGTAACCGGGAGTTCATGACGGAGCAGGAGGTGGCGGGGCTTGGTGAAGCGGTTGCGCAAATCGCCCATGGTTTTGCCGGGGCGGGCAAGACCGCGCTCTACTGTGCGGCCGACGGCAGGCTTATCGCTCTGCTCGCCATTGCCGACCGCTTGAAAGCCGAGGTGCCCGCGACCATCCGTACGTTGGAACGCATGGGGATCAAAATCTTCATGCTTACCGGCGACAACGAGCTTACCGCCCGGGCCATTGCCGCCCAGGCCGGGATCAGCGAGGTTTTTGCCCAGGTGCTGCCGGACCGGAAGGTGGAAAAGGTGGCGGCCTTGCAGGCCGAGGGGTTTCGCGTTGCCATGGTGGGTGACGGCATCAATGACGCCCCGGCCCTGGCAAAAGCCGATGTCGGCATTGCCATGGGCACCGGCATCGACGTGGCCATCGAGGCTGGGGATATCGTGCTGATGAAGGGCCATCTCTCCGGCCTGCTCACCGCGCTGTCCTTAAGCCGCGCTACCATGCGCAATATCAAGCAGAATCTTTTCTGGGCTTTCATCTACAATATCATCGGCATTCCGGTGGCGGCCGGGGTTCTGCATCTCTTCGGCGGACCGACCTTAAATCCCATGATCGCCGGCGGGGCCATGGCCATGAGTTCGGTTTCCGTGGTCTCCAATGCCCTGCGGCTGCGGTTCTTCAGGAGCCGTTACGAATAATCGCGCTGGCAAGAGCGCCGTTGTTTTACAGGCTATTCCGTTAGGGTGCTAACGCCATCAGCACCGCTGGCATCTTCGGCAGTTTAATATAATAGGCCGCATCCACAGCATCCTCTTGACAATTCTTGTAAATCCTGCGTTGATGGTAGCAAGGGCCATGGGGTTTGCGGAGTGTATACCCTGTTTCTGTCTTGTCCGGTTTAAGAGGAGCATCCCATGAAAAAAATTGTTGCAACAGCGGTGGTTATCGCCTCTGCCTGCGGAGTCTTTGGCGGCGGGGAAATTCTGGCGGAAAATACAATCACTCATACGGTAAAAAAGGGGGACACCCTCTGGGATTTGAGCGGAAATTATCTCGATAATCCACTGCTCTGGCCGAAAATCTGGAACATCAATCCAGGGATTGCCCACCCCCACTGGATCTACCCCGGTCAGGTCTTCAAGATTCCAGGCCAGGGAAGTGCTCCGGCCATGGCGAGACCCGCGGACAGCGGTGTCGGCCCTGTGGCTTCTGATTCCTCGGCCCTGGCAAAGGCTGGTATGGCGTCGTTTTCCGAACCGCTCCCTCTCCTCGTGGTAAAAAAAGACTTGCCCCCGCCCGAGCTACAGGCCAAGGCTGGTCAGGAGAGTGTTCAGGCCTTGGATTATGGCCAGGGGATCGGCATGCTCACCAACGAGATCCCCAACGAGGGACGGGTGCTGCATACCGAACAGGGCTGGAAGGGCGCGGCTGTCGGCGAGGCCATCCTCATCTCTGCCCCTGGCGCGCCGGTTGGCCGGCAGTTCGGCGTTTACCGGGATATGGGCAAGGTCGAGTCCCTGAGTTATTTTGGGGCAAGTCCCGGCCATCTGCTGGCGGACATTGCTGTTGTCGAGATTGTCGCCTCGGACGCCTCCGGCCAGCGGGGGGTGATCAGGCAGGCTTTTGCCGAAGTAAAAACCGGTGACGTTCTAGGACCGGTTCAGGAGCGGACCAAGGTTTCTCCGCGTCCGGCCCAGGCAGGGACGGCCCCGGCAAATGGTTCGGTGGTGGCGTTTTATTTCATGCGTCAGCTTGCCGGACCAGGTGATATCGTCTATCTGAATATCGGCGCTAATCAGGGGCTTATGCCTGGCGACCTGTTGTCGGTGGCCGGGACGGATCAGGCTGAGGTTCGGACTTCCGGAGAGATCATGATCCTGCGGGTTGCGGCAAACACCGCAGCTGCCGTGGTGACGAAACGGAGTGCCCACGAGGTGCGCCGGGGGGATGTGGTCGGAGTACCGGTTTTGTAAGGTCTGTTGCTGTTTTGCCGGCTGAAATTATCAGAGAAGGTGATGCTCCATGGATGGTGAGGAAAAAACCGATAATTCCCTAGCCGGTCTGCTGGAACTCGTTGAGACCTCGCCTCTCGCTTCCATCAAAGGGACGGTGAGCAGAATCCTGTCCCTTATCAGTGATCCTGCCGCCAGTTCTTCAGAGCTCATCCAGCTTATTGAGCTTGATCCTCCGCTGACGGCAAAGATTCTCCGGGTTGCCAATTCCGCATACTATGCCACCTCAAAGGATATCAGCGATATCCATCAGGCCCTGATCTGGATAGGTTTAGACACGCTCAAGGAAATAATCCTCACCCAGAAGATGAGCGAACTCTACCACGGCGGCACGTCCGTTGCCGGTTATTCCCGTTTCCAGTTGTGGCGGCACAGTCTGGCTGTCGCCTTTCTTGCCAAGAATATCTACCGCCGGGAATTTGGCGAAAAAGGAAACAATGCCTATGCCGCGGGATTGATGCACGACATCGGGATCATTGTGGAAGACCAGCTTCTGCACCAGGAATTCATGCAACTGGTGCAGAGCATGAAGGATGCACCCCGCTCCCTGTCCGACGGCGAGACCTCCCTCTTTGGCTATGACCATGGCCTGGTTGGTATGGCCCTGGCCGAGAGCTGGAATTTTCCGGCGGAACTCAAGGAAGGCATCGGCTTTCATCATAATCCCGAGGGCGCCAGCAAAGAACACCGCCTGTTTGTGAAAACAATCTTTGTCGCCGATTATCTCATGTTTGCACAGGGATATGGCTATGTTGCCATGCCGCTTCCCGATCGGGAGATTTTAGAGCAGTACGTCCGGGATCTTGGCTTGCAGTGGTATGCCTTGCGCGCCCTCGTTGAACTGGTTCGGGAAGAGATGGAGAAAGTCGAGCAGAAAGGCTATCTGGTTGCCTGAGTAGCTGCTGCCCGGAGTTCCACGAGGAGTTGCCGCGGCGTCTGAAGGAATGACCGGCGCCATGATGGGCGACCCTGGGAGTTTGTTCCCGTGGGGGCTTATGGCTGCGGGGTTCTGTTGCGAACCCGACTCAGCGGTTGTCCGTCCTGAGTCTGATCACCGCATCCCAGATCCGGTGGGCGGTTTCTTCCTTGCTCAGCAGCGGCATATCCTCCTGCCCGCCATTGCGGTCAAGCAGAGTGACTCTGTTGGTGTCGGCCGCAAAACCGGTTTCCGTTCCGCTGATATCGTTGATCACGATCAGATCAAGATTCTTTTCCTTGAGTTTTCTGTTTCCTTCCGCCAAATGATCCCGGCTTTCTGCGGCAAAGCCGATGAGCAGGGGGAAATTCGCCGATGTTCGCCGACGGTCTCCCAGCTCCTTGAGGATGTCCGGGTTGGCGACCAGCGGCAGGGATAAGGCGGCCTGGCCTTTTTTTACCTTGTGGGGTTGAGGCTCGGCTGGACGGTAGTCGGAAACAGCTGCGGCCTTGACGATAATGGTATTTGCAGCGAGACAGCCCATAACCTGAGCCTGCATCTCGGCGGCGGAGGTGACCTGGATGTACCTGACTCCTGGCGGGGGGACAAGGGCGGTCGGCCCGCTGATCAGGGTCACCATTGCCCCCCGTTGTCTGGCCGTGGCCGCCATGGCATACCCCATCTTGCCGGTGGAGGGATTGCTCAAGAAACGGACCGGATCAAAGGATTCCCTGGTAGGGCCGGCGGTAATGAGCACCTGTTCGCCGGCAAGATCCTGGGGGGCAAGGGCGGAGAGAATGGCCTGCCTGGCATCTTCCCAGTCGGTCAGGCGGCCGGGGCCTTCTTCGCCGCAGGCCATCTTGCCGCAATCCGGGTCGAGAACCATGTGCCCGTAAGACCTGAGGGTGGCAAGGTTGGCCTGGGTGGCCGGATGCTGGAACATGACGCTGTTCATGGCCGGGCAGACCAGCACCGGCCCGGAAAAGGCCAGGGCGATGGTGGCGAGCAGATTATCGGCCAGGCCGTGGGCCAGACGGGCGATGGTCTGGGCCGAGGCCGGGGCAATGACCAGCAGGTCGTGCTCCCGGGCCAGATTGATGTGCGGAATCTTTTCCGGCGCCTCGGCGGCGAACATGCTGGTGTGTACCGGATTGCCGGAAAGGGCCGCCATGGTCAGAGGAGTGATGAGCCGGCAGGCGGACTCGGTCATGACCACGGTAACCTGGCAGCCTTCCCGGCGCAGGGCACGAACCCAGTCCGCCACCTTGTAGGCCGCGATGCTGCCGCTAATTCCGAGCAGTATTTTTTTGTCGGTCAGAAGAGACATGATTCTCGCAGCCTCGATCACTATTTGCGGTAACCAAAGGGATCCGTTTGATTAAGCCCGCCCGAACCTGCTGCTGCGGTATCCTCGGCGACATAGATGGAGACCAGGGTCCGCATCAGCAATTTATCTTCGTACAGAACAATAGTGCAGGTCTTGTTCGGTTTGACAAAGGCGAGGAGAATATTCTTGTACTTGGCAGAGCCCGCAAGCTTCCAGCCGTTCTTGCCCATACTGTTGGTGAAGAAATCGGCCAGCGAAGCTATGTCGACTCGGCCTGAGTAGTACAACACCCCGCCGGCAAAGGACTCGGTCCGGACGAGCATGCTTTTTTCCCGGTCCCAGGAAAGTTCACCGGGAATCAGCAGATCGGAAAATTCGTTGGCGCGATAGGGCTGGTTTTCCATGGCTGAGGAGGCTGCGGTTCCTTGGTCGCTGCGGCTGCCCAGACCCATTTCCGCACAGCCGCTGAAAACGACGAGGCTGGTCAGGGCAAGAATGGTTGAAAGGATAACATTGTGAAACGATTTGCGTGGTGTGGTCATGAAAAATCCTCCTTGGTATATGGTTGGGCAAGACAAATTGGTTATAACGTAAGCGATCACAGGGCACCACATCTTGCGGCGATCGGTCCGGCTCACGGACAAAAGTACGCATCGCCGTCCCGCTTGCCGCAACCTGTGGCACCCTGTGGTCGCTTATTCCGTGGTTATTTGACCTTTGTGGGCTCATCCCGTGATTGGTTACGTTATAACTCTTTGACGATGAATTCCGCCAATGGTTTTCTCTGTGACTGCTGATCGCGTCGGCTAGAGTGGCCGATGGCGATCACCGCCATCAGTTCCAGATTGTCGGCAAGGCTGAGAATTCGGCTAACCGGGAGCGGATTGTCCGGAACACCCTGAAATTTAAAGAAAATAATAGTCGGTTGGGTCATGTTTTGTCAAACGGTTTCCCATGATCGGTGATGTTGCGCAAGAAATAAAAACCTGTTAGAAGGTGCGGCCAGGGAGGCGTGCATGGAAAAACCAGCAAAAAAAACAGAGATTCCCCTGCCGGTTTCCGGCCACGGGACAGAGCTGATCGACACCCATTGTCACCTCGATATGTCGGCGTACGCGGCCGATTTTGAGGCGGTGTTGGCTCGGGCCTCGGCGGCGGGGGTTAGCCGGATCATCAGCGTGGGCATCGATCTGGCAAGCTCGCGCCGGGCCATTGGACTGGCGGAACAGCACGCAGGCATCTATGCCACGGTGGGGGTGCATCCCCACAATGTCGCGGAGCTCGGCGCGGGCGATTATGCGGAGTTGCGGGGTTTGTGCGCTCATCCCAAGGTCGTGGCCTACGGCGAGATCGGCCTTGATTATGTGAAAAATTATGCTCCGGTTGCCCTGCAAAAGGAGCATTTCATTAGGCAGGTCGCTCTGGCCAAGGAATTGCAACTCCCCCTGGTGGTCCACGACCGGGAGGCCCATGAGGATATCATGGAAATCCTTGAGGGGGCCGGGCCGTTTCCCGCCGGCGGGGTGATGCACTGTTTTTCCGGGGATGGTGTCTTTGCCAGGCGGGTTCTGGCCCTGGGCTTTCACATCTCCATCCCCGGGGTGGTGACCTTTGCCAAGGCCGAGATGCTCCAGGAGGCGGTGCGCGAGATCCCCCTCGCTTCCCTGATTCTGGAGACGGACGGACCTTTTCTTGCCCCGGTGCCGTATCGGGGGAAACGCAACGAACCGCGCTTGCTGCTCTTTACCGCCCAGAAGGTGGCGGAGCTGAAAGGGATCTCCCTTGAGGAGGTGGCCAGGCAGACCACCATCAATGCGGGGCAGCTTTTCGCCTTGGAAGGATGGTGATCTTGATGGGAACGGTGGCGGAAAATATCGAGACAATCCGGGCCCGGATCCGGGCTGCGGCTACGCGGGTCGGGCGCGATCCGGATTCGGTGCGGCTGGTGGCGGTGAGCAAGCATCAACCGCTTGCGGCCATCCGGGAGGCATTGGCTGCCGGGCAGGTGATGTTTGGCGAGAACTATCTCCAGGAGGCGCAAGAGAAGGTCGCAGCCCTGGGCCAGGGGCTAGTCTGGCATTGCATCGGCCATCTGCAGTCCAACAAGGCCCGGCTTGCGGCGGAGATTTTTGACTGCATTGAAACCCTCGACCGGCTCAAGCTTGCCAGGGCGCTGGAAACGAGGCTCACCGAGCTGGGCAAAAGCATGCCCGTCCTGGTGCAGGTCAACGTGGGCGGGGAGGCGCAGAAGGCCGGGGTTGCCCCGGAGAAAGCCCGGCAGCTGTGCCGCGAGCTGCAAAAGTTTCCGCACCTGATTCTGCAAGGGCTCATGACCATGCCCCCCTTTGTCGCAGATCCGGAGGAAAGCCGGGGTTGCTTCCGCCGGCTTCGCCTGCTGGGGGAAGAGCTTGCCGCCCAGGGTCTTCTCGGCCGGCATGGACCGGTGCAGCTTTCCATGGGCATGTCCGGGGATTTCGAGGTGGCCATTGAGGAAGGCGCCACTTTGGTGCGGGTGGGCACGGCCCTGTTTGGCGAGAGAGGCCAGGCGGTATAGCCCACCATTTTCCCTTCCAAGGCTGGCCCCGCTGATTTTGCCGGAAGCGAATCGGCTCCCGATCTGGTACAGTAAATTCATGGAAAAACAACCCGCACGAAACATGGAACTGCTGGCCCCGGCCGGCACCATCGAGGCCTTTGAGGCGGCGGTGGAGAGTGGAGCCGACGCGATCTATATCGGCGCTCCGGCCTTTAATGCCCGGGCTCTGGCCCGCCATTTCTCCCTGGCCGAGGTCGCGGCCATGATCGATCATGCCCACCGGAACCGGGTCAGGGTCTATCTGGCCATGAACAGCCTGATGAAGGAGGAAGAGATCACCAAGGCGGTGGAGGAGCTGGCCGCTCTGGAGGCGCTCAAGGCCGATGCCCTTATCATCCAGGATCTCGGCATTTCCTATCTGGCCCGCAAATTCTTTCCTTCCCTGCGCCTGCATGCCAGCACCCTCATGGGCGCCCACAACTCCCTCAATGTGAGGCAGTTTGCCGAGCTGGGTTTTCAGCGGGTGGTGCTGGCCCGGGAGATGACTCTGGCTGAGATAGGGCAGATCCACCAGCAATGCCCGGTGGAGTTGGAGGTGTTTGTCCATGGCGCCCTCTGTTTCGCTTATTCCGGCTTGTGTCTGTTCAGCAGCTATCTCGGCGGCAAAAGCGGCCTGCGGGGCCGTTGCGTCCAGCCCTGCCGGCGGCGCTATACCTGGGGCGGCAAGGGGCGCAGCCCAGGGAGCCCGGCGGGCTATCTTTTTTCCATGAACGATCTGGCCGGGCTTGAGTTGATCCCCCAGCTGCGCCAGGTCGGGGTCAGCTCGCTCAAGATCGAAGGCAGGATGCGCAGCGCCCAGTATGTGGCCTCGGTGGTCAAGGCCTACCGGCTGGCCCTGGATAATCCCGCGACCCCGGCGGTGCTGGCCGAGGCCAAGGAGCTGCTGGAGCAGGCCATGGGCCGCAAACCCTCGCTGGGTTATTTCAAGAAGGCCCAGCCAACGGACATCATCGCCCCGCAACACTCGGGCAATATCGGCCTGTTTCTGGGCAAAACCGAGAAGGTCACGGCCAATCGCGCCCAGATGACCCTGAAGGAACCGCTCCGGCTCGGCGACCGGCTGCGCATCCATCAGGAAGGCTCGGGCGAACGGCAGTCCTTTACCCTGAAAGGCCTGTGGCAGGGAAAGCTGGCCCTGGACAAGGCTGCGGCGGGCAACAAGGTGCAGCTCGATCTGCCGCCGGGCGCGCAATGGGGCGACAGCCTCTACAAGGTGGACTCGGAAGAGGGTCGCCGGCAGGCAGCCAAGAATGGTATCCAGCCGGGGTTGTTCAGCAAGAAGGTGGCCAATCTGGTCGATCCCCGCAAGCTCGCCCAGATTACCCATTTCCTGAGAATATCGGGCAACCGGCCTGCCCCGGCCAAGACCAGGGAGGAGCGGCCTCCCCGCGCCCAGGTTCCGGCCCGCGGCCAAATGCAGGATCAGGCCCAAGGCCGCCGGGGCGTGGCCCAGGTGCAGCTGCCCCTGGAATGGTGGCTTAAAATCGACGATTTTGAATCGTTTAAAGTCCAGCTGCCCACCCCGCCCTCGCGGCTGGTCATCACCCTCTCCCGGCAGACCTTTGCCCAATACGCCCGGCAGCAGAAACGGCTGACCCCGTACCGGCGGCGGCTGGTCTGGGCTCTGCCGCCGGTGATCCTGGAGGCGGATTTGGAGTTTTACCGGGAGGCCATCTCCCATCTGCGCGGGAGCGGCTACCACGCCTGGCAGATCGGCCACATCGGCCAGCGGTTGCTCTTTGCGGCGGATGTCCAGACGGCCCCAGCGGTTGGTGAGCCGGAGGGGGAGAACCATCCTCCCGGCCGCAAAAAAGGGAGGGGTGGGGAGGCTCCGTCCGAGAAGCTGCTTCTTTTTGGCGACTATACCCTGAATGTCTTGAACAGCATGAGCGTCCAGGCCCTGGCCGGACTGGGGCTCAGCAACGCCCAGCTGGCCATTGAAACCGACCGGCAGAACCTGTTCGATCTCTTCGGCCATAAAAACGCCCTGCCAATGGGCTTGACCATTTATGGCCTGCCGCCGCTTTTTACCGCCCGGTTGGCCTCCTCGTTTTTCAAATACGACCAGCCCCTGGTCAGCCCCAAGGGCGAGGTGATCGTGCTCAAGCAGTGCTGGGGCCAGACCGTGGCCGTGGCTGATCAGCCCTTTTCCCTGGTGCCGCATAGCATTGAGCTTGCCGCCCGGGGGGTTGCTTACGGGGTGGTGGATCTCTCCCATATGCGGCCAAGGCCGGACGAGCTGGTCGGGATCTTCCGCCAGTCGGGCCAGCCCGGACGCGGGGGGAGCAGGCTCAGGACCTTCAACTATACGGGAACCCTGTTGTGAACCGGGCATCCGTTTCAGTCTGTCTTTTCCTGGCCCTGATGGTGGGCGGGGGGATTTTTTTGCAGGCCGGAACCGTTGCCTCCGCTCCGCCCCCCCCATCTCTTGACGAACAGGAGGCCCGCGCCATTCTCCTGGAGATCGACGATCTCTGGCGTGCCACCAGCTCCCAGGGCACGGTGCGCATGCAGGTAAAAACCGCCAACTACACCCGGACCATGCGCATGGAGATGTGGTCCAAGGGCAAGGACAAATCCCTGGTCCGCATCATCTCCCCGCTTAAGGAAAAGGATACCGCCAGCCTGAAAACCGGCAACACCATGTACACCTATCTTCCCAAGACCGACCGCACCATCCGCCTCACCTCCAGCATGATGATGAGCTCCTGGATGGGCAGCCATTTCACCAACGACGATCTGGTCAAGGAGTCGCGGCTGGCCGAGGATTACGAGCCTCGCCTCAGCTTTAAGGGGAAAAGGGAGGGCCGAGAGATCATCGAATTCACCCTGCAGCCGCACCCGGATGCCGCCGTGGTCTGGGGCCGAATCGTCATGACCGTGACGGCCCAGGGCCATCTGCCGCTGCTTGCCACCTACTTTGACGAGGACAATGTCCTGGCCCGCACCATCTATTTCAGCGAGGTCAAGAACATGGGCGGCCGTCTCCTGCCTGCCCTGCTCAAGGTGGTGCCCGCGGACAAGCCCGGGGAATATACTGAGCTGGTCTACGAATCCCTGCGTTTTGATCTGGATCTGCCGGAGTCGCTTTTTTCCCTGCTGGAGTTGCGGCGTCGCTGAGAGGATCTTGTTTCCGGAGAGGTGAAACGTGTGATTGTTTCCTTTGCCCTGAGAAATTTCAATCGTGCCCGGACCAGAACCAGGATCACCGTGGGGGCCATGGCCTTTGCCTGCGCGATCATGATCTTCTATGCCAGTCTGCTGGAAGGCTGGTTCGCCGGCATGGAGAAAAACGCGGTGGGCATGGATCTCGGGGAGTTCCAGGTGCATGCCAGAGGCTTTCGCGCCGATCCCGACCTCTATAAGATCATTGCCGAAGACGAGACCGTGCTGGCCCAACTCGGCCGCGCTGGTTTTGTTGCGGCCCCGCGCCTGTACGCCAGCGGCCTGGCCGCGGCGGGCAATGCCTCAAGCGGCATCGAGCTGCGGGGGGTGGATTTGCTTCGGGAGCCGCTGGTTACCGCCATTAATCAGCATGTCTGGCAGGGGCAATGGCTTGCCGCAGAGGATCAGGCCGGGGTGGTGCTCGGCCGCAAGCTGGCCCGGATCCTCGGCCTGGCGGTGGGAGACGAGGTGGTGGTGGTGGCTCAGGCTGCGGACGGCTCCACGGCCAATGAGCTCTTCCGGGTGCGGGGGGTCCTGAAATCGGTGGGAGAAGGGGTGGACCGCAGCGGGTTTTTCCTCTCTGCCACCAGCTTCCGCCGCCTGATGATCGTGCCGCAGGGGGTGCAGCAGATCGTGGTCAAGCGGCAGCAGGCCACCGAGGATCTTGGTCGGGCCACGACCCGGCTGGCCCGCTTGCTGCCCAACTACGAGGTGCGCAACTGGCGGCAGCTCCAGCCGGTGCTGGCCCGGCTTTTTGAGATGGGCGATATCTCCCTGGTGATCATGTTGCTCATCACCTATGCCGCCGTGGGCATCCTGACCCTCAATGCCCTGCTGATGAGTGTCTTTGAGCGGATCCCCGAGTTCGGGGTGATGAAGGCCCTGGGCTTTTCTCCCTGGGGGCTTTTTGCCATGATCGTGGTGGAGAGCATGCTCCAGGTCACCGTGGCTGTGTTGCTGGCCCTGACCGCGGGTCTGCCATTTTCCTTTTACTTTAGCATTCATCCCATTGATTTTTCACAATTTGTTCAATCATCATCAACCATTGCCGGGGTTGCCCTGGATGCGAAATGGTATTGCGTGGTCACGGTCAACAGTGTGATGCTGCCCATCCTTTTTCTCTATCTGGTATCCGGGCTGGCCATTCTCTATCCCGCGCTCAAGGCGGCGCTGCTCAAGCCGCTTAACGCCATCTACCACCACTAGGAGAGCGTTGATGCAGCTTGGACCCATGGCCTGGCGAACCTTGATGCGCAGCAAACGGAGGAGCGTGATCACCGCCTTTTCCGTGGCCTTCGGCGTCTTGCTTTCCGTGACCTTTACCGCCTCCGGCGACTATGCCTACACCAACATGATCAACACCAGCGCGGTGATGGGTCTGGGGCATCTGAGCGTGGAGCATCCGGACTACCAGGATACCCCGACCCTGGACAAGCGGCTGCTCGAGGCAGAAGCGGTGTGGCAACGGGCCTTGCAAATTCCGGGCGTTACCGGTGCCCAGGTCCGCATCATGGGCCAGGCCATGTTTGCCAGCGGTGCCAAGAGCGTGGGCGGCGCCTTTATCGCCATCGATCCGGCCCGGGAGACCCCGTCCCATAATATCTTCCTGCGCACCCTGGTTGAGGGCCGCTCTTTTTCCGCCGGCGAGGAGCGCGGGGTGGTGGTCGGGGCAAAGATGGCGGAAAAACTGAACCTGCGCCTGGGCAAGAAGCTGGTCTTCACCCTGACCGATAAGGATGGGGAGCTGGTCAGCGAGCTTGGCCGGGTTAGCGGCATCTTCAAGACCGGGGACGATTCGGTGGACGGGAGTGTGGTCCTGTTGCCTCTGGCCCTGGTGCGGAAGACCCTCGGCTATGAGCCCAAGGCAGCCTCCCTGGTGGCGATCTTTCTTGCCGATCACCGGGAGGCTGAGTCGGTCAAGGAAAACCTGGCCCGGCTGTGGGCAAAAAGGCCGGATATCGGGGTGCTCACCTGGCAGGAGAGCCAGCCTGACCTGGCCGGGCTGATCAAGGTAGACCGCTTGTTTAACCATCTGCTTCAGTTTCTTGTTGGCCTGGTCATCGCTGCCGGGATCATGAACACTCTGCTGATGAGCGTCATGGAAAGGCAACGGGAATTCGGGATCATGATGGCCCTGGGGATGATGCCGGGCCAGGTGGTGTGGCTGGTGTTGCTGGAGTCCTGCTGGTTGGGGATTCTGGGTCTGGTCCTGGGGGTGATCATCACCACGCCCTGGTTTTGGTATATGGCCACGGTCGGCCTTGATTTCAGCAGCCAGATTGGGGAGGATTACAGTGCCGGCGGGGTTCTTGTGGATCCGGTCATGAAGTTTCGGCTGTACAGGGAGAGCGCCTTGTGGATAGCCGGGGCGGTTTTTTTCCTGACCCTGGTGGCCGGGATTTTTCCCGCTTTTAAGGCGGGGAGGACTACGTCGGTGGAGAATTTGAAGCAGGGGTAAAAGGGGGGAGATGATTACCATCAATCTTAGCAGCCAGGGAATCGCTTTATCCGTCTGTTCATTTCTTTGCTTGCCCAAAGAAACGAACCAAAGAAAGGGCACCCGGTGTCCCTTGTCCCGCCGTGGGCGGGATGCCCTGCGCTCCTCGATGCTGCCGGGGCTTTGCAAACTCGCTTCGCTCAAACAGTGCAAAGCCCTTTTTCGGCAGCCTCTCCGGTGCTCGGCTGCGGGCCAATGGGATTTTGACTGCATGGGAATAAAGAACTTGACTGAGATTACTTCGTAATAGGGACAAAAGATCCGACCATGAACAACACGCCGCTTGTGCAGCTCGAAAATGTCAGCCGGATTTACCAGCAGGGCAAGGTGCAGGTCGCTGCGGTGACGGAGTTTTCCTTTAGGGTGCAGGCCGGGGAATTCAGTGTGCTCTGCGGGCCTTCCGGCTCCGGGAAAACGACGATTCTCAATCTGATCGGCGCGCTGGACGAACCTTCCCAGGGCAAGGTGCGGCTGGAGGGACGCGATCTTGCCGAGTTGGGGCGCAGCGCCCTGGCCCGGCTGCGGCGCGACCGCATCGGTTTTGTCTTCCAATCGTACAACCTGAATCCGGTGCTGACCGCCTGCGAGAATGCCGAGTTCGTCCTGGCCCTGCAGAATATCCCCCATGCCCCGCGCCGTCAGCGGGTCATGGCGGTGCTGGCCGAGGTCGGCATGGCCGAGCTGGCGGACCGGCGGCCGGATGAGCTTTCCGGCGGCCAGCAACAGCGGGTGGCCATTGCCCGGGCCATCGTTTCCCGGCCCGCCATAGTTCTGGCGGATGAGCCCACCGCCAATGTGGATTCGGCCACGGCGGATGCGATCCTCGATCTCATGGAGCGTCTCAACCGGGAGCAGGGGATAACCTTTCTTTTTTCCACCCATGACCAGCGGGTGATGGATCGAGCCCACCGGCTTATCCATCTCCGGGACGGCAGGCTGGAACGCGATGAAGTGCGCGGGTGAGAAGGGTGCTGCTCTCGCTGCCCATGGTTTGCCTGGGCGCTTTGTTGCTTTTTCCCGGCTTAGGGCAAGCGTTCAGCGAATGGCAGTCCGAGGAGGCCTCGCTCAGCCTGCGGGGGTTTACCGGCCTGGGCGCTGCCTACAGCCGCAATCCTGAGGCGGCAGCGTTCTATGACAGCCGGGAGGATCTGTTCTGGGATCTGGACCAACGACTGCTGGTTACGGCAAACTATCGGGAGAATAGCCGGTTCGATCTGAACCTCCTGCAAAATATCCGCGCCACGCCCAATTCCGGTCTTAGCGCCAGCCCGGCCGGGGCCGAACGGAGCGGTCTACTTACCTGGCAGCAGCATGCGAGCACCAACTCTGAGGCGAATTTGAGCGTGGACACCGCCGCCTTCCACTATGTGCAGGGCAATACCGAGTGGAGTCTTGGCCGGCAACCGGTGAATCTGGCCACCACCATGTATTTTTCCCCCAATGATTTTTTCGCCCCCTTTTCGGCGCAAACCTTTTACCGGGCCTACAAGTCGGGGGTGGACAGCGGCCGGGCCGAGGTACGGCTTGGGAATCTGGCCCAGCTGAGCCTGATCGGGGTGCTGGGCTATTCGCCGGAGAGCGATACCGATGCCGAGTGGCGAAACCGGCCCGACTGGAGCCGGAACTCACTGCTGGCCAGGCTGGCCGTCAACCGCCACGATTGGGAATGGGCGCTGCTGGGAGGCTCGGTGCGCGACCAGCGGATAACCGGCGGTTCCCTGCAGGGCGAGCTTTTCGACTGGCTGGGCGTCCGGGCGGAGGGGCATTACGCAGCCCCGGAGCGGGAGGGGGTGGCCGGTGGGGCCGAGGTGAGCGTGGGAATCGAGCATCGTTTTGCCAACAGCCTTGAGCTGCGGCTGGAACAGTTCCACCATGGTCAGGGGTACAGCTCCCGCGAGGCCTTGAATCAGGCCCTGGCCGCCGGCAATCTGCGGGAGGGGTATACCGGGCGGGACTACACCGCCCTGGGCGTAAGCTACGAGTTTTCCCCGCTGCTGACCGGGCAGGCCTTGCTGCTTGTCAACTGGAGCGATCATTCCCAGCTGCTCAGCCTCAATGGGGTGTATTCGCTCTCCGACGAGGCGGAGCTGGCGGTCACCCTCTCCTTGCCCAAGGGCAAACGGCCAGAGAACGGCTCCGTCGGCTCCGAATTCGGCCTTGTTCCCATCACCCTCGCCTGTGCGTTTCGGGTATATTACTAAAAAAGCAAAAGATCGGTGGCCGGAGACAGCCTTGCGTGGTTTTTGATTATGTGCGGCCGGACCGGTCGCATTTTTTTCAGGTTCAGGAAAAACCAGATTTGCTGGAACAGCCCGAGAGCGCCCCGGAGGGAATGGCGCTTGAGCCGGAGGAAATCCGGAAGCTTGAGGCGGAGATGGTTTTTTTTACGATGTTGCTGGAGCATTTCGGGCAGCTCACCTCGGTTGTTGCTTCTGTTGAGGTGATGATAGCCTCGAACAGTCCCTTGCATTCCTGACAGCGGTATTCATAGATGGGCATGGCGTTCTCCTTGCAACTTGCCGATTATCTCTGCGATTCCATGTGCGAATATAATTTAAGCTTTATCTTAACCTTTGTCCAGGGAAAAATGTGGTGCCGTGCGCAATGGGTCGGTTGGCTAAGTTGTTTCCCTTGCTTTTATTGCGGGAGATAGTATCGGGCCTTGAGGCCACTGGTTCGGAAAACCAGAGCGGAGAGCAGGGTGCAGAGGGCGATCAGGCCGAGAATAATCGCGAGCCGCAGCCAGGGCAGCCCCTGGGCCTGCCGAAAGCTGACCAGCCCGACTGCGGTGGCAAGCCATTCGCCGGCGCCGGCCACGAGCAGCCCTTGCATGAGCCGGACCGCCAAGGGCCGGCGGATGCAGAGCAGGCCGAGGGAAAGCAGCGCACCCCCGGCAAGAAGAAGGTGGCCTGCCCGGAAGAAATGGGCGCCAAGCATCAGCATGCTGAAAAGCACGGGCAAGAGTCTTAACAGATTCATAATGGCTCCAGTCATGGCACCCGGAAGAGAATCGGCAGCACGCCCATATGTTGCAGTCGTTCAATGAAGTGGAACAGGATGTAAAGCCAGATGAACATGGTGGCATCCAACAGCGACCGCCGGTAGACCCGGACATTGACCAGATAAAAATCCGGCTCCTTGAGCAGGCTCAGCCGGGGAATAAAACGCGGCACCCTTTTCAGGTATTCGGCATAGATCTCGCCGAATCGTGCCAGCAGGTATCTTTCCTCCGACCGGACCACAAACTGGTAATAGAGCAGAAAGGCCAGGGGCGCCAGCACCAGGATCAGGAGGTTTTCTGAGACCAGTCCCATGCCGAGCACGCCGATGAAGCTGAAGAGATAGAGCGGGTTGCGGACCGCTGAATAGGGGCCGTTGGCGATAATCATCTCATCCTTGTAGCCGCAGGCATACACCGAACTCCATAGCCGGCCGAAGGTGCAGACCACGATCAGGAAAAGGCCCGCAACCTCGAAGAGCAGGTCAATGGGGCTGTCCCTTTCCCAGGAATGAGTAGAAAAGAGAAGGAGAAACAGGAACCCGAAGATGAGCACCCAGGAGACACCCTTTCGGTATTTTTGGGACCAGGTCAGACTTGGCAGCGTCATGATGTATTCTCGTTTGCAGGTTTGATATTGCACCCAGAGGGTATACGTTTCGTTTGAGCAGGCAAGCTGCTCAACTCAGCTTTAAATGATCCCGCTGCCGAGCAAAATAGCGATCAGGAAAAGCATGACCGCCACCACAACCTGCACGGTGCGGAGCGTTACCTTCTTGACCAGGCGGCTGCCCCAGAAAGCGCCGGTGAAGGCGGCCAGGGTGGCGATCAGGATGAGGGGCAGGTTGCCCATGACCTCCGCTGAGCCTAGGAGATCC
>MGTD01000021.1 GCA_001799285.1 Deltaproteobacteria bacterium RIFOXYD12_FULL_56_24
CCCAGGGCCTCGACTCTCTTCGTCATACTAAAGTGGTACACTTTCAAATGACCAGAACTGGTACACTTTCAGATGACCATTGACACCTATACCGGAATCGGTTTTGAAAAAAGGTACTACCCGCAGGAATTCGCCGCAGGCTACGATACGTATTTCTCCGCCGGGGACGTGACGGACGAGGATTACATGTTCGATGGGGTGCTTTTTTCCCAGAATCTGGAATTCATCACCAGGCGGATCCGGGAAAACCCGACGCTCCCCCTCTTCAACTACATCATCGGCATGTACGGCCATGCCCCCCACGACCTCAACAACACCAAGCGGCCAATGGTCATCAAAATGCTCGGGAAATTACATGACGAGGGGCTGGAGAAGGCAGTCAACCAGTACTACTATCGCACCGAGGCCATTGCCACCTTTGTCAAGGGTCTGATCGCGGCAGACCCTAAGTCGCTGATCATCCTGGTGAGCGACCACCTGCCAAGCCTTTCAGGAAGCCAAACCTACCAGGAGCTCAACTATCTCGGCGGCACGACAGAAGCCACTTTTCTCAACCGGATCTACATCATCGAAAACGGCCGACCGGTACGGAAGAACACCATCCATCACTATGACATTCCCCGCATCATCCTCAACTACGCGACCAGAGGGAAATACTGTCAGGAACATGACTGCAGCTTTACAACCCGCGACACCAGGCTTGCCAAAAACAATTACCGGATAGACTACCTGGATATCATGTCCCAAGCCATGGATACCGCCATCTCCCCTTTCCGCATGATCGACACAAAAACCGCAGGGGGTGCCGTAACTCAGGGACAGCAACGTTCTAAAGGGCCGTAAATGACCAAGCGACAAAACACGACCATACCCTGACAAGCACAAAAAAAGGGAGTTAACCGAAAACGGCTAACCCCCTTGCTATTACTGGTCGGGATGAGAAGATTCGAACTTCCGGCCCCTTGAACCCCATTCAAGTGCGCTACCAGACTGCGCTACATCCCGACAAAAATATCTCTGTTCAACAGGTTGGCCCTATTTAGCACGCCAAAGAGCGCCTGTCAAGCTGGACTCTCGCCAACTCCATTATTCCTCAAGAATTTTCTGCAAGGCCAACAACTCCGCCTTGACCTGCGCAAAAATATCTGCATGGCTCCCGAATAACTCCTGCTCCGCTTCGGAGGCGGCAAGATCCTGCTCCTGTCCGCCGCCATCTCGCACCAAGGCTTTTTTGGCCCCGCTGATGGTGAAGCCCTCATCCTTGAGCAGCCTTTTAATCGCCAGGACCGTTTCCACATCCACCCGACGGTAAAGCCGCTGTTTGGACTGGGCCCGCTGCGGGTGGAGAATTCTGAATTCAGACTCCCAGTAGCGAAGCACATGCTGCTTCACCCCGGTTATCGCGCACACCTCGCCAATCTTGAAGTACCGCTTGTCAGGAATTCCCGGCAGACGAGCGCCTGCTTTTCCCTGAATTTCATCAAAACTCTGGCAAGATGTTTTGGTCACACTGTTCCTTTATTCCTTGTTCAAATTCTCCCGGACCACCTTGCTGGGCCTGAAGGATACCATGTGCCGTTTGGAGATCTCCATGGTTTCACCGGTTCTGGGGTTGCGTCCCACCCGTGAGGATTTTTTCCGCACGGTGAAGGTACCGAACTGGACGATCTTGATGGCCTCTCCCTGCAGCAAGGTTTTCTTAAGCGCTTCAAAAACCACATCAACCATTTCTCCGGCGCTCCGCTGAGAAAACCCCATCTTCTCATTGATGGTCTGCGAAAGCTCTTTCCTGGTAAGATTGGATCGTTTCATCTATTATGCCTCACGTAACTCACCGTTAAAATGGAAAATCATCATCTCGATAATTTTTTGGTGGATCTTGCCAACTGTTTCGTCATCCAGGGTTCTATCGAGCGCCCGATAGGTGATGGAGATTGCCACACTCTTTTTCCCGGCCTCGATGTTTTTGCCTTGGAATACATCGAAAATTTCGGCCTGTTCAACAAGCTTCTCCCCGCACCCCTTGATGGCGGAAAGCATCTCTCCGGCAGCAACCCCCTCCGGGACGATGAGGGCCAGGTCCCACTTGACAAAGGGGAACTTGGGCAAAGGCGCAAAAGTTCTGGCCGTGGCCGAAAAACTGCCGAGCGCGGCAAGATCGAGATCAACAAAAAAGGCCTGCTGCTTGATGCCAAAACCCTTCAGGGTTTTCTGGTTAAAGGCCCCGCACCAGCCCAAAACCTTCTCCTCTCCCATGACGGTCATGATCATGTCCGGCTCGGCATAGAGAGGCGCATGCCCGACCTGGCACGCTTGGCAGGTGATTACAGCGGAAAGCCGCAGACTCTCAATAATCTGTGCCACCACCCCCTTGAGATCGAAGATATCTGCGGGGCTTTCCCCGACATGGAGCGCGGGAGCCCCGGGATTGCGGCGGACGGAAACAACCGCGGCCAGGCGGAAAGGTTCCACGGGCTGCCCGCTGCCCAGAGGGTGGAAAACCTTGCCGATTTCAAAAAGCCGAACATCATGACTCTGGTGATTGAGATTGCGGCGCAGGTTTTCAAGAAGCCCAGGCAGCAAGGTGGTGCGCAACACACTCTGATCTTCCGCCAGAGGGTTCAGTAGATGCACACTCCGCCGTCTGGCATCGTCCGCAGCCAACCCCAGCAGATCATGATGCTGCGGGGCCACGAAGCTGTAGTTGATCGCCTCATAAAACCCAAGAGCGGTGAGGGTTCCGGCCACCTTTTTCCGCAGCTCCCGGAGGGAATCCGGCTCGGAAAAATTCATCGGCACCATGGGCAAGGTGGTAGGCAGCAGATTGTACCCCACGATCCGGGCAACCTCTTCGATAAGGTCAACCTCCCGCTCAAGATCAACCCGGAAACTCGGGGGCGTCACCCGCAGGGTATCGTCATCGACCATTTCCGCGATAATTTCTATGGAGGCCAGGGCCGCAGCAATCCGCGCCAGACTGAGATCCATGCCCAGGAGCGCCCGCGTCCGTGTACCACGCAGGGTGATGGGGGATGGGTCGTCAACGCCGTCATGGTAATCAACGCCCCCGACAACGATCTCCCCGCCGGCCAAAGCGGCCATGAGCTGGACAGCACGCTCCATGGCCCTGGGCACACCTTGCGGATCAACACCCCGTTCAAAACGGTAGGAAGCCTCGGTGTTCAGATTGAGCCTGGAAGCGGCACGCCGAATACCGATGGCGGCAAAACAGGCGCTTTCCAGAAGAACGTCGCAGGTCTGAGCATCAACCTCAGAATTGGCTCCGCCCATGATCCCGGCCACGGCCACCGGCTTTTCTCCATCGCAAATCAGCAGCATCTCCCCGTCCAGCTGGTGCTCGGCCCCGTCCAGGGTGGCCAGGCTCTCGCCGGACCTTGCCCGGCGGACCACGATTCTGCTCCCGGCCAGCTTGTTGAAATCAAAGGCGTGCAGGGGCTGGCCGTACTCGAGCATGACAAAGTTGCTGATATCAACGATGTTGTTAATCGGGCGCAAGCCCACGGCCAGCAACCGCTGTTGCAGCCACCAAGGAGAAGGCCCGATCTTTACCTTCTTGATCAACCTGGCCATGTAGCGCGGGCAATCAGCGGCGGATTCCACCTCCACGCCGAAGGGAAGATTCTCCCCGCTCAGCACGGGAAGCGTCCCCACCGGCGGGGTAATCCGCTTGCCGACCACCCCGCCGATCTCCCGAGCAATCCCCAGCACACTGGCGCAATCGGGCCGGTTAGGGGTGAGATCAACCTCGATCATGGTATCAACCAGCCGCAGGGCCTGGCTGATCGGCTGCCCCGGCTGAAGGTCCGCCGCCAGCTCCATAATCCCGGCCTGTCCCTCGCCGATCCCGAGTTCCTTGGCAGAGCAGAGCATGCCGCAGGATTGTTCCCCGCGAATCTTGGTCGGTTTGATAGTGAAGCCGCCTGGCAAGACCGCGCCTGGCAAGGCAAGAGGGGTGAGAAGTCCGGCGCGCGCGTTGGGCGCACCACAGACGACCCGCACAAGCTCCTGGCCGGCATTCACCTCACAGAGCACCAGCTTGTCCGCATTGGGATGGGGCGAAACCGCTTCGATTCTGGCAACCACAACCCCGGCCAGCTCCGGATAACACGGCACACAGGCGTCCACCTCAAGGCCGAGCATAGTGAGGTGATCAGCAATCTGCGCCGGTTCCAGATCGGTGTCAATGTATTCGCGCAGCCAGTTAAGCGTAAACTTCATGGATGGTGTCTTTTGGTCGTCGCCCCAAAGGGGCCTAAGCCGCCGTCATAAAAAAACGGCATAAAAGAGCCGTAGCAGCATCTGCAACAACGGCGATGGTTATTCTGTAACAACTCCTGAGCCGTCGTAAACAAATAACTGTAACATTCTCATATCGTAAGCGGCATAACGTGCCGTAATAAAATAGAAAAGAATGTAATGATTATTTTTTAACGGCCCCTAAAATTGGGAAAGAAAACGGAGATCGTTTTCGTAAAAAAGCCGGATATCGGTGATGCCATATTTTAGCATAGCAATCCTCTCGATCCCCAGACCAAAGGCAAAACCGCTGTACTCTTCCGGATCATAGCCGACCTTTTTAAAGACCTCCGGGTCGATCATCCCGGCACCTAAAATCTCTAGCCAGCCTGTGTGTTTGCACACCCGGCACCCCTTACCGCCACAGAGCACGCAACCGATATCCACCTCGGCGCTGGGCTCGGTAAAGGGGAAAAAACTGGGACGGAAACGGATGGGGGTTTTTTCAGCAAACATTCTGGTGATGAACACCGAAAGCACGCCCTTGAGGTCGGCGAAGGAGATGTGACGATCGACAAGAAACCCTTCCACCTGATGAAACATGGGGGTATGGGTGATATCCGAATCGCAGCGGTACACCTTGCCCGGCGCAATCACCCGCAAGGGCGGCTGCTCCTTCTCCATGATCCTGGCCTGCATGGGCGAGGTATGGGTTCTGAGCAGCAGGGTGTCGCTGATATAGAAGGTGTCGTGCATGGCCCGGGCCGGGTGATGCGGCGGGATATTCAAGGCCTCAAAATTATAAAAATCGACCTCGACATCCGGCCCCTCAGCCACCGCAAAGCCCAGCCCCTCGAAGATGGCGCAAACCGACGTCATTACCTGGGTCACCGGATGCAGCTTGCCAAATGGAGACCGCCGTCCTGGCAGGGTCAAATCCAGTTTGGCCTGGGTACTTTCAATACCAACCTCTCCCAGCCTGGCTTCAAGCTCGGAAAAAGTGGATTCCAACTCCTGCTTTATCTCGTTGGCCAGCTGCCCGAGTCTAGGGCGTTCCGCGGCAGGGGCCTGCCCCAATTGCCGCAAAACAAGGGTAAACTCCCCTTTGCGGCCCAGATATCTGACCCGAAACGGTTCAAGTTCGTCTAGCGTGGATATTGCGGCTAGTTCTTCACCGGCAGCGGCTTTCAGGCGCAGCAGTTCTTCTTGCATGCTGGGCACGGCAACAATCAGTTGTTGACGCCAGCCAGCTTGGAAACCTGAGTGAAGGTCCCCGGATCAAGAACGGCCAGATGGGCGAGTACCTTGCGGTCCAACTCAACATTTACCTTCTTCAGGGCGCCCATCATCCGGCTGTAGGTGGTGTTGTTTTCGTGGCAAGCCGCGCCGATCCGGACAATCCAGAGCTTCCGAAAATCACGCTTCTTCTGCCGACGGTCCCGGTAGGCGTAAACCAGTGCCCTATCAACGGCTTCTGTTGCCGTTCTGTAAAGACTGTTCCGGCCACCGATAAAGCCACTGGCCAACTTCAAAACCTTCTTTCTTCTCCGGCGCGCTTTAAATCCACGTGTTACGCGAGGCATCGTACTTCTCCTTATTGACATTCTCCGACGTTTTTCCCGTCGGCAGTTTTTACACTGGTAATAATCTTGAGGCGGACTGCGACAGCTTCGCCGTTTGTTTACAGGTAAGGCAACAGACGCTTGATTCCCTTAAGATTGGTGGCGTCAACAATTCCGGCCTGTCTCAGGTTTCTTTTCCGTTTGGTACTCTTCTTGGTGAGGATATGGCTGGTAAAGGCCTTGCGGCGGACAATCTTGCCGGTGCCTGTACACTTGAACCGCTTGGCAGCCCCTCTGTTTGTTTTCATCTTCGGCATAATGTTCTCCCTTTGAACTACTAAGCTAAAACCAAAAATCAGACTTAAACATCACAATTGTAATCACTCAACATACCGTAGCTGCCAGGCAGAAGCCTGCGACGTGTGCTGGTGCACATGAGCAGGCTGATAACAACGCAGATGCGGTGCGGCTGAATGGTTACGTTATTTCGGCCCGACAAACATGGCCATCTGCCGCCCTTCCATCTTGGGAGGCTGCAGGATAACCGCGTCTTCCTTCAACTCCTCGACCACTTTGTTCAGAACCTCCATGCCGAGAGTATCGGCATAAACTATCTCACGGCCGCGAAAACGCAAGGTGATCTTAACCTTGTTCTTCTGCTGCAGAAACTTCTTAATATTCTTGATCTTGAATTCGAGATCATGCTTCTCGGTCTTGGGCCGGAGCTTGATTTCCTTGACCTCGATAACTGTCTGTTTCTTCTTGGCTTCCTGCTGTTTCTTGGACTGCTCGTAGCGAAACTTGCCAAAATCCATGATCCGGCAAACCGGCGGAACGGCCGCAGCCGAAAGTTCAACAAGATCCAGCCCTGCCGCTTCGGCATTTGCCAGCGCTTCACGGACAGAGACGACCCCTACCTGTTGCCCTTCCTGATCGATGAGCCGGACTTCCTTGCAATCAATCTCATGATTGATTCTGGCCCGCACTTCCCGCTCTGGTCGGTCACCAATTTTTTTTCCTTTGATACTCATACCTCCGTACAGATGATTCTGGAAACACCGCACGCGATGCTTGGCATCGGCACGCTGAAATATGACATAATACTCTGAACCACCTAGCTATTGCAAGCGCCAGTTCGACCAGCTTCATTTTCTCCGGCAATCAGCGCCGCAAACTCGGAAATCGACATGGCCGGCAGGTTATCCCCGTTGCGCAGCCGCACCGTAACCTGGCGCGCCTCCACTTCCTTGTCGCCGATGATCAGCATGTACGGCACCTTCTGCATCTGGGCTTCACGAATCTTGTAGTTAAGTTTCTCGTTGCGAAGATCCTTTTCAACCCGCACGCCGGCTCGGCGCAACTCGGTATGCACCTCTTCCGCATAATCGCACTGCGCGTCGGTGATATTCATGATCCTGGCCTGCGTCGGCGCAAGCCAGACTGGAAAGGCCCCGGCATAATGCTCAATGAGCACTCCGATAAAACGCTCCAGCGAGCCCATAAGCGCCCGGTGGATCATGATCGGCTGATGCTCCTTGCCGTCTTCTCCCGTATAAGTCATCGCAAAACGCTCGGGCAGGTTAAAATCCACCTGAATGGTGGAGCACTGCCAACTTCGTCCCAAAACATCCTTGATCTTGATGTCAATCTTCGGCCCGTAAAACACCCCTTCACCGGGGTCTATCTCGTAAGCCAGACCTTTTTTCTCCAAGGCCAGCTTCAGGGCGGTGGTGGCCTGCTCCCAGTGCTCGTCGCTGCCCACGGACTTTTCCGGCCTGGTGGAGAGATAAACCTCATAGCTTTCAAACCCGAAAGTCTTGAGGATGTGCAGATTCAGGTCAAGGATGTTGAAGATTTCCTCTTCCAGGTTGTCGGGCCGACAAAAGATATGGGCATCATCCTGAGTAAAACCCCGAACCCGCATCAGGCCATGGAGAGCGCCGGTCTTCTCGAAACGATAAACGGTGCCCAGTTCGCACCAGCGCAAGGGAAATTCGCGGTAGCTACGCTTGCGGGTATTATAGATGGCGATATGAAAGGGGCAGTTCATCGGCTTAAGCTGATAGCTCACCTCCTCGATCTCCATGGCGGAAAACATGTTCTCCCCATAAAAATCAAGATGGCCGCTGGTCTGCCACATATCGCGTTTGGCAATATGCGGGGTGAACAGCAGTTCGTAGCCGTTTCGATAATGTTCTTCGCGCCAGTGATCCTCAATGATCTTCCGCAACAAAGCGCCCTTGGGCTGCCAGAGGATCAGGCCCGGCCCGACCTGATCGGCAACGGCAAACAACTCCAATTCCTTGCCGAGCTTTCGGTGATCGCGTTTTTTGGCCTCTTCAAGCTGAAAAAGATAGGCCTTCAGATCCTTGGGGTCGAAAAACGCCGTGCCATAGATGCGCTGAAGCATCTTCCGATTTTCATCACCACGCCAGTAGGCCCCGGCCAGCTTGATAACCTTGACGGCCTTCAGCCAACCGGCATGCGGCAGGTGCGGACCACGGCAGAGATCGACAAAATCTCCCTGCCGGTAAAGCGACACGGTGTCGGCGCCCAGATCCTTTAGCAACTCAACCTTGTAGGACTGGCCGCTCTTTTCAAAAAGATCAATCGCCTGGGAGGCAGACATGGTCTCCCGCCGAAAAGGCGCAGCCACCGCGGCAAGCTCAAGCATCTTTGCTTCAATCCGCAAAAGATCATCCGGGGTGAACGGCTCCGCCCGGTCAAAATCGTAGTAAAAGCCATCGGCAATGGCCGGCCCGATGGCAACCTGCACCTCCTTGCCGAACAGGGCAAGGACAGCCTCAGCCATGACATGGGCCGCGCTGTGCCGGAGAATCTCCAGAGCCTCAGGACTGTCGACGGTTATGGGCGCAAAAGCGGCCTCGGCATCGATAGGCGAGGAAAGATCAACCAGCCTGTCAGCCAACCGGGCGGCAATGGTCTGTTTGCGTTCCTTGTTGGAAACCAGCTCTTTCAGAGCCTCGGCCACCGTAATCCCCGCAGGGACCGTTTTCTGCTCCCCGGAAGGAAGGGTGAGGGATATTTCCGTCATGGTCTTTAGCTCAGCCTTTCCGCAAATGCACAAACAAAAACAAGCACATTGACCTGGTCAATCTGCCTGCACAACAAGACTTGGCATCCTGCTCCGCCAAGCCTCGCAACGTCAAGATATCATGGATGTTCTCTGGTAGGCGCGGGCGGATTCGAACCGCCGACCTCTTGCGTGTCGGGCAAGCGCTCTAACCAACTGAGCTACGCGCCTAAAAAATCGTAACTGTCCAGCAGTGCCGCATCTGCGTTGTTATCAGCCTGCTCATGTGCACCAGCACACGTCGCAGGCTTCTGCCTAGCAGCTACAGCACTGCTGGACAGTTACGGACGATGTTTTTTGACCACTTCCGGCATTAAGCTGGATAATTACCAAAAACAAGGAGCACGCCGTCCCACGGCGACAGCTCATTCTTCTTTTAAGACAAACCTTCCAACCGGCAACCAATTACCAACATTTCACCCTGGTGTCAAGGACAAATGCCAGTTTTCACTTTCAACTTTTCACTTTGCATTTCCCCGTCAGGAACAAGTATCCTTCCGGGATTCAATAGCCCGGCTAAGCGTGAGCTCATCGGCATACTTGATGTCCATGCCCATGGGAATCCCGCAGGCCAGTCTGGTCACCTTAACCGCAACCTCCTCCTGCAACCGCTTGATGAGATAGGCGGCCGTCGCCTCCCCCGGCACCGTGGAACTGGTGGCGATCAGCACCTCCCGCACCTGCTGCCGGCGGATTCTTTCCATCAGGGCATCCGCCTTGATTTCCTCGGGACCGATCCCGTCCATGGGCGAAAGAACCCCATGCAGAATATGATACTTGCCCTTGAAGGCTCCGGTTTTCTCGATGGCCATTAGGTCCGCGGATTCCTCCACCACGCAGATCAGCCCTCCATCACGCTCGGAATCATTACAGATGGCGCAGGGATCGGTTTCCGCAAAGGCAAAACAGCCACTGCACAGCCTGATGCTCCGATGCAATTCCCCAAGATCCCTGGCCAGACTCTGGGCCTCGCTGGCCGGCCGCCGCAGGATATGGAGAGCAAGTCGAGTTGCAGTTTTCATGCCTATTCCCGGTAGGCGGTTCAGGTCGGTAATGAGGCGGCTCAGGGCCGGAGGGACAACATTCATAAAAAAGGCTCAAGATCCAAGGTTAAGGGAACGGACAAACACAATTTTTCAGGCTTCATTTCTCCATCTTGCTTTCCGCACCTTGCATCCTGCCCTAAAACATCCCCGGAATCTTGACCCCGCCGGTAAGCTTGGCCATCTCGACCTCGCTCATTGCCTGGGCCTTACGCATGGCCTCGTTCACTGCGGAGACCACAAGATCCTGGAGCATTTCCGGATCTGCCGGGTCAACCACCTCTTTTGCAATGGTCAGGCTGATGAGCTCATGCCTGCCATTCACCGTGGCACTCACCACGCCGCCGCCCGCCGAGGCGCTGACCTGCCTGCCCGCCAATTCCCCCTGCAACTGCGTCAGGCGTTGCTGGAACTGCTGCGCCTGCTTCATCATCTGTTTCATATCCATCCGCATATCTCCGGCCTTGATTTTTCGCTCCCCTGCGCCGACAGCAAAAGCGCCTGTTTCACGCTTTTCTCAACTTCCAACTTTTGTTGAAACCGCAAAAAAGCCGCGATTACAACGGTTGTCGCCGCGTAACTATTTGATTTTGTGTCTCGGACCTGTAACCTTTTCCCCTTTGCACGAGACCATCAATTTTTCACTTTTCACTGATTTCCCTTCCCCCCGTCCCCGGTCCGGATACTGCCGATCTGGCCGGCAAAAATCTCGGCGGCCATCTGCACCATGGGGTCATTGGCCAGGCCCCGCCGCTCGGCAACGAGGCTTTCAGCCTCGTCATTTTCGCCATCCCCGGCTGCCTGGGCGCCGGCCACCTTGAAAACGACCCGGAAATCGTTCTGAAAAAAGTCCAGAACAAAGGATTGCAGGAGCTTCAGATTGTCATGCTCACGCAACAGCTTGCAGTCGGAGGGGTCATCAAATTTGAGGATCAGCTGCCCCCCTTCTTCCCGGGGCATGGCACAGAGTTGCAGCACCGGCGCCATCCAATGTTTGCGCTTCTTGACATACTCAACAAACGCCCCCCAGTCCCTTTTCACCTCACGACCCTGATGAAGAACACTCAGAGCCGGAGGGGATTGCTCCGGCAAGGGGGTTGCCGCCTCCGTTCTCTCCTTAATTTTTTCTTCAGCCAACGGTACGGAATAAGTGGCGGATACCGCTGGCGCCGTCCTGGGCTGGGATGGTGCCGACTCCGGCTCCGCCGTGGAAATCGGCGCAAAAACCGGCCTGGCAACACTCCGGGACTCAGGGACTACACCGGCCAGCAACTCATCAAGCCGCCCCAGCAGGGCAGCCGCCGGCACGATCTGTCCGGCCTGGGTGGCTCGGAGAAAAGCCATCTCCAGGGCAAGACGGGGCCGGGAAGAGTACTGCATCTCCTCGCTCCCCTTCAGCAGCAGGGAAAAATACTGGTAGAGCGTTTCCTGGCTGGCGCCGGCGGCAATGTCCTTGATGGCCGCCAGTTCCTGATCGGCAAGATCCAACAATTCCTCGGGCCGAGCCTTGACCTTGGCGATCAGCAAGGCCCGGAAAAATCCCAACAGATCATTGGCAAAACGCTTGAGGTCCATGCCTGCGGCCTGACTCTGGGCAAAAATCTCAAGGCAGGCAGCCAGATCCGCCGCCAGAAGCGCCCGGGCCAGATTTTCATAGATTCGGCGGTCAACCAGCCCCAAAACCTCAGCCACATCCCCATCGCTGATTTCAGCTCCGCCAAAGGAAAAAAGCTGATCGAGCAGACTCAAGCCGTCCCGCACGCTGCCTTCGGCCTCCCGGGCGATCATCTCCAGGGCGCGCTGGGAAACAACGACCTTTTCCGCCTCGGCGATCCTGGCAAAAAAAGCGACCAGCTCAACAAAGGGAACCCGCTTGAGTTCATAGCGCTGACAACGGGAGAGGATGGTAATCGGGATCTTATGCAGCTCGGTGGTGGCAAACATGAAATAGACATGGGCCGGGGGCTCTTCCAGGGTCTTCAACAGGGCATTAAAGGCCTCGGTGGTGAGCATGTGTACTTCATCGATGATGATGATCTTGTAGCGCCCCTTGGCAGGGAAAAAACGGATATTTTCCTTGAGTTCGCGGATCTCCTGGATGCCACGATTGGACGCACCGTCAATCTCATGGAGATCCATGGCGTTGCCGGCCATGATTTCCAGGCACGACTCACACCGGTCACAGGGCACATCCGGCTCACCCTGGCTGCAGTTGAGCGCCTTGGCCATGAGCCGCGCCAAGGTAGTTTTGCCAACCCCGCGCACCCCGGAAAAAAGCATGGCATGGGCCACCCGGTTCCGGGTGAGCGCATTGCGCAAGGTGCGCACCACGGCCTGCTGGCCGACAACCTCAGCAAAATTCTGGGGACGCCACTTTCTGGCGAGTACAAGATAGGACATTTTCAGCCCTCAGAGATCAAACACCTGGAAACAGGGAAAACAAGAAGATATATCTACAATTTGCATCCCACACCGCCTGCGGCGGCGGTTTGTCAACAAGTAACCGTTTCGGTCAGGGGATGTTCTCCTCATGGTCGGCACTGCTGCCAACAATTGACACTCGGCGGACATCCTGTCCGCCTCCGAGGCGTCTGCTGCCCGGCCCGTCCATGGGCTGGGCGACGCAGCCGATACCGGAAAAAGCATTCCCCTGGCCGAAACTCGCTTCATTGGCTTCGATGTTACTTGAAAGGAAACAAAGGGAAGCGGTTGCAGGGTGCCACAGATTGCGGCAAGCGGGACGGCGATGCGTACATCAGGTACGTGAGCCGGACCGATCGCTGCAAGATGCGGTGCCCTGCAACCGCTTATAAAAAAATGATAGCCAGGCACCCCTGCGGCACACAGAGTTACTCACTACCGTTGCTTCCTTCCGGACCTGGCGGGGTTCGCAAGTCTCTGTTGCGCAGGACCCGGCTATCAAACCGTAAAATATCTGGCGGAGAAGGTGGGATTCGAACCCACGGTACGTTGCCGCACACACGCGTTCCAGGCGTGCACCTTAAGCCACTCGGTCACCTCTCCAGCGTTTTCTAAGTCAAACTGGCACGCTGGCCAATGGGGTGCCACTTTACAATACCTGCTCCCTCTTGCAAAGAACAAAATAATCAAGAGGCCGAGATGACCGTCTTGCCCGATTACTTTACCTGCTATTCCAATAAGATGCCCAGCAAAAAGCACCTTCACCCATTAGGCAAAACGGACTCACCGGATTGGGAGGTGTACTCGGGAATCACTTTGCCAAGCTCGGCCTTGATCCCCTCTGCGTCATGGTTTGCAGCGAACTGCTTGAGATTTTCCAGCGATTCCTGCAAGTTTTCCAGACAAGCACCGTTCCCGCGCAACACCATGATCTTCTCATGGCCGGTAGACACGATCCCCTCGCCTACGGTAATCAGCTCCTCGTACATCTTTTCGCCGGGCCGGAGTCCGATGACTTTGATCTCGATCTCCGTATCCGGCTCCTTGCCGCAGAGCTTGATCAAATCTCGGGCCATCCGGCCGATCCGCACCGGCGTCCCCATCTCCAGAATGAAAATCTCCCCGCCCTCGCCCATGGTCGCGGCCTGAAGAATAAGCTGGCTCGCCTCCTCGATGGACATGAAGTAACGGGTCATCTCCGGATGGGTGACAGTAACCGGCCCACCAAGCTCAATCTGCCGCCGAAACAGAGGGATAACCGAACCTGAAGAACCCAAGACGTTGCCGAAACGCACCGCCATGAACCGGGTCGCCGCCCCTGCCGACCTGCCCTGCGCGCAAAACCCCTGCATGAGGATTTCGGTCATCCGCTTGGTGGCACCCATGACATTGGTGGGCCGAACCGCCTTGTCGGTTGAAATAACAATAAACCGCTCCACCCCATGCCGCACGGCAACCTCCATCAATCGCCTGGAGGCAAAGATATTATTGTACACACCTTCCCAGGGATTGCGCTCTACCATGGGAACATGTTTATAGGCCGCGGCATGAAAAACCACTGCTGGCCGATAATGCGAAAACAAAGACTCCAGCAACGCCTTATCCTGCACCTTGCCGAGCACGGCCACATAATTATTGAAGCCGTATTCGTAGAGCAACTCCATCTCGATCTGATACAGATTCTGTTCGCTGGAATCCATGAGAATAAGGCTTGCCGGCAGAAAACGGACAATCTGGCGGCAGAGTTCCGAACCAATGGAGCCGCCGGCTCCGGTGATAAGTACCGTCTTTCCCGCAAGGATCTCGCCGATCTTTTCCAGCTCGAGACGCACCGGGGGCCGCCCAAGAAGATCCTTGTACGAGACATCGCGGATGGCCTTGATGGAAACCTTATCGCAGATCAACTCCCCCAATCCGGGCAGGGTCTTGAACGGAATTTCGCTAGCTCGGCACAGCTCAACAATCCTCTGCATCTGGTCACGGTTGGCCGAGGGAATCGCAATGAGAATCTCCTGGGCCTTGGTTTTAAAGACATAATCCAAAAGATCTGCGATGGGCCCGAGAATCGGAATTCCATGAATCTGCTGGCCGATCTTGGCGGAATGATCATCGAGAAACCCGGCCACCATGTAAGGCAAGGACTTGTTGTCGTTTATCTCCCGAGTCAGCTTCTCGGCTGCGTCACCGGCGCCGATGATGAGCAACCGCTTGCGCCGTTGCCGCTTACTGGTATCCTCCCCAAAAAAAGGAATACCGAAAACAGTCTGACAGGCGAGCCTGAGGCTGACGCGAAACCCAACGATGAAAACGAAAGTCAAAAGACCATCAAGTACAAAGACTGAGCGGGAAAACCCCTCAAAGCGATTCAACAACAAAATACCGCCCAAGGTGATTAAGCCCGCGACCATACAGGCCTTGAGGATATTCAACAGGTCCGCCAGGGAAGTATACCTCCACATCCCACGGTAGACTCCGAACAGATGAAACATCACCAGCTTCACGGGAAGAAGAAAAGCGAGGGCAACCAAGAAATTTGCGCGTTGCTCCAAGGGCACAGCGCCATCGAAACGAATCATGTAAGACAGCAGATGCGCGGCGACCAACAACAGCAGGTCAACTCCAAGCACGATCCAAAAATTCAATTTACGAAACTGATATTTCATACGGGTTCCTGTATTTGGGGGCGCAAAATATTCCGGATTGCTTCACTGCGTTTGCAATTACAACCACACCTGCTTTCAATGCGACACCCCATCCCTCGTCACTATCTTGATAAAGGTGCGCCACAAAATCAGCAGATCAAACCCCAGCGAACGCCTTTGCCGGTACTCCGCATCCAGCTTCACCTTCTCGGGGATCGGCAGTTCATCCCGCCCGTTGATCTGGGCCCAGCCGGTCAACCCCGGCACCAGTTCATGCACCCCATGCCTGGTGCGCAAGTTAATCAGATCTTCCTGATTAAAAAGCGCCGGACGAGGGCCGACAAAGCTCATATCGCCTTTGAGGATGCTCCAGAGCTGAGGCAACTCGTCCAGGCTTGACTTGCGCAGAAAAGAGCCGATCGAAGTGAGATGCGCAACCGGATCAGCAAGCAGATGAGTGGCCACCGCCGGCGTGCCCACCCGCATGGTGCGGAACTTGGGCATCCTGAAAATGCTGTTATCGCGGCCCACCCGGTCGGACCAATACAAAACCGGGCCTTTGGAGGTAAGCCTGACCAGCACTGCCACCAACCCAAGCGGCAGACCGAAAACAACCGCCGCACAGATGGCCAGAATCAGATCAAATAGTCGTTTCATGCGAAAAACCTTGCGATCCCCTTTGCGTAAAGCATTGTGCTCAGGTTAAACAGTTCAGCCCTAAAATGAGGCCAACGCACGTTCTTTCGCTGCCTCGCCCAGTTCTCACTTTCGAGGCGAAAGTTTTGACCAAGAATGTCCGAAAGTCAAGTCCAGAAATCCTTCGATAACTTCAAGTTTTTGAATATCCACTAAAGCCTCATATCCACCGTAAAGCGCATGAAAATGAGGTGGATTGTGTTCACCGCGGACATACATGGACGCTATGCTGTCTCAGGCAACCCAAAAATCCGAGCCCGCATTATATTAATCTGCAATGCGACAACATTAGTTTCATCGTATAGTTCAAGTGCGCGCCGTCTGCCAGCCTGCCCCATATTGAAGGCTTTTACCGAATCAGCCAAGCAACAACGCAAAGCCATAGCCAACGCAACAGGGTCACGGATTGGCACAAGCAAGCCGGTAACACCATCGACCACTTCCTCCCGTGCACCACGAATATGCGTAGCAACCACAGGTTTTCCCATCATCATGGCTTCGATAATAGTTCGTGGCATACCCTCACGGTAAGACGGCAAGCAAAAAATATCCATCGCTGCCAACATGGCGGGAGTATCTGTTCTGAAGCCTGCCAGCACCAAATGCTTGCTGAGCTGGGCTTTGGCGAGTTCGAGTACGGGGTCGACATTGTCATCGTGATCACTTACCAAACGCCCCCCAACCTGCAAAAAATATACGTCAGGGAATTCCGAAGAAAGTGTAACCGCAGCTTGCAAAAATTCACTGTAACCTTTTTCCCGAACCATACGACCGATGATGCCGATCACCGGCGCGTTTGCCGGAATCCCCAAAGCTTGTTTCGCGGTAGCTGCATCAGGAGCGTTCTGCGGGTCAAAGCGCTGCGCGTCAACACCATTGCCAATAGCCAGCACATTCTGTCGTGTGGCGATGCCTTCGATTACTGCAGTCTCCGCATCCTCTGAGCTCTGGGTAAATAGCAAATCGGTAAAGTAGCCGCCCAGCCTCTCCAAGGCAACAAATAGCCGGTATTTCCATCGCGGCATTTTATCGTGGAAGTAAAATCCATGGGCAGTATATACAATAAACGGAATTCCAGCGAGTCTCCCTGCCAAACGTCCGATCAACGCCGCAATGGGTGTATGCGCGTGCAGCACGTCAAAACGCTCACGGCGAAAGAAGCGAAACAATTGCCAGAGCGAGATAATGTGTGCAAATAAATTAAAGCTGCGCGCAACAGGAATGGTGAGAACGTCATAGCCGTTCTTTCGTAGGGCCTCGATATGCTCACCATCCGAACAAACTGACTTTACCTGCCAGCCGGCAGCGCGCATACCGTCGATCAGAGGTAGCAGAAAGTGCTGAAGCGTAAAATCAACAGCGCAGAGCTGGCACACCTTTATCGCCATTGTTCACTCCACGCCTGAAACATCAAGACATCCCATAGATAATAGGACCAATTCCTCCGACCAGCCAAGTGTTCAGCCCATTTCTGACGTATGGCCAGGGGCTCGAAAAATCCCTCGTTTCTCAAGCGCGTTTCATCAAGCAACGTTTCCGCCCAGTCCTTGAGCGGGCCACGTAGCCACACGTCGAGCGGAATGCCGAAGCCCATCTTGGGACGCTCGATCATTTCCTTGGGCACATAGTTATATAGCACCTGGCGCAACAGCCACTTGCCCTGACCATCCCTGATTTTCAAGGAAAGCGGCAGCGACCAGGCGAATTCCACCACCCGATGGTCCAAGAGTGGCACGCGCGTCTCCAGCGACACACCCATCGCCGCACGATCGACCTTGGCAAGAATATCGTCAGGCAAATAGGTCATCTGATCGAGGTACATCATTCGATTCTCTAAGTCCGGCAATGCCGCCCACCGGGCCGGGTCAGTCAATACAGTGACTGGCTCGCACGCGCTGTGCACCACCTCAGCCGGATGTTTCCAGTGCGAAACCAAGCCAAGATAAATTTCTTCTGGCGTACGAACTGCCAATATTTCCGCCAGTTTGTGCAGTTTGTCGCCGGGGTTAGCGTAACGCCAACCAGCCGGCAGGAAGCGGGCCAATCCCTTGAACACGCCGTTCCAGGCCGAGGGCGGCAAGGTCGTGAGCACGCCGGCCAAGGCAGCCCGCATGGACTGGGGTAGCCAGCCAACCCGGCGCCAGATGTTTTTTGCCCAGAAATAGCGGTTATAACCACCAAACAGTTCGTCCCCACCTTCGCCGGAAAGACTTACTGTCACGTGCCGACGAGCAAGTTCCGAAACCAGGAAGGTCGGAATCTGCGAAGAGTCCGCGAATGGTTCGTCATAGAGCGAGGGAAGCTTGGGAATGATGGCCATTGCCTGCTCTGAAGTGACATACAACTCGGTGTGCTCAGTGCCCAGATGCCGCGCCACTGCCTGGGCATGCTCCGCCTCGTTATAGCCTGCCTCATGAAACCCGATGGTGAAGGTTTTTGCAGGACGATCCGATAGCGCCTGCATTAACGCCACCACGGTGGAAGAGTCCACGCCGCCCGAAAGAAAAGCCCCCAGCGGCACATCGGCCAGCATCTGCCCGGCCACCGCCTGTCGCAGCACGCTGTCTAGCGCTTTCTGAGCCTCCGCCTCCGAGCCAGAAAAAAGGTTACGTTGCCCGTTCTCTGCCACCTCACGTGCCGACCAGTAACTGCGCGGGCGGACATCCCGCTCGCCCTGCCCAAGGGTTAGCCAAGTGCCTGGCGGCAGCTTGTATATACCCTGATGGATCGAATACGGTGCCGGGATGCAGTTGTGCCGCATATATAAAGCCAGGGCATCTCGGTCAATCTCGCCACGAAACGCCGGGTGCTCCCGCAGCGCTTTTAATTCCGAACCAAACAGAAAGTTTTCTCCCTGCCAGCCGTAGTAGAGGGGTTTTTCTCCGAGCCGATCACGCGCCAGGGTCAGATTTCGCGTCTCACGATCCCACAGAGCGAAGGCGAACATTCCCACGCACTGTTTCAGGGTTTCTTCCACACCCCAGGCAGCAATGGCCGCCAGTAAAGTCTCCGTATCCGAATGTCCGCGCCAACCGTACTCCCCTCTCCCCTCAGGGGAAAGGGCTAGGGTGAGAGGTAGTGAAGGGGAGAGGGCGCGCTTTTCCAAAGCCTCGCGCAAGTCCAGATGGTTGTATATTTCCCCGTTGAAGGCGATAACGTAACGACCGCTCGCCGACACCATAGGCTGATGACCGGCCGGAGAAAGATCGAGGATGGACAAGCGGCGGTGCGCAAGCGCCAACCCAGTTGCATCGTCCACCCAGACCCCTGCATCATCGGGGCCGCGGTGGGCAATTACGTTTGCCATACGAGCGACGAGTTCGAGCGCAGTCGCCCGCTCCATCCCCCCCCAGTAGCCAGCAATACCACACATAAATCGGCCTAATCCGACAGGTTGGGACTGTGATGCCTAAGACTCAACGTGCGTGAAAGCATCTGCCGCCAGAGATTGGTATGATCACCATAAAGGGATACCACCAGTTCTGCACGGAACCGTTCATTCAGAACTTGTTCCGCATCCAGCCACCACTGTACAAAGGCCTGCTGCAAGTCTTTAGGCATTGCCTTCGCCAATTCCTTGAGGCAGATGAGGTTGTGGTAATCAACCCGCTCAATGGAGAAACCGGCCTCGGTTACCAGAAGGTCTGCGTCCTCGGCCATTACCCGGTGCTGGTAATGAGACTGCCGGCCGAGTGCGGCAGATGGCCCGGACAACACGGTACGCCCCCAGGCACGTAAAGCCGGTAGCCAGGTAACCGGTCGTGAGACCTCCAGCAGATTACGAAAGTGCCCGTCATCGTAATTAAGATAGAACAGTCCGTCCGGTGCCAGGATTCGTTTGGCGTGTTGCAAGAACACCGCACGTTGTACTACGTGTTCAAACACGCTGAAACTGACAATGTAGTCTGCTTCAATATTCAGTGTGGCGATGTCTTGCCCACTCAGCATCTCCGCTTCATGGCCAATCAGTCGCTCACGGGCACGACGGCAACTTGGCGTGTAAGGCTCATACCCAACCAGTCGTAGGTGGGGGTGATCCGCGAGTATTTGCGGCCAATCGCCGGCATCACCACAACCATAATCGAAGACTGTGACGGGTTCTGGTCCCGGGCTTAACGCCAGTATCTCGGCAATAATCCGGCTTTTTGCGGCATTTCCCAGCCAGTAGAGTCTCTGACTCATGCGAGACACTCCTGATACACTGCAAGGGTGTTTTCAGCCATTCTGGTCAAGGCAAAACATTCAACTGCTCGTTCATGTCCCGCCGCGCCCAGACGGGCTCGCAAGCTGGCGTCCTCCAATTGCAGGAGAGCGCGGGCAAGACCATCGACATCGCTAGACCGGCACAACAGGCCTGTTTCACCATCCTCAACAATCTCCGGAATAGCGCTTACAGCGGTAGCGACGACCGGACGGCCCGCCGCCATTGCCTCCAGTAACACCAAACCGAAACCTTCATAACTTGAGGTAAGGGCAAAAGTGTCAAATGCCTTCATGACCACAGGGATGTCCTCCCGAAAACCCGCCCAGATAATCTCGTCGGCCAGCCCCAGTTGTTGCGCAAGAGATTTTAGCTCGGTCTCAAGCGGGCCACGCCCAACCAGCACCAGGCGTGATGGATGCCGCGCCTGAACTCGATATTGTGCATAACCAGTGAGCAGAGTGTGTAGTGCCTTCTGCGGTACCAAGCGAGCTACCGTGCCAATTACCCAAGCCTCGAATGGAATGCCCCACTCAGCGCGCAGAGCCAGCCGACGACCATCCTCCACCTGCTCGAATGGAAGGGGATCGATGCCGTAGTGTACTGTCACCACGTGTGCAGCCGGCATTTTCAAATGAGTGCAGGCATAAGTGTTGACCGCATCGGAGATCGCAATCATGCGTGCAGCGCGCCGTGCAACCCAAGCCCCCACAACACGCTGACCCAGGCCGCGGTAAAACGGCTCATCGTTGTGCTTACTGATCACCATCACCGGGGCAGGCCGCAGAAACATCACCGCCAAACGGGTATAAAGCTCGGCTGGCGGCATGTGGGCGTGGATAATGTCATGCTTGCACTGGCGGATCAGATTACGCAGCCGCCACATGGGAGCCGACTCGCCATAATGCTCGAGTTGCAGAGACTCCACGCGTACGCCCAAGTTACGCAGTTCATTGGCCCAATAACCATCACCCTTGAGATAAGCCACTACCACTTGCAGTCCCTGCTCTACTTGGCCGCGCACCAGTTCAACCAGATGGTTCTCGGCGCCGCCACGGTTGATGGTGGTGATGACGTGCAGCACCTTCATGTGTTGCGCCTCTTGCCAAAGCACATCATCACTTCTCCGCCCGAACGAAATGCATGGTAGTGGAACGTCCCAGGCGGGGCCGATCGAGTCTGGCCATGAGACCAGGCAGGAAAGGCAAGCGGCGTAAGCGGTAATAAAGGCCCAGCACCTGTAAACGACTAATCAGCCAGCCGTCAATGGGGAAGACATCCACGCGTGAGAAGCCTGCCTCGGCAAACAGGAATGCAAATCCCTCGTGCGTAAAGCGCCAGAAATCGCCATAACCGCCATGACTCGAATCGGTCTGCCAGCCCTTGCTGCACTCGTATATGGAATTGGCATCCCGACCACTCTTGCCGTGGTAAGCAGCGAAGAAAGGAACCGAGACGATTGCCAAACCGCCAGGCCGCAGAATGCGGCCTATCTCGCGCACAGTCCGTTCAGGGTAAAGAACATGCTCCAATACCGAAAGACACAGGACACTACCCGCCTCACCGTCCGCAATGCCGGAGAGGTTCTGGATGTCACAGTCAAAGTCGCAGGCCTGATCCCCCAGGTTCAAGTCGGGACGATAACCACCGGCCCGATAATTGGCCTCGTCGAACAAATGGCGCACCAGCCCTACCTCCTTGGCAAAACGAGCGCTCGTGCCTAGATCGTAAACCGGCCTCATAGTAGCGGCTTCGGACATAAGCCTCACAAAAGTCGGAAAGAAGGGGTGGCGTGCATCAAGCACTTCGGCTCTCCTTAACGGACTGAGGAATAATATGCACCAGCAAATTCCGATATTTCCCGGCAATTTGGCACAAGGCTTCATAACTGGGTTGCGGAATCAATGGCAGCCATCGCAGGAAAGTCAGCATAACTACCGCATACACTCCAACACCAATCGACAACTGGAGCATCGGGTATCCAGTGGCAAGCAGGGCCTGCACACCCAGTGCAAACACACATGCCACTCCGGCGGCAAGAATGATACCAACAGGGCGTGATGCAGGAGGGAGCATTTTCAGGCGTGCCGAACGGCCTAGCAAAATCAAGCTCATGAAGATGCGCAATATACCCAACGACAAAAGCAGCGTGGTTAAAGAGGCCATATCACGCATGAAGAAAATGATCATCAGTGAAATTGCCCCATAAATCAGATTGAAAACCATCAGCCATCGATATTGGCCAAGCGTCAGCAGCACCACGCCCCAAATCATGCGTACGCCGGATTCAAAAAAAAGTGGCAACAGCCAGATCATCGCAACCGGCACGGTAGCAGAATAAGACGGGCCAAGCAGCAAGGGCAATCCCAGCGGAATCGCAGTAGCAATACCTCCCACTGCCACGGCAAATAGCGTGGTCACCAGACCGCCGAGCCGTGCGATCTGATGACGATAGCGCGCATCATCGCCCCGGCTAGCGTTGAGCATAGGGAGAACCAGATTGGAAATAGGCAGGCCGATTACACTGAGTGCCTTCTGCAACAAATCGGTCGCAACGGCGAGAATTGCCAGCTCGACGCGACCATGGATTCCTGCCAGCACCAGAAGCAAAAATGGCCCCCCGCTCAAGGCCGTCGTCAGCTTATCGAACAGCGCGACCAGGCCATGAGCCTGTGCCGCGTTGGCCATGCCAGAGGGGAGCCTGGTCCGCTCTTTCCGGAATGCCGCCGTAGCAGTGTAATGCAACACCACAGCTTCGATCACCGCCAAGGCAAGCAATGCACTCACCAAGGCCAGCGGCTCTCGGATAATTCCGGCCAGCAGCCCCAGCATCAGCGCGCGGACAATCGTCATGGATTGGCCCATCAACAACAGCCGTCCATGGCGGAATGATGTCAACATAGCACTGCTGGCAAGCTGTCCATGTAGCATCACTGCAGCAAGCAAGCCAATCAGGGCGAAACTTGTCGAAGACCAGCGTTCCGAAGGCAACCCCGAGGCTTTCGCCCAGTGTGGCCCCAGCCAGACAAGAAGCAGGGTAAGAATGAGTGCAAGCCCCCAACGCCGGAACTGAAGCTTCCAATATAGACTGCCGCGTGCGTCGACCGCCTCCGCTTCGCTCAGGAATCGCCCCAAACCGACATTGCAACCACTTTCCGCAAGGAGCAGGAGCCAGGACAGCAGCGCCAGCAGCGTAGCATAGTCGGCGTAAGTCTCAGGGCCTAACCAGCGTACGACCAAGATGGAGGCGATTACAGCGAGCGCGGTTCCTGTTGGTGTCAGTAGTAGATTGGCGCGAGCAGCGCGCAAGATTGTGGGCATTATTTCCAAGCAACAACAAAATAAGCCAGCGGATAACGTTGCACGGAGATACCAGGTTTCCGTCGTCGATAAAGACTCTCAAACAACATGCAAAATGAATAAATGGGTATGCGGAGCACCCGGTAAGGGATCCGAAACCCAAGAAATTCGGCAACCACAAGAAACAGTCCGCCCATGGATTGGATATCGACTTTTAAGAATCCAGCGTGACTGAAGACCAGATCAAGAGTACTTTTGAAATAACGGAAGTAATCATCAACGAGAAATTTCTCTGTCTGATGGGTGTGAACAGGAAAGATGAACGGAACATATACCAGCGCCTTTCCCCCCGGCTTCAACACTCGTTGCATTTCATCCACCACATGCTGATAGCCATCTATATGCTCCAACGTGTTAAACAGAATGGCAGTATCAGCGCAGGCTGTAGCAAACTGGTAAGTGGTTTCCATATTACCGACTACCGTAGGATGCGCTTCCTCGATATGGTCCATATTCACAAATTTCCCCTGAATTGTCAGAAGATTTTTGTATGAAGGTATACCACCGCCACCCAGATCCAGAGTTATGCCGCTTAGGGCAGGTTCGGCCGAAAGCCGAGTATTAAGCATGACTCGAGTTAGGGTTTTGCCTTACCATATCCATTTCAGGAGAGAGAGAACTGGGAGTTTTTGCATAAAAATAGACAATTCAGACTTGAAACCGGGTGGCGATTTCCAGGGCAACATTGATGACACGCTTGACCATATTGTCATCCATGCCTGGATAGATAGGTAGTGAAACGACCCGTTCGAACTCGCGACTAGCGATCGGAAACATTGCCGGATCTAGGTTGTATCGTTCGCGCCAGTAAGGTTGCAGATGCAGAGGGATAAAGTGCACCGAACATCCAACGCCACGCTGGGCCATCTCGCGAATGAACTGCTCGCGGTCGATACTCAGCCTCTCCAGATTCAGGCGCAAGACATAGAGGTGCCAGGCATGAACATCACTGGCATGACGCTGGATGGGCATCTCCAAGACCGGGTGATTGGCAAAAGCGGCATCATATCGATGCCTAATAGCTTCGCGCCTCACCTGAAATCCTTGCGCCTTGGCAAGCTGCTCCAAGCCGATGGAGGAAGCAATGTCGGTGAGATTGTACTTGTAACCGGGGGCAACCACTTCGTAGTACCAAGATGGCTTGGTAGAGGTATAACGATTCCACACATCACGGCTGATGCCATGCAAGCGCATAAGTCGAACACGTTCGGCCAATCGCGGGTCGTCAGTGGTAACCATGCCTCCCTCGCCGGTGGCGATAGTCTTGGTTGCATAGAAGCTGAATACGCTGGCATGGCCGACCGTGCCTATCATGCGCCGACACCGTTCGCCGTCATGCACACTACGACTGACCACACTGGTCGGGAAAGCGTGGGCAGCATCCTCAATGACCGCAAGCCCATACGCTTCGGCCAGCTTCATAATAACGTCCATTTCGCAAGCCTGACCGGCGAAATGGACCGGCGCAATGGCCTTGAGCTTGGCGCCATGTTCGCGCCGCAACTCGATAATGCGCTGTTCAAGTTTGGATACATCGATATTGAGGGTGTCTTGCTCGACATCGACAAATACTGGATGGCCTCCCAGATAGCGCGTCACCTCGGCGGTCGCGGTGAAGGTCCAAGTGGGGGTCAACACCAGGTCGTCCTTTCCGATGCCTGCCGCTTCCATCGCCAAATGCAGTCCACCCGTTGCGGAGTTGACGGCCAAGGCATGGCGGGCCCCCACCGCCTCGGCAAAAGCCTGCTCGAAGGCTTGTGTCTTGGGCCCCGTAGTCAGCCAGCCACTACGCATGGTAGCGACAACAGCCCCGATCTCCTCCTCGCCAATGCAGGGCAAGGCGAAGGAAATAAAATCTTCGTTATTGGAATCAACTGGCATATTTTCTATTTGGGTTTCCTGGCAATCAGACATACAGCGCGGTTAATGAACCAAGCCGTGGGAAAGGTCCCACACACCAGGCGAATGATACCGGCACTCCAGGGCATTCTGGCAAGGCGACCAGCCCGTTCTGCCCAAGGTGCGCCGCTCGCCTTGCCGGCGAGGTAATCGGCATACACATCCCTCAAATCAACGAAACCGGCCTCCCTGAAATGACGCGAAACGATCCAGCGATTCATGTAATGCAAATGATCGAGAAAACTCGGGTAAGCACCCCTTGCCTTGACATACAGCTTGGCCAAAGGCTTGGGCATCATAGGCAACCACGCCATCTTGTAATGCCCTTCGAACGGGAACAGATTGTTTGGCACCTCAAAGTAGGCCGAACCTCCCGGTTTAAGTACCCGAAAAGCCTCCTGTACCACCTTGCGCACATCCTGAACGTGTTCCAGCACAGCCAGGCTGATCACGAAATCGAACGTCCCATCCGCAAACGGCAGACTTTCACCGCCCCCTTGCTGGAAGTGCACATTGCTCAACCCGAGTCTCCGCGCCCGCATTTCTGACACTTCCACACCCGCAGGACTGGGCTCGATGCCTTGCATGGCGATGCCATGCTGAGCCAATGCCACGCTCAGCCCACCTGCGCTACTGCCGATATCCAGCCCCAACTGGGGAATCTCAGGCAACTGGGCAAACAGGAACCCTACCTTTTCCTTGAATAGTTTCTCCTGCTGCATATAGGACTGCACCCGCGCAGCTAGGACGCCGGGCAACTGCGGCGCGATGTCACCATGAAACCCCACAATCCACTGCCTGATATGGTCGGCGAATGCGGCGGCGTCTTTCATGTCCGCCTCCTGTGCGTAGCCCGGTTGATCTTGGGAGGACGGATTCATGCTTGCGCCTCATTTTTTTCCAAGACATACACCACGGCCCAAGCAGCCAGGTTTTTCGACAACGGCGCGAGTGCCCAGTCTATGAGGGCATAACGACGGCCGCCCGAGAGTATCTTCTCTGACGTTTGCCAGCCCGCCTTTTCCGCACGAGAAACGCAAAAGTCGCTGGCCGTACGGTAAGAGATGAGCCAGCGATGCCGATCTAATATAGGCTCGGGTGGCAGGATATATTTAGCCATCTCCTTGCCAAACAGATACTGGAGGCGAAACGACCAATGATAAGCGTTGGGTATGATGACGATGACTTGCCGGCGCGCAACACGGAAGAACTCGTCGAACACGAACCAGATATCGTTGGTGTGTTCCAGCAGATCAAGCGCAATGACCGCATCGAACTCGCCATCGCCAAAGGGCAGACCCTGCTCCACGTTTCCAACACGATCAACCTCAAGCCCAGGCATCAGATCAATGCCGGTATAGCAGATATCACCCCGCAGGTAGCGCTTCATGATGGCGTCACGGCAACCCACATCCAGCACGGTATGGACATCTGGACGCAGAACCTCATTGACTAAATCGTATTTGTTATAGTTCAGTTTTGGCATTTACTACTCTTCTCGCGATGACGCAATATTCTCGCCGGATTGCCGGCAATAACAACTTTAGGTTCGAAGGTCTTGGTAACAATGCTGCCGGCGCCGATCACTGTGCCTGGGCTCACATCGGCCATAATCACAGACTGTGTGCCAATCCAGACATCGTCGCCAATCACCACCTGTCGTTTCTGCCCATGCTGCTGGCGCATGGTCCGACCGTCATCCTCGAATTCGTGCTGTTTGGCACCGCTGATGAACACCACGTGGCTACCTGTCATGACGTCATCACCCATCCTCGCCCAGCTTACCCAGTTACTGACTCCAAAAGTACAGCGATCACCGACTTCGGTTTCCCTTGTGCGGATCACAGCAAGCCAGTCCACAGTGAGATTCCGGCCACAACGGCGCAAAGTGGAACGATACCAGACACGGCGCAGCAGGACGCCCAAGAATCCAGGCAAATAAGAAAGCAACTGACTTGGCGCCGTGAACACGCTGTATTCCGGCAAGGGCAAGCGAGACCAAAGTAAAAAAGGCAGCAGTATGACAAAAGCTATCGTCTCAGCCAACCTCAACAATAAACTGCGCAAATTGCTCATACCCTCACCCGTGCAGCCGCATTCAGGATATCAGTAAGGCGAGCCATCAGACCTTCCAGTGCGTGATCGCGCCTGGCAACTTTAGCTTGCTGGTCGGCTAACAATTGTAGATTCTCCAGAGGCATTTCCGCCAATCGTGAGAGCGCAGCGCGGAGGTCCGGCACAGTAGGTTCGATAACACACTCTGCAAATCCTGACGCCAAGGCAATCGTCTTAAAGGCATCGTTGCTGCTTATGACCGGGCAACCGCTCGCCATCGCCTCGACAATCGCCTTGTCCAGGCTCCCAGTTTTGCTGAGATTGACGAATATATCGGCTTTAGCCAGTAGAGGCGCTATCTGTTCAGCATCAAGCCGGCCAGTAAAAGTGACCTGACCTGCGCCTAAATCCGTACTTGCCTGTTGGCGAAGCCTTTCCGCACAAGCGCGTTCGCTCTCCGTCGTACCATCCCCCACGATGGTCAGATGCCAACTTCGGCCATGCTCCATTTGCCAGTCTGCTAACGCAGCCAGCAAAAGATCGAGTCTTTTGCTGGGGGATAGCCGCCCAACAGTAAGAATTTGAACAGCATCTCCAGATTGTCGGCGAGCAAACCGATATAAATCGCTATTAATCCCGTGACCAATGAACTTAATCTTGTGGGACGGAAGACGAAAGCTTTCAGGAGTAGGGCTCACCACTCGATCAACAAGGCGATGCGCAAGCCTCAGTATCCTGGGCGTGGCGCCGTGCGCATACCAAAGGACATTCTTCAGGCCAGTGAGGCGCGCCACCGGCCAGAATAGCACGGCGAAAACCGGGATCATGTGTGTAAACACAACGGCGATGCGCCGCTCACGCATGATGCGCCACACCAGCCAGTAGAATCGTAGCGCGCGCAGCCATTCCGGATAGCCACGCTCGCGCCCTACCGACCACACCCTTACATTAACCGGCAGCTCATAACGCCCGGTAGTCATGGTAATGATATCAATGTGATCGAACCGGCTTGCCAATTCCTCGATCCAACTCAAACCAAAGGCCAGCGTAACGTGCTCGGCATCCACCGCCAGGTTGAACATCAACAGATTCATCCGGCCCGCCCCAAAGCACGCTCATACAATTGCAGTAATTGACTGGTAACCGCCTCGGCGGTGACGCTGGTACGCATACGCTCACGGCCTTCCCTCCCCATATCAACCAAGCGCCCCTTGTCGCCACAAAGTTCAACCAATGCCAGTGCAAAGGCGCGGAGATCACCCACTGGTACAATGCGGCCCGTCACACCATCCTCCACCACCTCACGAGCCCCCGCGGTATCGGTAGTCAGAACTGGGGTACCGGCCAGCAGGCTCTCTGAAAGCACGCGGGCTGCGCTTTCCCGGTTGGAACTTAGCAGCATCAGATCAGCGGCCTGATAATATGCCGGCATCTCGGTATTGGCGATCCAACCCAGCCAGCGGACTCTATCCGGCAATATCCGCTTAGCCTTTGCTATCAATTCGTCACCCAAGCCACCCTGCCCGGCAATGGCCAAAACCAGACCAGGATGCTGTTTGGCAGCCTCTGCTACAGCCTCCAGCATCAAAGGTATGTTCTTCTCCTGCTCCAAACGGCAGACAGCCAATAGCAGCGGGCCCTCTTTGCCTGCGAGCAAACTTGCGCGCAGGGCAGAAGACTCTGGAGATAATTCAAGTAGCCGGTCTGCGTGCGTAATCAAAAATGGAACATAGGTCAGGTTACGATAGGCATAGCCAGCTAGCCGCTCTACCACCGCTTGGCTATCGCTACGCACCGCTACAGCTTGGCGCAATACCCTCTTGGCTACTTTATTCGCCAGCCGATTCAGGGGGCGCTCAGCCAGCCAAATCGGATTGTCGATTTCGTCACTGTACAGGCCGACCACCAAGGGCAGGTGGAAGCGGCGCGCCAAATAGGCCCCAGCCAAGCCGGAAACAAAAGGTTCTTGCACCTGAATGAGATCAAATCGCTCACGGCGCAGTAGATCTGCACCCCGCGATATGGCGGCGGGAATGAACTGTGTCCAGTGCCTGACCGGACAGGGTACGACAGCCAAACACTCATCCAGATCAAAGCGATCTGCACGCGTATTGGGGAGCGCCTTGACTAGATGAACTTGGCACGCAGGCAAATTCCGGGTGTAGAAGAGCTGCCTTGTCTGAGACTCGGTACATGTATCGGTAGGCAGCAGATCGCGATCCAGTCCAATATTTAAGATGGACAATGGTTTGTTGCTCATCGGCATACACCTGCCAAAGCAGTTTCTGTAGCATCGGCCATAATAGCGAAGGAAAAACTCTCAGCCACTTGACGCCGCCCTGCCTCAGCCAATCGGGAACGTTCCGTGTCGTCATCAAGTAGACGACGGATGCCAGCCGCCAAGGCGGTGTTATCGCCTACCGGCACGAGCCAGCCATTCTCGCCATGCCGGATGGTCTCGGGCGTGCCGCCCGCATCGCTGGCTAGCACGGCCACCCCAGCTGCCTTGGCCTCGAGAACGATGTGGGGCAGACCTTCGTAAGTCGAATTAAGTACAAAAAGCCGAGCACTACGAATTTCATCCGCTACTTGTTCATGGGCGACATGTCCAGCGAAAGAAACCTTCGCACCGCACTGCCGCGCCAATGCCTCCAGTTCCTCCCCAAATAGACCATCGCCGACGATACGAAGACTCCAGCCGTGATCAGCCGCCACCTCGATCAGCCCAGCAATCCCCTTCCAAGGTACCAGGCGAGCAACTGTAACAAGATCATAGCGCGGTGACGGGGCTTCAGCAGAAGTGGTTGAAGAGATTGTGACGGCATTGTAGATGGTATGGATGCGGCCTGCACTCACTCCCCAGCCGCAAATAATTTTGGACAGATATCGACTGGGCGTGATGACCGCATCGGCCCTACTGGTATACCAACCCTGCAAACGGCGCAACAAACGCCAGCGCAAGGGTAGCCGGGCACTCTGGAATGCGTCGAGTTCCAGATTGGTGGCACCGGCGTTACGCGCCTTTTCCCAGATCAGGTCGCCCACCACCTTTATTACACTCAGGCGATGACTGAAAATTTTGGTGGCCAAAATGCCTTCCAGCACCAGGCCGTTAAGATAGACCACATCGGACAACCGCGCCAAACGATATATAGTCACTATGGTCTGGAGCCATCGTAATGGGCGAAAGCGTGCGCGCGGCAGGCGAACAATTGGAAACCCTATATGGCTATCGTCGTGCACCAAACTGTCGCTCAGGGTGACAATGGCGACGATCTCGTGTCCTCGCTCCATGAGGCCGCCTGCGATAGCAGGTACATAGCTTGCTGGCCCACCGTGATCAGGCGGAAAAATGCCAGTAACAAGCAAAACCCTCATCAAGCAACCAACAGTGTACGAAAATATTCAATGGTGTGCACGAGCCCCGTTTCCAGCGGCAGAACTGGATTCCAACCAAGCTTTTCTCGCGCCAAAGCAATATCCGGCTGGCGCTGGCGTGGGTCGTCACTTGGCAGGGGTTTAAAGACAATCGGCGAACGGCTTCCGGTAAGCTCTATTACCTTATCGGCCAATTCCATCATGGTAAATTCACATGGATTGCCGAGATTAACCGGACCAGTAAAGTCATCTGGAGTAGCCATCAAGCGTACCAGTCCATCAACCAACTCATCAACGTAGCAAAATGAGCGCGACTGGGAGCCATCGCCATAAATGGTAATAGGCTCCCCTTTTAGCGCCTGGACAATAAAGTTTGATACCACGCGGCCATCATTTGGGTGCATCCGCGGACCGTAGGTATTGAAAATACGCGCTACTTTTATATATAGCTTGTGCTGACGATGGTAGTCAAAAAATAGGGTTTCCGCGCACCGCTTTCCCTCATCATAACAAGAACGAAAACCAATTGGATTCACATGCCCCCAGTAATCTTCACGTTGCGGATGAATTTCAGGATCGCCATACACCTCACTGGTCGATGCTTGCAAGATTTTTGCTTTCACCCTTTTTGCCAGTCCAAGCATATTGATAGCACCATGAACACTGGTTTTCGTGGTTTGCACAGGATCCCATTGGTAGTGGATAGGAGAAGCCGGGCAAGCCAGGTTGTAAATCTCATCAATTTCAATATAGAGCGAAAAAGTAACGTCATGACGCATTAATTCAAAACGTGGATTCTGAATTAAGTGTGCGACATTGTCCTTGGTGCCACTATAGAAATTGTCAACACACAGGACGTCGCATCCGTCTTTTAAGAGCCGAGCGCATAGATGCGAGCCGAGAAAACCGGCGCCACCAGTAACTAAGACCCTTTTTCTATTGGAAACCCGAGTTGTAAGATTTGTTAACATTATTTTTCCTCCATATTCAAATACGACAAACTTCAGACACCTTACTTAACTCCAACATTACCCTCATACCACGCCAGCGCCTCATTCAACCCCTGCCTGATGGTATGTGTCGGCTCATACCCAAGCAACCGGCACGCTTTGTCTATATCCGCCTGAGAATGTCGAACATCACCGGCACGAAAATCGCGGTAAACCGGCTGGGCATTCTTCAGCAGGAGATGCCTGACAACCAGCCCATCCCGCAAGAGGACAAAAAGTTCGTTCAAATTGGTGCGCTCGCCGACAGCCACATTGTAAACTTGGTTCGTGGCCGTTTCGTCCTCAACGGTGGCGGCCAGCAGGTTGGCCTGGACGGCGTTGTCGATATAGCAGAAATCCCGGCTGGTTTCACCGTCGCCGTTGATAAAGACCGGCTCGCCTTTGATCATGGCGGCGATCCACTTGGGAATGACGGCCGCGTAGGCGCCCTCAGGATCCTGGCGGCGGCCGAAAATGTTGAAGTAGCGCAGGCCGATCGTTTTAAAGCCATAGGTGCGGGCGAAAACATCGGCGTAGAGTTCGTTGACGTATTTGGTCACCGCATAGGGGGAGAGCGGCTTGCCGATCCGGTCTTCGACCTTGGGCAGGTCAGGATGGTCGCCGTAAGTGGAGCTGCTGGCAGCATACACGAAGCGCTTGACCCCGGCGTCCCGCGCTGCCACAAGCATATTCAGGAACCCATCTATATTGACGGAATTGGTGGTGATGGGATCTTCGAGAGAACGTGGCACCGAGCCAAGGGCGGCCTGATGGAGGACATAATCGGCTGATAAGTGCAGTGCTGAGTGATGAGAAAAAACCATGGCCTTGCGGCAGTCTTCCGGGCTGCGGATGTCGCCCCGGATGAAACGAAAGTTCGCCCATTGCGCTGGCGTAACCAGAGACTGGACTTCATCCAGGTTGTGCTGGTGGCCGGTGGCAAAATTGTCCAGCCCAACCACCCGCTGATTGAGCTTGAGCAGGGATTCCAGCAAATTGGAGCCGATGAAGCCGGCCACACCGGTGATCAACCAGGTCTTGGAGGCGGCTTGCAGAGTGGCGAGAGTTCGTTGGTAGGAGGTCATATCAAGCCTTGTAGAGTTTGCCGACAGAGACAGGGCTTACGGGGATGATGTTGCGGGTGTCCACGATCAGTTGGGCGTGCTGGAGGATAAAGGCCGGGTCGTAGGCGTCGTGGTCGGTGGCGATGAGGATGCAGTCGGCCTGGGCCAGACTGGCCTCGGTGAGCTGGGTGCTGGTTAGACCGAAATCGTATTTGCGGCCACGCCGCAGGACCGGAATATGGGGGTCGTTGTAGCTAATCTCGGCCCCCTTCTGCGCCAGCAGTTCCATCAGCTTATAGGAAGGTGATTCCCGGTCATCGTCCACATTTTTCTTATAAGCCGCTCCCAGCAGCAGCACCTTGGCCCCTTTCAGAGCCTTGCCATGGTCGTTCAGGGCCTCCATTACCCGCTGAATCACGAAATAGGGCATAGCGGTATTGATCTCGCCGGCCAGTTCGATGAAACGGGTGGAGATATCGTATTCCCGTGCCTTGGAAGTAAGGTAGAAAGGGTCGATGGGAATGCAGTGGCCGCCCAGGCCGGGGCCGGGATAAAAGGGCATGAAGCCGAAAGGCTTGGTGGCTGCGGCCCGGATCACTTCGTGGATGTCCATCCCCATCCGCAGGCAGAGAATCTTCAACTCGTTGACCAGGGCAATGTTGACACTGCGGAAGATGTTTTCGAGCAGCTTGGTCATCTCCGCGGTTCTGGTGGAGCTCACCGGCACCAGTTGCTCGATGGCTCCCTGATAGAGAGCCACGCCCACTTTCAGGCAGGACTGGGTATGCCCGCCGATGACCTTGGGGATATTGCGGGGATTGAAGTGCTTGCTGCCGGGGTCTTCCCGCTCCGGAGAATAGACCAGAAAGAAATCATGGCCGACTTTGCGGCCGGTGGCCTCGATACGAGGGAGCAACTCTTCCTCTGTGGTACCGGGATAGGTGGTGCTTTCCAGAGAGAGCACCTGGTCGGGACGCAGATGAGGGGCCAGGGCATCCACCGTGCCGGTAACGTAACTCAAGTCCGGCTCACGGTTTTTATTGAGCGGGGTAGGTACGCAGATGATCAGAGCGTCGGCCTCCGCGGCCCGGCTGAAATCGCTGGTAGCCTCAAAGCCGTTCTGGCGGGCAGCGCCGATTTCCGCAGCCGGGATATGGGCGATGTAGCTTTCCCCGGCATTGAGCCTGTCCACCTTGGCGCGGTCAATATCAATCCCCAGCACCTTAAAGCCCACCTTCTGAAAGCGCAGCATCAGCGGCAGGCCGACATAGCCAAGGCCGACAATACCGATTACGGCCTGACGTTCCTTAAATTTCTTTATCAGATGGTTCATATTATTCAGACACAAGGCTCAAGATTAGAGGTTCAAGACCTCACACTACCAAACGCAAAGCGCGCTACCGCCATTCGGGTGAATTCCTGTCCAACCGTTGGCACGACGATATGTTACTTGCCCGGCAATGTCAAGCCGACACTGGCTGCCGGCAAAAAACAAACGCTCAACGCGCCCTAACCAAGCTTAACCCTGTCCAGCGGCAGGGTGGTCTTTACCTGACGGTTAAGAAAATTCAGCAACACCACCACATTATCCTGCCCTGAGAATGAGTAAAACAACCCCTGGGCCGAAGTGTCATCGTCAAGCTGCACCGCGACCGCAATGCCCGGAGCCAGTCCTTTTTTCTGCAACTCCGCCAGGGGAACCGCACCGCTTGCATCCTCCTTGGCCTGCAGGTCGGCGATGATCCAGTCCGGCACCGGCGGATACTGGTCGCCAAAAAATATCGGTCCGAGGGCGCCGCGGGTGGATGAGATTGCCACCCAGTTTTGTTCGAGGGGGGCAAGGTGCAAAAAAAGATAGCCGGGGAAAAAGGGCTTGAGCTTCTCCTCCACCTTCCGGGCATGGCGGACAATAACCCGCATCATGGGCAAATACACCACATACCCCTGCCGCTGATAATGCAGCCTGGCAGTCTGTTCCTGTTGGGGTTTAGTGCGGATGGCGAACCACTCTCTCGACGCGTCCTGGTTCATGCAAGGCGGATGAATACTGGTATCTTAAGGCTGGCCCAGGCCGGGCACAGCAGGGATGCCATTTTTTTCCTGTCCACAAATATCTCCCTAAGACTTTTTGTACAAAACTGGCGGAGAGGGTGGGATTCGAACCCACGGACCTGATCTCTCAGGTCAAACGATTTCGAGTCGTTCCCGATCGGCCACTCTGGCACCTCTCCGTTTCAAGCACAGTATCGCGGCTGAAGCCGCTCCTACTTTTACAGCTTTCAACTCTTAACTTTTCACTTTTCCCTTTTCACTTTTCCCACCCCGCCTCTTCTCTGCCGAAAAAAGTCCTTGAGCAAGGAGGCGCTTTCCGCAGCCATCAGACCGCCTTCCACGGCCAGCAGATGATTGAGCCGCGTGTCCTTCCCGACCTGAAAAAGAGAAACAACCCCGCCACCCTTGGGGTCGACCGCCCCGTAGACCAGACGGCTCACCCTGGCGTGGACCAAGGCGCCGGCGCACATCACACATGGTTCAAGGGTAACATAGAGGGTGGTGCGGAGCAATCGGTAATTGCCCCGCAACCGGCCAGCCTGGCGGAGTACCAGCATTTCCGCGTGCGCGCCTGGGTCGCAAAGTTCGATGGTGCGGTTGCCGTTCTGGGCGATGATCTGCCCTTCGCTGTCGACCAGAACCGCGCCGATGGGCACCTCGCCCCGCGCCGCAGCAAGCCTCGCCTCATCAAGGGCTACAGCCATGTATTGCTCGGGGGAGGCAAGCGGCGAAAAATCCGACCGACCAGACACGTCAGACGCTTTCCGGCGCACGCTTGAGCTGATTGGCATGGTTGGCGGCCTCCCAGCCGGCCACGCAACCCTCACCCACCGCCTTGGCCATCTGCCAGGGCGGCCCGGCGATATCGCCCGCTGCGTATATACCGGGGATATTGGTTTCCTGCTTCTTGTTGGTCTCGATAAAGGAGAAGGTCTCCGTGTCGAGCAGGACGCCGATGCTGGTGGCAAGCTCCATGGCCCCCTTGGCCCCGAGTTCGACAAAGACCCCGTCCACCGCGATGGTCTCGCCACTGTCCAGCACTAAGCCGCTCACCGCCTTTTCGCCGGCAATCTCCTTGACCCATACGCCCTTATGCACCACCACGGAGCTGGCGGCCAGCTTTTTGCCAAGCTCCTTGGTTACCGCCAGCTCCTTGCAAACCAGATGAACCGCGGTGGCATATTTGGTAAGGGTCAGGGCGCCGTCCACTGCGGCGGATTCGTTGCCCACCACCGCTACCCTGGCATTGCGATAAAAATTGGCGTCGCAATCCACACAATAACTGACCCCGCGGCCCAGCAGATCCTTCTCGCCAGGAACCTTAAGCTTTTTGCGCGAGGTGCCGGTGGCCAGGATCAGGGTCCGGGCCGTGACCTGCCGCCCGCTTTCCACCTTGATGGTGAACAGCCCGCCTTCTTCCTGACCAAGGTGCAGAACGTCTTCCGGCCACACCTCGGCGCCGAAACGGGTGGCCTGGGCCAGGGCGATCCGCAGCAGATCCGCCCCCCCGGTCACGCCGTCGACACAGAGATAATTCTCGACATGGGCCTGGTAGATACTGCTGTTTTCCAAGCGCCCCAGAACCAGCACCGAAGCCTTTTTCCGGACTGCGTGCACGGCGGCCTGCAGCCCGGCCGGACCAGCGCCGATGATCACCACGTCTGTTATCTGTTCAACCATTTCCAAGCTCCCTCTCCTTAAAAAACATTCAGAATGCAGCGCTTATTATATAACGATTTTCACCAGGAACGACACCCATTTTCCTTAGGTAAATACGGCGTGGACAGGCAAACCGAATCTGTGTAAGATTTAGTGATTGATCCTGGTTCCTCTCCTTTTCAAACGGCACCGAAAAAATGCGCTATATCGCTGACCTTCACATCCACTCTCCCTTTTCCCGGGCGACCAGCAAGGCCGGTAACCTGCAAGGCCTGGCCACCTGGGCCAGGGTCAAGGGCATCCATCTCGTCGGCACCGGCGACTTCACCCATCCCGGCTGGTTCAGCCAGCTCAAGAAGCAACTGGTCCCTGCCGAACCGGGTTTTTTTAAGCTCAAGGATCAAGCGATCCCCCCACCCCTGCCGCAAATGACCCCGGCCGCCCTTCCCTGCCGCTTCCTGCTCACCGCCGAGATCAGCTCCATTTATAAACGACACGGCGCGGTGCGCAAGGTCCACAACCTGCTCTACGTGCCGGATTTCGCCTCGGCGGAGCGGATAAACAGCGTTCTGGCCGGGATCGGCAACATCGAGTCCGACGGCCGCCCCATCCTGGGCCTTGACTCCCGCGACCTGCTCGAAATCCTGCTCGAAAGAGCGCCGGAGGGTTTTCTGGTTCCGGCCCACATCTGGACGCCGTGGTTCTCCCTGTTCGGCTCCCGCTCCGGCTTTAACACCATTGAGGAATGCTACGGCGATCTCACCCCCCATGTTTTCGCTCTCGAAACCGGCCTATCCTCTGATCCGGGCATGAACCGGCTCATCCCAGCCCTGGACCGTTTCGCCCTGATCTCCAATTCCGATTGCCATTCTCCCGGCAAACTTGGCAGGGAGGCCAACATCTTCCACACCGATTTCAGTTTTTTTGCTCTGCGCGAGGCCCTGAAAAATCCCCTGACCGGCGCATTTGCCGGGACGATCGAATTCTACCCGGAAGAGGGGAAATACCATGCCGATGGCCACCGGAACTGCCGGGTCTGCCTCGAGCCTTCAGAAACCAGAAAGATCGGCGCCATCTGCCCGGTCTGCGGCAGACCCCTCACCGTGGGGGTATTGCACCGGGTCATGGAACTGGCCGAACGGAGCGAGCCGTACTACCCACCGGGCTCGCCTGCGGTGCACAGCCTGATCCCGCTGCCCGAGGTATTGGGCGAGATTCTCGGCGCCGGCCCGGCCACCAAGGGGGTGATGGCCCTGTATGCAAGGGTCATTGACCGCTTCGGTTCGGAGTTCAACCTGCTGCTCGACACGCCGGTGGCAGAGATCAACCTTCTCTCCCCGGTGCTCGGTGAGGCGGTAGCCCGCATCCGCACAGGCAGGGTCATCCGCACCCCTGGCTACGATGGCGAATTCGGGGTGATCCGGGTCTTTGCCGAAGGAGAGCGGGAGGAGCTGTCCGGCCAGATCAGTCTGTTTGCCGGGAAAAAACCCACCCCGTCCGCAAAAAAAAAGGCCAGCTGCCTGTCGCTCCCTGAAAAAAAGCCCTCTTTGGCCGCCGACCTGCCCAAGGCCCCGAGAAGGCCTAATCCGGAACAGCTGGCCGCCATCACCAGCAAGGCGGAAACCATCCTCGTTGCTGCCGGGCCAGGCACCGGCAAAACCTTTACCCTGGTGGCCAGAATCGAACATCTGCTTTCTGCGGAGCAGGCCAGGCCCGAGGAGATGGTGGCCATCACTTTCACCAACCGGGCCGCCCGCGAGATGCAGGAACGGTTGCACCGGGATCTCGGCGATACGGCCAGGACCATCTTCGTGGGCACCTTCCATGCTTACTGCTTGGCCCTGTTGCGCCAGGAAACCCCTGACATTGCGGTCATCGGCGAGGACGGCCGCGACCTCTATCTCCGCAAGGTCTTCCCGGGGTTAGCTGGAGCCGAACACCGTCTCCTGAAAAAACAACTGGCCGGCCATGTTGATCAGCTTAACCGAGGGACGCTCCCTGCCGATGCCGATCTGCCTGATCTCCTTACCCGTTATCTTGCCTCACTGGCCCCGAACCGGGCCATTGACCTTGACCTGGTCATCCCCCAATGCGTGGAGCGCCTTCGGAACGATTCCGCTTTTTTCGAAAAAATCACCGGCAGGATGGCCCATCTCTTTGTCGACGAATTCCAGGACCTCAACCATCCCCAGTACCAATTGATCATGTTGCTCGGTAAGCAGGCCCGAGTCTTTGCCATCGGCGACCCCAATCAGGCCATTTACGGCTTCCGCGGCAGCGACCTCACCCTGTTTCAGCGGTTTCGGAAAAAACCGGACGTCACCACCCTGGCCCTGATCCGCAATTATCGTTCCACCCCTGCCATTATCGACGGCGCAGCCGCCCTCATCCGCCGCAACCGGCAGAGCGGCGACACCCAGCTGGTGGCCGAAAGCGCCAGCGCAACTCTCCTTGAATGGCATCAGGCTGCAAGCGCCCATGCCGAGGCGGATTTTATCGTACGCCGCATCGAAGAAGAGCTGGGCGGCATCAACAGCCTTTCCAGGCACACCAGGCAGAGCACCGGCCAGGCTCGAAGCTTTGCCGACTTTGCTGTACTCTACCGGCTCAGCCAGCTGGCCGAACCCATTGCCGAAGCCTTGCACCGCAAGGGCATTCCCTTTCAGCTCGTCGGCGCCACCCCATTTTACCTCAAATCCGCCCTGAAGGTGGCCGGCCATTTCCTCCTGGCCAGTGCGCCGGACGCGGGCTTAGGCGAGCATCTTCAGATGATTGCCAATCTTTCCGGGGTCGGAGAGGCAACCATCTCCCTTTTGGAAAAAGAACTCCCCTTGCGTTGCCCTGATTTTTACCGCGCAGCGCTCGCCCTTCCCCTTCCTGCCGGTACGGCGACAAATATCCGGAAGATGGGCGAAACCCTCGAAAATTTCCGTCAGGCCGCGGAGCATGGACTTGCCTTTTCCCTGGCCGAGGCCATGCCCGGACTGGGCATCAATCCCCAGGGAGACGAGGCCAGGCGGCTGCTCCAACTGGCCAACGCCTTTGGCAACGATCTCCAGGCCTTTTGCGAACACCTCCGGCAAAACGCCCTGGCCACTGTCTACGATGCGCGCGCCGAAGCCGTGGCCCTCATGACCATGCATGCCGCCAAAGGGCTGGAGTTCCCGGTGGTTTTTCTGGCCGGGCTGGAAGAAGAGATCCTTCCCTGCTCCATCGCCAACCTGCACAGCGATATGGAGGAAGAACGACGCCTCTTCTACGTTGCCATGACCAGGGCGCAAGAGCATCTGGTCTTAAGCGCCGCGGCAAGCCGCACCGTTTTCAACCGGACCGCCGCCCATCGCGTCTCCCGATTCATTGAGGAGATTCCGGCCTCCCTGCTAAGAGAAACGTTCCAGCCCCTGTCCAAACGACGGCAGGTCAGCGGTCGGCAGCTGCAACTTTTTTAGAAAAGGAGTATTTGTCCAATGAAAATCAAGGACAAACCTGCACCCCGCACCATCCGAATCGGCGCGGCCAATATTGGCCTGATCGGCCTTGAGCAGGCGCTGAACAAAGCCCTGACCAAAGAGCTGGCGGAAGAGACGGCGGTGGATTTTCTTTTTAGCGCCATTGCCAGGGAAAATTACGTCCCCGCAACAACGGAGCCGATCTACCGCGAGGCCTTGCTCGCCGAATATCGCCGCCGCCAGGGGATACCGGGAGCCGAGCCGGGAATCCTCACCGTCCGGGTGCTGGGCTCCGGCTGCGTGACCTGCAACACCCTCAGCGCCATGCTCTTTGAGTCCCTGCAAAAATTCGGCTTGGCCGCCGACATGGAGTCGGTACACGACCTCGATGAGATCTGGCGCTTCGGGGTGACAAAAACCCCGGCCCTGATCATCAACGGCAAGGTAAAATGCGCCGGACGGATGCCATCTCCGGCGGAGGTCGAGGAGTGGGTTCGGGACGAGGGTGAAAAATCACGAGTAACGCGTGTAGGATAAAAGATATTTTCAAAAATCAGGACCATTATCAACCCAAGGAGGAATTTGCCCATGAGCGCCCAAGATCACCACGACGACCCCCACGGCTACGGCCACGATGAACCGGAAGCCTGCTTCAAGGTCGGCATCATCTTTCTCTGCGTTATTGCGGCATTGTATCTGATCTCGCTTTAGCAGAAAAATGGAATCCGCTGAAACCCGCATCACCAAGGCGGTTTTCCCCAACACCACCAACCATTACGCCTCCCTGTTCGGCGGTACGGCCTTGCAGTGGATGGACGAAGCGGCTTTTATCACCGCTACTCGCTTTTCCCGGCAGAAAATCGTCACCGTCTGCTCGGATCGCATCGATTTCAAGACCCCGATCCCGGCCGGAACCTTTGTCGCGGTTGACGAGGCCATTCGCCCGATTCCAGTAAAAAAATAACGCCAGCCTGCCCTGCTGAGGAAAAGCGGCAAAAATTGCCAGCGCTCACTTTATTTTTTGTTTCACCACGGATAATCTGTATACTATAAAAAAACAGCTTCACATAATCGTTATCGACACGACATCCAGCACACGTCGTAGAGGTCAACCATGCCCCTCTCGAATTTTCCTCAGGCGGTAATAAGTTTTGAAATTCAGGTGTACCAGCGTCCCAGCGATGAAAACCACCTGCGTGATACCCACATCGCCTTTTCCGGTTCGCCCCAGAAACATCCGGCCAACCCGCAAAAAGTCATTCTGGTCGTCGACCCATACAGTGATAACACCTTTTATTACGAATTCGATAGCGAGGACATCTCCTATGTTGAGGAGCAGGCCAACATTGTCACCATGGACGGCGAGGTGATTCCCATGGCCAGGATCTGGGTCAAAAAGAAAAGCATCGCCATCCGCAGCACCCCCTTTGTGGTGGAAAACACCAAGCCCTGCTGATCTGCGGGTACTGCAATGTTCAGATACTGGGGCTTTTGCCCATGAGCAGATTGTCGATGATATGGCAGAATGGTGCCACTGAACAATCACAATATTTTTTGCAATGGAGGCTCTGCCATGCACGACATTAAAAAGATTCTCGTCCCCACGGATTTTTCCGAACACTCAATTATGGTGTTGCAATCCGCCTTCATGATCGCCCGCAAATTCGGCGCAGCCATAGAGGTGGTTTTTGTGGTGGAAAGCCTTGACGCCTATGCCGGTTTCGCGGTACCTCACCTTCCCCTGGAAAATCTGGAAAAAGATCTGCTCGAGCGGGCAAAACGCAAAATGACGGAATTCGTCAACGAAAACATACCCTCCGACATCCCTCATGCGAGCGCGGTGCTTAACGGCAAGGTTCCGGAAGAGATCATCCACCATGCCGAGGCCACAGATTGCGATCTGATTATGATCGGTACCCAGACCTGCAAAGGGATGGAAAAAACCTTGTTCGGCAGTGTTACCGAACGGGTGATCAAGAACGCCAACTGCCCGGTACTCAGCATGAATCCCTGCATTTAAAGATACTGATTCCCAGCATCTTTCCCAACATCCACGGAGGTTTCCCATGAAAATGACCGACATCAAAGCAAAAGCGAAAGAGCTTGGCCTCAAGCCAGGCAAGATGAAAAAAGAGGAGCTCATTCGCGCCATCCAGGAAAAAGAAGGCAACTTCCCCTGTTTCGGCTCGGCCCAGGAGCATTGCAGCCAGGAAGACTGCTCCTGGAAAGAGGATTGTCTGTTCGTATAGCAGCACCTCCCTCACCTCGGAGACGACCTGACACAAAAAAGCCCGCTTCCCTCTGCAAGGAGCGGGCTTTTCTGATGAAACCGGACTATAAAAGTATTCGAGAATTGAGGGGATGAACTAGACATTTGGAGCCATGTCAATCGGCCAGTAGATGTGGAGTCAGATACGAGTTTATAGATGTGTATAGATGTACGGTCAGATCTTGAAAGGCGGTTTTTTTTATAAAAAGCCCCTTGCACCTTCGGGTATAAGTTTCGTTTGAGCAGGCAAGCTGCTCAACTCAGCTTTAACTGCCGGGCAGCTGCCATAAATTAAGCGTCCGATCACGGGGCAACCCCACAAAGGTCAAATAACCACAGAATAAGCGGTCACAGGGTGGTGCAGGTTGCGGCAAGCGGGACGGCGATGCGTACTTTTGTACGTGAGCCGGACCGATCGCCGCAAGATGTGGTGCCCTGTGATCGCTTACAATTAAGCAGCTGCCCGGGCGAGAGGGAGTAGTCGCTACTCGATAACCATCCGGTTCTTTACCGAACTCACCCCGTTGACATCATTGGCGAGTTTTGTGGCCAGATTCATTTCGGCAGCGTTGCGAGCCTTGCCATACAAGCTGACCACGCCACGCTTTGTCTCAACCTTGGTATTGAGCGCACTGGTCGAGCGATGAGACAGCAGGGTCATTTTGACCTGAGCGGTAATCGAGGCATCATCGATCTTCTCACCTACCGTTTGTTTCTTCGTTGAAGCCTTGGCTACAATCATCTCATTGTTGACCGATTTGACTCCCTCAACATCCTTGGCGTATTCGGCAGTCAATTCTTTCTGGGCCATACTGCCTGCTTCACCTCGCAGGGTCACAATGCCGTCTTTGACGCCAACTTCGGTTCTGCTGGCGCTGACGCTCCGACGGAAGAGAAGCGCCACTCTTACCTTTTCGCGGAGCCATGCATCCGAGTTTGCGGTGGGCTCTGCATCTTTGATTGCCAGTCGGTTATCGACGCTCTTAACCCCGGGCAGGCCGGCCACGGTCTCTTGAGCCAAAGATTTGTGGTAGCTTTCAGCGACGATCCCGGTCAAGGTAACCGCCCCGTCCTTGGAGGCGACGTTGATATCATCCCCCTGAAGGTAGGTCTTAAATACATACGACTGCTTGGCGGATGCTTCGATTCGGCTATCCGTATTTTCAGCCTGCGCAGGCGTGTTGAGTAACAACAACGCCACCGCTGCCACGAGTACCACGAAAGAATTTATTGCTTTCATAAAAATGTTCCTTTGGTTTGGGTTGGTGAGCAATTTCACTCTTTTTCGAAAAGATTCTTGATCTGGCCGACTTTGTTTTGGACTTTCCCGGCGATCTTTTCATCAAGACCTTCAGCTTCCATCTTTGGATTATCACTGATTTGCCCGACCATTTCCTTCGCCTTCCCCTTCATCTGATGAAATTTGCCTTCTGCCTGTTCCTGCGTGCCTGATTTCATAAAATTACTCCTTTGAAATTATGATTAATGACGGCTCCTTGCCCGATGATCGGACACTAAGAGTTTGGGCCTTTACTGTTGATCTGATTAGTGCAGAATGCATGCCATGGCGGTGGTTGCCAGGCTTCGTCCTTCATTGTCCTGGAATTATGTGCGATTTCGCGATTGCTGCAAGAAAGACAAAGAGCATCAGGGGAGGGCTGACAACTTGCATGTCAGGAGTATCCTGACATATCAGAAAACGACCGCTTTCCAGGCAATCTTGCCGCAAGATAATCATCACACACAATCCAATCTTTCCAGCAATATAGGACGTATTATCCCGCCATCATCAATCCTGGCACATATTCTGCTCAGTCAGCAGTGCAAGCAAAGCAAAAAGAAGGCAATGATCCAAAACAGACCCACAAACAAAAGGAGGAGTCAATGAGACCGGGATTAAAGATCGGCAACATGATGCTTGCCGTAGCCCTTGTGACCACAACATTCGCCTCGGGATGCGCCAAGAACGTTCCACTGCGCACAGAAGCAACAACCTCGGGAATCCGGGCGGCCGAAGAGGCCGGGGCGACCAAAGTACCGCAAGCCTCGCTTCATCTGCAATTAGCCAAGGAGGAGTTGGAGCTTGCCAGGGGATTAGCCGCAAAAGGCAAAAAGAAAGAGGCAGCTTCTATGCTCCTACGGGCTCAATCAGACGGAGAACTTGCCTTAGCACTCTCCCATGAGGATACCCAAAAGGCGGAGGCCCAGGCAGCACTGGAGCGTGTCCGCCAACTCCGTAACGACAATCAATAATCCACAAGGAAATTCTCATGAAAAAAACATATTTATTGGCCCCATTTATCTGCGCCGCTCTAGTAGCCGGCTGCGCGACCGTACCACCAAATGAACTGGTCAACGCCCGTTTTGCCTATCAGCAAGCGAGTGAAGGGCAGGCAAAGCAACTCGCACCTGCGGAATTACACACGGCACAGGAAGCGCTAAATTTGGCAGAACAGTCTTTCAAAAAGGATTCGGACTCGCAAAAAACCAAGGATCTTGCTTACGTCGCTCAGCGCAAGGCTCAAAAAGCTGAAGCTCTCGGCGCGATAGCGGCCGACAAAGCCAGCAAAGAAAGGGCAGATGCCGATTTCCAGAAGAAACAGACGGCGATCGTCAAGCAGGGAAAGCAGGACTTGAGTTACTCCGAGAGGCAGACGGCTGATGCCCGAGCCGAACTCGATAAACAGGCCGCGGTCCAGGCGAGCAAAGACAAAGCGACTGCCGATTCCCAGAGACAGCAAGCCGAGATCGCTCAAGGGAGACAGGACTTACGAGACTCCGAAAGACGGGCCGCCGATGTCCGAACCGAACTCGACAAACAAGCTGCGGTCCAGGCAGGAATAGACAAAGCGGATGCCGATAACCGGGCGGCCAATGCCCGAGCTGAAATCGACAAACAAGCCGCAATCCAGGCAGGCAAAGACAGAGCGGACGCCGATTTTCAAAGGCAACAAGCTGAAATCGCCAGGGTAAAGCAGGAACTGAACGAGTCCGAGATGCAAACAGCCGCCGCAAAAGCTGAACTTGCAGCGATTGCCGCAGTCAGGGAAGAGGAACGCGGCCTGGTCGTCACCCTCTCCGGTGGGGTCCTCTTCCGATCTGCCGAGGCAACCTTGATGTCTTCCGCACTGCGCAAACTTGACCAAGTCGCCAATGCCCTGCTCTCGGTCAAAACCCGCAACCTTATTGTTGAAGGGCACACTGATTCCCAGGGTTCCAGGGAATACAACCAGGGCCTCTCTCAGCGCCGGGCCGATGCAGTCCGCGATTACCTGGTCCAGAAAGGCTACCCGGCTGATCGGATCCAGGCACGCGGTCAGAGCGAAGATACGCCGATCGCCAATAACCGTTCACCCGAAGGTCGCGCCAATAACCGCCGGGTGGAAATCGTTATTGAACATGAATCGCGAGCATCCAACCGGTAGGCAAAGGGAATGTTCTTGGGCAGTCCCCCAAAAAAATTGTACGCGGTCACAGGGAACTGCATCTTGCGGCACCATGTGACCGCTTATAGCTAAGCTTGGCAGCTTGTCTGCCTGGCGAAACTTATACCCGCGGGTGTATTTCATGGCTCTTTGACCTCCGGGGCCGGGGGCGTACCCAGTGATCAGTTACCCAAAACCCGCTTCGGCGGGTTTTTCTTTTTTCAAAAAACTCCAATTTCCTCCCGCTCCTCTCCACCCCACCAAAACTCGTATATCAGGAAAATCCTGATATACGAGGAGACATCATCTTTTTAACTACCTTGTTCGGCACAGTTCCATACGATTGAATCTCTCTATTTTCAGCATGATAGATACTTACTGCGCATCAAAAACAGCGCTGGCCCATAATTTGCCCTATCAAGTCCCAGTAAACCATCACCCATGGCAACAATGATGGTCTCGTGAAAAGGGAAAAAGGTCACAGGTCCACGACACAAAATCAAATAGTTACGTAGCGGCAACCGTTGTAATCGCGGTTTTTTGCGATTTCAACAACAATAGTTCAATGGCCCGATGGGGTCGATCACATCACTCAAAGCGAGGACACCGTATGTCGAAAATAAAGCTATTTACTGTTGCCCTGTTGGCCTTGAGTCAAAGCGCCTATGCCGCCAATCTGATCCTGCCGGGCGCAGGCGGCCAGATCCAACAGATCCCGCCCACCACCATCCCACAAAAAACAGCACCGGAAATCCAGGTCGAACAAGGCACCGCACCGGTCGCCCCAGCCGCCGATACGGCTACAATCATGGTTAAGTCGCTCCATCTGAGCGGCCAGACCCTCTATTCCGAAGCCGAACTGCTTGCGCTCACCGGCTTCACCCCAGACAGTGAACTCACCCTTTCCACCCTGCGGGGCATGGCCGTGAAGATTGCCGACCATTACCACAAAAATGGCTATTTTGTGGCCCAAGCCTACTTGCCGGCCCAGGATGTCAGGGATGGGGCGGTAACGATCAACGTCCTTGAGGGCCACTACGGCAAGGTCAGCCTGAATAACCAGAGCGGCCTGTCGGACGGGCTGGCAAACAGCATATTTGACGGGCCGAAAGCAGGCGACATAGTTGCCATCGGCCCGCTTGAGAGTCAGCTTTTACTGCTTTCCGACACTCCTGGAGTGAAAGTGAAATCAAACCTGACTCCAGGTGCGACGATCGGCACCTCCGATCTGCTTGTCGATTTGACTCCAGGGCCACGAGTGAGCGGCAACATCGAGGCTGACAACGCCGGCAACTACTATACCGGCAGGTACCGACTGGGGGCGACGGTTCACCTCAATAATCCCCTTGGCCTAGGGGATGTTTTCAGCCTCCGCGGACTCACCGCCGGTTCCGGCATGAATTACGGCCGCGCTTCCTACCAGTTACAATTGGGCAGAGCGACGGCAGGGGTGGCCTATGCCGCGATGGAGTATGAACTGGGCGAAGAGTTTGAGTACTTGGATGCCCACGGCACAGCCCTGATCGCGAGCGTCTTCGGCAGATATCCACTGATCCGTTCGCGCAACACCAATCTTTACGCCCTGGCGGAATACAATCACAAAACCTTTCAGGACAAGGTAGACGCAACATCGACGGTCACCGACAGGAAGGTCCAGGTTGGGCAAGGTGGGCTGGCCGGCCACCACCGTGATGGTTTCGGCGGTGGCGGAGTAAGCAGTTTTTCACTCGCGGTGACCGCCGGCGATGTCGACATCACCACCCCTGCCGCTCTTGCGGTGGATCAGGCGACAGCCCAAACCAACGGCAGCTTTCAGAAGCTCGGTTTTAATGCCGCGCGTCTCCAGAATATCACCCCAATGATCTCGCTTTACGGCGCAATCAACGGCCAGTTCGCCTCCAAAAACCTCGACAGTTCAGAAAAACTTGCACTCGGCGGCCCCTACGCAGTGCGGGCTTATCCGGTGGGTGAGGGTTACTCTGATGAGGGTTATATCGCAACTTTGGAAGCAAGACTGCTACTGCCAAAATTTTCTGAGCGCCAGTTGGGGCAGATGCATTTGATTGGCTTTGGCGATATCGGCAGAGGCACCATCAATAAAGATCCATGGACGAATGATGACAACCACCGAACCCTGAGCGGCGCGGGGGTTGGTTTCAGCTGGGCTGACTACAACAATTTCATGGTGAATATGTCCTACGCGTTCAAGCTGGGCAATGAAGAGGCAACGGCAGCCCCGGACGCATCGGGACGCTTCTGGATCCAGCTCGTCAAATATTTTTGATTATGCCGGGCTGGGTACAGACAAACAACGAACTCATAAGTCTTCTAAAGAATAAGAGGGTGAAACCATGAACCGCATATACCGATTGATCTGGAGTGACAAGTCCGGCACTTTTGTCGCCGTTGCCGAAATAGTCAAAAGCGGCAAGAAATCGTCCGGCGGATCCGTAGTGGGTTCGGGCGGCTCGCGCTTTGCGCTGAAGGGGCTGGCTGTTTCTCTCATGCTGGCGTTTGCTTCAAATG
>MGTD01000022.1 GCA_001799285.1 Deltaproteobacteria bacterium RIFOXYD12_FULL_56_24
GGTTATAATTCCTCAGATATGGGGTTTGACTGGCAATCCTGCGCCGTGCTCACCAGCATTGACAAGCAGTCCGCCGATATCGCCATGGGCGTCAACGAAGGCTCCGGGATAGACCTGGATCAGGGTGCCGGCGACCAGGGGCTGATGTTCGGCTTTGCCTGCGACCAAACCAAGGTGCTGATGCCCATGCCCATCACCTATGCCCACCGGCTTGTAAAACGGCAGGCCGAGGTGCGCAAGGCCGGGATTCTCCCCTGGCTGAGGCCGGATGCCAAGAGCCAGGTCACCATTGAATACGAAAACAAGAGACCCAAGCGGGTCGAGGCCATTGTCCTCTCCACCCAGCATTCCCCGGAGGTTGATTATGAAGATCTCAAGGAAGGAGTGATGGAGGAGATCATCAAGGTCATCATTCCAGCCGGGATGGTGGACAAGAACACCAAGTTCTTTATCAATCCCACCGGACGTTTTGTTATCGGCGGCCCGGTAGGCGACTGCGGGGTAACCGGTCGCAAGATCATCGTTGACACTTACGGAGGCATGGGCTCCCATGGGGGCGGCGCTTTTTCCGGCAAGGATCCTTCCAAGGTGGACCGCTCTTCCTCCTACATGGGCCGCTATGTGGCCAAAAATCTGGTAGCCGCCGGAATCGCCACTGAGATCGAGGTACAGATCGCTTATGCCATCGGCATATCCAGGCCGGTTTCCATCAATGTCAACTCCTTTGGCACCGGCAAGATCAGCGATGAACGGATCAAGGCGCTCATTGATGCGCATTTTGATCTGCGGCCCAAGGCGATCATCCAGCACCTTGACCTTCTGCGTCCGATCTACAAAAAGACCGCCGCCTATGGCCACTTTGGCCGGGAGCGGGAAGAGTTCACCTGGGAGCGTACCGACAAGGCCGAGCTCCTGAAAGATGCCGCCGGAATTAAATGTAAATAATCAGCAGCACCGCACCTGCTTTGTCATCGGTCTGCTCGTGTGCAACAGCACACTTCGCAGGCCTCTTGGTCGGACACTTCTGCCGACGACTGACACGCGCATCTACGGCACTGCTGAACATTTACGTTCCTCATCTATTTGTATAAGGATTATAAAAAAAACCATCCCCCACGCCAAGGTGCGGTTAGGAGAAAACAGAGATGAAAGCAATAGCAAAAAAAGTTCCGGCCAAAAAGCAGGCCGATTTCAAGGTTGCGGATCTGAGTCTGGCCGATTGGGGCCGTAAGGAAATCATGATTGCGGAAACCGAGATGCCGGGCCTCATGGCCCTGCGCGAGGAGTTTGGCGCCAAGAAGCCCCTCAAGGGCGCGCGGATCTCCGGCTCCCTGCACATGACCATCCAGACTGCGGTGCTGATCGAAACCCTGGTTGCCCTGGGCGCCCAGGTGCGCTGGGCCTCCTGCAATATCTTTTCCACCCAGGACCATGCCGCCGCTGCCATTGCCGCAACCGGTGTTCCGGTCTATGCCTGGAAAGGGGAAACCATCGAGGAATACTGGTGGTGCACCGAAAAGGCCCTGACCTGGCCGGACGGCAACCCGCCCAACATGATTTTGGACGACGGCGGCGACGCCACCCTGCTGGTGCACAAGGGCGCCGAGTTCGAGAAGGCAGGCAAGGTGCCTGCGGCCAAGAAGACCGATAATGAGGAGTGGCAGGCAGTTTTGGCCGTGCTCAAGCAGGATTTCGCCGCGGATAACAAGAAGTGGACCGCTGCCGCCAAGGCCATCCGCGGGGTGACCGAGGAAACCACCACCGGGGTGCATCGCCTCTACCAGATGGAGAAGGCGGGCGGCCTGCTCTTCCCGGCCATGAACGTTAATGACTCGGTGACCAAATCCAAGTTCGACAACCTCTACGGTTGCCGCGAATCGTTGATGGACGGCATCAAGCGCGCCACCGACGTAATGGTGGCCGGCAAGCTCGCGGTGATCTTAGGCTACGGCGACGTGGGCAAGGGCTGCGCCCAGGCCTTCCGCGGCTTGGGTGCCCAGGTCTGGGTAACGGAGATCGACCCGATCTGCGCGCTCCAGGCGGCCATGGAAGGCTACCGGGTAATGACCATGGAAGAGGCCGCGAGCCAGGGCGATATCTTCGTCACCTGCACCGGCAATGAGAAGGTCATCAATCACGCCCACATGAAGGCCATGAAGGACGAGGCCATTGTCTGCAATATCGGCCATTTCGATTCCGAAATCGACGTTGCCTCCCTGCGCAAGTACACCTGGGAAAACATCAAGCCCCAGGTCGATCACATCGTCTTTCCCGACGGCAAGAAGATTACCCTGCTGGCCGAAGGCCGTCTGGTGAACCTGGGCTGCGCCACCGGCCACCCCAGCTTCGTGATGTCCGCCTCCTTCACTAATCAGGTGCTGGCCCAGATCGAGCTGTTCGCCAACGCCAAAAAGTACCAGAAGAAGGTTTATGTGCTGCCCAAGGTTCTGGACGAGAAGGTGGCCCGCCTCCATCTCAAGAAGCTCGGCGTGCATCTCACCGAGCTTTCCAAGGCCCAGGCCGCCTATATCGACGTGCCGGTGACTGGCCCCTACAAGGCAGACCATTACCGCTACTAAGTCATCGCTTTTCCGCAAACAAAAAAAGGCGCCTCCCGGCTGGGAAGGAGCCTTTTTTTGTTGCGGGTTAAGGCTCCAGGCGGGACGATGCGAGGGGCATTCAACCCTGGCTCGTTCAGGGGCGGGAAACCTGAAGCCACTGGGCAAAGGGGCGGCCCTCGACCTCCATGGCGAGCAACCCCTCAAGGAGCGGCTCGACAATGGTGCGTTCGTCCGGGGCGATGAGGAAGCCTGGGATAGGTGCGTTTGGTTCCCCGCAGCCGTCGGCCTGCCCGCTGTGCAGCCCGGCCAGCACATCCACCATGGTGCCCCAGAAGCCGTTGTTATCCAGATGTTCGATATATTGCAGTAGGGCGGTCGCCCCGGCGAGATACCCCGGCGGCATCTCGGCCACCCCGCTTGCGGCGCAGGGGTCCAGGGAAGCAAAGAGCCGGCAGCCAAAGGGCCGCACCGGGTAAATGGAACAGCTTTTCTCCTTGAGAAACGGGCAGGGGCGCAGATCCCAGTTGTCCGCCTCTTCCACGGACTCGCCCCTCAAATGGGCGGCGACGAAGGTGTTGGTGGTATACTGCCCCGTCCGGCCCATCCGGCTCGCAGTCGGCTGAAATGCGGGCGCGGCCAGCTCGGAGAGTCGATCCCCTTCGGCCAGAAAGGTCATGATCCCATCCCCTTCCAAGCTGGTCATGGTGACACTCCGGGTGCAGCAGGTGGCGCACCCTTTGCGGCAGACAAAGGCAAAGGGGTGCGCCCACTGGGCAAAGGCGTCATGGAGCGCGGCCAGCAGCAGGTGTTGGATCGGGCGGGGAATCATGGCAGACGGGGGGCTCCCTTCAGTTTTATTTCTGGGCCAGGGAGATATCCCCGGAGATAACGGAGTGGACTAGGCCCTGGCCATCCCGGATATGGAGGAAGCCCTCTTCGTCCGGGCCAAGGGAGATGCCGGTGACTATCCTTCCCTGGGTGTTCACCCAGGAGACCTGCTGCCCGGCATGGATATCCCGTTGCCGCCATTCGGCGAGGATGGCGGGGAAATCCCCCTGCTCCAGTCTGGCCACCGCCAGATCCAGTTCGGCAAGAATGGCCGCAAGCAGGAGGGTGCGGTCGTAAAGGTCGCCGGTCGTTGCCGAGAGCGAGGTGGCCTTGGCGCGCAGTTCTTCGGAAAAAGCCTCCGCCGGGGTGTTCACATTGAGGCCGATGCCGATCACCACCGCGGTCTGGCCGGCTCCGGCCAAGCCTTGAGTTTCCGTAAGAATGCCGCCGCATTTTTTACCGTGCAAAAAAAGATCGTTGGGCCATTTCAGCCCAGGCTGGCACTGGGTTTGGCTTTCCAGCCCCTTGCACAGGGCAAGGCCCGCCGCCAGGGTGAGCTTGGGGAAATCTGCCGGGGCAAGGCGCGGGCGCAGGATCAGGGAGAAATAGAGGCCGGTGCCGGGAGGTGAATGCCAGGTTCGGCCCGCCAGGCGGCCCCGGCCCGCGCTCTGGCTGTCGGCCACGATCAGGGTGGCGTCCGGGGCGCCGGTGTTGCAGAGAGCCAGGGCGAGGTCGTTGGTCGAGGCTGTGCAGGGGAAGAAGTGGACCTGGTGGTGGCCCAATTCGCCGGTTTGGATCATGGTTTGCCAGATATGGTCTTCGGACATTGGTATTGCGGGGTACTCTTTAAGATTGTGAATGCCAAGTAATTTCAGCACCCGGATAAGCTTTATCCTTCTGTTCTTTTTCTTTGCGTGCCCAAAGAAAAAGAACCAAAAAGAAAGGGCACCCCGCCACTTGTCCCGCCGTTGGCGGGATTCCCTGTGCTCCTCGATGCTGCCGGGGCTTTGCAAACTCGGCTTCGCCTCAAACAGTGCAAAGCCCTTTTCGGCAGCCTCTCCGGTGCTCGGCGGCGTGACAATGGGGTTTTAACGGTATAGGAACTAAAGATTTCGTTGAGATTGCTTGATAAGCAGATCTTAACTTGTGTCTGCTCAAGCCGCCAGCTTTTTGGCGATTTTGGCCACGTGTTCGCCCTGGAAACGCGCCCCGGCAAGCTCATTCTCGCTGGGAACCCGGCTGCCGTCACCCCCGGCGATGGTGGAAGCGCCATAGGGGGAGCAGCCGCTGATCCCCTCCATGGTCAACTGCCCCACAAAGGTATAGGGCAGGCCGACGATGACCATGCCTTGATGGAGCAGGGTGTTGTGGAAGCTCAGGATTGTTGATTCCTGGCCGCCATGCTGGGTGTTGGAGCTGGCGAAGACGCTGCCTGCCTTGCCGACCAGGGCGCCCTTTAACCATAGACCTCCGGTAGCATCGAGAAACTGCCGCATCTGCCCGCACATATTGCCAAAGCGGGTGGGGGTACCGAAGATTATCGCATCAGCTGCCGCCAGTTCCTCCACCGTGCAGATCGGCACCTGCGCCTGCGCTTTCTGCGCTGCGGTCGCGCCCATCTTTTCCAGCACCGGTTCGGAAAGCGTTTCCGGAACCCGCCGCAGCACGGCCTCGGCCCCCTCGACCAAACGGACTCCTTCCGCGATACCCTGGGCCATTTTGTAGATGTGGCCGTACATGGAGTAATAGACGATGAGTACTTTCATGGGAACACCTCCTTTGGGTGCTGGTTATGCATGCAGTGGTAAAGCATGCAATGGTAGGTCGGGTAGAGCAAAGCGAAACCCGACATAGGCTTAGACGGCGGACTCAGCGATCTCAATTGTCGGGTTACGTCCTGACGGGCTAACGACCAGCATAACCAGCGGCGGCCACTGAACTTGGGTAAAAAAACAGCGCGTCCCCGCCGTCTGCGTTGATGCGCTTGTTATGCTTTTTATTCTATTTTCTTATGAAGTTCTGTTGAGATGACTGTGTCAATGATAGCCTTTTCGTTACTAAAATTTGATGTTCGTAATCCAATCTGCTCATTGATCGCAGCAAGGACATTGGCAAACACCTTCTTGTATGGAACTAAAGTTGAAAAATGATGAATGGTCGTATGGCTGCTAAGCACATTCATTACCTTGATATAATTACCATCAAGCTCGCCAGAGCATTCCGATATATCTTCACTATTTTTCTGAAAAATAATGGAAATCACTGCTGTCTTATAAATTTGTAAGCAAAATCGGATAAATAGAAGGCTCGGAGAGCTCCATGTGTTATATTGTTTTTGCGGAAACAA
>MGTD01000023.1 GCA_001799285.1 Deltaproteobacteria bacterium RIFOXYD12_FULL_56_24
AGGGGGAATTCTCCCCTCGGTTACAACATGCACCACATCTTGCGGCAATTTGACCAGGCTTATGCCCGGTTCAAGGGAGACCTTGGTGAACCTGGCGGCATCCCCCACGAAGAAGGGGAAAAACTGATGGCCGAAGGACACGACATTCTGGAGCGGTTCAACGCCTTCACGGTCAAGCTCAGCAGGCGAGTGAAATTCGATTACAGGCCGCCGCGTGTTCTTGAGACAGAGAAATCTGGCTGACTCAAGGTTGGATAAAAAAAGGGGGGGGGGGTTACAGGAAACATCCCGTAACCCCCCTTGATTTTCTTGGTGCCCCCTACGGGACTCGAACTTTTTTTTTAACGGTTACCCCAAGAGACAACAAGAGATGAATAATTATTTTTATTTTTATCACTCAATGAATCCACCACGAGACCAATATTTTTTAAAAGTAAAAGTACGCTTCAGTCGGAAGAACCCCAATCGTATGTTCCATGCAACTCATTCTGATTTGCGAAGCCGAACATTTAGCGTTTATCGGTTGTCCCGCAGTGGATAAACCCCGCGGCAATGCAACCTGAGTTCGTGGCAAAGACACCAGAGGGGGCAACAATTTCGCGGGAGGGATGATTGATAAAATTTTGTTGAACTAAGACTCGATGCGCCACCACTCTAAGGGATTTATATAGCGGGCGGGTATCTTGTCAATGAGCACCCTAATGGAGCCAGTCCGTGATCGCCCGTAATGGAGCCACCTGCGGTGGCCGACTTTGGGTCTCGGATGGGTGAAAACTTAGTTGGTTTTTCCTCCTTTTTCAATGGTTGATTTTGGTGTGTTGGGCGGTGATTTTTCTAACCTGAAACTCTTGCCGTCCAGAATTACGTTATAGGCGCCATGGCGAATTCGATCAATGGTGGCGGCGCCGAGGAGTTTGTTGGGAAAAGCATCGCCCCATTCTGAGAGATCCAGGTTGCTGGTGACGATCGTTCCTTTCCGTTCGTAGCGTTCGGCGATCAGGTCGTGGAAATCTTCATCCTGGGGAGAACGTAGCGGTTTCAGGCCGAAGTCATCGATAATCAACAGATCGACCTTGGCGAGGGCCACCAGGCGCCGATCATAAGAGTTGGTGGCGCGGGCGGCGTTCAGTTGACCGAACAGCTTAGTTTGCGAAACAAACAACGCATTATAACCAAGGCGGATGGCACAAAAATCAGGATAGGTACTCCAGTTAGTAGGAAAAGTCCGAGACCCAGTTTTGTTTTAAAGTGGCTCCATTAGGGCGATCACAAGGTGGCTCCATTAGGGTGCTCATTAACAGGTATCTCAATAGCAAGCTGAAAGTTTGATAGGCAGGGTTTGTTCGCAGTTGATTTATCTCACGAGCTGACACCGATCAGAACTTTGTTGCTGCCATTTTTAACCCCTGACAGGCAGGATAATGCCGTCGGCATGCCAAGACGCAGACCGCCGGAACTTCTCAAGCCACCGGACAATTGAACTATCACCCGGATTTTGATGTCTCAAATGTTGATTTTTATGACGGTTAGGTTATTATGTCGTCACGAATTGTGTTACGAGACGAAAGGGGTGTCCAGTGCCGAAGCATATCGAGGAACAAGACCTTAAGGCAATTGAGCAGCAGATAGCCGTCTATCATAAAGGAATCGGCATCTCGAAGCTGGAAACAGCTCTTGCGGCATCAGGTATCGCCATGAATCGGCGTGCTCTGCTGCGCCGAATGACTATCCTCATTGAAAGCAAACGTGTCCGCGCCACCGGTGCCTTCAAAGGGCGTGTGTACTGGCCGCTGACGACAGAAGTTTCCTCTGGCGATCAGGAACTCGAAGAATCACTCATACCCCTTTCCAGGGCCGGTCATGAGATTCGCAGGCATGTCCGTCAGCCTATCCAGCTTCGAGAACCGATAGGATATCGTCGCGATTTTCTCCTGTCCTACCCGAACAATGGACCGTATCTTGACGACGCCACTCGCAAACATCTGCACCAGATTGGCCGTGTTCACCAAGAATCCGTACCTGCAGGCACCATGGCCCGCCAGGTTATGGGCAGGCTGCTGATCGACCTCTCCTGGGCATCCAGCTACCTGGAAGGGAATACCTACTCCCTGCTGGAGACGGAGCGTCTGATCTCCTTCGGCCAGGCTGCTGAGGGGAAGGATGCACTGGAAACCCAGATGATCCTGAACCACAAGCAGGCCATCGAGTTTCTTGTCGAATCTGCAGACGATATTGGTTTTAACCGGTATTCGATTCTTAACCTTCATGCCATTCTGTCGGACAACCTGCTCCCCAATCCGGAGGCCTGCGGGCGATTGCGCCAGATTGCCGTCGGCATCGGTGGGTCGGTTTACTCGCCGTTGTCCACTCCACAACTCCTGGACGAGTACTTTCAGCGGGCTCTTGATACCGCGGAAGCCATCAGCGATCCATTCGAACAGTCGTTTTTCGGGTTGGTGCATCTCTCCTACCTGCAGCCGTTTGGAGACGTCAACAAGCGGGTGGCACGGCTTGCCGCCAATATCCCGCTGGTTAAACACAATCTTTGCCCGCTCTCCTTTATCGATGTGCCTAAAAAGTCCTATGTCGAAGGGATACTGGGAGTTTACGAGCTTAATCGCATTGAATTGATGCGCGACGTCTTTGTCTGGGGATACAAGCGGTCCGTCAAACGCTACCTGAGTACTCGGGAAGAATTGGGCGAGCCGGACCCATTCCGGATGAAGTACCGCACGTTACTTACGGAGATAATTCGTGAAGTAGTTCTCCATGGTGTAGGACAGGCACAGGAGGTAGTAACAACCTGGGCCGCAGAACATATTCCGGAGAATGACCAGCAGCGTTTCATCAATCTGGTACATGCCGAGCTGAAAGGCTTGCACGAGGGGAATATTGCAAGATTTCGCCTGCGACCTGCCGAATTTGCGGTGTGGAAGGCTAATTTTATTGCATAAGACATTTTCTGTCGCAGACTTGTTTTAACGTCAAGCTAACTTGACACAAGGAGAAATAGGACGTGAAAAAGATAACGGAAACACCAAATGAGGCAGAAGTAAAGACGGCGGCTCCTTGTGGTCAAGTTGAGCGCCTGGCTAGCGCGTTTTTGTGTTACATGGACGGTAATTTCGCATTTTTCACGACACAGGAACTGGCTAAACAGTGGGGTGATGACTGGAATGATGCCCCCTATGAGCACAACGCTGGTGAGCCATACGGCCCGACAGTTTTTTATAAAGAGACTGGGCCAGAGAACGACCCAAAAGACTGGAACGAAGACGGGACGCCAAAATGGGAGATCATAAAAATGGCATGGGACGGCCCGTTCGATCCTCCTTGTGAGAGCCACTCAAATTCACCGTGGAGTGTTGCGCAGATAAACGCAGGGGCGGTAGCGTGGCTCACCACCTCTCGGTGGCTGAATAACAAGGATGACACTATTGCCATCTATGCCGGGGTCGATATTGCAGAGTTTAAAAGATTGGTGGAATTAGGCGGCGGTGCTGTTTATTCGAAGTGCTAACAAACAGGTAAACCCCAGGCTCTGCCGGGGGACTCGCAAAGTTTGACATTTACGGGAATAAGAGGAAATCTCACAATTCTGAACCGCTCAAAGTTCAAGAAAAGAATACTTCCCATGTCCGACAGTCAAAGCCTAAGCCATACGATGTGGGAATGCAAGTATCACATTGTATGGATACCGAAGTATCGAAAGAAGACCATATTTGAAGAGCTCCGTAAACATTTGGGAGAAATATTCCGGGAGCTGGCAAGGCAAAGCGATTCAACGCCTTCACGGTCAAGCTCAGCAGGCGGGTGAAGTTCGACTACAGGCCACCGCGTGTTCTTGAAACAGAGAAATCTGGCTGAGATAAAGGTTGGATAAAAGGTTGGATAAAAGGGTTTACAGGAGACATCCTGTAAACCCTTGATTTTCTTGGTGACACCTATGGAACTCGAACCATTTTTTTACGGGTATTGGAGTCAACTCACGAAACGGGAAAAACCGTACGCTAAGCGTTTTGATCCTCGGGACTGCTCCAGGGGTTGATGAGCAAAACGCCGGTTGACTCAAAGTCGACCACATTGCGCGTTACGACGGTCAGACCGTGTACAAGTGCCGTTGCAGCTATAAGCCCGTCACGCACAGGACGAGGGTCTGGCACATGGAGTCGTGCGCTACGAAGTGCAACAGCAGTATCGACGGACAGGATACGACCCGTGAAAGCAGGTAAGACGTGATCGTTCAGCCACACGCGAAATACCGCACCCTGCGATGGATCGCGGCGTTCGGCCAGCAACACACCGATTTCCAACTCTTGGATGGTAATTACTGACAGATACAAATCGGCGGCATCTATGCTGTCGGCCCAGGCCGCAACATGCCCATCTGCTTTGCCGAGACGGATTTTCCGCAACTCGGACACAACATTGGTGTCAAGTAAGTACATCAGGAGAGATCCGCTGATTGTGCGAGGTCGCGCAATTGTGGTATCTCAAATTCAATGTCCTCGAGGCCGGGCATCGCCAGTAGATCGGCGATCTTAGTATGCTCGCCAGTGATCTTCTTGTATTCGGCAAATGTCAGTAGCACATGCGCCGGACGACCACGATCTGTGATGAATACCGGGCCAGACATTGCCGCTTTTTTTGCCCTGCTGGCGTCCTGGTTAAACTGGCGGCTTGAAAGGGTCGTGATGGTCATAGCAGCACCTCATTTTTGAAAATAATAACTTATGTAGATATGTTACCACAAAGATGTTTACGATGCAATCAAAAGCCATTTAAAAAACCACCCATTGAACACTGTAAAGCGTCACTTGACACTTTACTCCCCTCCATGCTATTGTGGCTTATGAAAATCAGAAATATCTTACACAAAGGCCTTTTCCGTTTCATTGAGGATGATGATTCCAGCGGTATTCAGCCTGCTATTGCTCCCAAGCTTCGGCTGATTATTTCTTTTCTCCAAGACATGGAGCAAGAGAGCGAGCTTAGGTCAATTTCCAGCTGGCGAGCGCATCAACTCACCGGAGATCGTAAAGGCACATGGAGCCTTTCTGTTACAAAAAATTGGCGGCTTACGTTCAAGATCAATCAGTCAGCCATCGAGATTATAGACCTGGATTATGAAGACTATCATTAAGGAGATGGCCATGGGTACCATGCAAGGCGTCAGAATGAAGAACCCCGCGCATCCCGGTGGTTTTGTAAGAAGCGAGATTATCGAACCTCTTGGCCTGACTGTTACTGGCGCGGCTCATGCCCTTGGGGTAACCCGTGCGGCTTTGTCTGCTCTGCTTAACGAGCATGCCCGTCTTTCTCCGGAAATGGCTTTGCGTATTGAAAAGGCTTTCGGTGTTTCAATGGACACGCTGATGCGCATGCAAAATAGTTTTGATATTGCCCAGGCCCGCAAGCGTGAGAGGGATATTATAGTTCGTCAATATGTTTCCCCCCCGGAGTCTTCCTCTGTGATCCAGAAGTAAGCATCACATCCACCGAATCACGCTGCGGCGGTTGGTTCATGATCTGCCCAGCAAAGGTCGAGTTTATTTTTGCAGCGCGAATAGTTGACGCCTCCCCAAAATGGAAGGGGGAAAACTGATGGCCGAAGGACACGACATCGTGGAACGGCTCATCGCCTTCACGGCCAAGCTCAGCAGGCGGGTGAAATTCGACTACAGGCCGCCGCGAGTTATTGAGACAGAGCAGCCTGGCTGGCCCCAAGGTTGGATATAGGGTTGGATAAAAGAAAATGGGTTACAGGAAATATCCTGTAACCCATTGATTTTATTGGTGCGCCCGGAGGGATTCGAACCCACGACTCCCGGCTTCGAAGGCCGATGCTCTATCCAGCTGAGCTACAGGCGCACAGTAAGCGATCACAGGTAGCCTACCAGCCCGCAATATTGCGCGGATCGGAAAGCACCTGCCAAGTCCGTTCCGTGATCTCGTCTATCTCGGCCAGAGTCACGGAAAGCGGCAACCACAAATAGATGACATTGCCAAGGGGCCGCAGCAAAAGGCCCTGCTCAAGCCCGGCCAGATAGATCGGCCAGCCGACCCGTTCATGAAAATCATAGGCGGCCTTGGTTTCCCTGTCCTTCACCAGTTCCATGGCGCTGATCATCCCGAGCTGCCGAAGATCCCCGACCCAGGGCAGGTCGGCAAAGCGGCGCATCCGCGCCTGGAGATGACTGATTTTGGCCGGCAACCCGGCCATGGTCCGCTCTTCGGAAAAAACCTGCAACGAGCCAAGGGCCGCGGCGGCGGCCAGCGGATTGCCACTGAAGGTATGGCCGTGGAAAAAGGTTTTTCCCGCCCCATAGTCGTCATAAAAACCCTGAAAAATCTCCTCGCTGGTCAGGGTTGCCGCCATGGGCAACATACCACCGGTCAATCCTTTTGACAAACAGAGAAAATCAGGCGCCACCCCGGCCTGCTCAAGGGCAAACAAGGAACCAGTTCGGCCAAAGCCGGTGGCCACCTCGTCGAAAATCAAATGCACCCCGTATTCCCTGATCAGGGCGGCGAGCTTTTGCAGATACCTGGCGGGGTAGATGATCATCCCCCCGGCAGCCTGGATCAGCGGCTCGATGATCAGGGCGGCAATCCGCGCCCCCTGCTCGGCCAGGAGTTCCGCCAACGGCTGCAGGCAGTGGCAGTTGCAGCTCTCTTGCCTCAAGCCGACCGGACAACGGTAACAATAAGGGGAGGACAGCCGATGGGAGGGAAAAAGCAGCGGGGCAAAGGGGCCGTGAAATTCCGGCACCCCGCCCAGGCTCATGGTGCCTATGGTATCGCCATGGTAGCCGCGCTCTAACCCCACCAGTTGGCAACGATCCGGCTGGCCGACCTGCCGCCAGTACTGGAGCGACATCTTGATCGCGATCTCGCAGGCGGTGGAGCCATTATCCGAATAAAATACCCGGGAAAGCTTGGCCGGCGCAAGGCGCACCAGCTGTTCCGCCAGGAGAATCGCTCCCTCATGGCTGGTGCCGGCCAGCAGCACCTGATCGAGCCGTGCCAGCTGAGAGCGAATTTTTTCAGTTATCGTTGGATGACTATGCCCATGGACAATGCACCACCAGGAAGAAATGGTGTCGAAATAGCTTTTTCCCTGCTGATCGAAAAGGAGAACTCCCTTTGCCCTGTCGATGAGAAGCAGATCGCGGCGGGCATAATCCTGCATCTGGGTGTAGGGATGCCAGAGGAACCGCCGGTCTTTTTCCTGGAGGGTTGGCACGGAACTCACCAACCGCTGACAAGCTTGTAGATGGCAGGGTACTGACGATGCTGCTGGGCATGGTCAAGACCATAACCGACCAGAAAGCCCTCGGGGACCTCAAAACCGACATAATCCACCACCACCTCCACCGCCCGCCTTTCCTTTTTGTCGATCATGGCGCAGACCCTGACGGATTCGGCCTTTCTGAGCAGCAATAGTTCCCGGAGGCAGGCAATGGTTCTGCCGGTATCGACAATATCCTCCACCAGCAGAATATCCTTGCCGGCCAACTCTAGTTCGGTGTCCTTGCTGCACTGGATAGTGCCGGAGGAACAGGTGGAGGAGCCGTAACTCGACACCCGGATAAAATCTATCTCCATTGGCAGCTCGATTTCCCGGACCAGATCGGCGAGAAAGATGAAGGCCCCATTTAAAATGCCGATCACCACCAGCCGACGCCCGGCATAGTCCAAGGTAATGGCCCGGCCAAGCTCTTTGACCCGTCTGGCGATATCGGACCTGGAAACAACCTCTTCCTTCTCAATCATCTGTCCCTCTAAAAAATCCATAATTAACCGCAAAATTGTTGAAATCGCAAAAAGCCGCGATTACAACGGTTGTCGCTGCATAACCATTTGATTTTGTGTCTCGGACCTGTAACCTTTTTCCCTTTTTACAAGACCATCAAAATTCATGGCCGAGAATAATCGTTGACCATGCCCAGGGGAAACACCTAAAATAACAGATATAGCCTATTGCCCGGAAGATTTTGCCAGGCAACCTTCACCTACTAAAAACAAAAAGGAGCCTGCCATGAAACGCTATGAATGTTCGGTCTGTGGTTACATCTATGATCCGGCGGACGGAGACCCGGACTCCGGCATCGCCCCAGGCACCTCTTTTGAGGCTCTGCCGGAGAACTGGGTCTGCCCCATCTGCGGAGCCAGCAAGGATCAGTTCACCCCCATCGACTGAGCGTTTAGGAGCCGTCATGCAATAAACCGGTACTTTCCTGCCCGTTCGTTACGGCTCTTTATGCCGTTTTGGTCATTCAGATGACGAAATTATTTGCACCCAGAGGGTATAAGTTTCGTATGAGCAGGCAAGCTGCTCAACTCAGCTTTATTACGACGGCTAGAGCAGAATATCCCCGGTAATACTCTCCCAGGTTTTGTCAAGCTCCGCGGAAAACTCATTGGCAAACTGCGGCACATTGACCTCATTAAATGGCGGGTGGTGTTCTTCGATCAACGTCCAGGAAGAAGAGCGCACGACATCCTGCATTGTCACCCGAGACGGCCCCAGACAAACGCCCTTCATGGCAGCAAAAATATTCGCCAGATTAACCAAAGCCACCGGCACCTGGTTGTTCGTAGCCTTGTCCGGCAAATGATGGAAGCGCATCACGTCCAGATATGGTTGTGGCAGGCCAATGCCCTCGGCAAACCAAACACCAGCTAGACCATGATCCACGCCGATATAGTCCCGCTCTGCCCTGACCATATCCCGCATCTCTTCTGGGGGCCGAACAAACTGCGGGTAAAAATTCGGCGAAATCCCATCCAGCACCAGCATGCCCAGATCATGAAGAAGACCACACAGATAAAGATCAGCCGAGGTATTGATCCGAATTACCTCCCGCAGCATCTCGGCGATTCTGCCAACCACAACTGCATGTTGCCAGAAACCCCGAGAAACCGAGGGAAACCCGCCGAAGGCCTGCAATGCGCTGGCTGCCATGATATTAGCGGCCATAACCTCCTGGACCTGGTTGACTCCAACAATAACCATGGCGAGGGGAACTGTACTCACCATGCTGGCCCTTCTGTAAAATGGCGAATTGGCCGTCTGAATCAACCGGCAACTCAGCACCGGATCAAGGGAGATCAACTCGGCCAGCCGCCTGGTGTTATCAATCCCCCCGCTGCCTTTCATCATGACGCTCATCTCGGCGGCAACAGCGGGGTTCACCGGCAAAACGACCTCTTGATTCATCCGCTGAGAAAGCTTGGCATGGGTCTGCCGATGATCCTTGTCCGGCATGGGAGGCAGGGAGATGGTTGATCTGGCCGTTTCTGGCCGGGCCATGCCCTGGTCATCTTTGCCGGAATACTTGGGTGGCTTTTCTTCAGCTTCAGACAGGCCGCCTTCGCCTCCCCTCCTCTGCGAAATGGGAGGATTCGCCTCTTCTCCGGTACGGCCAACAACTACTTTATTGGCCAGGTCCAGCCTGCTGACCAGCCGTTCACAAAATCGTTTATAAAATTTCAGCTGCAGAAAAACATTTGAGGTACTGACAATCTCTGGTTCCACCCGCAAAATAAAGGATTCCGTGCTTGACACCACATCGGCGGTCCGTTTTATTTCCGTGACCAGGGCCATCTCCCCGAAGCAATCCCCGCTGGCAATGGTGGTGAGCAGAATCGGTTTTGCTTTACCAGGCAACCGTTTTTCCACCCGAACCTCCCCCTTGATCAGAATGTAAAAGGCTCGCTCGGTTGTATTTTCCTTGATGATCGCCGTGTTGCGGGCAACCCGAAGCCATTTGCTCACCTTGAGGAACTGCCTGAGCTCATGATCATCAAAGCCATGGAAAAAACTTACTTTTTTCAGAAATTCAATCTGTTCATCGAGGTCGATCTCTTTATATTTTTTGCCCGAATCCATGACTTTTCCTTCGCCGTTGCGCCGCTCTTCGCACTACCGGCTATTTTCCGAGACAAAATTCCGCAAAAATCATATCCAGGACATCGTCCGTAGTGGTTTCCCCAATGATGTCTCCAAGAAAAGCCATGGCAGCCTGGAGATCAATGGCCAGGAGATCAGGCGGCAGGTCCGCAGCCAGTCCCTCGCCGATCTGGTACACGGCTGCAAGGGCCCGCTGCAGAGCCGCGGCATGCCGCACATTCGGCGCGGCTGCGCCAGGCTCTTGAAGACCCTGCCCGCCGGTGGCCGCCTCGTACACCGCCTCCTCCAGGCTGCGAATGCCCTCGCCGGTGGTGGCGGAGATAGCAACAACCGGCACCCCGCGAAAAGCCTCTGTATACAACGCAAGATCCAAGGTGGCCACCCGGTCGACCTTGTTGACCACCACCACTACCTTCTTGCACCCAGGGGGTATAAGTTTCGTTTGCGCAGGCAAGCTGCTCAACTCAGCTTTATCAGCAGCTACCTCAAACAGGGTGCGGTCTTCAGCCTGCAACCCTTCCGCTCCGTCAAGAACCAGCAAAACCAGATCCGCCTCTTCCAGCTTCTGCCGAGCCCGGCGGATGCCGATTTCTTCCACCGCTTCGGCGGTTTCCCGGATGCCCGCCGTATCGACAATGCGCACCGGCACCCCTTTGATGTCCAACCACTCCTCAATGGTGTCCCTGGTTGTTCCGGGAAGCTCCGTGACGATGGCCCGGTCTTCCCGGAGAAGACAGTTGAGCAGGCTGGATTTGCCGACATTGGGTCTGCCGAGAATGACCACGGAAACCCCTTCCCTGATGACTTTCCCTCCATCCGCCCTGGCCAGCAATCGGGCCAGGGGCTCCTGCACCTCCCGCACCAACCGGGCCTTGAGCGCTTGGCTGTCGAGGATCTCCACCTCCTCATCGGGGAAATCGATGGCCACCTCAATGATAGCACGAACCGCGACCAGCGCATCACGAATTTTCCAGATCTCTCCCTGCAATACACCGCGGAGCTGGCTAACCGCCAGGCTGGCGCCCTCTTTGGTTTTAGCGCCCAGCAGCTCGGCAACCGCCTCCGCCTGAGTCAAATCGATCCGACCATTAAGAAAAGCCCGTTTGGTGAATTCCCCCGGCTCTGCCAGACGGGTAGAGGGGAAGGTCACGATCTGGGCCAGGATTTCCTGCAAAAGCAGATAACTGCCGTGACCGTGAATTTCCACCACATCTTCCCTGGTGTAGGTCCGCGGCGCCCGCATATAAACAGCGAGAACCTCGTCAATGACCTGCCGGGTTTGGGGATGGACAATGGCGCCGAAATAAAGCCTGTGGCTGATGAAATTTTGCGGGGGGGTTTTCGCTTGAAAAAGCTGCTGAAGGATCGCCTGGGACTGGGGGCCGCTTACCCGGATGATCCCGATACCGCCGGTGCCGGGCGGCGTCGCGATGGCGGCGATGGTCGCCTCGTTGAAATCCGGGAAATCACGCATGCCAGACTCCGGGTGAATAATCTGTTGGTGGGTAGCATTCCAGATAAAAGACTAACAAACTAAAGTCTAATCTACCTGAGCAAGTTACTCCCCGCCCTTCTTCTTTCGGGGCGAACGCCGCCGTCCTTTCCCTGGCAGATAGATGAGCACTTTTTTAAACAGCCCCTCTCCGACGCTGCGGCTTCTGATCCCGGTGTCATCCTGCAAAGCCATGTGTACCATCCGCCTTTCCGCGGGATTGATGGCGGGAATGGTTCTGGTTTTGCCGGTCTCCTTGACTTCCTGAGCAAGGCGCAGGGCCCGCTCCTGAAGCTCCGCCATCCGGTTCTCCCGAAATCCTCCGGCATCAAGGGAGAAAAGAATCTTCTGCGGGAATTTCCTGGTGATAATCTTGCGCAACACATATTGCAGCCCGTCAAGGGTTTGCCCCTCCGTTCCGACAAGGATCTCGACAAATTCTCCGGTGATTTTGGCATGGACCTTGTTGTTCTGATCCTGCTCAATGCTGATTTCCGACGGGTAGCCCATGAGCTTCAGAATCTTGGCGATATCCGCCCGAATTGCCTCCATTTCCTCAGGGGTGACCGGATCGCCCGCCTCCTCCTCCGCCGGCTCATCGTGGTTAACAGCCTCTTCAGCTCTGACCCTCGGCGCACTCGGCCTTCTATCCGCAGCAGGCTTTTCCTGCCTGTTCCTTGGCGGGCTCACTTTTTTCTCCGAAGCCGGCCGCTTCTGCTCGTGCCCGCCCTCTTTTTTGAGAGACACCTGCACCGCCGCCTTTTTCCGTCCCAAGCCGAAAATACCGGCGGAACCGGTGGAGATTATCCGGATATTAAGCTCTTCCCTTGCTACTTTAAGGGCCGCACAGGCACTGTCGATCGCCTCTTCAACATCCGTTCCCTTATATTCCATCTTGGCAGACATCGTATGCTTCCTCCATCTCAGACCATTCTCAGTAAGCGATCACAGGGCACCACATCTTGCGGCGATCGATCCGGCTCACGGACAAAAGTACGCATCGTCGTTCCGCTTGCCGCAACCTGCGGCACCCTGTGACCGCTTATTCCGTGGTTATTTGACCTCTTGGGACATACCCCGTGATCCGTTACCATTCTCCGGCAGCCCGGCGGATTCTCTTGACAATTGCAGCCGGGGCTGCCCCTTACGCACTCCGTAAGTCAGCCAGTTTTACGCGGCCTCATGCCGGTTAACGAGGTACTGCTGGCCAATGGACAGCAGGTTGTTGACAAACCAGTACAATACCAGACCTGACGCAAAATTCAGGAACATGAAGGTGAAGATCACCGGCATGAACATCATGACCTTCTGCTGGGTGGGATCCCCGGTGGCCGGGGTCATTTTCTGCTGGAGGAACATGGTTGCCCCCATCAGCAGGGTCAGCACCGGAATCCCTCCGAGAAACGGGAGATCAAAGCCGACCGACAACCGATCCGGCGCGGCCAGATCCGTGATCCAGAGAAAAAAAGGCGCGTGCCGCAGCTCGATGGTCTGGAGGAGTACCTTGTACAAAGCGAAGAATACCGGGATCTGGATGACCATGGGCAGACAGCCGCCCACAGGATTTACCTTGTAGGTCTGGTAAAGCTTGATCATCTCCTGCTGCTGCAGCTGCTTGTCATCCTTGTATTTCTCGCGCAGCTTGGCCATTTTTGGCTGCAGTTTCTGCATGGTCTTCATGGACTTCATGCCCTTCTGGGAAACCGGCCAGAAGAGAAGCTTGATCAGCACCGTCACCAGAATGATGGCCAGTCCGTAGTTGCCCACATAGCCATAGAAAAAATTGAGCAGGTAGAGAGTCGGCTTGGCCATCACGTCAAACCAGCCGAAATTGATGCTGCGCTCAAGCTCATGCCCGACGGCCTTGAGCGCTTCCATGGTCTTGGGGCCGAAATAAACCGAGTAGGTATACTGCTGACGCTGACCCGGCTGGATGACCTCGCTGGCCCCGGCCAGCACCGTGGTCACCCTGTTTTCATCCTGCAGGGAAAAATGAGCCGTATGCTGTTCGCCGGTGCGCGGGACAATGCCGCAGAGAAAATAGTTGTCCTCGTAGGCCGCCCAGCCGATCTTGCCGGTAAAACTTTTGCTCCCCTTTTTCAGATCGTCTGCCTTAATCTCCTCCAGCACCCCATCGTGCAACAGGGCAGGGCCTACGGAAACCATCGCGTTCACTTCGGAAAACGGTCGGTTGTCAAGGGTCAGATACGGGGCGCCCTGGAGGGGGGCCGCAGTGTTGTTGACCACCTCGATGCTCAGTTCCATCAGATACTGCCGATCAAGGAAACGCATGGTGCGGACAATCTCAAGCCCGGAGGGCGACTTGCCGCGCATGCTCAGGGTGGTGGTGCCGTCTTGCTCTTTTTTGCGCGAAACGACTTCATACGCCACCTGCGGGCTGCTGCCCGGCTCAATCCCCCAGGAAAAATTCAGGGGCAGATTGTCACCGCTCTTTGGCCGAAGGAGTTCCTTGTTGCCGGAATCCTTGGCCAGGGCCTCCCGGTAATCCTTCAACTGGAAACTCTTCACCATACCGCCCGCTTCCGTAACAACCGCCGAATAGAGGCTGGTCGTTACCGGAATTTCGCGTCCCAGCCTTATGGCGGCGTCGGCGGTCTGGGCAGACGAAAGGCTTGTCGGGGCAACGGGTGCGGGTACTCCAGCAAGGCTTTTCTCCTCACCCTTGCCGTTTGCGGGGGAAGAGGCAACCGTGCTTTCCGTGGCCGGCGGGGGAGTGGGGACGAAAAAATACTGATAGCCAAGCAAGATGGCCAAGGAAAGAAAGATGGCCAAAAAAATTCTCTGTGTTTCCATTAAATCAATCCTTATCAGGCTCTATATAAGTTTGGATGAGGCCTGAAGCACCCGGACAACGCCGCCTGCCATCGCCTCAGAAAGACCTGTCCACCGGATCAAACCCGCCGGGGTGAAAAGGATGACAACGGAGGAGACGACGCAGGGCGAGATACAGACCTCGGGCAGTCCCGTGGAGGGCAAGAGCCTCTATGGCATACTGTGAACAGGTGGGAGAGAAACGGCAGGCCGGCGCGAAAAGTGGCGAAATGCACAGCTGGTAACACCGTATCAGGGCAATGAAAAATTTTTTCACGTCACTCCTTTTTCCGGGGGCAAGACGCCACCTCCAGAAAACATGGCGACCATTAAGGATATCACGAGACCTTCATCGCCACTGCACCCGAATCTGTTTCCTTCCCAGCCCATTTCCGCCTGGCAAGAAGCGCAGAAACCGCCGCCTCGACTTCCTGGGGAGAATTGGGAACAAACCCTGGTCGTACGGCAACAACCACATCAGAAAAAGGCTCGATAAAATCTCGATGCTGACGGAAAAATTCCCGGATTATCCTTTTGATCCTGTTTCGACAAACAGCCTGCCGTACTCCGTGGATACTTATGCCCAGCTTGTTGCCGGCGGTGCTGTTCGGCAGATAAATCAGGGTGAAATTATGACCACGCACCCTTTTCCCCTGATCGTAAACCTTTTTATACTGCCAGGGCTTGACCAGCAGGAGGGTCTTGGGAAGAATCAGGGTTTTCATGCCAGGCTAACGGTACTTCTCGTCCAGACCGGCACCTAAACAGTCAGCCGTTTACGGCCCTTGGCCCGACGACGGTTGATAACGGCCCGGCCATTCTTTGTCTGCATTCTGGCCCGGAAGCCATGGGTACGGTGCCTTTTGAGGTTGCTGGGCTGAAAAGTTCTCTTGCTCATGATCGTCTTCCTTTTTCTCTTCTGTTACGGCCTCTCGTTGGCCTTTTTTCATTCTTTTTTGCTGTCTTGCAGCAGCTGGAGCCTTGCCTCACGCACCATTAGGGGAAACCTCCCCGAATGCGTAAAAAATTTTCGCCCAGCAATAAAGCTCGCTATAGTACCCAGAGCCTGGCGACATGTCAAACACTTTCCCGAAGCGGTTACGGCTCCGAAGGTTGTTGAAATCGCAAAAAACCGCAATTACAACGGGTATTCGTGCGTAACTTGTAATTTTGTGTCGCGATCCTGTGCCCTTTTTCCCTTTTTACGCGTTCATCAATATTCCTTGTCCAGGCCGAACAGCTGCCGGACCAAAGCCAGCTTAGTCCGGGAATTATCGCCGGGGCCACCGTTTTTCAAAAAAACCATGGGCTCATGGAGCAACTTGTTGACAATGGCGTTGGCCAGCATCTCCACCGAACGCCGCTCGCTTTCGGAAAGGGATTTCAGATTGCTCAAGGTTTTCGCCACCTCGGCCTCGCGGATGGCATCGGCCTTTTGTCTTATGGCCGTAATGGTGGGAGACAGCTCCATGCCTTCCAGCCATTGCCAGAACTTGGCCACCTCCTCGGCGACAATGCCTTCAGCCCGCAAGGCCTCCTTTTCCCGCTCCACCTTATTAACATCAACCACGTTTTTCAGGTCGTCGATATCATAGAGGTAGACATTGTCCAGCTCATTAAGCTCCGGATCAAGATCGCGCGGCACCGCGATATCAATGAGAAAGAGCGGCCGGTTTTTCCGCTGCCGCATGAGAGGCTTGACCTGATCCTTAGTAAGAATCAGGTCGGTAGCCCCGGTGGAACTGACCAGAATATCAACCTCGGCCAGTTGGGTGGTCAACTCGGCCAACCCCACGGCGGTGCCGTTAAACCGGCGGGCCAGCAAGGCCGCCCGCTCCAAAGTCCGGTTGGCTACGATTACCCGGCCAATCCCCTGCCTGACCAGATGCTCAGCCGCCAGTTCGGCCATCTCTCCTGCCCCCACCAGGAGAACAGACTTGTCCTGTAGGTTCCCAAGAATTTTTTTTGCCAACTGCACCGCCGCATAGCTGATGGAAACCGCGCTGCCGCCGATATTTGTTTCGGTGCGCACCCTTTTCGCCACGGAAAATGATTTGTGCAGCAGCCGGTTGAGGATGACCCCGGTGGTTTTCTGTTCCAGCGCTTCGCGGTAAGCCTGCTTCAACTGCCCCAAAATCTGGGGTTCCCCCACCACCATGGAGTCAAGGCTGGTCGCCACATGGTACAGATGGTCAACCGCCTCCCTGCCCTGATAGAGATAGCTGTACTGCTGGGCTTCGGCGTCGGCAAGACCACTCTTGGCAAAAAGAAAGCCTCGCACCGCCACTGCTGCCGCAGCAGGGTCGCTGGCCACAAAGATAACCTCCACCCGATTACAGGTTGAGAGGAAGCAACACTCCTGACAACCCTCGATGTTCATCAGCGTCAAAAGCGGCCCGGCGCAATCCCCGGAAAAGGCCAGCTTCTCCCGCACCGCCACCGGCGCGGTCTTATGGTTCACGCCGATGATGACGATACTCTCAGCCAACATAGGAATGCACTCCCCCCAGCAAATAAGTCACACCCCAGAGGGTAAAAAGAACTGCGCCAAACCCGACAATAGCCATGATTGCCGCCCTCCTGCGCCGCCAGCCCATGGTGAGCCGCTGATGCAGAATAGCCGCGTAAATGAGCCAGGTGACCAAGGACCAGGTTTCCTTGGGATCCCATTGCCAGTACGTCCCCCAGGCCTGTTTAGCCCAGACGGAACCAGTGATGATCCCCATGGTCATCAGTAAAAAACCAAGGGCCAGGCAATGCTGATTGAGGTTGTCAAGTGCCTCCAGGGAAGGTAAGCGGCTGTAAAAGATCCCGAATTTTTTCTTCTTGATCTCATGTTCCAGGAGAAGGTACATGACCCCGCCACAGAAAGCCAGGGCCATGAAGCCGTTAGCCATAATGGCGATACTGGCATGCGCCGGCAGCCAGTTGCTTCTCAGGGCCGGAGGCAGCGGCACCATCTCCTGGGATGAAAAAGCGGCAATCAGCATCAGCAAGGAAATAAGCGGCGCTACAAAAACACCGAAATTTTTCACCCGGTACCGCCACCAGAAAGATAAAAAGGCCCAGGTCATAGACCAGGCAAAAAAGGAAACCGCTTCATGGTTGCTGGTCAGGGGGGTATGCCCCGCAGCAACATACCGGACAACAAAATACACTGTATGCAGGAGACCGCCGGTAAGAATAATTGCCCGGGCAACGGCTCGCACCTGTTTCTTCTGGGAAAGAAAATGGACCACATACACGACGGTGGCAAAAAGATACAAAGAGAAAGTAAGTTGAAACAACAAGGTCATCGCGTCGCTCCCAAAAATTGCTGGTATTCCTGTCGGGCCGTCTCCAGGCAGGCGAGGGAAACATCCGGGCCAAGCACCTCCTGGATGTGATTGGCGAGCTTATTCCAGAGGCCTTTTTTAATCCACTCCGCCATCTCTGGATCGGCCAACCTGGCAAAAATCAGCTTGTTCTCCGCATGCGGCCTGCCGCCGGCCAGCACAGTGTCACGCAGGGAGCCAAGGATGTCCACCAACACCCCGTATTCCTGACCAAACTTGACCTCCAGCCCCTGGCGCAGGATGCTGGCCAAAGCCGGACTCTTCCCTGCGGTGGAAACGGAAATGGCCAGGTCTCCCCGCCGCGCCGTGGCCGGGAGAATAAAATTACACCATTTCGGCACATCCGCCACATTGAGCAAGATGTTCCGCTCTTCGGCCTCGGTATGAATCCGCTCCTGCACCTCCGGATCATCGGTGGCGGCAATAACCAGAAAGGCTCCGGCCAGATCCCCCTCCTGATAGAAACGATCCTGCCAGGCAATCGCGCCATCCCGCAGCAGGACGGAAAGCACCTCGCTCAGCTCGGGACTGATCACCTTGACCTTGGCGCCATGGGCCAGCAGCCCTTGCACCTTGCGCTCACCGACCCGGCCGCCGCCGATGACCAGGCATTGCCGCCCGGCGATCTTGAGGCAAACCGGGAAATATTGAAAATTATCCGCAGGCAAGGATTTCCACCCGAACTCTTCCGGCAAGCGCTGCGGCAAACCGGACCGCATCATCGCTTGTCCCTACAACCTCGCCATAATGCATGGGTATCGCGATCTTGGGCCCGATGGCCACGGCCGCCTGCGCCGCCTCCTCGGCGGTCATAACATAGGTGCCGGAAACAGGCAATAAGATGATGTCCGCCCTGAGCCCCTTCATCTCCGGGATATAATCGGTATCCCCGGCATGGTAAATCCTTACTCCGTCAACGGTTATAATGAACCCCAGCCAGCGATTGGCCTTGGGGTGAAACTTCTTGTTGATGTTGTAGGCAGCAACCGCCTCGATGGTGATCTCCCCCACCTCGCGGTGTTCACCTGGAGCAAGGGTCAGGATCTTCCCCGTAAGTTTTGCCGCAGCCTTTGCCTCGGCAACAATGAGCGTGGAGGGCTGCTGAATCATGAGTACATCGGCCGGCGAGCAATGGTCGTAATGCTCATGGGAAATACAGATGATATCGGCAGGCGGCAAGCCCGGCCCAAGCTTAAAGGGATCGAAGTAGATAACCTTGCCCCCGCCCCGCAGCAGAAAAGCGTCATGACCGAGCCAGCGAAGGTTTTTAAAAATCTTATCTACCATAACCACTCCACTATTTTTTCCCAAACAAATCTATAATCAATTTGACACGTTCCGCAATCTATTATAGGAGATAAGCATACAATCTTCTTGCATAACTTAGGATCCGTCACGGAACAGCTTCTATCCGCCAACCCCTTTGCTTAGAACTCATTAAGCCGTTCGCTGTAGCGCAAGCGGCAGCGGCTTGGCCATTTGCCCCCATCATTTTGCCCCAGGAGATCTCCCATGCCGACAGGTACCTTTGTCGTTTCCACCTCCAGGGCCAGGCAATTTATAGACATCACCTCTATGGTGCAAGAGAAAGTTGCGGCAAGCACCATCGCGGATGGCCTCTGCCATCTCTACAACCCGCATACCACCGCCGGGCTGACCATCAACGAAGGTGCCGATCCCGCCGTGCAAAGCGACATCCTTGCCGCCCTGCAAAGAATCGTGCCGCTGGATCGGTACCAACATCTGGAGGGCAATTCTCCGGCCCATGTCATGGCTTCGCTGGTCGGCAGCTCGGTGACGGTTTTTATTGAAAACGGCCGCCTCCAGCTTGGCACCTGGCAGAAGATCTTCTTCTGCGAGTTTGACGGACCCCGCTCCCGCAAGCTCCTCTGGCGCATCACCTAGCAATCATTTTTCAAGACCTTCTTCCCGAGAAACGCCATGAAAAACACAGAAAAACTCCCCACTTTCCAAAAAACAGAAACCATCTGCTTCGGCCTTAACCGGGAAACCGATGAGCGTTCCCTGGCAGCATTTCTGCAACGCTTCACCGAACCAGCCTTTTTGCAGACCCTTGTTCCCCGTCTGGAAAAGGAAGAAATCACCTCGCTCCTTGATTTTCTTTCCCGCCTGATGCATAAGCATTGTAGCGAAAAAGAGTACCACCGTCTGTTCCTCAAAGATTAATCCTTCATTTTATACCCGAGAAACAGTAGATCAACAAGGAGAGCGCTAAGGTGAGCCAGACTATTATCAAAGATCTCCGGGCCTTTCTCGAAATACTGCGCCGGGAGGATTCCCTGCTTGAAATTTCCACGCCGGTTGACCCGTATCTGGAGATTGCCGAGATCCATCGCCGGGTGATCGCCCAGGGCGGCCCGGCCCTGCTGTTCACCAATGTCAAGGGTAGCACTTTTCCGGTGGTCACCAACCTCTTCGGTACGGCACGCCGGCTTGAGCTGGCCTTTGGCAAACGGCCCCAACAGTTCGTGGCCGATCTGGTCCGGACGGCGGAGACTCTGATGCCGCCAAACTTGAGCAAGATCTGGGAGATGCGCTCCTTGCTCAGCCAGGCCGTCAAGGTGGGCTTGAAAAAGGTCCCGGCCGCCAAGGCCCCCATCTTGGAGGTCTGCCAAACCCCGGCCCGGCTAAGCGAGCTGCCACTGCTCACCTCCTGGGCCACGGACGGCGGCGCCTTTGTCACCCTGCCCCTGGTTTACACCGAACACCCGGACGGCAAAGGTCACAACCTGGGCATGTACCGCATCCAGCGCTACGACGACCAGACCACCGGCATCCACTGGCAGATCCACAAGGGCGGCGGCTACCATTACCATGCCGCGGAAAGCCGCAACGAATCCCTGCCCCTGACCCTGTTCATCGGCGGACCGCCGGCCCTGATGCTGGCCGCCATCGCTCCTCTGCCGGAAAATATCCCGGAGCTGATGCTGGCCTCCCTGCTGCTCGGCGAAAAGCTACCCATAACCCGCGATCCGGCCGGCGGCCATCCCCTGGTTGCCCACGCCGAATTCGCAGCCAAAGGCTTTGTTCCGCCCCACATGCGCCGACCCGAAGGCCCCTTTGGCGACCATTACGGCTACAATTCGCTAACCCACGATTACCCGGTTTTCCATATCGAGCGTCTCTACCATCGCCGCGACGCCATCTATCCGGCCACGGTGGTGGGCCGCCCCCGGCAGGAGGATTTTTACATCGGCGACTATCTCCAGGATCTTCTCTCCCCGCTCTTCCCCCTGGTGATGAACGGAGTCCGCCAGCTCAAGACCTTTGGCGAGACCGGCTTCCACTGCCTGGCTGCGGCCAAGGTCAGCAACCGCTACCCCCGCGAGGCCTTTGCCGCCGGCCTGCGCATCCTGGGCGAGGGCCAACTTTCGCTGACCAAGTTCCTGATCCTCACCGACGGCGAGATCGAGGTTACGGACTTCAAAAAATTGTGGGTCCATGTCCTGGAGCGGATCAACTGGCAGACCGATCTTTTCGTCTTTGCCAATGTCTCCCAGGATACCCTGGATTACACCGGCCCCTCAGTAAACAACGGCTCCAAGGCCATGATGATGGGGCTGGGCAAGGAACCCCGCCGCATCCTGCCCGAGTCCTTTCACGGCGAACTGCCTCAAGGCTGCGGTCGGGCAGAGGTTTTTCTCCCCGGCACCCTGGTGGTCCAAGGGGAGGGCTTTGTCGCGCAGCCGGAATTGCCCGCCCGCCTGGCCCACTGCCCGGCCCTGGCCGACTGGCAGGTGGTGGTGCTGGTTGACGACGCCCATGCTGCCACGGAGAATTTACAAGAATTTCTCTGGACCGTTTTTACCCGCTTTGAGCCAGCCGCAGATATCCATGCGGCCGCAACCGAGCTGCGCCGCTTCCACCCAGGCCTTACCCCGCCCATCATCTTTGACTGCCGCCTGAAGCCTTGGTACCCGGAGGTTCTTGCCGTGGACGAAAAAACCAAACGCCTGGTGGATGAAAAAATCGGCGATATTCTGCCGCTCCGCTTCCGCTGAACATAAAAATTTTGCTTCATCTTTCTCTTAAAGATTGACGACCGTTCTGCCGAATAGCTATGGTATAGAGAAGGTAGAAAATCAATAAGCATGGAGCGTCCATCATGAAGATCACCGCGATTACTCCCGGCCAGCAGGATGTTTCACCCATCGGCAAGAGCTTCGCCTCGACCAGGGGACCATCTTTTCAGGATGTCCTCGCCAATGAAATGGCCGTAGCCAAGAATCCGGCCACATCATCAATAGCCGCCACGGCTACCATTGCGCCGATCCCAGCCGAACTCAGGCTGGACAGCCTTAGTCTGGCGGAAAATACCATCAGCACTCTGGAAAAATTCGGCGACGCCTTGGCCAATCCCTCTTTTTCCGCCCAGGATCTTGAGCCATTTGCCGCAGCCCTGGAAGATGAAACCGCCGCCCTGGTCAGCCTGAAAAATCAGCTCCCGGAAGGCAACTCTCTCTCCTCCCTGATGGAGCGGGTGGCCACCGCCTCGTATGTCGAGGCCGCCAAGCTGCGGCGCGGCGACTACCATGCCTGAACCGCTGCTGCCTCGCCCGGAACAACCCGCCCGGAAGCGCCGGTTTTCTTGCCGCTCCTCTGTCGCGCCCTGCCGCGCCTGATTCCCTAAGCAAACTCTCATGCCCGAAGAAAGGCTGCAAAAAATCCTGGCCAAGGCCGGTATCGCCTCCCGCCGCAATGCCGAGGAACTGATCCGCCAGGGAAAAGTGACGGTGGATGGCAAGGTTGTAACCGAAATGGGCTGCCGGGTTGACCCGGACAGACAGTCGGTCGCCTTTGAAGGGCGCCCGTTGCGGCTGGAGGAAGAAAAGATCTATCTTCTGCTCAACAAGCCCCGGGGCTATGTCACCACCCTCCACGACCCGCAGGGCAGACCCATTGTCTCCTCCCTGCTCGCCGGCATCACCAGCCGGGTTTTTCCCGTGGGCCGCCTTGATTTTGACACCGAGGGTGCCCTCATCCTGACCAATGACGGTGATTTTGCCGAACGCATTCTCCACCCCCGTTTTGAAATAGAGCGAACCTACCAGGCAGAAGTACGCGGCCTGCCAACCCAGGAAAAAATCCGGGCACTTGAAGAGGGAATTGAGCTTGAGGGGAAAAAAACCTGGCCGGCCAAGGTCACTGTCATTGCCCGGGAACCGGCGACAACCACCCTGGAGATCACCATCCATGAAGGAAGAAAACGGCAGGTCCGTATGATGTTCCAGGCCATAGGCCACCGGGTACTCGCGCTCAAGCGCATTGCCTACGGAAGTTTGCGCCTTGGCGCTTTGCCGACCGGCAAATACCGGCGACTCACCCCTGCCGATCTTGCCCTTATTTCATCTTAAAAAAATACTCTTTACAATTGAATAGTTAGCTGTTTAAGATGTTTTATCTTGCTGAATTCAGGAGCCGCCAAAAAGTTTGCGCGATCAGGACCCTTCCTTTTTGACCAGACGACATACGCAACATTTTCAAAAACGGCTTAATCTTCTTTTTTTAACGGCAGCACATCGGAGAAGGACGATGAACAAATCGGAGTTGATCGAAGTACTTGCTGAAGAAATGCATGTTCCCTTGCGGGACGCGAGTTCCGCCGTGACTACTATCCTTGATGCCATGGGCGATGCCCTGGCCAAGGGCGAAAGCATAGAAATCCGGGGCTTTGGCAGTTTTGTGGTCAAGGAGTATGACTCCTATTTCGGGCGCAACCCGAAAACCGGAGAAAAAATCAAGGTCAAGCCAAAAAAACTTCCCTTTTTCAAGGTCGGCAAGGAATTGAAGGAACGAGTCAACGAATCGACCGATTAGTCAGAGCCTTCTTCCTCTATCGCCGCCGCTATAATCTCACCCACTAAATCATAGGGGTGAGCCTCGGTAATCAGGACATCCACAATCTCCCCCGGGTTGCCAACCCCAGCATTGATATAAACACAGCCATCTATCTCCGGCGCCTGAAAACGGGTTCTTCCTTCCAGCAGGAGATCGGTTTCCCGGCTTAAGCCTTCGACCAACACCTTTTCCACCCTGCCAACCATGGCCTGATTCCCGGCCAGGGAGATCCCGCTCTGCAACTCCATGAGCCGCTGCCGCCTCTCGTTCTTTTCCTCTTCGCTGCAGTGACCGGGCAGATTGTAGGCGGCGCAGCCCTCTTCGTTTGAGTAGGCAAAGATCCCGACATGCGCCAGTTTTTGCGCCTGCATGAACTCGGCAAGCTGCCGCACATCCTCCTCGGTCTCGCCTGGAAAACCCACCATGAAGGTGGTACGAATGGCGGCCTGGGGGAGGATAGAACTGATCAGCGCCAGAAGCGCCTCGATCTGCGCTCGGCCATAGGGGCGGTTCATCGCCTTCAACACGGGATCCGACACATGCTGGAGCGGGATATCCAGATAGGGGACGACTCGGGGATTGGCCGCCATAAACTCCAGGAGCTGGGCATTGACCCTGGTGGGATAAAGATAGAGCAACCGGAACCAGGGGATATCGCTGGCGGTCAGCAAGGCGTCCAGCAACTCCACCAGATGCGGGGCGTCAGGACCAAGGTCATGACCATAGGCGGTAAGATCCTGAGCCACCAAGGTCAACTCCCTTACCCCATTTTCCGCCAACATCCCCACCTCGTTCACCAGATCAGAGAGGCGGCGGCTGCGCAGACCGCCGCGCAGGGAGGGAATCAGGCAATAAGCACACCGGTTGGAGCACCCCTCGGTCACCTTCATATAAGCCCGGTGCGCCGGCGAAGAAAGCTTCCGCGGCAAGGTGGCATCCACCAGGAAAGTGGGCATGGCCAGATGCACCTGCTGCTTTCCCCCCTGACCTAGCCCCTGCAATCTGCTTACGATATTCTGGGTTCCCTCGGTGCCGATGAAAAGATCGACCTCGGGAATTTCCTTGGCAAGATCAGCACCGTAACGCTGCACCATACAGCCGACCACCACCAGTTTCTTTTCCGGCCGACGCTCCTTGACCTCGGCCAAGGCAAGAATCTCCTCGATCCCCTCCTCCACGGCGGACTGGATAAAACCGCAGGTATTGACCAGCAGCAGATCAGCCTCTTCCGCCTCATCACAAGGCACATAACCGGCCTCGACCAGCAGGCCGAGCATGAGCTCCGTATCGACCAGATTTTTGGGACAGCCAAGACTGACAGTGAAAAAGGTACGCATCATCGCCTCACTATTTTTTGCACCCTTCGGGTATAAGTTTGTTGAAATTGCCAAAAGACGCAATTACAACAGGGCATGTGCATATCTGTTGTAATCTCGTTCCCGACCATTACGGTTCGGGGTTATTGCAAGACCAGCAAATTACGTAGGAGCAGACAAGCTGCTCAACTCAGCTTTATGCTGCGGCCAATCCGCCGACAAAGCGGAAAAGTTCGGCTACTAATCCTTGTGATCGGTTGCGGAATTCCTTGCTTTGAAAAGCAGGCTGCCATGACTCCTGCCATAAAAGATCAGAGACCATGAGTACGGCGGCCAGCTCAACCCGGCGAAAGGCCGCGACCTGCATTAGCGCGGAATATTCCATGTCCACGGCGAGAATTCCCTTTTCTCCGTAGCGGACAACCTTTTCCCTGGTCTCGCGATACAGGGCGTCGGTGGTCCAGATCGGCCCCTCTCTAAGCTCTTTACCCCGGTCGGCAAAAAAAACCTTCAGCTCCTTGCGCAACCGAAGAGAGGATTCACTCCTGCCCGCCAGGGGATAATGAACTGAGGTTCCCTCCTCGCTGATGGCCCAGGTCGGCAGCACCAGTTCGCCCACGCCAAGAGCCGGGCAAAGCGAACCGCACCAGCCGCAGACGATGATCCGGCTGGCGCCGAGGGCGATCAGTTTTTCCAGGCAGATCACCGCCATGGGCGAACCAACTGCAGGGCCGGCCCAGAACATGGGAGGCGATTGGCTACAATGGAGACTACTGTGAAAAAGGAAGTGCCGGGTCCATCCCCCCTGGTCGGAGATCTGCGCCGCCTGACGGGCCTCGGCGGGATTGACCAAGAGAATCCCGCAAGAAGGGAGCTGCGGCTCATTTTTACCACGGCAAGGCTGGAGAACGACTTCGCTCATCACCGTTAAACCCCAGAAAACGGAAAAGGCCGCAGGGAACCCCCTGCGGCCTTCCAAAATTCAAATATCACAAAAAATTACTTCAGCAGCGGATTGGCAAACAGCAGGATCAAGGAGATAACCAGACCGTAAATGGTCAGTGACTCGATCAATGCCAGACCGATGATCATCGTTACGGTGATCTTGCCGGAAGCCTCGGGGTTACGAGCGATACCGGAGCAAGCGCCGCCGATACCTGCGCCCATGCCGATACCACAACCCAGCGCGGCAACGCCAACGGACAATGCGGCCGCAAGGCAGATCAGGGCAAGGTTTGCAGCGGGAGCTGCGGTGGTGGTTGCGGCCATCATATCCGCGCCATGCTCAGTAGCCATGGCCACGGTGGCCAGAGCCAACACCATCAATACGGACAAAATTCCTGCTTTCTTCATCGTACTTCCTCCAGATAATTTTTTATAATTGGCCTTCTTCATTAGTTCACAAGGAACCGGATACACAAGTTAGTGGGCATGCTCCATGGCGGCGGAAAAATAGAGAATCGAAAGCAGCAGAAAAACCAGGGCCTGCACGATGGAGACAAACACGCCGAGACACAAAATCGGCAGCGGGGCAAAGTAAGCGCCCGCCAACATGAACAGGATGCCCAGGAGGGTTTCCTTGGCCATGATATTGCCGAAAAGACGAATGGAGAGCGACAAAATCCGGGCAAAATGACTGATGAGCTCAATGGGAAGCATCAGGGGAATCAGCCAGGGAATGGGTCCGAGAAAATGCTTGATATAGCCGGCGCCATGGAATTTCACGCCCAAAATGTGGGTGGTGAAGAAGACGATCAGGGTGCAGGCCAGGGTAATGTTGAGGTTGGAGGTCGGAGACATGAAGCCCGGCATCAGGCCGATCATGTTCGCCACCAGGATGTAGAGGGCAAATGTGGCCAACATGGGGAACATCATCCGCGCCCCTTCCTTGCCCATGTTGTCCGCCATGAAGCCCTCAAGTCCGCCGATGATGACTTCCCAGAAATTCTGGCCCTTGCCCGGCACCAGGGACATTTTGCCCAGGGTCAGTTTCGGGACAATGATCAGAAAGAGCATAACCAGCCAGGTATAGGTCATGTGCGGAGAAACCAGCTTGGCCAGCAACGTATCGCCAACCGGACCGTGGGGTACGGGCAACCCCAAATTTTGCAGAATCAACGAAATAAACAGTATTGGATGTTCCATGGACCGTGCGAAGCCTCCTTAACCTTATTACGATTTTGGCGAGTAAATACTTCTTGCTGCGACCATGACGGCAAGCCCGATACCCAGGAGCACGGTGGACAGGCCAGCCAACAGCGCGATGGGGTGAACCAACCGGTACCTGACCAGAAGAAAGAGAACACCCACGACCACGGACAGACGCAGATAATATCGCATAAAAAACAGCGGTTTGACCGCCTCAAGCGGCCCGCTCAACAATCTGAGCAGATCCCTTTTCAAAAACAGGAAGCTCACGTTGGCAATCGCTCCGCCGATAAAAACGGAGAGGGCATGAAAGCCTGAATACCCCAACCAGCCCAAGCCGGTAAGAACCACCAGCAACAGCCAATTAAAAAGCATGACCTTGCCGAGCGAAACCTCGCCCGGTGCTTCTTTAAAATCCCCGGCGACCATCAGAGATCCTTTCGGCTGGCCATGTCATAAAGGTTTTTGAACGCAGCCCCCACCCCCAACCCGAGAAAGATCAGGGTAAGCCAAGGCGAGGTTCTGCCGGCAAACACCTTATGGTCCAGATAGTAGCCAATGCCAACCCCGATAAAGATGGAGAAGGCCACGGTCATACCGATGGTGCTGAACTGAGCCAGCAGCCGCAGGGTATCCTTACGGCTGTTATCGGACATCTTCACCCCCTGTCGCGCTGCCCGGACAAAGGATCCATCGATTTACGACCGATAGGATTACTATCATTGCCTCCCCCCAAAGTCAACGGCTTTTTTCTCATCCGGCCAACTTTTTGAATGAGCATTCAGTTTTCTCCAGGGCCATGGCCAGCTCGGCTTCGCTCTGGGCGGCGGAGATAAAAAGAGCCTCGAACTGGGCGGGCGCCAACCAGATCCCCTGGGCCAGCATCTGCCGAAAATGTTGGCCATATCGGGCCGTATCCGCCTGCATGGCGGTCTCATAATCAACCACCGGTCCGGCCGTAAAGAAAACGGTCATCATGGAGCCCACCCGATTAAGGGTGGTCTGGCCGGGAAGATATTTCCCCCCCAGATCGTTCAACCCCTGGGCAAATCGGGATGCCTTATCCTCCAGTGCAGCGTAAAAGCCGGGTTGAGCCAACTGACGCATAGTGGCGGCTCCCGCCGCCATGGCCAGAGGATTGCCGGACAGGGTCCCAGCCTGATATACCGGGCCAACCGGGGAAATCATGTCCATAATTTCCCTTTTGCCGCCATAGGCTCCAACCGGCAAACCACCGCCGATGATCTTGCCAAGGCAGGTAAGATCAGGCAGAACACCATAATATTCCTGCGCTCCGCCCAGGGATAACCGCAGGCCGGTGATCACCTCGTCGAAGATCAGGACGATCCCCAGCTCGGTGGTAAGAGCGCGCAACTTCTGCAGAAATCCAGGCTGCGGGGCGACAACCCCCATGTTTCCGGCAACCGGCTCGATGATCACGCAGGCAATGTCAAGTTTTTTGTCACGCAGGGTCTTTTCCAGAATCTCCGGATCATTGTAAGGAATAGACATCGTATTCCTGACAATATCCTCGGGCACTCCGGGACTGCCGGGAATACCCAGGGTGATGACCCCGGAGCCTGCTTTGACCAGAAAACTGTCGGCATGCCCATGGTAACAGCCGTCAAACTTCACCACCAGCTTGCGACCGGTGTAACCCCGAGCCAACCGAATAGCGCTCATGGTCGCCTCGGTTCCCGAACTAACGAAACGCACCTTTTCCACCGAGGGCAGAGCTTTAATCACTAACTCGGCAAGCTCGATCTCCAAGGGCGAGTTTGCCCCAAAACTGGTGCCGTCCCGCAGGGTTTTCTCAATGGCCTCGACCACAGACGGATGATTATGGCCAAGGATCATCGGCCCCCAGGAGCAGACAAAATCGAGAAACTCATTGCCGTCCACATCATGGATTTTTGAGCCGGCAGCTCTTTTAACGAAAAGAGGCTCACAGCCCACGGATTTACAGGCCCGCACCGGGCTGTTCACGCCGCCGGGAATAAGCTGCTGTGCCTTTACAAACAGGGTATGCGATTGATCGGTATTCATGCTCAAGGTCTCCTTGCCTTCTCAATGGTGATGGTCTCGTAAAAAGGGAAAAAGTCACAGGTCCGCGTCACAAAATCAAATGGTTACGCAGCGGCACCCGTTGTAATCGCGGCTTTTTGCGATTTCAACAATGGTGGGGGGCTCGCCCAAAAAAGCACCCCTGTCAACAACAATGGCGCAATACCCGCAACCTGCGCTATCCGTCTCCGGCGAGCGGAAAATATAGCAGGCCGTCGGCACGCTGTCAAAATTGTTTCAAAAAAACTGCATCCCCACAAAAACCCTGCGCTTTTCAATATCCTTTCCCTTGACATGACAAAGCGGTTCATAGCAATATGAGGGTCAGGAGCAATTAATCGCAAAAATTATTCTACCCGCAGGATCATAGCAGGAGATGCCATGGAAATACATGACCCTAATCTTCATCTGAAACTTATGGAAATGTGTGATTGCTATCTTGGCACAGACTATGCCGCCACCATTCAACAGGTGGCGGATGCCCCCTCCGCCGACACTCAGGAAGACGCGCTCCGTTATCTGGGACTCGCCATTCTTCTCACTCTGACCGAAAAAGCCAGACAACTTTCTCTCAAGAGAAAAAAAGATAAAATTACCGTCACCATCAAGCACGATGCTGAAAAAACCGCCCTGCGCCCGCCAACCAGGGCTGTCTTTGACAGGCTCATCGCCATTATGCGCAGCATCATCCATCTGGATGAAGACAAAGGTGGGTTGCCGCTGACCCTTGGTCTTAAAAATGACCAGATCGAGGTACAGGTAAAGATTGAGCGCACTACGGACAAGGAAACACTCAAGGTTAAATTCCCCGATTTGGATTGAACGCTTCGGCCCTTCCTGTCAAAGAGCTACAACTGACTGTTTTGCCTGCATCAGCACCTGATAAAAAGGAGCCGGGAATGACCAAGGAAAAAATCGAGCCCGACGAAATAGTGCCCTGGGAACTAACGGACCTGCCTGTCGCTCCAGTCGGGACCAAGCTCACGGATGCCGATCTGCAAAAAATAATCCGCAAAAACTATCGCGAGCCCATTGTCGACGATGATGCGGTATTCGCCAAAATCGATGGCCACACCCACCGGGTCTACGATATCGACAATCGTGGCCTGGGCCTCATCGTCCCCTCCCATGACGTCTTTCTGGCTGGCGCGTCCTGCAACATCACGCTGCATCTCGGCGACGACACCATTGCTCTTCGGGGAAAAGCCACCCATGTCTCTCCCCACGGGATCTCCGGCGAGTGCCTCTACGGCATCGAATTCATCGACGTTAACGAAAAAGACGAGCATACCCTGAAGCAGTTCCTGACCGACCACCACGCCAGGATTTTCAGCGAGACAAGCTACCCTGCCGACCTTGGCTTGGATTGAACCGTAACCTCTCATTTGTGGCCCGGGGAAAAATGGCGGCAAAAAATAAAATCGACGTCATGAATGAGCTTTTGAAAGGCTTCGCGGAAGAAACGACGCCTGAGGCTCTATCCATGGCCAAGTTGATTCATTGCCTTGAAGACGCAGCACCCGCCAAGAATCCGGCTAAAAAACCGCCAAGCCCGCCCTCCCCAAAAAAATCCAGAGAGGATCGCAAGAAGAAATCCACCCACTACCTTTCCAAAGAAATTTTCGCTGATCTGGATGAAGCGCAGGATAAAATAAACGAACTTGTGCGCCAGCGGACAAAATCCCGGGTTTCAAAGTCGCTGATTGTCGATCAGGCGCTCAGGATGATCCTTCATGAATTTGAGGAAAAAGGCGAGAAAAGCCGGCTTACCAAAGAGATAATCAAGGGCCTTCATCGAAAATAACCAGAAGTTGGCCGCATTTGGCCCGGAGACTTCATAATGATTATCACTTGCCCTCATTGCAAAAAACAGCACAATATCGATGAGAAAAGAATCCCGCCCAATGTCAGGATGGCTCGCTGCCAAGGTTGCGGACAACAATTTCCCCTCGATATTCCGCGTGAAGAACCAGTTCCTTCCCCATTCCAGCCCGCCACCATCAAGACTGCCCCCCATCCAGCTCCAGCCCCAGCCCCCGACTCCGCTCCAGCCCCAACGACTCGGGCAAGCCAGGGAACCAGAAGGATCGGCGTCTCTCTTAGCAAGGGAGGGGTCGGCAAGACAACCACCTCAGTGAATCTCGCGGCCGGGCTTGCTCTGGCGGGCAAAAGGGTTCTTCTGGTTGACACCGACACCCAGGGGCAATCAAGCTTCATGCTGGGAGTGAAACCCAAGGGCGGTCTTACCGAACTGGTAACCGAAGAACTCTCCCCCAAGGAGGCAATTATCCAGGCCCGCAAAAACCTGTGGCTCCTGGCCGGCGGTAAATCCCTGGCAGGCCTCAAGCGGCTAATCGACCGCAAGGATTACGGCGGCGAGCTTACCATTGCCCAGGCCCTGACCCCGCTGGAAAAAGACTACGATTATGTGGTGGTGGACACCTCGCCGGGCTGGGATCCCCTAACGGTCAATGTTCTTTTTTATGTCAACGAACTGATGACCCCGGTTTCCCTGGAGGTCATGTCCATCCAGGGGTTTGGCGAGTTCCTGAAAAGCATCGCCTCCATCCAGAAATTCCGCAAGGAGGTCAGCCTCCGCTACATCCTGCCAACCTTCCGAGACATGCGGGTGAAGAGAGGGGGCGAGTTTCTGGAGGAGATCGAAAAAATTTACGGGGACAAGGTCTGCACCCCAATCCGCTACAACGTCCGGTTATCCGAGGCTCCGGCCTATGGGCAGACCATTTTTGAGTTTGCCCCAGGGTCCAATGGCGCTCAGGACTACCGGGAGCTTGTCCGTAAGGTTACCGGCGAACCGAATCTTTTCACCTGAGCAGCCCATGGACTTTGAGAGCAAGCTAATTCCCATTCTCCGCGAGGGGGTCGAGATCGTGAAGATGATCTCTTTTAAAAAGCTGAAAAAAATGTTGGCCGAAAAACATCCCGACCATGAAAATGCCTTCATCGCCAAGCTTGCCGGTGCGCTGATCAATGCGATCTTCGGCGCACCAACCCACGAGGAACCATTCGCCTTCTTCGCTCGGAACCACGCTACCCTCATTGCCCACGAAAAGACCAAGGTGGGGGAGATGCTTGCGGAGCTGCGAATTCCTCTAACCGACGCCCTTCGCATCCAATCCTTGTGCGATCACCAAGAGGGCCAGGGCAGCACCGCCACCCTCCAGCAAGCGCAAGAATTGGGAATCCTCCTGACTGACCGCGACCTGCCCTTGCCCCACAGATTCATCGAACAAGTTCGCAGACTGGGCAGCACCTTTGGCCTGCTGCTGCCGCCTCAGCCCGACCCAGTCGGGACCGCAACGCCTTAAAAAGCTGCGTTCAGCCCTCCAACTCGTATTTCTTGATTTTGCGCCAGAGGGAGACCCGGTCGATACCCAGGGATTGGGCCGCCAAGCTCTTGTTGTCCCCATGTTCCTTCAGCACCCACTCGATATAAGCCCGCTCCTGATCGGCCAGGCTAGGAATTCCGCCGCTTTTCCGGCGAAAGGTCTGGAAACAGGCGCCGCGCAGATCCTCCGGCAGATGGCAAACCTTAATGGTGTCGCCGCCGGCCAGAGCCACCCCGCGTTCGATGATGTTTTCAAGCTCCCGTACATTGCCCGGAAAATCGTAGCGCAACAGAATATCCACTACTTCCGGTTCGATCTCCCGCACCTCCTTGTGCATCAACACCCCGTATTTCCTGATAAAATGCTGAATCAAAAGGGGCAGATCGTCCTTACGCTCAGCCAGGGGCGGGATGTTGAGTGCCACCACGTTGATCCGGAAGAACAGATCTTGCCGGAAATGCCCCAGCTTTACCTCTTCATGCAGGTTCCGGTTGGTAGCAGCAAGAAAACGAACATTGACCTTTATCGGCGCAACTCCGCCCAGATGCATCACTTCTTTTTCCTGAATCACCCGGAGAAGCTTGACCTGCATGGCCGGTGACATCTCGGTGATCTCATCGAGAAAAAGGGTGCCGCCATCTGCCATCTCCACCAGCCCCTTCTTCATTTCCACCGCCCCGGTAAAAGCCCCCTTTTCGTGGCCGAAGAGTTCATTGGCCAGCAATTCCTCCTGAAAGGCCCCACAATTGACGGAAAGCAGCGGGCCGTTGCGGCGGTTGCTGCAGGCATGGACAAAGCGAGCCAGCAATTCCTTGCCCGTGCCTGACTCCCCGCAGATCACGACATTGCTGTCCGAGGTGGCGACCTGGCTGGCCGTGGCCAGCAGTTTTTTCATTCCGGGATTGTCGGTGATAATCCGGGCTTCTCCCTGAAAGACCTTGAGGTGTTCCCGCAACCTGCTGTTTTCCCGCTTGAGTCTGGTCTTTTCCAGAGCTTCCCGCACCACTTTCCGAACCTCATCGAGCTTGTATGGCTTGGCAATATAATGGTAAGCCCCGCCCTTCATGGCCTCGATGGCGGAATCCACCGTGGCGTAGCCGGTGATCATTATCACCTCGGTGTCGGGATACAGCTCCCGGCTGCGCTGCAAAATCTGCATCCCGCCGACCTTTTCCATCTTCAGATCGGTCAGGACAAGGTCGAAGATATTCTCCTCCAGCAAATGCAGGGCCCGGGGACCGCTTTGGGAGGCGGTGACCGCGTAGCCCTCTTTCTGTAAAACATGCCTGAGGTTGTGCAGGGCTATTTCTTCGTCGTCAACGACCAAGATCCTTGCCGGATCGTCATTTGTAACCATGTTCCTGTTGCTCTCCTGGTAGCCAGATAATAAAGGTGGTGCCAAGGCCGGGCCTGCTGTCCACGGTGATGCTTCCACCATGCCACTCGATTATGTCATGCACTATGAACAGCCCGAGGCCGGAGCCCTTGCCCACATCCTTGGTGGTGAAAAAAGGATCAAAGATCCTGGTTACGTGTTCCGCATCGATCCCCGGCCCGTCATCCTCGATGAGGATTTCCACCTCATCAAGTCCGGTGCCGCAGCCCGTGCCAAGGGCGGAAATCCAGATATGCCCACGTCCCTGCACTGCGTCGATCCCATTCTTGATCAAGTTGAGCAGCACCTGCTGCATCCGCTGTTTGTCAACGATAATAGAGAGATCCTCCGGAATGTCCACGGCGATGACCACTTCGCTTGGCGCGTGTCCCCGGATGAGCAAAATGGTTTCCTCCACCAGCTTTTGAAGAAACAACTTCTCCTTTCTAAATTCCTTGATCCGGGAAAATTCCAGCAGGGTCCGGACGATATCACGAGCCTTGTCCGCCTGGGTCTCTATCTGGCCGATGAGGTTTTTCTTGAACTCTATATTGTCCTCATCAATCTCCTCGCCCAAAATCTGGGCCGAGGTAGAGATGTTGGAGAGAGGGTTGTTCAACTCATGAGCCACCCCGGACAACAGGGTGCCCAACGCCGCCAATTTTTCCGATTGCACCAGCTGATGCTGGCGCATCTGCAATTCCCTGGTCATCCGGTTAAAGGCCGTAAGCAGTGAACGGATTTCCTGTTCCCCTTCGCCCACCGCGATCTCGACAAAATCGCCCTGGGAAATCCTCTTGGTATATCCCTCGAGAAGTTTCAGGGAATTCACCACTTTCCTTCCCAAAAGAGCGGCGATGGTCAGCGCGGAAACAAACAGACAGACTATGGAGAGAAGAAGAATCGTCTGGGTCGTTTTCAGGAGAGTCTTGATTTCCCTCTTGACTGCCTCACGGGTTTTCTCCCCGAACTCGGTAAGTTCCTTGCCAGAGGAACGAAGCTGCTCCTCCAGCTTTTCCTGGGTCACCCCGTTGCCACGATGATCCGGGCCAATCGCCAGGTAATAGGCATGGAGCTGCCCCATATGTCCATTGTAGTCCTCGATCACCCTGCCCAGCTGCTCCAGTTCCGCGCCGGAAACCGCCAAACGCATGGCCGCCTCGTTATTGGCAAAAATATCCCGGAGTTTCCCCCAGTAAAGCTGGTTTTCCTGAAAATCCTTTTCCTGGAGGTACAGAAAATAATTCTTTTCGAACCTGCGCAACTCAAGGGTCGTATTAAAAAAATCCTCGATGACCTCGCCGAAGGCGACCTGCTCTTCCACCCGCTTGACAACCCCATAGGTCAGAACCGCCGAGCCCACCGTAAGGGCGAGCAACAGGTAGAATCCATAGGTAATCTTCTTGCGGATACCGAGGTGGAACATGCTCTATCTCCATTTGCCGCGTGGAAGCCGATTTGCTGTTCGAAAACACCATACTCCCAGTGAAAAACAAAGTCCAGAGGTTGCATTTGGCAACACACGATTTCTCGTTGCAACACCAAGTTATCTTTTTAAGATTATTAGATATTATTTTTTTGGCAACAATAGTGTTGCAAAACTGAAACAGTGCCCCTCCGCACCACGAAACAAATTAACCCCCTGAAATAACATGATAAAACATATTAACTTGGGCCTGGCACGCTTGTTGCTGAATGAAACAGTCAATCGCAACAGATCCTTACCCTGTTTTATCGCAACATACACATACGAAGGAGAAACACCATGCACACCATTTTGAACCGAATCGATCGCCTGATGATGGCCATCACTTTTGCCGAGGCCAACGAGTCCGAACTGGCACGGGAATGCCTCGGGAACCAAAAACCGAAACAGAACAAACAGGCCGAGCAGACCATCCGGATACCAGACGGCCAGATTCTGCCGAACCAGACCACCCATTGAACCGAACACCCCGACCTTGGAACGACCCATGAGCGCCCTGACGACGATGTTCAAAAAACTTGAAGAAGCCATGACCGCGGCGGCCTTTGCCGAGGCCGGCGAATTCGAGACGGCGCGCCAGTTCCTCACGACCAACAAGAATGCCCGCAAGCGGGTACTCCTGGGAACCGACAAGCCGGAGATCGCGACCAGAACCATCAGCTACGCCCTGCATCTCTGCCAACGCCTCGGTGGCGGCCTGGAAATTTTCCACATGCTGCACCTGCCGGAAAACGAAACCGCTTCCGGGCTGGGTCTTGAAAAAGAACCCCTCGCCGCCCTGAACACCGCTCTGCAGGAAAAGGGCGTGGTCTATCAACCGATCAGCGGGCAGGGCTGCCTGGCGGATGAGGTGCTCCGTCATGCCGGTACCCGACGGGATATCCTCTGCGTTGTCTTCGATGTGCTGGAGCCGGACGGCGCGGGCTGCCGCAAGGCAAAAGAAAACATGATTGCCAAATTTAAGGCCCTGCACTGCCCTGTCGTGATGTACGCAGGATCATCGGGCAGGGCCTGACATCCATAACTAATTACTAATTTCATATCAACAAGGGAGAAAAAATGGCCATCACCACCTTTGACAAAAACATGTCGGCTGTCGCCTTTGCCGAGGCAGGCGAATACGACACCGCCAGCCAGATCCTGGGCGAAAACACAAAAAAGCAGGCCGGCAAATCCCCGGCTCCGGCAGTAAAACGCAAGCCCTACCTGAAAACCGTCACTTTCGGAGCGATGTCGATTTCCGCCTACGTCCTGCTCTTCACCAACGAAAAGCTGGTCACCGAGGTCTTCACCATGGGCGGCTGGCGCTGGGTGTACCCGGTAGGGGCAGCATTCTTCTTTTCCTTCATCCACGGGGCCTTTGCCAGCAACCTGCTGAGCGCCCTTGGTCTGGAAGCAAAAAAATAACTCAGCCACCCCGGCTTTTCTAAAGCTGAGTTGAGCAGCTTGCCTGCTCAAACGAAACTTATACCCTCTAGGTGCAAAAGGAGATATACCCGCAATGAAGAAGTTATTAATTATCCTCATGTTCGCCCTTGCTCCCCTGTCCCTGTTCGCCAACTCGGCCCTGGCCGCCGGCGACGGGCCGTCCAAGGATATGCTCAAGGGCATTATTACCGAAGTGAACGCGGCGGAGCGCACCATCGTCTTCCAGAAGGATGACACCAAGGAACTCATCATCCTGGCCATGGGCGAGAAGATGCAGCCCGATGACATGAAAATGAACCAGAAGGTGCTGATCAATCTGGACAAACATGCCGCCGGTGACAATGTGATGAAGGATATCTCCATCATGTTCATTGATATGAGCGTCAGCAAACTCCTGGCCCTGCTGGTTATCGGCGCGGTGGGCGGCTTGCTCTCCGGCTTCATCGGCTCAGGCGGCGCCTTTGTCATGACCCCGGCCATGATGTCCCTGGGCGTGCCCGGCGCGGTGGCGGTGGCCAGCAACATGTGCCACAAGTTCCCCAAGGCCATGGTCGGCGCCTACAAGCGCTGGAAATACGGCCAGGCGGATATCAAGCTCGGTCTGGTTATGGCCGTCACCGCCGTCATCGGCGTGCAGATCGGGATCAAGATCCAAAAATATATCCTGAACCAATTCGGCGGCGCAGGCTCCAACCTCTATATCAGCGCGGTTTTCATGGTTGTCCTGGTTTTTGTCGGCGGCTACGTGTTTTATGATGCCTGGAAACTCGCCAAGGGCGGCGGCAAAGAAACCGTGAGCAAGCTGGCTGTTGCCATGCAGAAAATCAACCTCCCCCCAATGATGCACTTCAAAACCGCCAAGGTGACCATCTCCGCTTGGATCACCATCCCGGTCGGCCTGCTCACCGGCATGCTCGCCGCCACCATCGCGGTGGGCGGCTTCGTCGGCGTCCCCGGCATGATCTATGTCATCGGCGCCTCCGCCGTGGTGGCCAGCGCCACCGAGTTGATCATCGCCTTTGTCATGGGCGCCTGGGGTTCGGTGCAATGGGGTCTTTCCGGCCTGATCGATATCCGCCTCGCCCTGCTGCTCCTGGCCACCTCCCTGATCGGCGTCCAACTCGGCGCCCTGGGCACCACCTATGTCAAGGACTACATCATCAAGGTGGTGATGGCCACTACCATGCTCATCGTCGCGGTCAGCCGCGGGGTAAAGATTCCCGGCTACCTCATCGATCTTGATCTGATGAGTCCCATTGGCGAGGGCACTATTGCCCTGCTCGAAGGCATCAGCTTCTGGTCCCTGGTGCTCGCCTTGGGTTCAGCCGCTCTCATCATCATCGTGGCCATGGTCAAGGGGATGACCGCCGACCGCCGCAGCAAAAGTGTCCTTGCGGGAGTAAATCATGGCTAAATACCGGAAGATCCTCGTTGCCTACGACGGCTCCCCCTCGGCCCAAAATGCCCTTTCCCTGGCCAGCCAGCTGGCCAGGGAGGACAAGAGCTGGATCAAGGTGCTGGCCGTAGTGCCGCCCTACCAGGGAGACCTGGAGCTCATCGGGGTTTCGGAGATCAAGGAGGCCATCACCGGACCAGGCCAGGAGCTGCTGGCCGAAGCCCGGCAACTGGCGGACCGCGAAGGGGTTCACATCCTGACCAATCTAGAACAGGGTGAGCCCTACGAGCAGATCGTCCATGTCGCCGAAGAGGAAAACTGCGATCTGATTATCATGGGCCGCCGAGGCAAGGGCAAGGTGGAACGGGCCCTCATCGGCAGCGTCACCGCCCGGGTCATCGGACATACCGCCAAGGATGTCCTGGTTATCCCGGAAAACGGCAAACTCTCCTGGGAAAATATCCTGCTGGCCACGGACGGCTCGCCCTGCTGCGATAACGCCCTGGCAAGGGCTTTGGAGATAGCCCAGGAACGGAAAGCCAAACTCAACGCTGTTTCCGTAGTTTACACCAATGACGAATTTTATGCAGTTGGCCAGGCAGTGATGAAAGAACTTTACCAGGAAGCAGACAAGGTTCTGGACAAGGTCCGCAAATGGGCCGGGGATCTCGGGGTTCAGGCGGAGCTGTTCGTGCGGGATGGCGAACCCCATCAGGCCATTACCGACCTGGCTGCGGAAATCTCCGCCAGCCTCATCGTCATGGGCTCCCATGGCCGCAAAGGCTTAACCCGCCTGCTCATGGGCAGCGTAACCGAACGGGTCATCGGTTATGCGGATTGCCCGGTATTAGTCTGCCACCTGTCGTAACGGCCCAGCAGCACCGCATCTGCGTTGTCATCGGCCGGCTCGTGTGCACCAGCACACTTCGCTGGCCTCTTCCTAGCAGCTCCGGCACTGCTGAACCGTTACGTTTCCTATGATGTTTCCTGCGGGCGCTCATCTTAGCGCCCGTTTTTTTTCAGCTGCCCATGGCATTCCCGTCCGCCTTAGGGTATCTTCAGCCCCATGCTTCTCATCTACCCCCCTGTCGCCAAAGCCTGCGAACCGCCCGCCGGAATTGCCCGTCTGGCCGGGGCCATTCGCGGGCATGGCCTGGACTGCACCCTGCTGGACGCCAACCTGGAAGGCCAGCTGTTCCTGCTCGCCGCCCCGACTCTTGGCCAGGATACCTGGAGCCTGCGCGCCTGCCGGAATTTCCAGGCTAATCTTGCTGCTCTGCGCACCTCGCAGCTGTACCAGAATCCTTCCCGCTACCGGCGGGCGGTAGCTGATGTCAACCGGATGCTGGAGCAGACCGGACGGAGCCACCATCTTGCCCTCAGTCTTGCCAACTATCAGGAGCAGGGACTTTCTCCCTTGAGCAGCGCCGATCTTATCAGAGCCGCCGAGAGGCCCGCGGCAAACATCTTCTTCCCCTACTTCGCAACCCGGCTTCCCACCCTCATCGAAGAGACCAGCCCTGCCCTAATCGGCATCTCCTTGAACTACCTGAGCCAAGCCCCCACCACCTTCGCCATGGCCGGCTTTCTCAAAAAGCAGTATCCGGAGCTGCCGATCGTCCTGGGGGGCGGACTGGTCACCTCCTGGCTGCGCAGCCCGGACTGGAGCAATCCCTTTGCGGGCTTGATCGACCATTGCCTTGCCGGCCCCGGCGAAGAAGCGCTGGTCCACCTCCTGGGGGGAGATTTTTTTCCGCGCCACCAGACCCCTTCCTATACCGGCCTGCCGTTGGCTGACTATCTGGCCCCCGGCCTCATCCTGCCCTACGCCGCCTCTTCCGGCTGCTACTGGAACAAGTGTCTTTTCTGCCCGGAAAAGGCCGAAGGCAATCCCTACCTCCAGATTCCCCCGGCTACGGTGCTGGCGGATCTCGCCAGCCTCAAGGACGCCACCCGGCCTGGCAAGCCGGCCCTGCTTCATTTTCTCGACAATGCGGTGAGCCCGGCCCTGATGGAGGCCCTGGCCGCCGAGCCGCCGGGCCTCGACTGGTACGGCTTTGCCCGGATCAGCCCCTTACTGGCCGATGGTGATTTCTGCCGGGCACTGCGTCGCTCCGGCTGCCGGCTGCTGAAGCTTGGCCTTGAATCCGGCGAGCAATCCGTGCTTGACGCCATGCACAAGGGCCAGGATCTGGCCCTGATCGCCAAGGTTTTACAAGCCCTGGCCCAGGCCGGGATCGCCACCTACATCTATCTGCTCTTCGGCACCCCTTCAGAATCCCTGACCGAAGCGCGCCGGACCCTTGATTTCGTGGTCCAGCACCATTCGGCCATCACCTTTCTCAATCTGGCCGTGTTCAACATGCCCGTCGGCAGCCCGGAAGCGCCCCTGGTGGCGCGCAGCGAGTTTTACGGGGGCGATCTTTCCCTGTACACCGATTTCACCCATCCCAAAGGGTGGTCCCGCAAGGAAATCCGGAGGTTTCTTGATCAGGAATTCAAGCGCCAACCAGCCATTGCCCGGATTCTCCACCGCGACCCGCCCCTTTTTACCTCCAACCATGCCGCTTTTTTCTGCTGAATTCGGAAAATCCCCGATCCCCTGATCCTTCTCTGCACCTTTTTTTATTTTGACAAAAACCCGGAAGATTGCAGATAATGACAGTAAGGTCTTACTTGGCCAGCTCGGCAAAATACCGCGACCGGTCCCGCTGCAATTATCCAAAAGGAGAATGCTATGTATAAAAAAATCATGGTTGGCTATGATGGCACGAAATTCAGCGATTGTGCGCTGAAAGAGGCGATCCGTCTGGCAAAGGAGTCCGGCGCAAAGCTTCTGGTGGTGACTGCCCCGCAAATCGATGTGGAACTTCAGGCCCTGGCGCCTGAGGCCAATGAGCTGATGGAAAAAAAAGCCCGCCTTGATCTGGACCGGGCTGCGGCGAAGGTGCAAAAGGCAGGACTCGTCTGCGAGACAAAGATCGTCGTCACCAGCTCTGCCCAGGAAGCGCTGGTGGAAATCGCCAAAAAAAACAAGGCCGACCTGATCGTCTTAGGCACCCATGGCCGCACCGGACTTGTCCGGCTGCTCATGGGCAGCACCACGGCCAGGGTCATCGGGCATGCGCCCTGCAATGTCCTGGTAGTACGCTGCCCATAACGCCCGTGCCTGGCCGGAAAAGCCGTTATCCCCCCTCGGGAATGGGGGATAACGGCTTTCCATTACAGACCGGGCAGCCCTGCATGGCAAAAGGTTTTTCCAGCCGACAGGCAGCAAGCAACGCCGCATCGCGAAAGATCTCCAGGGTAGGGCCATCGGCCCTGACCTCCCCCTCATGCAGGACGATGGTCCGTTCGCACAGCTCCAGCACCATGTCCAGATCGTGGCTGGTGAAAATCTTTGTGTGGTGAAAATCCCTTAACAGCGCCATGAGCTGCCGCCGGGCAAAAGGATCAAGGCCGCTGGTCGGCTCATCCATGACCAGAATGTCCGGCGCCATGGCCAGCACCGTGGCGATGGCCACCCGTTTTTTCTCCCCCCCGGACAGCCGGTATGGCGGCTTGTCGCACAGATGCTCGGCCCCGACCCTGGCCAAAGCCTCCCTCACCCGCGCTTCCACCTCGTCGCCGGCCAAGCCCAGATTCAAGGGGCCAAAGGCCACATCGTCAAAAACCGTAGGCATGAACAGCTGGTCGTCCGGGTCCTGAAAAACCATGCCCACCGTACGCCGAATCTCGGGCAGGGTGGCTTTATTAAGAGGAAAATCACCGATGCGGATAGACCCCTGGCTGGTGGCCAGATACCCGTTCAAATGAAGAAGCAGGGTAGACTTACCCGCGCCGTTGGCGCCGATGATCGCCACTGATTCGCCATGGGTGATCCGAAAGGAAACGCCTCTCAGGGCCTCGGTTCCGTCGGGATAGGCATGACGCAGATCCTTGACCTCAACGATATGATGGCTCATCCAAGCACCCCTGTAACAATCGCGCCCAGAAGCTGGGAGACATTAACCAGACGAAAAAAAAGAAACACCCCAGACCAACCCGCAAGATAAATAAAATCCCTTCCCCCGAACCGGGTGGTCCGCCGCGAATGGAATTCCCCGGTGAATCCCCTGGCCAGCATGGCGAGATGGATCCTCTCCGCCCGCAGCCAGGTGCGCAGCAGGAGATGGCTTAGCAACGAGCCGTAGGAGCGTAAGCCCAACCCTTTTTTGCCAAAAGCCCGAAGCTCGCGAGCCCGCGCCGTCCGGCTACCTTCTTCGGTAAGGACAAAAAGATAGCGGTACAGAAAAAGCAGCTGCACGGTAAAGATCCGGGGCAGGCCCAATTGGTCCAGAGCCTGACAGATGGCGGGAAAGCCGGTTATGCCTACAAGGATGAGAGCTGCGCCGACCGTAAGCGCCGAGCGGACCAGAATGGAGGCGCAGGAAAGCCAGCCGCCGCTGATGCCAAGGGGCCCGAGACTGACCAGCACCGTCTGATCAAAAAGGGGATTGAATATCCCCACCATAAGGGCAAAGGGAAGAACAACCAAAATCTTCCTGCCGATATAGAAAACCGGCAGATCTGCAAGCGCCATGAGCACCGCCGGGTAGAGGAAAAAAGGAAACAGCGCGGCCAGTTCGTATTTATCCAGGGAAACCACGGCCAGAATAAAGGCCAGAGTCACCAATACCTTGGCCCTGGCATCGAGCCGATGTATACCCGTATCCCCGGCGGCCAACAGATCAAGCTGCCTGAAATCCTTTACTGTTCCGGCAATGGATGCCATCCGCCTCCCCCAAGAAAGAAAGGGGAAGAGGCATTCCGCCTCTTCCCCGTGTTCGCACGATCCCCGGACTTCCTGGCAACCTCAAGCCACCCTGACCGATTTTCTTAAAAGAATCCCGCTCAGCAACGCCATGGCCAAGGTCATCAGGCCACCGACAATTCCGGCCACGCTGGTTCCCAGGGGCGATTCCGTCCCTGCCTCGTTTTCCGGTTGTTGCGTCGGTTTTTGGAACGTATAATCGGGCAGGAAGGCGACTGATTCCTGAAGCGCAGCAAGTTTGGCGTGCAGCCCTTGTTCCGGTTCGGCAAGTTCCTCGGTGCCACTGACCTTGGCAATAGCCCATTCCAGACCGTCCGGTTTTTCCGAGGCAAACCAGGAAACCAGACCGCCGGTTAGCAGGGCCAGGGCGAGAAAGGCTGCCAGGACGTTGCGCAACGGGGTTGCGTCAAGGGGATTGACTTTCTGGATGCTCTGGATGATTTCCGGCCTGGCCTGGTAGACAAAGTAAACCACGGCTCCGGTCACCAATCCCTCCACCACGCCGATGGCCAAATGAATCGGCTGCATGAGGCCGGCAAAGGCGGCAAAGGGCAGGGAGGAAATGCCCGAGGCAACCGTCTCGGAAACCACGGCAAAGGCTCCCAGTTGGAGACCAATGATAGCGGCCACCGTGGCGGCCACCGTGATCCGGATCTTGCTCGGTGCGCTGCCGACCAGGGGCTTATAAATGAAGGGATAGGCGAGAAAGGCCGGGAAAAACCCGAGATTGAAGATATTGCAACCCAGGGCCAGCAATCCTCCATCGGCAAAAAACAGTGCCTGCACTACGAGTACCGAGGCAATGGTGATGAAGGCGGCGGTGGGACCTAGCAAAACGGCGAGAAGAAGCCCGCCGCCAAGATGGCCGCTGGAGCCGGTGGCCGGGATGGTGAAGTTGATCATCTGCGCGGCAAAAATAAAAGCGCCCAGTACCCCCATGAGCGGCGCCTTGCCCGTATCCATTTCCTGGCGCAGCTTTCGGGAACAGTATATAATGGTGCCGGCGGCAACAGCCCACATGGTCCCGCCGACTGCGGGGGATAATAACGCATCTGCCATATGCATGGTGTTTTTCCCTTAT
>MGTD01000024.1 GCA_001799285.1 Deltaproteobacteria bacterium RIFOXYD12_FULL_56_24
GCAGCAGATGCTGCGATTACTTCAGCTCAATCTCTTTGAACGACGGGATTTACTGGCCTTGCTTAAGCCGCCAGAGCCACAACTTGTTGAATGTAGACAGTTTTCTCTTTTTTAAAAACTATGAGACAGCAGTGAAAAAAACTAAAAAATGAGCTTAGTGGCTACCGCCACCCTTCTTGAAGATTGCGCCCACACCCAAGCCGGCAAGCAAAGCGACAATAACAGCCATTACCCCATACAATCCTGCCTGATCAAAGGCCATTTTTGACAGTGCCGCAACCAACCCTGTACTCTTGACTTCAATATTGGCCGAAGCCCGCTCTACCACCTTGCCGTTCCTGACGGCAACCACATTTACCGTATATATTCCCGGAGGCGCCTGATACGGCCAGGCAACATCCACCTTATAGGTATTACCTTTTTCCCCGTGCTGGCGGACAATGGCGCCCTCCCGCATATCGTAGACATTCTCCTCCTTCTTGAATTTTAGGTACTCGTCGAACCATTTTCCGTCCGCGGGATTCCCCTTGCTGTCTTCAATCCGGATATGGCCGCGCAGGGCGTCAAAGCCGAGCAGATTCCGGTTGAGTTCTGCCGCGTCCAGAATACGGCTGAGATCGGCGGTACTGCTTAACAGATACACGCGAGGCGCATCCTTGAATTCAAGGGATCCCTTTTTCATCCAGACCAGACCGCCTACCTTTTCATAGTTTTTCAAGGCAGTATCAACCGGTTCGCTGGTGATGGTGACGACCAGGTCGTCGGTGCTCGCGCTCTGGCCGGTGATTGCCAATTGTGCGCCATGATAGCTGAAGGTTATGGGAATAGTGTCCGGAGTGACCGAGCAGGTAAGCGCTTGGGCCGCGGGAACAGACAAGGTGGCAAGGCCAAACAGCGCCAGAGCCATGGCCATGAAAAATCGGGGAGAATTCATGATGGCACGTTTCATTTTAATGGCCTCCCGCATAGGAAAGAAGAATGGCAGGCTCCATCACCAGTTCGAGAACAATCTTAACGGTGACGGCAAGGACGATGATGGAAAGGAGGATTTTCAACTGATCGCCATGGAGCTTACGACCCAGCACGGTGCCGATCTGGGCGCCGAACACGGAACCCACCAGGAGAATAATGGCCAGAATGAAATCAACCGTGTGATTGGAGTAGGCCTGGAGATAGGTAACCTCAATGCAGGTAAAAAGAATCTGGAACAAGCTGGTTCCAACCACTACATGCATGGGCATCCGCAGCATGTAGATCATTACCGGCACCATGAGAAAGCCGCCACCGACCCCCATGATCGCGGCAAGCACCCCGACAAAGGTGCCAAGAAAAAGCGGAACCAGGGCTGAATGGGTGACCCCTGATTTTTCAAAGTAGGTCTGCATGGGCAGGGAGGCAAAAAATCCGCCCTTCTTTTCCCTCGGGTCAGCCGCCGAAGCAGCTGTCGCAGAAGCCTTCCTGGTTTTCCGCATGGCATTGAGGCTTTCAACGAACATGAAACTGCCGACTCCACCCAGCATAACCACATAGGTCATCTTGATGAGAAAATCTGCGCCGCCGGTGGCCCGCAGGATCTTGATCACCTGTACCCCCGCTGCCCCGCCGACAAACCCACCGATCAGGAGAAAGAGGCCCATCTTGAAATCCACGTTGCCGAGGCGCCAGTGGGAAATGGTTCCGGAAGCGGAAGCAGCCACGATCTGGTTAGCGTCCGTTGCCGCCGCAATTGTCGGCGGGATGCCGACCATCATCAAGAGCGGGGTCATGAGAAACCCCCCGCCCACGCCGAAAAGGCCGGACAACAACCCGACAGCCAGTCCCAGGCCCATCACCACCAGATAATTTACACTGGTGAGGGCTATTGGCAAATACATATACATCTTCTTCCTCCCTTACTCATTTCTTGTTGTGTTGCAATACTGTTGAGAAAATGTCGGCCCTTTCACTATCCACCAGGGAAGATTCCCCCGGCATCACGGTCCGGGACCGTCTGTTAACCTCGGAAATAGCGTGCTCAAGGGTAGATGCGTCCCATGGAGTCATGACAACAGACCACAGGGCCGGCAAATACCAATTTTTATTGGTTTGAAGCTGTTTACGGAGCAGGTTGACCCAGGCGGTCTTACACTCAAACTCTTTTTTGTCGTTGACCCCGAGTACAAGGCAAAAGATCCGCTGGGCGCAGAGAAACCGGATCAGAGGCTCGCCCGTCAACCGTTCCAGGAGGTGTGGATGAATCCCCACCCCTGCCTGGTTACCAAGTCCGGTTGCCAGAGCAACGAATTGTTCCTGCCTCTCCCGGGCACCCACCCTCTTTCTTTCGCCCTTTCGCTTCGCCTTGCAAACGGCGTGCAGAATTGCATTGGTACGCTGGGCAAGTTCAACGGCATGGACGGTGGCGGAAAGATCGGCGCTGGAGCCAGTCAGGAGGAGTGCGATACCAGCTTCCATGGACGCTCCTCGGATACCTGTTCAAGCGGTCGTTACGGCAGCGCAAGCTAGCAGGAATCATGCCACGGACACTATCTTATTGTTATTGCGTATTTTAATTAAATAGGAAGAAAAACAACCGGCTCGCGACTGTTCATAGTTGAAACATAAAATACGTAACCCATTGTTTTTAGTGATTTTAAGCAAGTGCAACAAGTGTTTCAAAGGGAAACAGCGCGGCAGGAAGAACCATGCGAAACGCGGCTATCTCTCGGAAAACAGGTTGAGTTCCTTGAGACGCCGCCACAAGGTGGTGCGGGAGATGCCGAGCAGGTGGGCGGTTTCGGTCTGGTTGAAGCCGGTGCGACGATACACCTCGGTGATATGCTCCTGTTCCAGCGCCTTGAGATGCTGAGCATTTTTTTCCGGAATCGCCGGCTGGTTTTCGGCGAAAAAGATGTCCGGCGGAAGATCCCTGGCCGTGAGCACCGGCTCCCGGGAAAGGGCAACCGCCCGCTCCACGATGTTCTGCAGCTCCCGGACGTTGCCGGGGAAGGTGTAGGTAGAGAGCACCCCCAGAAAATCCGCGCCGATTTTCGGTACGGGCTTGCCGAACTGGGTGGCGATGAGAGTGACAAAATGTTCCACCAGCAGCGGAATATCTTCCTGCCGCTTGCGCAGCGGCGGGATATTGATCATCACCACCTTGAGCCGGTAAAAAAGATCCTGGCGAAACTCACCGGCGGCGATCATCTTCTCGATATCCCGGTTGGTTGCGGCAATAAGCCGCACATTGATGCTGACCGGAGCGACACCGCCCACCCGCAACAGGGTCCTCTCCTGGATAACACGCAGCAGCTTGACCTGCATGGGGATGGGCATCTCGCCGACCTCATCGAGAAAAACCGTGCCACCATTGGCTGCCTCAAGCAACCCCGGCTTGGTGCTCCCCGCCCCGGTAAACGCGCCCTTTTCATGACCAAAAAGCTCGTTGGCCACCAGCTCTTCGCTGAAAGCCCCGCAGTTGAAAGAGATAAAAAGATGCTGGCCGCGGCCGCTAGTGCTGTGGAGAGCCCTTGCCACCAGCTCCTTGCCGGTGCCGCTTTCTCCCTGGATAAGCACGTTGCAATTGAGCGGCGCGATCTGGCGGATGGTTTTGAAGATTTCCTGCATGGCCGAAGCGCGGCCAATGATCCCGGCAAAACGGTCGACCAGCCCCGTGTCCGCAAGAGGCTGGCCGGATTTGCCGGAATGGTGCAAGGCGTCACTGATGGTGTTGCGCAATTCCTCAAGCCTGAAGGGCTTGGCCAGATAATGAAAGGCCCCGGCCTTCATGGCCTGCACCGCATGATCAACGGCGGCATAGCCGGTCATCATGATGACCTTGGTCTGGGGGGCCAGCATGGTGACCCGCTGGAGGATTTCCATGCCGTCCGCATCGGCAAGCCGGACATCGGAGAGCAGCACCTCGGGCGGCTGCCCGGTAATCCTGGCCAACGCTTCACCCGCGGAAATAAAACCCTCCACCTCGTAGCCGTCCTTACTCAGGGCCTGGACCAGGCGGCGGACCGTGACGATTTCATCGTCAAGGATATAGATGCGTGGTTTTGGGTGGGCGTTATCTGCCATGGAAAAATATATTCCAAAAAAATATTGAGGACGGAAGTTGCGGGAATTTCATCCTGAGCCGACCACGCCAACCTAGCACGCTCCTCCAAACCTTGCAAATCGATTTTTTTTTTGCAAAGTCAGGACAGCAAACGAATAGCGATCCTTTGAATCACGTGACATAAGCTCTAGGCAGACTTTGAGGGTTGACGATCTCTCGGGAAAGATTCATATTCCCTCATCATGTCTACCACCACACCAACCGCCTCCGATGGCCCGGAACCGCGCCTTATCTGCCTCTTCTGCGGCGGCAAGGCGCTTCTTGCCGGTCGCTGACACAACGCCAGAGTACTCTGCACGGCGTGCGGAATGGAATCTTCGGCAAAACTCCATCGAGAGCAGATCGAACACTGGCAGGAAGAGGTCAGCCGCAACCTGGGACACTAACCGTCATGCCTGCGAAGGCGGGAATGACGGGGAAATCCTCTCGCTGATCCCCCGCCGGAGCACCTCTTTGTTATAGGCGGCGATGGCCTCGCGGCGCTTGAGCATTCCCACCACCCAGCGGTTGTCCTCCGCCTCCACCACCGGAATCTCCTCCAGCCCCTTGGTGTCAAAAAGAGCCATGGCGGTGTAGAGATTATCTTCCGGGGTGAGGACAACGACCTTGCGGGTGCAAATATCCCCCACCCTGGCGGAAAGCCGCTGTTTCTCGTCATGCAGGATGCTTTTCACGTCCTGCAGCGAGACAACCCCGGTCATCCTGCCGCTCTCATCGACCACCGGGAAATAAAAGCTGTCCTTGGCCAGGCTGAAGATTGTCAGCAACTGATCCACGTTGGCCTGTTCGCTGATAAAATCCACTTCCTCGCTGATAACCTTGCCAACCTTGATGGATTTCATCACCGAAATCTCCCGGCCCTCATGGAGATCAATGCCGTCCCGGCTGAAATCCACGGTGTCGATGGAGTCCGGATTAAGACGGGCGGCAACCACTGTGCCGATGATGCTGGCGAGCATGATGGGGACGATGATGAGATAGTTGCCGGTCATCTCAAAAAGCAGAAAGATGGCGGTAAGTGGCGCATGGGTGGCGGCGGCGAGAAAAGCGCCGATCCCCACCGCCGCGTAGGCGCCGGGATTGGCGGTATACTGGGGCAAGAGGCTATGGGCTACGGAGCCAAAAGCTCCGCCGGTAACAGCGCCGATAAAAAGGGCGGGGGCGAACACCCCGCCCGCGCCGCCGGAACCCAAAGTAAGGGCGGTGGCCGTAATCTTGCAAAAAATCAGCACGGCCATCACCCAGAGTACCCCATGCCCCGCCAGCACCTCCTCCAGGTATTGATAACCGTCGCCCATGATCTGGGGAAAACCGATGGCCAGCACGCCGAGAGCCAGGGCGCCGAGCAGAGGCTTAAGCTGCTGCGGCAAGCGAAGCGCGGCAAAACGGTCACGGATTGTATAAAATACCTGGATGTGCAGCACCGCCACCAGTCCCATGAGTACGCCCATCAGCGAATAAAGCGGCATCTCTACCAGGGAGTTAACCATTTCGTAAGCCGGGATGGGAAAGGCCGGCGAGTCGCCATAATAGCCGCGGGAAACAACGGTAGCCATGGCCGAGGAAACCACCAGGGCGGCGAAGGAGCCGATTTCGTAGGTGCCCAGCAGGACGATCTCGGCGGCGAAAAAGACCCCGGCAATGGGGGCGTTGAACATGGCCGCCACCCCGCCCGCGCAACCGGCGGCGATAAAGACCTTCATCCGGCTGCCGGAAACCCGGAAAAACTGACCGATCTGCGAGCCCACTGACCCTCCCACCTGGGCAATGGGCCCCTCGACCCCGGCTGAGCCGCCGGAGCCGATGGTCAGGGCGCAGGAAAGAATTTTAAGGGGAATGGTCCGCAGCCGGATGATCCCGCCCTCCAGGTTGACCTGGCGCAGGAATTTCGGGAAGCCGTAGCCGTTGATCTCGCCGGGAAAAAGCAGGGAAAGGGGGATGAGCAGCAGCATGCCGCAGAGGGGAATCAGCGGCAAAAGCAAAAGATACCACCCGCCCTTGGCCAGCCCCAACAGGGCGGAGCCGCCGACAAAAACAGTCTCATGGACCAGGGCAACGGTGGCGCGAAAGAGAATATTCGCCGCCCCGGCCAGCAGGCCGATACCGGCGGCAATGGCTAGTACCCGGAAATTCTCGCCCGGCATGATTCTCCTGATCCTAGTCTTCATGCCTTCTCCGGGGTCTCACAGCCCAGTTGTCGTGCCTGGCGCAGAAAATACGCATCAGTCATCCCGGCGATAAAATCCCGCGTCATGACAACCGGCTGCCTCCCCTTGGGGTATTCCCCGCCCTGTTCCAGGAGAAAATTCTCATACAGTTCCGCCTGGGGCTGCTGCCTGGCAAACTGTTCAAGACAGGAAGCAAACAACACCCGGTAACAGTTGCTGATCCTGGCCAGCCCCTTCTTGATGGCCGGGTTCAGGTAGATGCGCTGGTAATTGAATTCCTTCAGCTCCCTCAGCCCCTCGGAAACCTCCTCGCTGAAGGCGATGGCCCCATCCTCAAGGCCGTTGCCGAGCAGATCAGTCACCAACCGATAGACCATGCTGCCATTGGTTCGGCCAAAGATTTCCTGACAGCGCACAGGGATATCCTCCCTGCGAATGAGCTTAAGTTCAATGGCATCCTCGATATCCCTGCCGATATAGGCAATGGTGTCGGCGAAACGAACCACGCACCCTTCCATGGTCATGGGGACCAGTTCCCCGGCAGGGTCAAGACCCTTGGCCGCGCCCTGCAGGTCGAAATCGGCAAAGGTCTTGCCGCGCTGGGGCGCAAGCATGCGGTTGTGGATCTCCCCGTCGTGGCACATGATGCCGTCCAGGGTTTGCAGGGTCAGGTTCCAGCCCCTCCCCTGCCGTTCGATGCGTTCCAAAAACTCGATGCTTTGCAGGTTGTGCTGGAACGACGGCAAGCCATGCTCACGGCAGAGGTTGTCGAGAATCTTTTCTCCATCGTGGCCAAACGGAGGATGGCCGATATCGTGGCCCAAGGCGATGGCCTCGATGAGATCCTCGTTCAGTCGCAGATAGCGGCCAATGGTCCGGCCAATCTTCGAAACCAGCTGCACATGCAAAACCCGGTGGGTGATATGGTCGTTTTTGACCAGGGAGAAGACCTGGGTTTTGTCGATATAGCGGGTATAGGCCCGGGAATGCAGAACCCGGTCTCCGTCCACGGCAAAGGGTTGGCGGTGGTCCTGCCCCTCCTCGGGGTGCCGCCTGATGCCTTCCCTGCTTAGGGTGGCAAGCGGCGACAACCGGTCGGCCTCAAGGGCGTCCAGCTGGTTTTTCAAGGCAAGTAAATGCGGCGTAGTCAGATGACGCATGGTGTTATGATCCGGTGGTTACGTGGGCAGGAAAAAAAGGTGATGAAGTATATCCCAGCAATCCCATCCGCACAATGCCTTGTCGCTTTCAGGCCCCAATAAACCAGGCAATTCCCACCTGATCATTTTCCCCGTGCGATTTTCAGATAATTAGGCAACAATACCTATAAAGACAATTTGCAAGTACTACGCAATTTTTCCCCCTGATGAGGATGCCCGGTGCCTCTCTCCCGTCCGCTAGCCATTGTCACCCATCCCCTTTATCTTGCCCACGACACCGGCGGCAATGAGCATCCGGAGACCCCAGCCCGCCTCACCTCGCTGCTGACCAGACTGCAGGATTCGCCGCTGAAAAACCGGCTTAGTTTTATTGAACCCCGCAAGGCACAACAACGCTGGCTGACCACCTTTCATGACGAGCATTACCTTTTCCGCCTGGAAGAGTGCGCCCTTTCCGGCAAAACCCATCTCGACCACCGGGACAACCAGCTCTGCTTTGCTTCCTACGAGGCGGCCCTGCTTTCAGCCGGCGCGGGGCTCACCGGCATCGACCTGCTGGAAGGCGGAGATAATCTGGTGTTCTGCGCGGTGCGGCCGCCTGGGCATCACGCCGAACGCAACCTGGCCTTAGGTTTCTGTTTTTTAAACAACTGCGTGCTGGCCGCCCGTTACTGGCAGCAGCAGTATGGCCGGAGAAAGATTCTGATCCTCGACTTCGACGCCCACCACGGCAACGGCATCCAGAGTGCCTTTGAGGAAGACCCTGAGGTCTTTTACCTTAGTCTGCATGAGCATCCCACCTTCAGCTTCCCCGGCAGCGGCTATGCGGAAGAGGCCGGCACCGGCCCAGGGCGCGGGACCACCCTTAATATCCCCCTGCCCCCCGGCGCGGATGAGCGGCTGGTGCTCGAGGTCTTGCACAACAGAGTAGCGCCGGTCCTTGCCGCCTTTGCCCCGGAACGAATCATCGTCGCCGCGGGCTTTGACGGCCACCGCGCCGATGACATGTCCGGCCTTGCCTATTCCACCGAACTTTACGGCAGGTTCGGCGAATATCTGGCCGGTTGGGCAAACAGATTCTGCCAGGGCAAGCTGTTGTCCATTCTCGAGGGCGGCTACCACCTGGAAAGCCTGGCCGACAGCGCGACCGCCTATCTCACCGCCTTAAGCAACCATAAATAGCCTAAAGGAATAGCCATGTTCATCACCAGACACATGACCAGAAACCCGGTAACCGTTTCTCCGGAAACCACCCTCCCCGCCGTGCGGGAAATTCTCCAAAAGGGCAAATTCCGCCACCTGCCGGTGGTGAATGAAAAAAAACAGCTTGTCGGCATGGTCACCGACCGGGATCTGCGCTCTGCCTCCCCTTCCTCAGTGCTTTCACAAGAGCGGCTCAAGGCCTGCCTTGCGGATTTCGACCGGACTCCGGTCAGCGCCATCATGAGCCACGCCCTTTTCAGCCTTACCCCCATGTCCACCCTGGATGACGCTCTGATTCTCCTCGATCGGGAAAAGATCGGCGCCCTGCCCGTGGTGGATCAGGAGGAGCGGGTCATCGGCATGTTTTCCATGCGCGATCTCATGGCTGCCTACCGCCGGCTTTTCGGCCTGGGCGAACGGGGCAGCGCCATGATCGTGGTGGAGCATGACGGCAAGCGCAAGCCGCTTTCCCGCATTGCCAAAGTGCTTGAAGAACACAACATCCGCTTCACCCGACTGATCCGCACCGAAGCGGAAAAAGAAGCGCCGGAACGTATCTATCTGCGGGTCAACACTTACAACATCAGCGCCGTGCATCACGCCCTCGCGGAGGCAGGCTTTGCCGTGGTCCTGCCGGAAATTCCCGAATTTGTCGAGTAGCACCCCAGAGAGGAAGACGCCATGCTCACCCCGCTTTTCTACCCTGAATCCATCGCCGTGCTCGGCGCTTCCCGCACTCCTGGCAAGGTCGGCCACGATATAGTCGCCAACCTCCTGGCCGGCGGCTATGCCGGACGGATCATCCCGGTGAACCCGGCGGCCCCGGAGGTCCTGGGTTTGCCCTGTCTGGCCGACCTAAAAAAGGCGAAAGAAAAAATCGATCTCTGCATCATCGCCCTGCCCAGCGTCCTGGTGCTGGAAGCGGTGCGGGATTGCCTGGAGGCCAAAGCCGGGGCCATCGCCGTGATCAGCGCCGGCTTCAAGGAAACAGGGCAGGAAGGCGCGGCTCTCGAACACCGGATTGCCGAGCTTTGCCAGAGCCACAAGGTCCCTTTGCTTGGCCCCAACTGCCTGGGGCTGATCAACACCGAAAACCTCATGAACGGTTCCTTTGCCAGTCGCATGCCGCAACCTGGCTCCATCTCGGTGATCTCCCAGTCCGGGGCCATCTGTACCGCTCTCCTGGACCTGGCCGCGGCCCGCCGCACCGGGATCGCCAAGATGATAAGCATCGGCAACAAAGCGGATCTCAACGAGGGCGATCTTCTCCTCGCCCTGGCTGCGGACGCGCAGACCAAGGTGATTATCGCTTATCTGGAAGACATTGCCTGCGGGGACGAATTTGTCAAAGCGGCCACCGAGGCCTCCACGAAAAAGCCGGTGATCATCCTCAAGGCCGGCACCACCGTGGCCGGGCAGAAGGCTGCCTCCTCCCACACCGGGGTTTTGGCGGGCGCGGAGATCGCCTACGGCGCGGCCTTCATGCGCTCCGGGGTCATCCGGGCCGACAATTTCGAGGCCCTGGCCGATTATGGCGCCCTCTTTGCCATGCAGCCCCTGCCCAAAGGCAAGCGGGTGCTGATCATCACCAATGCCGGCGGTCCCGGCACCATGGCCGCCGATGCCGTGGAAAAATCCGGGATGCTGGTCGCCACCCTGGACCGCAACACCGCCTCGGCCCTGCGCCAGAAACTCCCCTTCGCGGCCGGCATCGGCAATCCCATCGACGTGCTGGGCGATGCCGATCCGGACCGTTATGTGGCCGCCCTGGAAGCGGCCCAGGAAGACGAGGCCGTGGATGCGGTGGTCATCATCCTCACCCCCCAGGCCATGACCAGGCCAGCGGAAACCGCCCGGGCCATTGCCAAAAGCCACAAAGGGGACAAGCCGGTGGTGGTCGCCTTCATGGGCGGCACCGATGTCCTGCCGGGGCGCGATGAGCTGGTGGCTGCCGGCCTGCCCGATTATCCCTCCCCGGAACGGGCCGTGGCCGCGCTCAAGGCCCTGGTGGAGTACGCCGCCTGGCGCCGGCGGCCGCCCCGGATGGTGGCCCGTTTCCCGGTAAACCGGCGCAGGGTGGAACGGATCATTACCCGACGTCTGCGAACCAATCGGCTGCAGATCGGCGAGGTCAAGGCAAAAAGCATTCTCCAGGCCTACGGCTTCCAGATTCCCCAGGGCTACCTGGCCACCAATGTCGGCGAGGCCATGGAGATAGCCGAACGCATCGGCTATCCGGTGGCCATGAAGATCGTCAGCCCGGACATCATCCATAAATCCGACCTCGGCGGAGTCCGGCTCAACGTGACCAGCTCCGAGGCGGTGGCGGACGCCTACGACCTCATGATGCTCCGCACCAGCCAGCGAGCGCCGGAGGCGTGGATTGAGGGGATCTATGTGGAAAAAATGCTCTCTCGCGGCCTGGAGGTGATCATCGGCATGAGCCGCGATCCGCAGTTCGGACCCATGCTCATGTTCGGCCTGGGCGGCATCTTTGTCGAGGTGATGAAGGACGTCACCTTTTACCTGGCGCCGATCACCAACGACGAGGCCATCCAGATGCTGATGGCCACCCGTTCCTACGAAATCCTCAAGGGCAAGCGCGGCCACAAGGGTGTCGATCTGGCGGGCATTGCCAACGGCCTGCAGCGAATCAGCCAGTTGACCACCGATTTCCCCCAGATAGCCGAGCTGGACATCAACCCCTTCATCGTCGGGGAGATGGGCACCGAGCCGGTGGTGGCGGATGCGCGCATGACCTTGCAGCTTACGGGGGTGGGGCGATGAGTAACTCCAAAGATTTTGATCCCGACTGGCAGGAAAAATACAGCGACATGCTCGCCACCCCTTACCAGGCCGCAGCCAGAATCAAACCGGGCCAGCGGGTCTTCATCGGCACGGCCTGCGCCGAGCCGGTGCTGCTGGTCAAGGCCCTCACCGAACGGGCCTGTGAGCTGGCCGACGTGGAGATCATCCAGCTCTTGACCAAGGGCGACGCCCCTTACGCCAGCCGCAGCCTGGCCGACTGCTTCACGGTGAACAGCTTTTTCATCGGGGCCAACATCCGGGAGCATATCCAGCAGGGGCTGGGCAACTACACCCCCACCCTGCTCTCCGACATCCCCCAGCTCTTCAACTCCGGCCAACTCCCCATAGACGTGGCCCTCATCCAGGTGACCCCGCCGGATGTGCGCGGCAAGGTGAGCCTGGGGGTGTCGGTGGACATCGTCAAAAGCGCGGCGGAAAACGCCTCGCTGGTGATCGCCCAGGTGAATCCGCTGATGCCCAAAACCCTGGGTGACAGCTTTCTCGATATCTACGATCTCGATCTTCTGGTGCCGGCGGCAAGCCCCATCCTCGAGCGGGAATCAACGCCGGTCTCCGAGGATACCCGCCGCATCGGCGAGCATATCGCCGCCCTGATCGAAGACGAATCAACGATCGAATTCGGCATCGGCCGCATCCCCCACGCCCTGGTGGAGTTTTTGCACGGCAAGAAGAATCTCGGCATCCATACCGAGATGCTCACCGACAGCATCATCGATCTGGTGGAATCAGGCGCCGTTACCGGCCAGCGCAAAACCACGGACAAGGGGCGGATCGTGGCCAGCTTTTGCATGGGCACCCAGCGGCTCTACGACTACATCGACAACAACCCGCTCTTCTGTTTCCGGCCCACGGAATATGTCAACGACGCCCACATCATCGGCCGGCAGCACAAGATGGTGGCCATCAATATGGCGCTGGAAATCGACCTCACCGGCCAGGTCTGCGCCGACTCCCTGGGCTCCCTGTTTTATTCCGGGATCGGCGGCCAGGTGGATTTCAACCGGGGCGCGGCTCACTCCATCGGGGGCAAACCCATCATCGCCCTGGAATCAACGGCCAAGGGCAAAACCATCTCCCGCATCGTTACCCGCCTGACTCCGGGGGCCGGAGTGGTCACCACCCGAGGCGAGGTGCATTACGTGGCCACCGAGTACGGCATCGCCTACCTGCACGGCAAGAGCGTCCAGGAACGGGCCGTTGCCCTGATCAGCATCGCCCATCCCAAGTTCAGGGAACAGCTCTTCCGGGAGGCCATCGAGGCCAAATATCTCCGCCAGGATCTCGGTGAGGTGGAGGGGCGCTTCATGATCGCCTCCCAGGAGATGAACACCACCATGCTTTTAGAAGACGGCACCCAGATCAATTTCCGGCCGGTGCATCTCACCGATGAGCCCCGGATGCGGGACATCCTCTACGCCCTTTCCCAGGAAACCCTCTACTACCGGTTCATGACCCACAGCCAGCGCTTCGGCCACAAGCAGATCCAGAACTTCGTCTACATCGACCACCGCAAGGACGCGGCCATTGTCGGCACCGTGCCCGAGGCGCACGGCGAGGAGATCATCGCCATCGGCCGCTACTATCTCGACGAAAAAACCAACCGGGCCGAGGTGGCTTTTATTGTTCGCGACGAATGGCAGAATAAGCAGATCGGCACCTTTCTCTTCCGGCATCTGGTCACCATTGCCAAAAGAAACGGGATTGCCGGATTTTCCGCCGAGGTGCTCCGGGAAAACAAACGAATGCAGGCCATCTTCCTCCATTGCGGCTTCACGGTGAAGAGCAGCCTGGAGGAAGACGTGTACAGCTTTCAGATTGATTTTTGAGGGGGAAGGGAGGGAGGAAAAAGGTCGGCAATTTTCTCTTTTATACTAAGTGTTGACCGAAGTGGCATTATTCTGGCCATCCCGGTTTTCCCCTGAAGTGCTCTGTGAATCAACGTTCCACTGGATTTTGGCACAGACATCAGAGCAGGGAAATGTGGGGGAATGACGGGCAGAAAACTTTCGACATGTGCTGATTTGATTATTAATTTCGGAGTGTTACAACTGCCGGTGCACCGGCACCCCTGCCTTGACAGCGACTATGTGGATGTTGCTCTCTTGAAAGGCAACTTACAATACCCATTTTGCCTCTAAAAAAGATGCTTTTAAGCGCTGAAAACACGTATGATTTGGATTTAAATGTTGGATAATCAAATAGATAGCTTGGCCAGACCCCCTACTCATGCAATATGTGAAACCGTAATCGTTCAAGTGAGGTGTCTGTTGCTGATTGGCGGGGGCGAGCAGAGGCTATGCGCCTTGTCCCTTGGGGCCTTGGGGTGAGCGCTGCCTTTTTCGGGCTGACCGCACTTCTGGGCGGACCGTTTATCGTCTTCATCGTTTACGCGGCTGCGGTGCTGCTGAGCGCCTTGGCCATCTATACCTTTCTCGCCGCCAGCCATCGTTTGCAAGGCGCCGCAGTCGTGGCCCTGGCGATCCTTCTCAATCTGGCAGCAGCCGCGGTGCAGGCGAGCAATGTCTCGCTCCACCTGCTTATCCCCTTTGATCACAATGGGGTCTTTCACCTTGTCCAGATACTTAGCACCGCGCTGCTTGGGTGGGGATTGCACCTCGGCATGGGGTCTGCGAGAACCTGACGGCCCAGCGAGCTGGGCTATGGCAACCTCTCAAAATGCCGCCCCACCTCGCTCGGCCGATGCGCATCCGACCCGGCCACCAGCGGCACCCCAAGAGCAATAGCCTCCTCAAGAATCTCACGAGCCGGATACTGCTCCCCACGATGGGAAAACCCGGAGGTATTCACCTCCAGAGCCATGCCCTTTTCGAGCATCGCCTGAAAAATCTCCGTAATTTGGCGTCGATGCGCCCCGGCAAAATGCACCTCTGGGTGGTGGCGCAGCACCGCATCCAAGTGACAAAGCACCGTGCCGGGCAGGACCTCCACCGCCTCCAGCAGGGTGGCAAAGTAGTCGGAGATCACCCGCTCCACCCCCTGCTTGCCCAGGGGATCCAGATTAGCCTTGCGGCGGCTCACCACGTTGTAGTGGTGCCCGTCTATCTCGTAGTAATGGAAGGAAATACCGACGCGGTCCCATGTGTACCGCTGAAGAAACTCAATAATCTCCGCCGCCTGCCTGGGGTTGTAACCCACCTCCACCCCGAGGCCGATGCGGAGCCTGTCTCCGTAAACCTGTTGCAGCCTCTGCCCTTCGCAATGGTAGGCGGCAAAATCATCTTCGGTAAGCCAGGTGGCCTCGCGGTAGCGGATGCCGCATTCCAGGTGTTCGAGAAAAATCAGCTCTTCAAGCTCCTTGGCGATGGCGGCGACCACATACTCCTCCATCTCGCCGGTGGCATGATGGCAAAGCCGGGTGTGGACATGACCGTCGCTTTTGGGGTTGATCAGCATCGGTTTGCCGGAGAACGCGGGTTCTTAAAAACTAGGCGTTGCCGCGGGGGAAGAAATGCAGCACCCCGTCGATCTCCGAGGTGTCGCAAATCCGGCCGGGCCCGAGCTCGACAAACTGCTCCAACCCTTCCATGTTGAGAAAAAATTTCTGACCATCCGGCATGTGGTAGATAACCGTCCGGACCTTGCTTATATCAATGGGCGATCCAACCATTTTCATATTCATTTATCACCCTCGTCTTATATAAAAAACAAAACATCGCTGTCCAGTAATTTAGTCATTCGTTAAATTATTACAAGATAAGCACAAAAAAATTAATAATTTTTCCTAGCCAGGACCTCACGCGGCTTGGAGCCGTCCGCAGGGCCAACCACTCCTTCCTTTTCCATGAGCTCGATCATCCGGGCCGCCCGGTTGTAACCCACCCGCAGTCGCCGTTGCACCATGGAGATGGAGGCCTGCCCCGATTCGCAAACCAGGGCCACGGCCTCGTCATATTTCTCGTCCAAATCCCCGTCCTCATCGCCCTCGCCCGCCTCGACTTCCTCGGCAAGCTTAAGCACGCTTTCATCGTAGCGCACCGCCCCCTGCTCCTTAAGAAAGGTGACGATCCGCTCGGTCTCTTTCTCCGAGATATAGGCGCCGTGGATCCGCTGGAGCTTGCTGGTGCCGGGCGGCATGAAGAGCATGTCGCCTGCGCCCAGCAGGTGTTCAGCCCCGCTCCCGTCCAGGATGGTGCGGGAATCGATCTTGGAGGAAACCTTGAACGACATCCTGGTGGGAAAGTTGGCCTTGATCAGGCCGGTGAGCACATCCACCGAAGGGCGCTGGGTGGCGAGGATCAGGTGCATGCCCGCAGCTCTCGCCATCTGGGCAAGTCTGGCCACGGAATCCTCGACCTCGCGGGAGGAGACCATCATCAGGTCGGCCAGCTCGTCGATGATGATGACAATCAGGGGTAATTTTTCCACGGCCTCGGCGTTGTAGCTGGCCAGACTCTTGACCTTGGCCTCTTCCATCAGCTGGTAGCGGCGCTCCATCTCCCGCACCGCCCACAAGAGAGCCCGGCTGGCCAACTTGGGGTCCACCACCACCGGGTGCAGGAGATGGGGGATATCCTCATAGCAGGAAAGCTCGATGCGCTTGGGATCCACCAGCAGCAGACGGACCTCCTCGGGGGTGGCCCGGAAAAGAATCGAGCAGATGATGGTGTTGACCGCCACGCTTTTCCCCGAGCCGGTTGCCCCGGCAATGAGCAGATGCGGCATCCGCGCCAGATCGGCGATCACCGGGTTGCCCACCACATCCATGCCCAGGCCGATGGTGAGCCGGGAGGCGGCTTTTTGGAATTTCTCATGGGCGAAGATATCGCGGACATAGACGATATTGCGGGTCGGGTTGGGGATCTCGATCCCCAGCGCGGCCTTGCCGGGAATGGAGCCGACGATGCGCACACTCTCGGCTTTGAGGCACAGGGCCAGATCATCGGCCAGGGCGATGATCTTGTTGATCTTCACCCCCGGAGCCGGGGCAAATTCATAGGTGGTGATCACCGGACCGGGGGAGATGCCGACTACCTTGCCCACCACCCCGAAATCATTGAGCCTTTCTTCCAGTTCGGCGCTGACCGCATAGTAGTACTCACGGTCCACGACCACCTCCGGGTGTTCCGGCTTATCCAGCAAGGACAAGGGCGGCAGCCGGTATTCGCCGCTGGCGGCGGGCAAGAGGCGAAAAGAGTCGTCCTCCCCTCCGGCCTCAAGCTTTATCGGCGCATGCACCCTGGGCACGATGAGTGCGTCTTCCTCCGGGCTTGCCCCGGCTTCAATTGCCTTCTGCTTCTTCTCCTTCCCGGCAGGGCTGCTGGTTTCAGCCGTTCGCCTGCCTGCCCAGCGGTCGGCCATAAACGCACGCAGGCGACTGCCGAGGGAATAGGGGGAAAAACTGCTGATCAGCATCAGGGAGATAAGCAGAATCACGGAAAACAACAGAAAGGAGCCGGGCCCGCCGAAGAGCAGCTCGGCATGCCGGGCCAACAAGGTACCTAAGAATCCGGCCACCGGATAGGTGTGCGCAAAGGCGGTGAAAGAAGCAAGGGAGGTGAAACCGCTAAGTCCCGCGCTGGCCAGAAGAATCCCGGTGCAGCCGAAGACGAGCAGGGGCAAGGTATCCAGGGTGCAGTCCTGGGAAAAAATGCGTATCGCGAAAAAAAGCAGGAGAAAGGGCAGCCAGAAAGAGGTGATTCCCAGCAGATCCATGAGCAGCTCGGCGACAAATCGTCCCACCTCCCCGCCCCAGTTGGCGGTGATTATCTGGGCGGACGGTTCAACCGAGCTATAGCTGACCAGGCAGAGAAGCAGAAAAAGGGCGGCAGACACCCCGCATACGGAAAGTATCTCTCGCCCTAGGGTTGGTTTTGCCTGCTTATTGTTCCCTGATGCCATTATGCTCGCAGATCGTTTTCGGTAATGTAAGCGGCCACAGGACACCGCATCTTGCGGCGATCGGTCCGGCTCACGTACAAAAGTACGCATCGCCGTCCCGCTTGCCGCAACCTGCGGCACCCTGTGGCCGCTTTTAGCTGAGTTGAGCAGCTTGTCTGCTCAAAACGAAACTTATACCCGCAGGGTGATTCAGCGGCTTCCCCTGTTTTGTGGGCTTACCCCGTGATTGATTACCCAGTAAGGGAGCGCAGGCTACTTTGCCATGCCGATATTTTTCAGGATGGCGTCAAGGATCCCGTTGATAAAGGCCGGAGAATCCTCGCCGCAGTATCGCTTGGCCAACTCGATGGCCTCGTCGATGGCCACCCGGGGCGGCACATCCTCCTTGAACATCATTTCATAGGCCGCAATCCTGATGATATTGCGGTCCAGCACCGACATCCGGCTGACCCGCCAGTTCTTTGCGCTTTTTTCAATCTTGGCGTCGATTTCCGCCAACTTGTCGGTGATGCCGTAAACCAGTTCCCGGCCGTAGGGGATGGACTTTTTATTGATCTCGAAATTCTCGCAGAGCAGCGGAAATTTCTCCACCGCAGAGATTTCGTTCATCTCCCCCTGAAACAGGGCGTTGAGGGCAAGCTCCCTTGCCTTGCGTCGGTTTCCCATGAATAATAATGGTCTCGTAAAAAAGGAAAAAAGCCGCGGGTCCGCGACACAAAATCAACAAGTTACAAAGCAACAACCGTTGTAATCGCGGCTTTTTGCGATTTCAACAATGATCAGGCGAGCTGCGGCAGCAGGTTGACCATCTCGATGGCAGTGGCCGCGCACTCGGAACCCTTGTTGCCGGCCTTGGAGCCGGCCCGTTCAATGGCCTGCTCGATGGAGTCGGTGGTGAGCACGCCGAAGATGATCGGCACCCCGGATTCCATACTGGCCTGGGCAATCCCCTTGGCCGCCTCATTGGCCACGAAATCGAAATGGGGGGTCGCGCCGCGGATTACGGCGCCGAGGCAGATTACTGCATCATAGCGGCCGGACTTGACCATCTTCTGGGCGACCAGCGGGATCTCAAAGGCGCCGGGAACCCTGGCCACTTCGATCTCATTGTCCTTTACCCCGGAACGCAGCAGGGTGTCCAGGGCGCCTTCCAGCAGACGTTCGGCAATGAACGAATTGAACCGGGCAATGACAATCCCGAATTTCTTGCCTTCGGCCTGCAGTTTTCCTTCAAAAAATTTCGGCATCGTTTCTCCTCCAAATGGTGGGCAATCGTTAGCTGTTTTTCGTATCCTTGCTGCCGGGGAACAGATCCAGCAAATGGCCAAGCTTGTCCTTCTTGGCCTTGAGGTAATCGATATTTTCCGGTTCCGCCACCATTTCGATGGGCAGACGGCCCGTGACCTTCAGGCCATAGCCTTCGAGGCCGATGATTTTCTTGGGGTTGTTGGTAATGAGCCGCATCTTGCGCACCCCCAGATCCCGGAGGATCTGGGCGCCGATCCCGTAGTCGCGCAGGTCGGCCTTGAAGCCCAGATGCACATTGGCCTCCACCGTATCCATCCCCCCTTCCTGGAGGGCATACGCCTTGATCTTGTTGATCAAGCCGATGCCGCGGCCTTCCTGCTGCATGTAAAGAACAATGCCCGCGCCCTCGTGCTCGACCATGCGCATGGCGCTGTGCAGCTGCCCGCCGCAATCGCAGCGCTTGGAGCCGAAGACGTCGCCGGTCAGGCAGGAGGAATGGACCCGGACCATAATCTCCTTGGTGGGGTCGATCTCCCCCTTGACCAGGGCAACATGTTCGAGGTCATCCACATCGTTGGTGTAGACAATGGTCCGAAAATCCCCGTAACGAGTGGGAATCTTGGCCTCGGCGGCCCGATGGACCAGCTTGTCCTCGCGGGTCCGGTACGCGACGAGATCGGCGATGGTGGCGATCTTGAGGTCGTGCTCCCTGGCGAAGATCTCCAAATCCGGCATCCGGGCCATGGTGCCGTCTTCCTTCATAATTTCGCATATCACCCCGGAAGGATTCAACCCAGCCAAGCGGGAGAGATCGACCGACCCTTCGGTCTGGCCGGTGCGGACCAGTACCCCACCCCGTCTGGCGCGCAAGGGAAAGATATGCCCCGGACTTACGATATCGCTGGGCCTGGCCTTGGGATCGGCGGCCACCAGGATGGTCCTGGCCCGGTCCGCCGCGGAGATGCCGGTGGTTACCCCGGTGCTCGACTCGATACTCACCGTAAAGGCCGTTTCAAAGGGCGATTTGTTGTTCTGCACCATCATGGGAATCTGCAGCTGCTCGAGATGATCCGGGGTCAGGGTCAGGCAGATCAGGCCCCGGCCGTGGGTGGCCATAAAATTGATCGCCTCGGGGGTGACCTTTTCCGCGGCCATGTACAGATCGCCTTCGTTCTCGCGATCCTCGTCATCAACCAGGATGATCATTTTCCCGGCCCGGATCTCGTCAATCACCTCTTCAATGGAACTTACTGCCATATCATTTACCTCAAAGCCTTCGCTGCCTGGCGCACGGTTATTTTAAGAAGCCGTGCTCAGCCAGAAAAGCGGAATTAATTCTTGATTCCGCACCCCCGCCGTCAGCATCCTTGGCGGAGAGCAATTTTTCCACATACTTGCCGATCAGATCCACTTCGATATTCACCACGCTCCCCTGTCGCAACGCCCCAAGGGTCGTGACCCCGAGGGTGTGGGGAATAATGGAAACACAAAAGGCTTTCTCGTCTATGCTATTGACGGTGAGACTGATACCGTCAATGGCGATGGAGCCTTTTTCGATGATATACTTGCCGAATCCAGTCGGCACCTGAAAACTGAAGAGGACGAAATCTCCAAGGGGCTGCCGGGTAAGCATGGAGGTGGTGGCATCCACATGGCCGCTGACCATATGCCCGCCCAGCCGGTCGGCAAGGCGCAGAGCGCGCTCCAGATTAACCGCGCTCCCGACGGCCAGCCGCCCGAGATTGGTGCGGTTCAGGCTTTCCGGCGAGACATCGACGAGAAAGCGGCGGCCGCTGATCTCCCTGGCGGTGAGACATACCCCGTTGACCGCGATGGACTCGCCTTCCGCAGGCTCGGGCAGATCAAAGTCCGCGGTAATGGCAAAGAGCATCCCGCCGCCGACCGGTCTTTTTTCCAGTATTCTTCCCTGCCCCAGTATGATCCCGGTAAACATATTTTAGTCCCTAGCTGTCAGCTGCTAGCTATCAGCTATTTTTCATCAGCCCTTCGATCAGCACATCGTTCCCGAGACGCCGCACCCTGGTGACCGTAAAGCCGGGGGCGACCGCAACATTTTGCAGACCAAGGGAGTCCAAGAGAGGCACCCCGTCACCGCCAATAAAGATCGGAGCCACGAAAATATTCACTTCATCCACCAGTCCGGCCCGCAAAAAAGCGCCATGCACCAGGCTACCCCCTTCGACCAGAACGCTGGTGAGCTGTGCCCGACCCAGTTCACAGAGAACCGCGCCAAGATCAAGCCTGCCTGCGTCATCGAGCCGGACCTCCTTGATAACCGCGCCTGCGGCAATCAGGGCCTCGGCCCGTTGCGGGTCGGCTTCCGGCCCGCAAAAAATCCAGGTGGGAGCGGAGGAAGTCTGTTGCAACATTTTCGCAGTGGGCGACAGCCTTAGGGCGGTGTCCAGAATAACCCGCAACGGATCCCTGCCCCTGCGGTTCGGCAACCGGGTAGTAAGCGCGGGATCATCGCCCAAGGCTGTACCGCTGCCGATGAGGATGGCATCCACCCGATCCCGCAAGCGATGCACCTGACGCCGGGACTGCTCGTTGGTTATCCAGGCGCACTGGCCTGAGGCAAGAGCCAAGCGGCCATCCAAACTCATCCCGGCCTTCATGATCACCCAGGGCAGCCCGGTAGTAACATGCTTACTGAAGGGGCGGTTCAGACTCCGGCATTCCTCGGCCAACACCCCTTGAACAACCTCAAGGCCTTGGGCAGCAAGGGTCTGGCAGCCCCCTCCCGCCACCAAAGGATTGGGGTCAAGCATGCCGACCACCACCCGTTTGATCCCGGCGGCCAGGATGGCCTGGGTACAGGGCGGCGTTCGCCCCGTATGGTTGCAGGGTTCCAGAGTCACATAGATCGTGGCGCCTCTGGCCTTTTCCCCGGCAGCCTGGAGGGCATGCACCTCCGCATGGTGGGTGCCGACCCGATGATGATAACCAGCGACAATGAACCGATTATTTTTAACCACCACCGCGCCGACACAGGGATTGGGCGAGGTGCGACCCAGCCCTTTTCGCGCCTCCCTGATGGCCAGCTGCATCCAGGCGCGATCATCCTTCATTTCGGAGTTTCTTCCTGACCGCCCAGCATATCCTTCAACTCGGTCATGAATTCGCTTAAATCCTTGAACTGCCGGTACACGGAGGCGAAACGGACATAGGCCACGCCGTCGAGCTTTCTCAAGCCGTCCATGACCCGCTCTCCGACGAGCTTCACCGGAATCTCGCGCTCACCCAGATCCTGTAGCTCCCGCTCCAAGGAATCGACAAACTCATCGATCTGCTCCATGCTGACCGGTCGCTTCTCGCAGGCCTTTTTTAGCCCTTCCACCACCTTGTCCCGGTCCCAGGCCTCGCGTCGCCCATCCTTCTTGATCAGCATGGGCATGGTTACCTCAAGCCGTTCGTAGGTGGTAAACCTGCGCCCGCAGGCATCGCACATCCGGCGACGGCGGGTGATGGTAAATTCCTTGTTCAGGCGGGAGTCGACAACCCGGTTTTCCAGATGACCGCAATACGGACATTTCATAACTTTGCCTTAAGAAGATCTGCGCCGGAGCACAATTGCGGCCTCCTGCCGCTACCCCAGCTGGAGAACAGGGACTTGCGCTTCAGCCAACAGCAAAGAGGAAAGGTTGTCAGCATATCCTTCTTTATAATAGATTTTCTCAATTCTTGCATTGATCAGCATCTTGCTACAGATGGTGCAGGGCATATTGGTGCAATACAGGGTAGCGCCCTCGATGCTGAAACCGTGCAGGGCCGCCTGGATGATGGCGTTCTGCTCGGCGTGCAGGCCCCGGCACAGCTCATGCCGCTCCCCGGAGGGAATACCCTGCTGCTCGCGCAGGCAGCCGATATCCAGACAATGACTGACCTTGGCCGGCGCCCCGTTGTAGCCCGTGGCGATGATGCGCTTGTCCCGCACCAGAATGGCGCCCACCTTGCGACGCAGACAGGTCGAACGCTGGGCCACCATTTCGGTGATCCCCATGAAATATTCGTCCCAGGACGGGCGGGTATCTGTCATGGCCGTTTACTCGTCATCCCGAGCCATGTCCGGATACAGAGGAAAGGTATCGCACAGAGCCCGAACCTCGAGCCGGATAGCATTAAGGGCCTCCTTGTTCTGCCGGTTTTCGATGGCCCGGTTGATCCAGTCGGCAACCTTGGCCATCTCCGGCTCCTTGAGACCGCGGGTGGTCACGGCCGGAGTGCCGATGCGCACCCCGCTGGTGACAAAGCGGCTCTGCTGGTCAAAGGGGATGGCATTTTTGTTGACGGTAAGCCCTGCCTCTTCCAGGGCCTCCTCCGACTCCTTGCCGGTGGCCCCCTTGTTGGTCAGATCGACCAAAAGCAGATGATTGTCGGTGCCGCCGGAAACGAGGCGGAAACCGTGGCGCACCAATCCTTCCCCCAAAGCCTGGGCATTTCTCACCACCTGGGCCTGATCCTGCTTGAATTTCTCCCCCATGGCCTCCTTAAAGGCCACGGCCTTGGCGGCGATGACATGCACCAGCGGTCCGCCCTGGATGCCAGGGAAAATCTTGCTGTCCAGCTTCTTGCCATACTCAGCCTTGGCAAGGATCAGGCCACCCCGTGGGCCCCGCATGGTCTTGTGAGTGGTGGTCGTGACAAAATCGGCAAAGGGCACCGGCGAGGGATGGACTCCGGCCGCCACCAGCCCGGCGATATGGGCCATGTCCACCATGAACAGGGCGCCGATCTTATCGGCTATTGATCTGAATCCGGCAAAATCGATCACCCTGGGGTAGGCGCTCGCCCCGGCCACGATCATCTTCGGCCTCTGCTCAAGAGCAATGCGCTCCACTTCGGCCATATCGATGCGCTCGGTTTCCCGATTCACCCCGTAAGATATAAACTTATAGAGCTGCCCGGAAAAATTCACCGCTGCCCCATGGGTGAGATGGCCACCGTGGGCCAGATCCATGCCCAAGACCAGATCTCCAGGCTGCAGCGAGGAAAAATAGACCGCCATGTTGGCCTGGCTGCCGGAATGAGGCTGAACATTGGCGTATTCAGCGCCAAAGATCTTCAGGGCGCGCTCGATGGCCAGCGATTCAATCTGGTCGGCATATTCGCAGCCGCCATAGTAGCGGCGGCCTGGGTAGCCCTCGGCGTACTTGTTGGTAAAAATGGAACCCTGGGCCTCAAGCACCGCTTCGCTGACAATATTCTCGGAAGCAATAAGTTCAAGCTGATTACTCTGCCTGGCCAACTCATGGCGGATGGAATTGTACACATCCGGATCACTCTCTTTCAAATACGACACTGCAGTATCCTTCATGGTTATTTATAGGTTTTAGCTGAGTTGAGCAGCTTGTCTGCTCAAACGAAACTTATACTCTTTGGGTATAAAAACCGCGCTCACAATATTCAGGTAAAATAATCACGGCCGAAAAATTACTCCAGGTAATTCCGGCCGCGCAATGAAAAACGTGTGGGGGCCCACCACAGGGGCAGACCCGTTTTCTAGAACATATCAATCCGCCGCTGGTGCCTGCCTCCGGCAAATTCGGTACTCACCCAGATCCTGACTATTTCCGCGGCCAGGCCGGGGCCGATTACGCGGGCGCCAAGGCAGAGCACGTTGGCGTCATTATGCTCCCGGCTCATCTGCGCAGTAAACAGCTCATTGCCTAAAGCCGCACGAATCCCCTCGAAACGGTTGGCTACCATGGACATCCCGACCCCAGTGCCACAAATCAGAATCCCGCGCTCGCAGTTGTTGTTCTGCAACTGAGTGCAAACAGCCTTGGCAAAATCCGGGTAATCGACGGACTCGGTGGAAAAACAGCCCTTATCATCCACCGTATGCCCCAGGCTCTGGAGTAGCGTTACAATTTCGTCCTTGAGACTTAGGCCGCCGTGATCACAACCGATGGCAATCTTCACGGTTTACCCTCGTACTGCTTCATGATCAACACTGCATTGGTCCCGCCGAAGCCAAATGAATTGGACATGGCAGCCCTTATTTTCATCTTGCGTGCCTGATTGGGAACGTAATCAAGATCGCATTCAGGGCTGGGATTTTCCAGATTCATGGTCGGCGGGGCGATCTGGTGCTTGATGGCCAGAGCAGTAAAGACCGCTTCGATCCCCCCAGCCCCGCCCAGCATATGGCCGGTCATGGACTTGGTCGAACTGATGGCCAGCTTGTAGGCCTGATCGCCAAAAGCCGTTTTAATGGCCCGGGTTTCCACCACATCGTTCAACGGGGTCGAGGTGCCATGGGCATTGATATAGTCGACATCTTCCGGGCGCATGCCCGCATCCTTGAGCGCCATCTCCATACAGCGGCTTGCCCCGTTGCCATCCTCAGGAGGAGCGGCCATATGGTAGCCGTCGCTGCTCAGGCCGTAGCCGGCAACCTCGGCATAGATCCTGGCGCCGCGAGCTTTGGCATGCTCCAATTCTTCGAGAATGAGGACCCCGGCCCCCTCGGAAATAATAAAACCATCCCGGTCCCGGTCAAAGGGGCGGGATGCTTTTTCCGGCTGGTCATTACGGGTGGACAAAGCTTTCATCGCATGAAAACCGCCGACCGCCAAAGGACAGATCACCGATTCGCTGCCGCCGGTAATGGCCACATCGCATTCATCGTTGACGATGGAGCGAAACGCCTCGCCCACCGCATGGGTTCCAGCGGCACAGGCGGTGGTGAGACAGAGATTAGGCCCCCTGGTCCCGTAAATAATGGAGATCTGCCCGGCCCCCATATTAGGAATAACCATGGGAATAAAAAAGGGGGTGATGCGCTTCGTTCCCTTTTCCATGGCCACCTGATGATATTTTTCTATGGTGGGCAGGCCGCCAAGCCCGCAGCCCATGATGCTGGCGATCCGGGGCGCGTTTTCCTCGGTAATCTGCAGATCGGCATTGCGCAGGGCTTCGCCGGCCGCGGCGACCGCATACTGGACAAAGAGGTCGAGATGTTTGGCGACCTTTTTGTCGATATGGTCTTCAACCTGAAAATCCTTGACCTCGGCGGCAATGTTAACCCCGACTTCGCTGGCGTCGAACCGGGTAATCGGGCCGATGCCGCTTACCCCTGCGCACAGCGCACTCCAGGTTTTCTCCACGCCCGTTCCCAGGGGAGTAACCAGTCCAACTCCTGTGACCACGACTCTTCTGCCCACGCTGATCCTCACCATCTGTATGCAGAGAAAGAACAGCCCTGGCTGGTACACACCCACCAAGGTCAGTCCTCATTTTTTCCCGCCAGGTACCTGTTGCCGAAAAACTGCTCAGCTCAACCGGCAACCTTGTTGACATGGTCGATGGCGTGCTGGACGGTGGTGATCTTTTCCGCGACGTCATCGGCAATCTCGATATCGAAAGCTTCTTCCATGGCCATGATCAGCTCAACCAAGTCAAGGGAGTCAGCGCCCAGATCATCAATAAAAGAGGCGCCCGGCACAACCTTCTCTTTATCAACACTCAGCTGATCGGCAATGATATCAATAAGTTTTTCCTGTACAGACATGTTGTTCTCCTTCCTTTTGGTTATTTCAAAATAGGACCATATGGCCTATATGACTTTATAGTATAGGACTTATAAGTCCTATGCCTGTCCTCTGTTACATGTACATCCCGCCATTGACATGGATAAACTGGCCGGTCACATAGCGCGCATCGTCAGACGCCAGATAGGACACTGCCCCGGCAATATCCTCCGCCTCGCCCAACACCCCCATGGGGATCTCCGCCATAATCTTATTGGTGACCTCATCCGAGAGATCCCGGGTCATATCGGTAACAATGTAGCCGGGGGCCACCCCGTTCACTGTAATCCCACGGGAGGCAAGCTCCCTGGCCACGGATTTGGTAAAACCGACAATCCCTGCCTTGGCGGCAGCATAATTGGCCTGGCCGGCGTTGCCGGCAAAACCGACCACCGAAGTGATGTTGATGATCCGGCCCCAGCGCTGTTTCATCATGGCCCGGCTCACCGCCTTGGTGCAGAGGAACACGCCCTTGAGGTTGGTATTAAGGACCTCGTCCCACTGCTCATCCTTCATCTTCATGAGCAGGGTGTCCCTGGTGATTCCGGCATTGTTCACCAGGATATCCACCTGACCATGCGCCTCAAGAATCTTCTTGAAAGCCGCTTCAATCTCCTCCGAGACGGCGACGTTGAACTGGACCGCTTCTCCCTTGCCGCCTGCATTACGGATGCTCTGAACCGTCTCGTCTGCGGCAGAAGAATTGCTCACATAATTGACGATAACCAAGGCGCCCAATGCGGCAAGACGTTGAGAAATAGCCCGGCCAATACCTCTGCTGCCCCCGGTGACTACGGCAATCTTTCCGCTCAGGCTCATGCGCCCTTCCTTCCCTTGAATTTCTCGATAAGCTTGGGAACGATCTCTAAAACATCCCCGACAATACCATAGGTGGCCACATCAAAGATCGGGGCATCGGCGTCACGGTTGATGGCGATAATGGTATCTGCGGACTGCATGCCCACCAGATGCTGAATGGCCCCGGATATCCCGCAGGCAAAATAGATTTTGGGAGCCACAGTTTTACCGGTCTGGCCAACCTGATGGGGATAGGGAATCCAGCCGCTGTCCACCGCGGCCCGGGAGGCGGCAACCGCCCCGCCCAGCACATCGGCCAGTTCACGGATCATGGCAAAGCCCTTTTCGCTTTCCAGGCCCCGGCCGCCGGCCACGACGATATCAGCCTCGGAAAGGTTAACCCGATCAAGATCTTCAACCACAGAATCAAGCACCTTGACGCGGGGCTTGAGCAAGGCCGGATCAAGATTAACTTTAATGATTTCTCCCTTGCGCCCTGCATCCCTGGCAAGAGGCTTCATCACCAGCGGCCGCACCGTGGAAATCTGCGGACGGGTGTGCGGACAGACGATGGTGGCCATGATATTACCGCCAAAGGCCGGACGAGTCTGCAACAGTGCCCCATCCTCCTCCCGGATCGCCAGATTCGTGCAGTCGGCGGTAAGCCCCGTGGCCAGGGTAGTGGCTACCCGGGGAATAAAGGATCTGCCAATAGCGGTGGCGCCCGCTAGAATAATCTCGGGCCGGTGTTTTTTAGCCAGAGCGCTCAAGGCGTTGCCATAGGCATCATCGGTGAAGGAAGCCAGTGCCGGATCATCAACGACAAAGACCTTGTCAGCACCGCAAGCGATGAGCTCGTCTGCCAGGCCCTCGATTTTTGACCCGAGAAGAACCGCAGAGAGGGGCACCCCTCTCTGGTCTGCCAGCTTACGCCCGGCCCCCAGCAGCTCCAAAGCTACGGGAGCCAGCCTGCCATGTCGGCATTCCGCATAGACCCAGACCCCGGACCAATCGGCCAGGTCGCCCTGAGTGATCTTTTCCTCTCTCTTGATGGAAAGAGCGACGACTTCGCAGACATCCACGCAGCTGCCGCACAGGGTACAGGTCTCGCCGACCACGGCATGCCCGCCTTCAACCTTGATCGCCCCGAAGGTACAGGTACTTTCACAAATACCGCAACCAATACAGGATTCTATATCAATCTGTAACATAGAGGATTCCGTTCGTCTGATTTCTACAGGAGAGGCGACAATTTCTCATACAGCTGGGCAACCTGCTCATCGGCGGTGCCGACAAGCATGGCCCGAGCTCCTTTCAGTTCCGGCGAGAACACCTTGACCACCTGGGTGGTGGAACCTTTAAGGCCCAACTGCTCCGGGTCTGCCTCGATATCCACGGCTGTCAGCTTGGTGATATCAATCTTTTTCGCCCGCATCTTTCCCTTAAGGGAAGGAATCCTGGGTTCGTTGATTTCCTTGACCACGGTGAACAGCGCGGGCAAAGGCACCTCTACCAGATCATAGCCGTCATCCATCAACCGTTCTGCCCGGATGGCGCTGGCGGTACAGTCATTGATCTTGCGCACATAGGCGACGAAAGGAATATCAAGACGCTCTGCCAAACCGGGACCAACCTGGGCGGTATCTCCATCAATGGCCTGCTTGCCGCAGAGGATCAGATCAAAATCATCGATTTTTTTAATGGCCTGGGAGAGGGTATAGGTGGTCGCCCAGGTATCCGCCCCGGCAAAGGCCCGATCCGAGACGAGCACCGCCTCGTCAGCCCCGCAGGACACGGCCTCGCGCAGCATCTCCTCTGCCTGGGGAGGCCCCATGCTGAGTACGGTTACCGTGCCGCCGTGTTGCTCTTTCAGGCGAACCGCCTCCTCAAGGGCATGGCGGTCGTACGGGTTCATAATGGCCTGCACCCCTTCCCTTGACAGGGTATTGGTTTTGGGGTCCAGGCGGACATCCTTGGCATCCGGCACCTGCTTTATGCAAACGATGATCTTCATGAGGACCTCGTGTACTCCTTGTTCAATTCCTGCCCGATAACATTACGCTGGATCTGGTTGGTACCCTCGTAGATCTGGAGGATCTTGGCGTCCCGCATCATCTTCTCCACCGGGTAATCGCGCATATAGCCATAGCCGGCGAGAACCTGGACTGCATCAACGGTAACCTTCATCGCCATGTCGGTGGCGAAAACCTTGCACATGGAGGAGGCCTTGGACATATCGTTTTTGTGGGCGTCGATATGCTTGGCCGCCGAATAAACCAGGGCGCGGCCCGCCTCGACCTGGATGGCCATATCGGCCAGAATATGCTGTACCGCCTGGAAGGAGATGATGGGTTTGCCGAATTGAACCCGCTGCTTGGCATAATTGACCGCCTCGTCCAGGGCGCCCTGCCCCAGGCCAACGCCAAGGATAGCAATGCCCGGCCGGGACTGATCCAGGGTCTTCATCACGGTGATAAAGCCCATGCCGATCCGGCCGATCACCCTATCCTTGGGGATGCGGCAGTCCTTGAAAATCAGCTCCCTAGTGGAAGAGCAACGGATGCCCAGCTTCTTTTCCTTGACCCCGTATGAAAAACCAGGGTCGGTATCCTCAACCACGAACATGGTGGCGCCGCGAGGGCCCTTGCTTTTGTCGGTGATGGCGATAACCGTGTAGATCTGAGCCTCGCCGGCATTGGTTATCCACTGCTTGGTGCCGTTTAAAACCCATTCGTCGCCATCGAGTACCGCAGTGGTCTGGATGCCGGAGGCATCACTGCCGGCATTGGCCTCGGTAAGGGCAAAAGCCGCCAGTTTCTCGCCGCTGGCAATAAGAGGCATATATTTCTGTTTCAGCTCATCGCTGCCGGAGATCAAAATCGGGTAGGCGCCCAAGGCGCTGGCGGCAAAGGCGGTGGCCACCCCGGTGCATCCCCTGGCGAACTGCTCCAGAGCCAGGACAATATCAAAACACCCCCCGCCCAGGCCGCCATATTCCTCGGGGATATAAAGGCCATACAAATCGGCCTTGGCTATGGCGGTCAGGATATCACGGGGATATTCTTCGGTTTCATCCAATTCCGACCTTTGCGGAATAATCATTTCATCGGTGATCTGCCGAGCAACATCGACAATCATCTGCTGCTCTTCGCTCAAGAAATAATCCACTCTGCCCCCTTGTCTCTCGATTACTTAGATCTGCGATTGGTAATGAAGCATTCTGTGCCTACCATCGGACCAGAGCCGCGCCCCAGGTGAAGCCGCCGCCAAAAGTACAGATAAGAAGCAGATCTCCCTGCTGCAATCGGCCTTCCCGGTTTGCCTCATCCATGGCAATTGGCACGGTCGCCGCCGATGTATTACCATATTTGTGTACATTAATATAGATTTTTTCAAGCGGGACATTTAGGTAATCAGCCAGGTTTTTCAGGATACGAATATTTGCCTGATGAGGCACTACGATGGAGATGTCAGCAATGGCAAGACCTTCTTTTTCAAGGACAGCAGTAATGGCTTCCGCCATGGCCCGGACCGCGTAACGAAAAACATCCTTCCCCACCATCTTGATGAAAGGCCCGTCACTTGGCAAGGTACAGAGGTCGGGGTTCAGGCTGGGGGCACTGTCCATATGAAGCAGTTCCCACAACCGGCCATCCGCATAAAGTTTACTCGCCAGGATGCCCCGGCCCTGATCGTTGCCCGTCATTAGACAAGCCCCGGCTCCATCACCAAAAAGCACACAGGTATTGCGATCCTGCCAGTTGGTTCGGGAAGAAAGATTTTCCGCGCCGATCACTAGAATTTTCATGTCCGGGTTGCTGTGGATATATTTATCGGCAAGATCCAGGCCGTAAAGAAAGCCGGAACAGGCGGCGTTGATGTCGAAGGCAAAGGCGTTGACCGCCTCCAGGTCCTTTTGCACCAGACAGGCGCAGGATGGCATGGCCTTTTCACAGGAAATCGTCCCGACGACGATCATGTCAACCTCCGCCGGGGTCACACCGGCCATCGCCAAAGCGCGGCGGGCTGCCTCGCTGGCCAGTTTAGAAGTCTCCTCCCCTGCCCTGGCAATATGCCTGGTCTTGATCCCCGTTCTGGTGGTAATCCACTCATCGGAGGTATCAACCATCTTAGCCAGATCCTCGTTGGTGAGGATCCTTTCCGGCAAACAAGAACCAGTGCCGATAATAACTGCGCGGCTCATGGGTCTACTCCGGAGGCAGCGGTTAGCGTAGACGGGGAATCATCCGGTTGCCCCAGAAGATGATCAAGGGCAAGAAGCTGGAGGATTCTGTCATTAACTTTATTGCGGGCCATTTCGGAGGCAACCCGGAGGGCATTTTTAATGGCCACACCACTTGAACGCCCATGGCAGATAATGGCATTGCCTTGGATACCGAGCAAGGGAGCCCCGCCATACTCGGCATAATCAACCCGTTTTTTGAAGGAAACAAAGGCGTCCCTGGCCAGCAGATAGCCAAGTTTCGCCTTAAAGCTTTTGGAAATCTCCTCCCCCAGCATGCCCATGACCGCCTCGGCCAGTCCTTCACTGAGTTTCAGACAGACATTGCCGACAAATCCATCACAGACCATGACGTCAACATCGCCCTGAAAAGTGTCCCTGCCCTCGACATTGCCGATGTAATTCAAGGAACTCTGCTGAAACAGCTCGTGGGATTTTTTTACCAGAATATTGCCCTTCCCCCCCTCTTCGCCGATACTGAGCAGGCCGATTCTGGGTCGGTTCAGACCAAAGAGCACCTGCGAAAAAGCGGAGGCCATGACCCCGAATTGCAACAGATGCTCGGGGCGACAATCAACGTTTGCCCCAACATCCATCATCACCACCGGGCCTTTCAAGGTGGGGAAGATGCCGGCAATTCCCGGCCGGGATACATGCTCCAGCCGCCCAAGCAGCTTAAGGGCTGCGGCCATGGTAGCCCCGGAATTGCCAGCGCTGACAACCGCGTCAACCATGCCCTCTTTATGGAGGGAAAAGGCCTTCATGATAGAGGAATCTTTTTTCTTGCGGATGGCGTCAAAGGGGGACTCATCCATACCAACAACCTGGGCGGCATGTACCAGATGAATCCGGGATGAAGGATGGTCATGTGTTGCCAGAATGGCTTTGAGCCGACCCTGATCACCAATCAGGCTGATCTCCAGGGCAGATTCGCGCACAGCCATAACTGCCCCAGAAACCAGTACTTCAGGGCCTCGGTCCCCGCCCATGGCATCCAGGGCAATATGCAATGCCATGGTGAACTCTCTATTACTCTGCGGTCAACTTGACAACAGTACGACCCTTGTATGCCCCACAGCCAGGACAAAGACGGTGCGGAAGTTTCGGCTCGCCACATTCGGAGCAGGTGGCAATGGTTACGCCACACAGCGCATCATGGGAGCGACGTATTCTGGTACGAGCATGGGAATGTCTTCTTTTCGGTAAGGCCATTACTTTTCCTCCAATTGGAAAGATCTCGGTTACAGTTTGTTGTGCCTGTAACGGGTTTCTCAAAAAAGATCAACAAGTTCGGCAAAAAGTGCCACATTTTCTGCTCCGTGACGCCAACAGGGAAGACCCATTCCTCTGCTGAAAGGAAGATCCTTGGCAATCACCAGCGTCAGTCCACGCATCACCTGTTGACAATGCAAAAAACAGAACAGATCAATATAAATAAACACGGCGCATTGTCAAGGTAATTCACAGGCATGGCCTTTTTTCTCATGGGAGCCAATGCCCGACAAGATCCTCGGCGAGCAAGCAATAATCCGAGCCATTGTTAATAAATATCCTGGCATTTAGGTGGCGCAAGAAGCGTAAAGGAAAGGCCGTAACCGGACAAAATATTTCCCAACAGCGCCTAAGCCATTGTCAAAAAATAACATGGCCGTTTTAGGCAGCCAGATGGCATAAGGAGCCGTACAGTAAGGCAACATAAATGGCCATGTTATTTTTGAACGGCTCCTAAACAAAAAAAGGGGATCATCAAAACTTACAACAATCGTGCGAGACGGACACTTGCTTCGCCCAGACGATGGCCAAGCACATATATAATCCGCCGAAAAATTTTCAGGCCAAGAGCAGGCACCTGCTCCAGCAGCAGCTCGAGTTTTTTTTGAGAAAGAATCAAGAGATGACTATTTTTCGTGGCGACAACGGTGGCATGCCGACAGCCACCTTCAACAACGGAAACCTCACCGACAAGACTTCCACGCTCAAGCATGGCAACCAAAATGAATTTACCAGGGAATATCGCCTCCATCTTGACGGCAAGTTTCCCCTCGACCAGAAACCCCATAAAATCGCCGGGGTCCCCACTTTTGAGTACAATTTCCCCCTGCTGCCACTCTCGGAACTCAAGATAGGCAAACAGCACGCCCATCTCTTCGGCAGATAAAAAAGAAAATATATCATGTAGCTCTTCGGGGCGGTATCTCCCTAAAAGCATTCCTTCCACATTATTCATTTGCTTTTACTCAACCGCTTCCTTGCCGACTTTATCTTCAAGCTTGGCAATAAGCCCGGCAAACATCTCCTTACTCAGAATACTGGCAAACTGGGTCCGATAATTATTCACCAGACTCACTCCTTCCACTTCCACATCATAAACCATCCAGTGATCATCATTGCTTTTGAGCTTGTAATTAACCGGAGTTTCCAAAGTCTTCCGGACCAGAACACTATAAACAATGGTCTTATTCCCCTGCATCGCGGTTTTCTTAAAAACAACTTTTTCCCCGGAGTATGTTTCTATTTTGGCTATGTATGTATTCTCCAAGAGTTTCTTAAACAAGAAAACGAAACGGTCCTGCTCCTCAGGGGTCCTTTCCCGCCAGTGCTTTGCCAGCGCACGCATGGACATCTCGCGAAAATCGAATTTCTTTTCGACAATAGTCACCACCCGTTTTTTCCTCTCCGCCCGACGAGACGGCGCTGCGAGTTTTTCATCCTGAAGGATCAAAATAATCTCGTCCACTGCCTCCTTTATGAAAACAACAGGGTCAGGTGGAGCGGCGCAGGAAATCCCCCGCGACATCAAGGGGATAGCAATTGTCAGAATAATTATTGCAAGAAGCTTCAGGTACCACCTGTTACTGTTTTTCATTTTTGCCTCTAACATCATTCACATGGCGCACGAAAATTATTACACAAACCTATTTTGCTTAATCCAGCGGCACGGAGTTACTGACTAGCCAAAACCAGCCCTGTGTCAATCGAAGTTCCCGCCGCGCCAAAAAAAATCATCAATAATAACTGGCGGGGAGTCCAATTTTAAGGAAATCTACCATTTTGGGTATATGTTTCTTAATTCTTGCCGACAGAATGATTGTACATGGACTCGCTGCCCACGGCAACATCAAGAATTTTCTTTTGCCGATACTGCCGGTATGCATCGCGTAAGGCTACATACGGATCAATGGCAGCCTCTTTGAAATCTTCGTAATCACCCAAGGTAAGGGAGGTATCATTTACCTCCCTGCCGGCCTGCACCGCAACACCTGCGCCCTGATCAGACCAGGTAAGATATGACACCGGACTCAGAAAAAAATCCCCTGCCATGCCAAGGCTATCGCGTACATTCGATGGGCCAAAAAAAGGCCAGCAGATATAAATTCCTTCGCCGAGACCATATACCCCCAGAGTTTGCCCCAGGTCTTCATCCTTGGGAAACAGACCTAATTCATCTTTGGCGGGATCAGCCAGACCGATAATACCAATAGTGGAGTTGACAACAAAACGGGAGGCTTCGACTCCACCATTTACAACTTTTCCCTGGAGAAGATTATTGACAATACGCACCGGAGCCAGAAGGTTCTTCACAAAGCTCCGCACGCATATGCGCACCTCTTCGGGAATGACATAAGCATATCCCTGAGATACCGGCTTAAGCACCCAAAAATAAACCTTATCGTTAAAATGATAAAAAACACGATTGATCGGCTCCAGAGGATCGGAGGCCAGGCCAATGTCCGGTTCTTCTCCGAAAGCCGAATCATCTTCAGGCGTAACATCCTGTCCAAAAACCGTGGTCATTGATCCCAACCAGAGCGCCAAGCAACAAAAACATATTCTGCCCAGGCGTGGCAAAAAACTATCCTGATTTTTCATGGTTGCCCTCTGGCCTTTTGCAAAAGTCTTGTTTCTAATTAAATGCTACTACGCCAGCCCTGAGCTTACTGGTGGTATTTCTTAAGTTTAGCAAGATCAGACATTACCAAAAATATATTTACTCACCAGTTCCTCAAGATCAACTGCGGATTCTGTTTCCGTTATGAACCCGCCATCAGCCAGCAATTCATCCGAGCCACCCTGGGAAACCTTGATATATTTATCCCCGATAATCCCTTGGGTTTTAATCGAGGCAATTGCATCATCGGTAATCTTTACCCCGTTATTGATCTGAAGCCGCACTTGGGCCTGATCATTCTCACCCAAAGAGATACCGCTTACCTTGCCCACATTAACCCCGGCCATTTCCACAAGGGCTCCGCGCTTAAGGCCGGAAACATTGCTAAAATTTGCCCGCACAGAATAGGTCTTTTCCATGGAAAATACGGAAAATTCACCAAATTGCAGGGACATATAAACAAAAGCCAGAAAACCTGCCAGAACAAAGATCCCGACAATCGCATCAAAATTTATCTTCTTCATACTTTTTATTCCATCTCCCTGCTTAAATAAACCTTCCCCATAGTGTACTGCACAAAGGCCTGAATCTCGGGAAGTTTACTCAGTTGAATATCTTCAGGACTGGCAAAGGTGCTGAACTTTCCCTTATTGACCAGAATGACCTGATCAGCCAGATTAAATATTTTAGGGATATCATGACTGACTATAATTGAGGTATATCCGAATTTTTTCTGGGTCTCTAGAAATAGTTTGTAAATTTCCAGAGAGTTTTCAGGATCAAGACCTGTGGTCGGCTCATCAAAAAGCATTATTTCCGGTTGCAACATCAAGGCTCTGGCAAGCCCCACCCTTTTTTTCATCCCACCGCTCAACTGGGCCGGATATTTTTCCTCATGTCCGGTGAGACCAAGTTGCGCCAAGGTGGCAAGCACCCGCGCTCGGATCTCCTCTCCCCCTAATTTTGTTCGTTCTTCAAGTGGCAAGGCCACATTGGCAAAGACGTTCAGTGAATCGAGAAGCGCCGCCCCTTGGAAAAGGACGCCAAATTTTGTCCGAACCTCGTTCAATGCCTTGGCGCGCATTACGGTGATATCCTGGCCATCCACCAGAATGCGCCCGGAATCAGGGCGCAAAAGCCCCAAGATGAGCTTCATGGTCACACTTTTTCCCTGGCCACTCGGTCCGGCAATAACCGTGGTCTTGCCTGAACTGATAGTCAAATCCACATGGTCAAGAATGGTCTGCTGACCAAAGGCTTTTACAACATTTTTGAACTGGATTACTACCTGACTCATAACAGTATCGCCGTAAGCAGATAATCCCAAACAAGAATCGCGACAGAAGAAAGGACAACAGCCTGCGTGGTGACCTTGCTTACGCCTTCGGCGCCAAAACCCGCCCCCCGGATAACGTGGACAAAATACCCCCTGCCCGTACATATCCAAACGATCAACAGGGCAAAGACAAAAGATTTTATGATGCCCATGTTTATATCCTGATTCACCACACTTTGCTCCATGCCGGCCCAATACGCGCCGGGATTGACTCCCAACAAGCCGCATCCGGCGAGGTACCCGCCGAAGATGCCAACAACATTAAAAAAAAGAGTGAGAATCGGGACAGAAATGAGCGTGGCAAGAAACTTTGGCGTGATCAGATAACGGAAAGGGTCGATAGCCATACATTCTAGGGCGTCAAGCTGTTCGCTATTGCGCATGATCCCGATCTCGGCGCACATCGCCGACCCAGCCCGCCCGGTAACCATCAAGGCCGTCAAAACCGGGCCAAGCTCACGTAGCAAAGAAAGGGAAACCGCCGAACCCAAGGCACCTTCCGAGCCGAATTTACGCAAGGTATAATACCCCTGTAATCCAAGGACCATCCCGGTGAACCCGGCGACAAAAAATATAACCCAGAAGGAATCGGCGCCGATCAAACGAACCTGTCTGATCATGGCAGAGAATCGAAACGGTCTTTTGAAAACGCCACCCAGCCCCAAAGCGAGAAAAGAGCCCATGCGACCCAGATCTTCCAAGATCATTATGATATTGCTGCCAATTTTTTCCAAATAACGAATCATAGGCTCATCTTGTCTGCGTTTGCAGAGCAGTACGCTTCATAACAAACCATTACGACAAACTCCAAGCACTACTCGATTATTCAGCCTACCCAATCCCATAAAATGGTTATGTTACTCACGGGACACAGGCTATGTCAAGCGCTTGCTCCAGAGAAAGCAGGGGAATAGGAAACAACAGATTAAAAAAAAAGGGATTAGCTGTAATTGCTAATCCCTTTATTTTTATTGTGGCGGAGTGGACGGGGCTCGAACCCGCGACCCCCGGCGTGACAGGCCGGTATTCTAACCAACTGAACTACCACTCCTCTTTATGGTGGGCGAAACAGGGATCGAACCTGTGACCCTCGGCTTGTAAGGCCGATGCTCTCCCAGCTGAGCTATTCGCCCCACATGAAGTGTGGCAAGATATACTCTTGGACCCCTAATCCGTCAAGCAAAAAACTTATCAAACTTCAAAAATGATGCCCGCAGAACATATCGCATCTTCTCCCGTCTACGGGGAAAAAAACCCACAGCTAATGAGCCACATTATTCGAAGGAAGCACACCTTCAACGCCAAAGTCGCCAAAGGGAACATCCTTGAAAAGGATCTCCCCTTCCGTGAGCACCAAAGCCTTAACCAGCACTTCGTCTACATGCTCAACCAATTCCACGGTAAGACCTTTAAGAATCTTTGCCGGTATTTCATTAAGATCAGCTTCGTTCTCACGAGGAATCAAAACATGCTTGATATTACCCCGTCGTGCGGCAAGAAGTTTTTCGGTTAGCCCCCCAATGGGCAAAATTCTGCCACGCAGGGTAATCTCACCGGTCATGGCGATATCCCGCCGGACCGGAAGTTTGAGCAAGGCGGAAACCATCGAGGTCGCCATGGTAATTCCGGCAGACGGTCCATCCTTGGGGATGGCCCCTTCCGGCACATGAATATGAATATCAAGTTTCTGATAAAAATCCGGCAGCAAGCCCAACTGCAAGGCTCTGGTCCTCACATAGCTCAAGGCTGCCTGGGCTGATTCCTGCATGACATCGCCGAGTTTTCCGGTCACGGTCAGATTTCCTTTCCCCGGCATCAGGGCCGTCTCGATCTGCAGCAACTCGCCTCCTACCTCGGTCCAGGCCAGACCGGTGGTGAGGCCAATCTTATCCCGCTCCTCGGCCAAACCAAAACGGTACCTGACCCCGCCCAGATACTTGGCGATGGCTGCATCATTCAATCGATAGCGCTTGTCGGTCTTTTTCTTTTGCCGGTCCCGAGCCACTTTGCGGCAAACTGAGGCAATGCTGCGCTCAAGATTTCGGACTCCTGCCTCTCGTGTGTATCTCCGAATAATCTCAAGAATCGCGCCATCGTTAAAGGTAATATCCTCCGGCCCGAAACCGTTGGCCGTAAGTTGCTTCGGCACAAGGAAACCTTGAGCAATGTTCAGCTTATCCTCTTCCGTATAGCCATTGAGCTTGATCACCTCCATCCGGTCCTGAAGCGGAGCAGGGATTGCATGCAGATTATTGGCGGTGGTCACGAAAAAAACACCGGACAAATCATAGTCGAGATCAAGATAATGATCGTTGAAAGCTACATTCTGCTCCGGGTCCAGCACCTCCAGCAGGGCGGAAGAAGGATCCCCCCGAAAATCCATGCTCATCTTGTCCACCTCGTCTAGGCAGATAACCGGATTCACGACCTTCGCCTTCTGCATGGACTGGATAATCTTGCCAGGCAAGGCCCCGATGTAGGTCCGCCGGTGGCCACGGATCTCGGCCTCGTCACGAACCCCGCCGAGAGAGAGACGGACGAACTTGCGCCCCATGGCCCGGGCCAGAGACTTGCACAACGAGGTCTTCCCCACTCCGGGCGGGCCGACCAAGCAGAGAATCGGCCCCTTGATTTTCTCAACCTGAGCCTGCACGGCAAGATACTCAAGAATCCGCTCTTTGGGCTTTAAAAGGCCATGATGGTCCTGGGCCAAGACTTCCTCCGCCGCCAGGATGTCAATCTTCTCTTCGGTTTTTTCCCGCCAGGGCAGACTAAGGATACAATCGATATAATTCCGAACCACCGTGGCCTCAGCCGACATGGCCGGCATCATCTTCAGCTTCTTGAATTCCTGTTCAAGCTTGACGCGAGCCGCCTCGGGCAGCTCTTTCTCCTGAATCGCCTTGGACAGCGCCTCAAGCTCGGAAGAGGAGTCCCCGACGCTACCCATCTCTTTCTGAATGGCGCGAAGTTGCTCCGCCAGAAAATAATCCTTCTGGGTCTTATCCATTTTTTTCTTGACCCTGGTCCGGATAACCTCCTCAAGCTCGGCGATCTCAATTTCCTTATGGATAAGGGCCAAGACCTGTTCCAGCCGCCCAACCACCGAAAAATCAGCAAGGATTTCCTGTTTTTCCTGGACATTAAGGGGCAGATGCGCAGCCAGGACATCGACAAATTTTGCCGGTCGATCAATGCGGGCCAAGGATTTGACAATCTCCGCCGGCACCTTTTTGTTATATTTGACATACTCCTTGAAGACTGCCTGAATCTCCCGCACATAGGCAGTTGCCTCAAGGCCACCCTCGTCCTCTGCCTCTTCGCCTTCAAGCTGGACCATGAAATAATCGGAATTGGGCAGGTGCTTTATGATTCTGCCCCTTCTTTTGCCCTCGACCAGGGCCTTTATCGTGCCATCTGGCAGTCGAAGCAACTGCATGACCGTAGCAATGGTTCCCACCACATGCACGCTTTCTTCGGTTGGATCATCCTCGGCAGCGTCTTTCTGGGTTGCCAGAAAAATCTCGGAACGCTTGGCCATCGCCTCTTCAAGGGCTTTTATGGAACGCTCTCTGCCAACCACCAGCGGCGCCACCATATAGGGGAAGATCACGATATCCCGCAAGGGCATCATCGGATAGGCAATTTCCTGTTCACTAGCAGACTCAGCCATAATGTTCAATACAACCTTGATGTAATTAAAAAGCTTCTCGCCTGATCAAGCGCTTTTCTTTGTTTCCGCATCGTTATCGTACAAAATCACCGGATAATCGCCATTCAGCACCACCTGCTCGCTAATTACGCATTCCCGCACGTTTTCCTTGGAGGGCAGTTCATACATGATATCAAGCATTGCCTGCTCCATTACCGTTCTCAAGCCTCGTGCCCCGGACTTTCTTTTGATCGCCTCCTGGGCAATGGCCTTGAGCGCACCCTCGGTAAAACGCAACCTAATATTATCAAAGGCAAAAAGACGCTCATACTGTTTGGTCAGGGCGTTCTTTGGCGTACGGAGAACGCGGATCATATCCTCCTCATCCAACTCCTCCATGGTCGCCACCACCGGCAAACGGCCGACCAATTCCGGAATCAGGCCAAAACGCAGCAGATCTTCAGCCTGCACCTGGGCAAGAATATCTCCCACCGTCTTCTTCGGCTTGCCGACAACCTTGGCCCCAAACCCCATGGACTTGGTGCCGCTCCGCTGCTTAATCACGCCGTCAAGCCCGACAAAGGCCCCGCCGCAGATAAAGAGGATATTAGTGGTGTCGATCTTGATATATTCCTGCTGCGGATGTTTACGCCCGCCCTTGGGGGGAATACTGGCCACGGTCCCCTCGATTATCTTCAGCAGGGCCTGTTGCACCCCTTCGCCGGAAACATCGCGGGTGATGGAAGCACTGTCTGATTTACGGGCGATCTTGTCTATTTCATCGATATAGATAATGCCGCGGCTAGCCCGCTGGAGATCGTGATCCGCGGCCTGGAGAAGATTGACCAGGATATTCTCCACATCTTCACCAACATAACCAGCTTCGGTCAGGGTAGTGGCATCGGCCATGGCAAAAGGCACATTGAGGATCTTCGCCAAGGTCTGGGCCAGAAGCGTCTTGCCACAGCCGGTAGGGCCGATCAGCAGGATATTGCTTTTCTGCAGTTCGACCTCACTGCCGTCGCCGCTTGTCTGAGCCTCTATGCGCTTATAATGATTGTGCACCGCGACCGCGAGGACCTTCTTGGCCTTTTCCTGACCAATCACATACTCATCCAGGTGAGCCTTGATATCATAGGGCTTGAGGGTCGAAGCCTCCAGGTGCGATTCCAGCGCCGGCGTCTTGTCCTCGGTGACGATCTCATTGCACAGATCAATGCACTCGTTGCAGATATATACCGTAGGCCCGGCAATCAGTTTCCTGACTTCATCCTGGCTTTTGCCGCAAAAGGAACAGGTGACTTCACCTTCGCTATTATGATCTTTTGCCATGAGCTTTCTCCTCGTCAGGATTCGTCCGCTTCACCAGTACCTTGTCAATTACCCCATAGGCCTTGGCTTCTTCGGCTCCCATAAAAAAATCCCGGTCCGTGTCAACTTGAATCTTCTTGAGTTTTTGCTTGGTATGATGCGCCAGAATGGTATTCAAAGACTGTCGCATCCGCAGAATCTCCTTGGCGTGGATATCAATATCGCTGGCCTGTCCCTGAAAACCGCCCATGGGTTGGTGCAGCATGATCCGGGAGTTCGGCAGCGCATACCTTTTTCCTTCCGTGCCGGCAGCGAGGAGTACCGCGCCCATGCTGGCCGCCTGCCCCATGCACAGGGTGACGATATCACACTTCACATAGTGCATCGTATCATAAATGGCCATGCCGGCCGTCACAACTCCCCCGGGAGAGTTGATATAAAAGGTGATATCCTTGTCCGGATCATCGGCTTCCAAAAAAAGAATCTGGGCGATAACTATGTTGGCTATATCGTCATTTATGGCCGAACCTAAAAAAATAATCCGTTCTTTCAGCAGCCGGGAATAGATATCATAGGCCCGCTCACCGCGGGGACTCTGCTCAACAACCATGGGAACGAGATTCATAATAATGCTCCTTCAAAAAATTACTGGGGATCACTCACACCCTGGGCAGCAGCAGCCGGCACGATTTTCATTTTGGCTGCGTCAAGCAGAAAACTTAAGATTTTTTCGTTCAACAACTCTGCCATAAACGGCAGCAGATCATCCCGGCTGGAAAAATATTTTTTCACTTCGCTGATCGGCATGTTGTACTGTTCGGAGATACGCTTAAAGCCTTTGTCGATGTCTTCATTTTCCAGCTTGAGCCCTTCCTTTTCCGCGACCTTCTTCAAAAGGAAATCACCCTTGACCCGTGCCTGCGCAGCAAGCTTATATTGTTCGACCAGGGCGTCCCGGTTGAACCCGGCAGCTTCCATGGTCACGCCCTGCCGCTCCAGATTACTTTCCAGTTCCTTGATCATAGCCTCTATTTCATAAGCCACCAACCGAGGAGGAATCTCAAAATCATGGCCATCAATCAGCGCCTTCATCAACTTGTCGGTGAGATCACCCCGTTGAGCATCCTTCTTGGCCTGCAACTTTTTTTCACGGATATGGCTTTTGAGCGCCTCAAGATCGGCAAACTCTTCGCCTACCTCCTTGGCGAATTCGTCATCAATAGTCGGCAACAACCGTTCTTTGACATCCTTGACATTAATCTTGAACTCCACCTTCTTGCCGGCCAGGATCGGATTGGCAAAACTTGCCGGAAAATCTATTTCCTGGGAAGCCTCCTCGCCTTTTTTCAAGCCAAGAAGTTTTTCTTCGAACTCGTTTCCATACTTGCCGGACCCCACCTCGACCGAATAATTTTCCCCAACCACCTGCTTGATGGGGTTGCCGTCATGATACCCCTGAAAATCAACCACAGCCAGGTGTCCCTTATCAATGGCGCAATCTTCAACACTTTGCAGGGGAGCCATCTGCCTGCGCAGCGCCTCAAGCTCCTGGGAAATTTCCTCGTCTGTCACCTCAAGCGCAGTCTGTTCGATCTCAAGGCCCTTATACTCAGCCAGCTCAAACTGAGGACGAACATCAACCTCCGCAGTGTAGACAAAGGTGCCATCCTCGACAAACTTCTGCGCCCTAATGTCCGGGTGCACAACCGCATCGATTTTGCTTTTCTCAAGGGCGTCAAAATAGGTGCCCTGAATCAATTTTTCCGCCACCTCATACTCAACCTTAGGCCGATAATTCTTCTCAAGAATCTGCCGAGGCACCCTGCCCTTGCGAAACCCTTTCAGAAAAACTTCCGAATTCAATTTCTTGTAGGCGGAATCAAGTTCCTGGGCGACCTGCGCTTCCGGAAGGGTTATGGTCATCTTTCTGGTGAGCGGACTTACATCTTCGATATTGATCTGCATGCAACACCTTCCTTATCTCAAACATTTTCAACAACACAGCCATACCAGGGAAAGACGCTTTTAAAAAACGCTTCTCGCTGTTACGGATGAGATGTCTGCCTGTACCCCGGCATTCGAACCGGGGAGCTGTTTTTTGTACTGGTGCGAGAGGGGGGAGTCGAACCCCCATACCAAAGGCGCTGGTTCCTAAGACCAGTGCGTCTACCAATTCCGCCACTCTCGCTTGAACAAAGAAAAATAACCAACTTTCGGATCACAGTCAAGGACAGCTTGCAATCCTGCCCCGTTTTACGGAGCCTTTAAAAAATAAGTTACCCAAATACTGTATGTTTCCTGGCAGCGCTTTATACAGATTCAGCCAACTGAAAGACACAAGGCATTTAGCGGCAACGCCAACGCCAATTGCTCCCTGACCGGAGAGACTGACGGTCCGCCTCCCCTTATGGGCATAGGCCATTAATCGTTTTAGCAATACCTGCTGAGAGTCGAATTTTTATCCCACAAATTCTGTACAGCCCCACTTGACATGACGGGATAAAAAGAGTTTATAGAAAAAAAGAGCAAACATTTCATCATCCCGGAACACGGTGTAAATCCGTGGCGGTCCCGCCGCTGTAATCGGGGATGCTGGTCAGCACAGGGAATTTTCCCGGTCACTCCCAGAGCACACCACGGGGGGAAGGCCGCAGGCCAGCAGACGATCCGAAAGCCAGAAGACCTGGTGATAATGTTTTCAAGCAGTGGTATCCGCTGGGTATTCTTATGGAAACCGAACCCGGAGCGCCCCCGAGGGGATTGCTCCGGGTTTTTTTATGCGCGCAGATCAACAATAAGAGGAGAACATCATGAAAGCACAAAAACAGATCATTTCGTACCGTCGCCGCTGCAACCTGATCGGTCAGGGAACCGGCCTTTCCCACTACATTCTGCTCACCCCCAGCGCTGAGACTACCCCAGAGGACAAAAGCAAGTGATGGAACAGACTCAAAAAAAAGCAGCGGCAATGTTCGCCAATACCGGGCAAGGCCCGAATTTTTCCGTGCTGGAGATCGGTGATCCCGACCGAGTTGCGGTTATCGAAGCGAACACGGCCTACTGGGCCCTGGTCGATCGTCATGATCTGCCCCAGGCTCTGGGGGGCGCCATGGTCGAAGACTTCCTGACCCGGGCTCCGGAATTTGCCACGGAAATGGCTCACCTGCGTTCCGGCCTGCAACTTTCCGCCGTCTATGTGAACCCCACCGAACGCTGCAACCTGAACTGCAGTTACTGCTACCTCCCCGAAGAAATGCGCAAAAACGGCATCGATATGGGAGAGGAAAAACTGATCCTCGCCCTTGAGCGGTTGCTGCAGCACTTCCGGAAGATCTTGCCGGAGGGGGTAAAACCGCAGCTTATCTTCCACGGCAGCGAACCCATGGTTGCCCGGGAGGCAGTCTTTGCCGCAATTGCCCGTTTTAAGGACGACTTCCATTTCGGCATCCAGACCAACGCCACCCTGCTCGACGACACGGCAATCAGTTTTTTAAGAGAACACCATGTCGGCATCGGCCTGTCCCTGGATGCCCCTACGGCTGAGGTCGCCAACCGCACCAGGAAAAACTGGCAGGGCAACGGCTATTACGACACCGTGGTTTCGGTGATCAAAAAGCTCGTTGATTATCCGGCCCTCAATGTCATAACCACCGTAACCCAGGCCAACGTGCACACCCTGACCGAGATGGTAGATTTTTACCACGGACTGGGAGTGCGGGTGGTCATGCTCAATCCGGTACGCTGCACCCGTCAGGGGGGAATGGATCTAAAACCGGACAACCAGGTTCTCGCCGTTGCTTTCTTCAAGGCACTGGACCGGTCTTTTGCGCTTTTTGCACAAACCGGCAGAAAGCTGGTCATCGCCAATTTTGCCAATGTCCTGGCCGGAGTTATCGGCCCCACCGGTCGCAGGCTGATGTGCGACATCTCTCCTTGCGGCGGCGGCCGTTGTTTCTTCGCCGTTTCCGCAGACGGCGAGGTCGTGCCGTGCAGTGAGTTCATCGGCATGAACGAGTTTTCCGGCGGCAACATCTTTCGGGATAATCCTGCCGATATTCTTGCCAGCAAACCCTTTCAGGAAGTGACAGACCGGAAGGTGGAAAAAATCCTGCCCTGCGCAGGCTGCGCCATCCGGCATTTCTGCGGGGCACCTTGCCCGGCCGAGATCTACAAGGTCTCAGGTGACATTAATGCGCCAAGCCCTTATTGTAGCTTTTTTGAGGAGCAGGTGCGTTATGCTTTCAGGACCATCGCCCAGCAACGGGAGGAGGCCTATCTTTGGGATAGCTGGCGGACCGAGACGGAAATGTCCTACTGCTGGAAATAACTTTTATCCCACAAAAACCAGCCGGGGCTAATCCCCGGCTGGTTTTTTCTTGAAATCCTTCCTGTCCCTGCCAATCTCGATTACAATATCATGGCACACCTGACTGCGACATAACTGGTAAGCGTTCACCAGGAACGAAAAAACGCGGCTCAGCCCCTGAACTGTAAACATTCAGCAGTGCCGCAGATGCTAGGAAGAGGCCTGCAATGTGTGCAAGTCGCACATGAGCAGGCCGATGACACCGCAGATGCGGTGCTGCTGAACGTTTACCATAGCTGAATAAAATCACCTGAGGAGGATACCATGAAGGTTGTTGCTTTTAACGGGAGCGCCCGCAAGGGAGGGAATACCGCCAAATTATTGAATACCGCCCTGGCAGAGCTCTCCCTGCAAGGAATCGACACGGAGTTGGTCGAATTGTCAGGCCAGCCGATCTCCGGCTGCATCGCCTGCTATCAATGCTTCAAGAACAAAGACAGCCGTTGCGCCGTGGAAAAGGACATCATCAACGATTGTCTTGCCAAGATGATCGCGGCGGACGGCATCCTCCTTGGTTCCCCCACCTACTTCGCCGATGTCTCCGCCGGGATGAAGGCACTGATCGAGCGGTGTGGCATGGTTTCCCGGGCCAACGGCGATCTGTTCAAACGCAAAGCCGGGGCCGGAGTGGTCGCAGTCCGCCGGGCCGGCGCCATTCAAGTGTTCAACTCCCTCAACGCCTTTTTCCTGATCGGCCAGATGATCGTGGTGGGTTCCTCATACTGGAACATCGGCATCGGCAGAGAACCGGGCGAGGTAGCCAACGACGAGGAAGGCATGAAAACCATGCGCGACCTGGGAAGCAACATGGCCTGGCTCCTCCGGAAAATCAAAGCCGAATAAGCAAGTAGTCAAGAAACTATCCAACTCAAGGGAAAAAACTAAAGCTACCCCCGAACGGGAGCTGCTCTGCAGCGCCGCTTCGCTGCTGCCACAGATGCGTATTTCTGAAGGGGCATAAACTCCAGAGGTCTGCGATCTGAGCTGTTGCACACGAACAGGCCGAGGACAAAGCAGATGTGGTGCTGTAGAGCAGTAGAGCAGCTACCTTCAGGCCAAAAAATTCCAGGACTGCACCTCCCTCTGCAATAGATGATGGTCGTAACGTTTGAGCAGGGCAATGGCCTCCCTTGTGGCCGCCAGGGAAAAATGCAGCCGTTCCAGTTTGCTTTGCCCCATGTCCTGAACCCTGCGCAGCAATTGGATGGTCTGGATGGAAAGAGGCTGGGAATTTACCGTGGCCTGGGATTCACAGCGGCTGCAAACCAGTCCGTTGCGCAGGGGACTGAAACGGTACAAAACCCCGGGCGCGCCAAGAACGCGGCAATCCAGGCAGCCGGTCAAATCGGGGCGATAGCCGATGATGTCCAGCATCTTGACGTGAAAAAAAATGATCGTGCGGTTGACAGACCCCCGCTCCATGGACACCCCCTCCAACGCCCAGACAAGCAACCGAAAAAGCTCTTCATCGCTGTCATGCTCCCTGGTCCAGTGCAGGACAAGTTCGCAGAGGAGTGAGGCGGCGATGTACAGTTCGTAGTTTTCCCGTAGCCTGGGGAAGGCGTCCAGCAAATCGGCCTGATCCAGGCGCATGAGCGAACTATGACGACTTGGGGCAAAATGGATGGTGAGAAGAGAAAACAGCTCCAGCTTGTTGACAAAACGTTTTTTGCTGCGCTTGGCGCCCTTGGCGATAAGCGAGATTTTACCGTGCTCCAAGGTGAACAAGGTGACAATCTTATCAGAATCACCGTGATCTCTAACCTGAAGCACAATGGCCAGGCTTTCCTGCAAAGACATCTGCTCTCGCTGGGCTATTGTTGAAATCGCAATTAACCGCGATTACAAAGATTATGGTATGGCGGCTCTTTGCTTTTGGGTTAAGGACCTGTGGCCTTTTCCCTGTTTGCGGATCCAACCCTATTGAGCAGGGAAGGAAATCCGAACGCTTTTCATTGACTCGCCCAAGGACGGCACCGGTTTGCCGTTAAGCGTCAGGACTATGCCTCCGGCGTTCCCGACAAAAAGGGAAATTTTTTCTCCCGCCTGCCAGACCGCATAATCCCCTGGTTGGTAAATAAACGACTTCTGCTTTTCCTGGTCTATCTGCACCGAGAGCCAAGTCTTCTCGGTGAATTTCGCCGCCAGGACATAATTCATCCCCGGAGCTTTTGCCACGGAAGACTCTGATGAAGCATTCGAGGCAGGGGCTGGCGTGACCACCGCCTGAGACACCTGATTCTCCTTCAAGGTCGGCGAGATAATTACGAGCTTATGCTCCTCTGCTTTATTTTTAACTTCGCGGCCCCGCTCCCCCTCAATATTCTGGGGCTCCACTAACTGTCCGACTTTCCCTGGCAAGGACAAAGCCGAATCATGGGTTCCACTCTGCGCCACCGGCGGCCCCTGTTCCGCCCCCTTGTTCCCAGCGCCTGATTCCGTCCCCGGTTCGCCAGTCTCCGGAGCGGTCTGCGGGGGTGGCTGGCCAACCAAGGTCTGGGGCTGCGCGTCTGAGGTGAACGTCTCTATTGAAGGGAGAAACGAGTTCGAAAAGCCGAAAATAAAGTATCCGGCAAGAAAAAGAAGGGCGGCGACAAGAAAAAAGGCGATGAAACGCCAGAACGGAAAAGTCCGGGCCTCGGCCATAACCTCGCCGGCCAGAACCTCCCGGACATTGATTTTTTCCGTAGGCCTGGCTTCTCCTTTATTCTCCTTGATGTACCAGACCATGGCCTCGTCTGGATCAAGGCCAAGATACCGAGCATAATTTCTTATAAAACCCCGAGTGAAAACCTCAGCCGGCAGAGCCTTGGGATTTCCCTCTTCAATGGCCCGAAGAGTTGAGGCATGAATGCGCGTCTTTTCCGCGACTTCATCAAGATCTTTCCCCTGGCTTTGCCGATGCCTTTTCAGAAAGCTGCCGATGGTTTCCTCTGGTCGTGATAAAGCTGCGGGTTGGCCAGTTGCATCATCGGCAGATGGTGAGTCCTTAGTCATAAGAGACATCCCTTATCCAGAGGTTATAGGGTTACAGGGACAGACTATACTAGTGCCCATCCGCAAAGGACCCTTTCGCCCGATTGCTCGTTTCCGGACAGATACCAGATTACAATATTTTCTTGATATACGCCTGATCACGAAGCTCTTTTACCCACTTATGAAACTGACTGTTCATGGCCTCCTCATACAACCGTTGTCTGATTTGTTCTTTCACGCTCTCATATGTTGCCTGAAGACCGACCTCTCCCCGGTCGGAAAGAAGCTTGAAAAACTGGTACCCGGCCGGCATCTCCTGAATAGCGCTGATCTGCCCCGCCTGCAGGCCGGACAGGCCTGCTTTCATATGAGCCGCCATTTCCGATTTTTTGAAGACCCCGATGTCTCCTCCATCCTTGGCCGAAGGCAGATCGGAAGACTGCTGCGCCAAGCTGCGAAAATCCTGGCCGGCAAGCGCCTGCTGATGCGTCTCTTCAGCCCGCCGCCGGGCATCATCCTTTGCGGCCTGGGTATTTTCCTTCCAGACAAACCCCATCTGCAAAATGTGATAGGCCTCTTCCTGCATTTTCTGGGCATAATTTTTTTCGTAAAACTCGCGTATCCGCTCCTCAGTCACCACCACCCGAGAACGAATTTCATAATCGATCAGTTTTTCCTGCAAAATCTGGCTTCTGATGATTTCCCGATAATCTTGCTCGTTCGAACCCATGAGCGTCATCTGCTGCCAAAACTTTTCCGGGGTGGTCTTGTTACGCTCGATGATTATGCGAATCGCATTGTCCACCTCTGGGTTTTCCACCGAAATCCCAAGCTTTTTGGCCCGCTGGGCCACGATGAGCTTGTCAATAAGGTTGGAAAGTATCTCCTCTCTAGCCTTAAGCAGGGTCCGCTCAACCTGTTCCGGCGGAGCCTCCTGGGTGATTCGGCGAAACAGCGCATCCCCCTCCCGATTAAGGTCGGTAAAGGTGATAACATCATCATTGACAATGGCAACGATCCTATCCACCATTTCCGCCCGAACAAGGGCAGCGGGGGAAAACATGAGAAGAGACAGGACCGCACCTAAAAGATAAATGAAAAATTTCACTGGCACACTCATAACAATTTGAAAATATTATTATTAATCTTATTTAACTTCATGGTCCGGCAAATTCTACCACAGACATTTTTAATTGTCATCTTCCGCGAGCAAAGCAAGAATATTTTGCGCATTCAGAATGGTTTGTTCCGGCAGAGTCACAGGTTCGCTTGTAACAATCAACCTCGACTCCGGGGTAAAACGCGCCTGATTTTTATATTTCCGGAGCAAACGCATGATCTGCTCCGGAGTCACCGGAGTTTTTTCATGAAAGGAGAAAACCAGATTGTCCGGACCCTGCTCCAACTTACTGATCCACAGACGCCTGAGTAAGGTTTTCAGAGCCAATACCTCGAAGAGATTTAGCGCCTCCTGAGGAAGCTGGCCGTACCGGTCGGTGAATTCATCCTTGAGATCCATCAGTTCCTCAACCTGCTCCGCGTTGCTCAAACGGCGATAGGCGATATAACGCTGTTCCGTCACAGGAATATAACGCTCCGGAAGAAAAGCCGAGATTTTGAGATTGATTTCCGGCTCTATCTGCTCAGGGGATTGCTCCACCGCAGCGCCTTTCCGCTTCAAATCGAGAACTGTCTGCTGCAGCAACTCAAGGTAGAGGTCATAGCCCACCGCGGCGATGTTGCCGCTTTGCGAGATCCCCAGAATATTGCCGCCCCCCCGGATCTGCAGGTCGCTCATCGCCAGCTTGAAGCCGCCGCCAAGCTCATTGTAATCCATGAGCGCCCGCAGCCGCTGCTGGGCATCCTTGGACAGACCGTCGAGGGAAGGGACCAGCAGATAGGCATAGGCCTGCTCTTTGCTTCGCCCCACCCTGCCGCGAAGCTGATATATTTCCGCCAAGCCGAGGCGGTCGGCTCTGGTGATGACAATGGTGTTGGCGTTGGGAATATCAAGGCCTGATTCAATAATGGTGGTGCAGACCAGGACATCGATCTCCCCCTTGATAAAACGGACCATGATCTCCTCCAGGGCTTTTCCCGGCATCTGACCGTGGGCCACGGCCAGCCGTGCCTCCGGAACCAGCTTCTGCACCCGGCTTGCCATTTCCTGAATGGAGTGAACCCGGTTGTGGACGAGAAAAACCTGGCCGCCCCGCTGCAGCTCCTTGACCACGGCCTCCTTGATCACCAGCTCGTCATCGCGGGCGACAAAGGTTTTCACCGGTCGCCTAAATTCGGGCGGCGAACTGATCACGGAAAGGTCGCGGATACTGAGCAGGGAAAGCTGCAGGGTACGGGGAATCGGGGTGGCGGTAAGGGTCAGGACATCAACCTGGCTTTTAAGCTTTTTGAGCTTTTCCTTGTGAGAAACGCCGAAACGGTGCTCCTCGTCGATAATCAACAGCCCGAGCCGCTTGAAGACCACATCCTGGGAGAGGAGCCGATGGGTGCCGACCACGATATCCACTCTCCCCTCGCGCACCTCCCGGATAATTTGCTTTTGCTCTGTCGGACTGCGAAAGCGGGTCAGACTCTCCACCCGGACCGGGAAGCCCTGCAACCGTTCGCGGAAGGTGGCGGCATGCTGCTCGGCCAACACCGTGGTCGGCACCAGAATAGCGACCTGGAAATTGTCGGCCACCACCTTGAAAGCCGCCCGGATGGCAACCTCGGTCTTGCCGTAGCCCACATCCCCGCAGATCAGCCGGTCCATGGGCTTAGGCGAGCTCAGATCGTCAAGAACCTCGTTGATCGCCTTGAGCTGGCCTGCAGTCTCATCGTAGGGAAAGGACTCCTCCATCTCATGGAACAACTCGTCCGGCGGCGAAAAGGCATGCCCCTCCACCATGGCTCGCCGGGCATAGAGGCCAAGCAGATCCTGAGCCACCTTCCAGACCTCCTCCTTGACCTTTTCCCGCCTGGTCTGCCAGAGCTTGCCGCCCAGTTTGTCGAGTTTAGGTTCAGTGTCGGATAGCCCCTGATACTTGCTGATTACCTTAAGCTGATCCACCGGCACGTAGAGCTTGTCACCATCGCGGTAAACCAGCTGAAAGAAATCGTTGGCAATACCGCTCAGCACGATATTGACCAGCCCTTCGTACCGACCGAGGCCATGGGCGGTATGGACCACAATATCGCCGATCTTAAGCTCGGCAAAGCTCACCGCCGGCCTGTTTCGCCGGCCATCCTTCTTTTTCCCAGCACCCAGGCGGAGCTGGCCGAAAAGCTCACTTTCCGAGACCCAGTGCAGCCGGGCACCAGGCAGGTCAAAGCCCGCGATCAGCGGCGAATCCACCAGGACAATCTCCCTCCGGGCAGAAGTATCATCCCCCACCGGGGCTCCGGTGATGGCAACCGACAGATCGTATTGGCGGAACAGTCCCTCCATGTGCTCCGCATGTCGTCTGGTCCGGCAGGCAAAAAAGACCCCATCCCCGGACTCAAGCCAGACACGCAACTGCCGGGAAAGTTCAGGCATCATCCCCTGACTTTTGCGTTGCAGCTCAAGCTGCTGCCTGAGAAGGACATGATTGCCGCAGGGTATCTCCAGGACTTCGCCCTCCTCCATGTCCGGATGGGCAAAATCATAAAATCTCCCCTGCTGAAAGCGAGATAGTCGCGCCAGCCATTCATCTTCCGGAAGAAAGATCTGTTCCGGCGGCAAGACAGGCAGACGAGCCTCGGATGCTTCGGCGAAATTAGCCTGAATCCTTTCCCGACAGAGGCCAAGGCTCTCCGCAATCAAGAGTGGCGAGGAGAAAAAGACGATAGGCTCGTCCGTCAGATAATCAAGCACAGTCGAAGTTTTTTCGTAAAAGAGGGGGAGCAGAAATTCGATCCCTGGGAAGCGCTGGCGATTCTGCAGACAGCCCTCCATGACCTTGACCCGCTCGCTGTCCCAGGCAAAATCCTCGGCTGCGCCCCGGAAACGATCAAGAAGCTGCCGCAGCTCCTGCTCCCCGGCAGGATAGAGGATATCGTCCACCGGCAGGAGGACAATCTCCTCAAGATCCTCAACCGAGCGCTGGCTGATGGGATCAAACTTGCGAATGGACTCAACGGTATCGCCACAGAAATCAAGACGCACCGGCATCTCGAAGCCGGCTGGAAAGATATCCAGGATACCGCCCCGCAGGCTGAATTCGCCGACGGATTGCACCAAAGCCGCCGCATCGTAGCCACAGGCGACAAGAGAGGCGACCAGCCCATCAAGTTCGGTTTCTTCGCCACGCATGACCAACTCGGCCAGCTTTGCCAGGGAAGCACGGGGCAGAACCCTTCTCAGCATAGCCTCAATAGACATGACCAGAATAAACGGCTTCTCGGCGCTGTGGGCCTGAAACAGGGTGGCAAGGCGTTCGGCAACGGTCCGGCTGTCTGGCGAAAGCGGGGTATAGGGAGGAATTTCATGGCCGGGAAAATACAGGACCTGGGTATCGCTGAACAGAGCAAGATCCTGAACGAATTGCTGGGCCGCTGTCTCACTGGGCGTAAGGCAGAGGATGGGGCGATGCCCGAGCCGGGCGGTGCGGCCAAGATAGAAGGCGGCCGCGCTTCCTCGCAGGCCGATGATATTAACGGATCGGCCCTCGGTGAAGAGGGCCGTAAGCCTTTTGTCCATTTATCGTCTTAAGAATGGCGGAACGCCGAGAAAAGGCGCATCGATCCAAAGATTGGCCATTTCCTAAAAACTCCCGCCAATGCTGAAGTCCCAGACGCCCTGGTCCTCGCCTTCTTTCGGGTCGAGATTCCAGCCCCATTCAAGACGCAGGGGACCCATGGGTGACAGCCAGCGGAAGCCAACGCCGGTGCTATAGCGAAGATCCGCGATATCCCAGGTTTGCGAATCAGTATAGACGTTGCCCACATCAAAGAACACCAGCCCCTTCAGGCCGATGTCCTTGGCAATGGGAAATATCCATTCCAAGTTGGCATACCACATCTTTTCTCCGCCTATCCTGGAATAGGTAACCCCATCGCTGTTTAACTCCAGGGGACTGACCTTGCCGCTGTCGAAGCCCCGCATGGTGTTAAGCCCACCCAGGTAGAATTTTTCATAAACCGGCAGCTTATTCTCTTCGTTTTCCACCACATAGCCGATGGAGCCCTTGACATGAAAGATTGTGTCCCACTTCAACGGATAGTACCAGCCGGAACTGGCCTCACATTTGGTAAAGGAGCTGTCGCCGCCCAAAACCCCGCCGGCATGCTTGACGGAATAGTTGGTAATCCAGCCTTTCGAGGCATCGGTAAGCTTGTTTCTGGTGTCCTTGTGAACCCCGAGCCGCACAAAACTGGTTTTTTCGATAAGCATGGATTCCAAGATAGTTGGCGAGGTATTGGTCAACGTCACATCGGTCATATTGGTGTCATCATAACCATAGCCCCAGCCGAGATTCCACTTGTTCCAGACCGGATAGGCAAAACGCAGGGCACCCCCGGTGGAATCCTTGGTGTAATCGTCATATTCCCGTGACCAGTTATAAAGATCGTAGCCGAACAACAGCTTGGTATCGTTAAGATGGGGCTCGGTAAAGTTGAAATTATACCGGTTACTGGTGGCACTCACATCGGCCTGCAAGGCAAGACGCTGGCCCTTACCAAGAAAGTTATTTTCACTGATCTCGCCCATAAACATGAGACTGTCCACCGAGCTGTATCCGGCGCCAATACTGAAGGTGCCGGTGGCCTTTTCCTTGACTTCGACCACCACATCCATGATATCCGGCTGCACAGTCGGCTCCGGGGTGACGTGCACCTCCTCAAAAAAACCAAGCCGTTGCAGTCTTTCGTTGCTCTTTCTGACCGCGCTTGCATCAAGCAGGCCGCCCTCCTTGACCTGCATCTCCCGGCGGATTACCTTGTCCCTGGTTCGGGTGTTGCCCTTGATGTTGATCCGATTTATGTGGACCAGGTTCCCCTTGGTAATCTTGAGCGACAAATCCATCCGTTTGTCTTCTTCATTCCTGCTGAGCTTCGGCTCCACCTCGGCAAAGGCATAACCGCTTTCCGCGTAGCGGTCGGTAAGGCGCAGGACATCATCCCGCAAGATCTTGCGGCTGAAAAACTTCTCCTTACTTAACTCAAGCCGGCTGAAGAGTTCGTTTTTGTCGCCAACGATATCCCCCACAATCTCAATGGTGCCGACCATGTAGCGCTCGCCTTCCTGAATATCAAAGGTAACATAGAGCCAATCGCCCTCATCGGTTATAACCGGCTCGCTGATCCTGGCCTCGATATAGCCATTGTTGTGATACAAAGCGCCGAGCCGAGAACGATCCTGCTCAAGCAGATCTCGCTTCAACTTTCCAGAATCGGTAAACCAGGAGAGCAGCCCTTTTTCCGAGGTGGTCATCTCCTTGCGCAATTCCTTGGCGGTAAAGGCCTTGTTGCCAACAAAACGGATATCCTTGATATACATCTTGATGCCTTCTTCGATGTCAAAAGTGACATTCACCTTGTCAGGCGTGGCATAGTTGAGCTTGGCGGCGACGTTGGTCCGATAGAACCCCTTATCCTTATAGAGTTTGCGGATATTTTCAACCGAGGTCTGCACTTCATTGGTGTTGATGATGGTGTTGGGCGAGATGCTCACCACCTCCTTCACTTCTTTCTCCTCAAGATCCTTTGCTCCACTGATAAGAACCTGGCCGATTACTGCTTTTTCCGTGAGTCGGAAGATAATATCCTTGCCTTTTTCCGTGTCGGTAACCAGGATTTGCACATCATCAAAGTAGCCCATCTGAAAGATATTTTTCAGGTCCGTCCGCAGAAGTTGCGGCGAATAGCGATCCCCGACCTGGCTTTTCACCTGCCGCATGATGGCCCCGGAATCCGTGCGGGTATTTCCGGCAACCCCAAGAGAATTAATGAGAAAATATTGACCGGTGTGCGAGAGAATATCGTTGACCATCTGGGCCAGGGCTTTCTGCAACCCGGCTTCGTTGTTGCTGACCTGATAATAAAATTTGGGGGGGTTATTGCCGAAAATGTCATGGACGACAAAATCAAGACTTAGTTGCTCGCCAAGCTTGGTTATGCTGCCGACCACCACATAGTTTACCGCCGGAGAGGTGACCAGGGGCCTCAAGGCCTCTGGCGCGGGGGGCCACGCAGCATAACCGAGCTTCTGCTGCATTTCCTCCCTGGGCAGCATCACCAGACCTTTGCTCTGTGCAACCTCCACCAGGGTCTTGTCGCTTAAGGCAAGAAGCTGGTCAACCCCGGACGGGGCGTTGATCCGGGGAGGAACGATGACGGTGTTCGCCTCCAGCGCCGCGCCAAAGGCCTCTCCTGCCAGAGGCAGGATGCCCGGCGTCACAAAAAGGACAAGGGCTGCCATTACAATCCTGATGAACCCTGAAAACCCACGGGAACATAACATGTGTCGGGCTGAATTGTCTTGTCTCATACTCTCGCTTTCGCTGTTAAAGTGGACTTGAGTAACCGCTCAAAAATATGCGGCCGAGCTTCCGAGTTGATGGCCATCAGGATTATCAGGCCTTGACTCTACTGTCAAGAATCTTTGCTTTCATGTAACTATCCAGCAGCACCCCATCTTGCGGCGATCAGGCCGGCTCACGTACTTTTGATGTACGCTTCGCCGTACCGCTTACCGCAACCTGGGGCACTGCTGAATAGTTACGGTTTGGTGGTTCGAGTCATTTCCGGCATTGAGCTGGAAGTTACCTTGCCGCTGCTTTCCGGCGCCAAGCTGAGCAGCCGCTCATCCCCGGTTTCGTGCAAGCCCCCGTCCAGCAAGGTTAGACAACGGCTCATTCGCCGGGACAGCTCAAGGTTATGCGTCACCATGACCGTTGCCAGGGAAAGGGTTTCACTCAACTCCCGAATAAGCTCAAAAACCTTGAATCCGGTTTTAGGATCAAGATTCCCGGTGGGCTCATCCGCCAGAAGAACCTCCGGCTTCATGATCAGGGCCCGGGCCAGGGCGACCCGCTGCTGCTCGCCGCCGGATAACTCGCCCACCTTGTGGGTGGCGCGATTAATGACCCCAACCCGCTCCAGAAGATATTCCGCATATCCGACCAGCCCGGAGCGTTTCTGGCCGGCAATCAACCCTGGCAGGAGAACGTTTTCCAGGGCGTTAAATTCCGGGAGCAAATGATGGGACTGAAAAACAAAGCCGATAACCTGGTTGCGAAACCGAGCCAGCTGGTCTGCGGTTTTCTCAAAAACATTTTCACCCCGATAAAAAACCTGCCCCTGACTGGGCTGATCAAGAGCGCCCAGAATATGGAGCAAGGTTGTTTTTCCGGTGCCGGACGCGCCGACCACGGCGACCATTTCCCCGGCTGCCAGTCGCAGATGTACCCCGGCAAGCACCTGCAGGCTGCCATGGTCGCAATATTCCTTATAAATATCCCGCGCTTCAAAAAAGAAGACCTGTTCTGGTGCGACATTGGGCATTGGGCAGTCTCCTTTACTCGTAACGCAGGGCCACGGCCGGATCGACCTTGGCCGCCTGCCAGGAAGGATACAGGGTGGCGGCCAGGGTAATAATCGTTGCCGACAGGGCAATGAGAATAACATCAGAGGGCAGGACCAGCACCGGCAGGGTGGAAATCGGGTAGACTTCGGGCAGCTTGATGAACTGGTAGCGGCTTAAGATGGCGCAAAGGCTTAAGCCCCCGAGCACCCCAAGGACAGTACCGGCAAGACCGATAACCAAACCCTCGTAGATGAAAATCCGCATGATGCTGGCGGAGGTGGCGCCCATGGATTTCAGAATGGCGATATCCTTATTCTTTTCCATGACCACCATGATCAGGGTGCTGACGATATTAAAAGCGGCGACCATCACCACCAGGGCCATGATCACGGAAAGAGCGGTCTTTTCCAGTTGGAGGGCGGAAAAGATGTTCCGGTTCATCCGCATCCAGTCCTTGGCGAAATAAGAAGGCCCCAGAGCCTGTTCGATCCGCCTGGCTATCCGGTCCGCCTGGTTGAGATCCCTGGTTTTCACCTCCAGGCCATGCACCAGACCGGGCAGATCAAAGAAGCGCTGCGCCGTTGCCAGGGAAACATAAGCCAGGGCGGAATCATACTCGTACATGCCGGTTTCAAAAATCCCCACCACCTGACAGGTGGAGACCTTGGGCAGCACTCCCATGGGGGTAAGAGGCCCGGAAGCCGAAATCAGCCGCACCCGGTCGTGCAGCGAGACATGCAGTTGAGCAGCAAGCTCCTTTCCCAGGATAATGCCCGGCAGCCTTCTCCCGTCAGGCTGCCCGGACGACAAGGCGGCGATTGAACCGGTGCGCAGGTTCTTTTCCAGGTTGAGCACTCCCTGGGCCGAGGCAGGATCAAGACCGCGCAGTACGGCGCCGGTGCCGCCTTCGCCGCTGGTGATCATGGCCTGGCTGTACAGATAGGGCGTTACCCCGCTTACCCCCTCAACCGCGCGAACTTTCGCGGCAATCTCTTCATAGCCGCTGATATTGCCGGTATAATCCTGAACCACCACATGGGAGTTGATGCCGAGAATCTTGTCCCTGAATTCGGAGGTAAAGCCGGTCATCACCGCAAGAACCACAATCAGGGCCATGACCCCGACCATGACTCCGGCAATGGAGATCAGCGAAATAATCGAGATAAAACCATGCTTGCGCTTGGCCTTCAAATATCGCAGACATACAAACCATTCAAAATTCACAATTTCCCTCTCTTTCAGAAACAATCCCCTGGCGGATGGAAGCGGACTCACTGGTTGCCTGGCCATCTAAATCAACAACCTCTCCCTAAACTGTAACCGTTCAGGAGCGCCGCAGATGCGCGGAAGAGGCCGGCGAAGTGTGCTGGTGCACATAAGCCGGCCGATGACAAAGCAGATGCCGTGCTCCTGGACGGTTACAGGGGTCTACTTGCTTTCCGGGCGCAGATGCGGGAAAAGGATGACATCCCGGATCGAAGCGGAGTCGGTCAGCAGCATAACCAAACGGTCGATGCCGATGCCTTCCCCTGCCGCCGGAGGCATGCCGTACTCCAGAGCCCGGACGAAGTCCTCATCCAGCTCGGGAAAAATCTCCTCATCGCTGCCCCGTTCGGCAATCTGCTTGGCAAGCCGCTCTTTCTGATCTATGGGATCATTAAGTTCGCTGAAGGCATTGGCTATTTCCCGACCGGTCACGAAAAGCTCGAAACGGTCGGTAACCTCGGGATTCTTCTCGTTGCGGCGGGCCAGCGGCGAAACCTCGGTGGGGTACTGAGTCACGAAGGTGGGATTGATCAGCTTTTCTTCCACCAGCAGTTCAAAAAGCTCGGTCTTGGCCTTGCCGTGCCCGGCCATGGGCGCAAGAGCGATACCCTTATCCAGGGCCAACTGCCGGGTGAGTTCTGGGTCGGCGAGAACCTCCCGGTCAATCCCGCCCACCTCGACCAGGGCCTCGTCCATGGTATAGCGCTTCCAGGGCGGGGAAAGATCAACCTCCTGCCCCTGATAGCTCACCCGCATGGAGCCGGTGACCTCGGCGGCAACGTAGGAAACCATCTCCTCGGTGAGATCCATGAGATCCTCGTACGTGGCAAAGGCCTGATAGAACTCGAGCATGGTGAATTCGGGATTGTGCCGGGTGGAAAGGCCTTCGTTCCGGAAATTGCGGTTGATTTCGAAGACCTTTTCAAAGCCCCCCACCAGCAGCCGCTTCAGATACAGTTCCGGGGCGATCCGCAAATAAAGATCCATACCCAGGGCATTATGATGGGTCTTGAAGGGCTTGGCCGTGGCCCCGCCGGCAATGGCCTGCATCATCGGGGTTTCCACCTCCATGAAGCCCCGGTTTACCAGGAAATCGCGGATCAGCCGGATGATCTCCACCCGTTTGCGAAAGGTATCGCGCACCTCCGGGTTCATGATCAGATCGACATAGCGCTGGCGATAACGGGTTTCCACATCGGTCAGGCCGTGGAATTTCTCCGGCAGAGGCCGCAAGGATTTAGTGATCGGCTTCAGGGTTGCCGCCTCGATGGTGAGCTCACCGGTCTGGGTGCGGAACAGAGTGCCGCCAAAACCGACGATGTCGCCGAGATCAAGTTTTTTGAAGATCTGGTAGACCTCCTCACCAACCCCATCGCGCTTGACATACACCTGAATGCGGCCGGTCTCGTCCTGGATCTGGACAAAGGCCGCCTTGCCGAACTTGCGCAGCGCCATGATCCTGCCGGCCACTGACTTGCTTCCCTCCTCCAGCGGTGCGTCCGGATTGTCGTTTTTCGCCAGGATATCGCTGATCCGGTGGGCCGGCTTGAAATCGTTGGCATAGAGATTAACACCCAGCTCCGCCAGCTCCTGGGCTTTTTGACGGCGTTGCTTCAAGACCTGATTAAGTTCTTCCATTGCTCGACACTCAAACTTTTTTTGTAGTGATTGAATAATAAGGATAGCCGGCCGGCGCCTGCACCTATAGATATTTGTGCAAGCGATCACAGGGCACCACATGTTGTCGGCACTTCTGCCGACGATTGACAGCGACGATCGGTCCGGCTCACGGACAAAAGTACGCATCGCCGTCCCGCTTGCCGCAACCTGCGGCACCCTGTGACCGCTTGTTCCGTGGTTATTTGACCTTTATGGGCTTACCCCGTGATTGGTTACATATTTGTCCCGCAACAACTTGGAAAGATCCCTGGTCAAGGCCAGTACCTTTTTGGCGTGGGCCAGAGGCAACGAACCGGTTCCGCAGCTGGGGGTGATCAGGGTCTGCCGCAACAGGGCTTGATAATCCCAGGCTCCGCCGACAAGCTGGGCGGCCTGCGCCTCCCAGCGCGCCAGAAGAGACTCAGCCGTTTCCTGTTCGATATATTCCTTCTCCCCGGTAGGCACAATCCCCCAGGCAATGATGCCGCCCCTCCCCAAAAAGCCAAACACCGCCTCCTTGCAGGCGGCCAGCTTATCGAAAAACCCGTAGGCGTCAAAGCTGACAATATCAAGGGAGGTGGAGAGAAGAAATTCCCAGTCCGTATTGGCGCAGACATGAACGCCCACCAGCCCGCCGGCTGCCTGGGCCGCACCGATAACCTCATTGAGTTCCTGGCCAAGCTCCTCAAGGGAAACGCCGAGAAAAGCCGAGGAACCAAGACCAGCCAGGGCCGGTTCGTCGATAAAGAGAATGACCGGAGCCTGCGCCTGGGCAAGAAGCCGCACCTGCCAGACGGCTTTAAGGGAAAGACCCTTCACCACCATTTCCCGGATGGTCGGCTCATAATAGGCCGCCCTCCCCTCCCGGTCGTGAAGCCCGGTAAGCAGGGTGAACGGCCCGGTCATCTGGCCCTTGACTGCGGCCACCGTCTTGCCGGCAACCGCCTCTTGCAAAGCAAAAAGGCCCTGAGCCCTCTCCCGGCTCACGGCAAAAGGCGAATCAGACAAAAGGTTCGGGTCTTCGAGGGCGGCAAGATACTGCTCAAAATAGGCCAGCATCTCCTCGGCAAAGGTTTCGGTCTGAATATCGAAATAAGTGCGCCCAGCCTCTTCGACAAAGCCGGGAATCCCTTCGCTGAACTGATTAAGCATCCCTTCCTTCGGGTTGCCCGGCAATTGCGGCCACAAGGGGATATCGGGGGTGTGGTCAAAGATCAGGGAAAAAGCTTCGCGTTGGTCGGAAACCGGCAGGCTGCCGATGAGGGTCGCCAGGCCGTTTGCCTGGAAGCGGGCGGATGAATTGTCTTTAGGCATGGCTTTTTCCAGTGTCGGGGATGGCGCGGCTGTTAAACGCCCGATAACAAAACAGGATGCCAAAAAAGCGAAATGCAGCATTTTTAGCATCCTGTTAGCTATCAGCAATAGGCTGAAAAGTCAATGCATTTTGGGGAGAGCGCGGAGCAGGGCCGACACCTTGTCCCTCTTAAGAAGAGGGAAATATTTAGTCGGCCCTGAAAAAGCCAATTTTATCCCCTGACAGGCAGGATAATGCCGTCGGCATGCCAAGACACAGACCGTCGGAAC